>WRAK01000001.1 GCA_009780235.1 Oscillospiraceae bacterium
AGGTTAGTTGAGTTAATGCAAGCCTTAGCCGCCATTGGCTTCGCCAAAGGCGAAGGCTTAGGGCGGTTTAGGCAGGTGCTATCATGCACTTGTCGGCAAAAAAGATTTTCGCCTACGGCGAAAAGGACGATGGACATGAACAGACTTCTTTGACAGTCTGAGCATTTTGCCTTTGGAGAAATGTAGGGCAAGGGCTTTGTTTACCAAAAGGACCACCGGCATATGCCGGTGGTCCTTTTTGGGTTTTATAATGCAAATTGTGCTTCTATTTCTTTGGGGGCGGTTGTTGTTTCCAGAACTACTGCCAGCTTTAAGCGGGCTTTTTGGCCGGTTAGCCCATTTGAAAATATGATGCTCTGTACATTTGTTGACTTTAGGCGTTTTCCGCCGCCCGAGTAATCGTAAATACCTTCCACCATGCCTTCAACGCATCTGGTTGCAAGAACGATTGGGATGCCTCTGCGCTCTATTTTTTGCAGACACGGTACAATCCATGTAGGGACATTGCCGGCACCCAGACCCTCTATTACCAGTCCGTCTATCGGGTACTGCCCTTGTTGTTCCGCCAGAGCGTTCAAAGCGTCAAAGACTGTTGTGGTGAGCCCGGCATAGGCTCTGATCAGCATGACATTTTTTGTTATGCTTGTGACGTCATAGTGCGCACGCGCGGGCAGGGTGCGGCCGAATATAACATCCTCGCCTGCGATAAACCCAATCGGGCCGAAGTCCGGGCTTTGAAAACCCGCCAAACCGGTGGGGTGGGCTTTGGTTACGTCACGAGCCGCATGAATTTCCCCGTTAAATACGACGATTGTGCCCATCTTTTTTGCCGCGTCACTCATAGCAACCATCATTGCGCATTGATAATTGAACAGGGCATCAGAGCCCAACTGATTGGTAGAGCGCATCGAGCCTGTTACCACGATGGGGACATCCGTTTTGACTGTGATATCGAGGAAATAGGCCGTTTCTTCCATTGTATCCGTGCCATGGGTGACAATGACGCCGTCGAAACGGTCAGAGGCGAGTTTTTGCTTAATCGCATTGGCCAGTATCGCCATTGTATGTTCCGTCATCTGTGGAGATGAGACACCGAGAATCCGCTCTTCGACTAATTCGATATTGTCTAAGGCATTGCCTGCAAGCGGGTTGGCTTCTTGCAGATCCAGACCGCCGGTTTCATCCCGTTTCATTGAGATTGTGCCGCCTGTATGAAAAACGGCTATTTTCTTTTTTTGCATAGTAACGCCCCTTAATTTAAAGAATAAAAAGTGGTTTTCCGCCCTGCGGAACCTATGCTGCAGGGCAGAAAACCGCCGATAATTATGGTGTTTTGACTTGTGCGCGCAAACTTATAGGCCGTGCGTCAGTACGAGACCGAGGAAAACGTTAATCACAAGCAGTACCAGCATACCCCACAGGATGGACGGGCGTTGGAATCTGTTTGCAAGCTTCAGGTCTGAGCCGGGGATAACCGGGATAACTGTAGAGAGAGCCGCTACCGGGCCGCCGGTCAGGTAGTATTGCATGATGGCGGGGCCGCCGGCCGCGGCTACAGCCGCCGCAACGGGGTTGACGCCGGCCGCAAGGAGTGCCATCAAAACCGGCATGATAAACGGAATCGATGCGCCGTTAGATTGTGTTACCAGGCCTGCGAAGGAACCGACCAAGAACATGATTAGGATCAGAATCAGCGGTGAACTCTGCATTGCGCCGGCCAGTATGCCGCCGACAACTTCGCCGTCGTGTGTTTCGACAAGGAGGTCGATGAGGCCTACTTCCTGGACGATGCGAGCCATGAACAAAAATGCAACCGTAGCAAAGAGCGGAACGGTGATCCGCACAAGGCCGTCCATCATGTCTTTTTCGCCCTTTATGAAGTTCCTGATGCTCATCAGAATCACGATGAAGGCGGAGCCGATACCGGCTAAGACAACGGGGAGACCCAAGATAAACGCTACAATCAAAACGAGGAACGGAATGATAGCCTTCCAGAACGGAACCTCTGAGGTCTCCAAATTAAGATCGACTTTTTTGCCTAGTGTGCCTTCTTTTTTCATCATGCGGCGGACACGAATCAAACTCGCAGCGAAAATCGATAGTGCTACAATGATACCAACAGCATTGGTCGGTCCCCATGCGATACCGGTTAAGGCGACGACTGCTACGATTGTCGGATGGGTGAATCCGCCGAAATTACCGAGGTGGCCCGCATGAGCCAAGATACCGGCAACGCGGTTTTTGTCCACGCCCATCTCAACCGCAGGGGGGCCGGTGACGACACCGGTGATGGCCGGTTGTGTGAAGCCGGTCATACCGCCGATGATGCCCGCGGCAATGCCGCCTGCCGTAGCAACGCCAGGGCCTCCGCCCAACCTATGCCCGACATGGATAATTTTGAGAATGATGGCGTTGAGAAATCCGACTTTCTCCATAATGCCGATGAACAGCAGGACACCTAACATATCCAAGATTACCGGATTTAAGCCGCTTGCTTGCATCAGGCCCATGATAGTAGGGCCGTCCCAATAGTCCGGTGCCCATGCGGGGTTCACGGGGATGCCCGCCGCCAGCGCAGCAAGAACTGCCCCCACGAAAGCGGTTAGGTAGAGCGGAACTTTCCCTGTGATCATTGCAATTAGCGCAATGACAATAATAATTTGAGCTACAACCATTTTTTAATACCCTCCTTCAAAAATATGTGTTGGAACGACTTTTTTGATACCCTCCCTTTCTTATAATATATTGTTGGAATGATTTTACTATTTCCACCGAGGTTTGTCAACGATTTGTCAATGAAAGTGCAATATTTAAAAAAAATATATCTCCGGGACGGTTTTCCTCGTACCCCCTACCTCTGATATACCCGTCCCGGCACAAGTGTCCCGTGGTGCTCTGTCAACAAGTCTGTCACCGTCACGAACACAAACCCGTCTGCCAGCAACAAATCAACCGCACGGATGGCGGCGTCTACGGTGGTGGGGAATACATCGTGCATGAGGATGACGTCGCCGTCTCGGATGCGAATGCCGTTTCTGTCTACGAAGTGGCTCATGATGGCGTTGACGTTGCGGTTTGCCCAGTCTCTGGTGTCTACTGTCCAGAGGATGAGGGGGAAGCCGAACTCTGCGGCGACGTTGCGGACAGTTGTATTGTGGGAGCCGTAGGGCGGGCGCAGGAGAGTGGGCGTTGTGCCTGTGGCTTGGTAGATGGCCTCGTTGGCACGCCGCAGTTCATTTCTAATCGTGGCGGCGTTGCGGGCGGCGAGGTTGGGATGGGAGAAAGAGTGGTTTGCGATCTCGTGGCCCTCATCCACGATGCGGGCCGCAATCGCCGGGCGGGCTGTCACTTGTTGGCCTGTGACGAAGAATGTGGCGGGTACGTTTCGGGCGGCGAGGGCATCCAGCAAGCGGGCGGTATGGATGCTGGGGCCGTCATCGAAGGTGAGGGCGATGCGCCGCTCGCCGGGTTGACGGGGGAGGAGACCAACGGGCTGTTCGAGGTGGAGCCAGTGCGCGCCGAGATAGGTGGCGATTTGTACCCAACCGTTGCCGGCATCTTGGAGGATGATGACTTGTTGCGGATCAAAAGTTGCAATGCGCAGGGAGTGGAAGGTGGGTTCTGCATAGATGGAGAATCGGAAGTCGATGAAGCGGATATTGGCGTGGAGGTAGACCCAGTATGCGCCGCGGTAAGTGGAGATTTGCACCCAACCGTTTCCCTTGTCTTGGAGGATGGTGACCCGTTGCGGGTCAAAGGTTGCAATGCGCGGGGCGCGGAAATCAGGTTCTGCATAGACGGAGAATCGGAAATCGATGAAACGGATGTTGGCACGGAGGTAGGCCCAGAGGGGGCCGTGGGGAGTGGCGATTTGTGCCCAGCCGCTGCCGGTGTCTTGGAGGATGACGACACGCTGCGGGTCAAGGGTTGCGATGCGTGCGGCCTCAAAAGCGGGCGCGGCATAGATGGAGAACCGCCAGTCGATATGGTGGGTGACGATTGGCGGCGGAGGGCCGTGACGGTCGAACTCAAAGCGGTCTATGAAGTTGCGCAGAACCACGGCACATTCGGCTCTGGTCGCTGTGCCGAGGGGGGTGAAGTGTCCGGCGTGGCCTCGGATGATTTGGTTGTAAAATGACCAACGGACGGCCTCTCTTGCCCACGGGGCGATTTGTGCGTGGTCGAAGAAAGCGGTGAGGGGTACCAAATCCGGGACGTAGAGGTCATAGCCTTTGAAACGGGCGTAGTTGCGGAGCATGACGGTCATCTCTTGGCGGCTGATGTTGCGGTGCGGGGCGAAGCGGCCGTTGCCGTCACCGAGAACGATGCCGTTTTCGCTCGCCCAGAGGATGGCATCGCTGTACCAAGCGTATGCCGGGACGTCGTCGAATGATTGTTCGCTATCGACCGGCGGGCTGCCTTCGATGCGGTAGAGGACGGTTACCATCATGGCGCGGGAGAGGGTGCCGCCGGGGGAAAATTGACCGCCGCTGCCCTGCATGAGACCGTTTGCGTTGGCGTATAGGACGGCATCGTAGAACCAAGTGCCGGGATGGATATCAGAGAAAGGATTGCCGAAGGAGGCGAGGGTGGTGAGGGACGCAAGTGCGTCTTGCAGGGCGGTATAGGCGGTGTCTATCTCGGTCGGGTCGTTGGATGAGAGATCCAAGATGTTTTGGGCGTTTGTCTTTGCATCTAAAACGGTGCGCCAACTTGTGTTGGTGTAGTCGCTGCCGGTACGGGCTTCGGCTTGGGTGAGGAGCGTTTGCAGGGGGGCGAGGTCAACCGCTTGTGCGGGGGGAGGGCTGATGCTTTGCAAGAGAAGCAGGATTGCGAGGAAGAATGTGCCGAAACGTAATGTCTTTTTCATGTGGAATACCCCCTGATTGCTTGTTTTTCTTGTTGATGGGAGTATATCAGGTTGCGGGGGCATTCGTCAAGATTTGACAGGGTTCGACAGAAGGGTTTTTGTAGGGACGACCATCTTCGGTCGTCTGTGTGTCGGCGTGGTATTGAAGTATGTGGGTGCACAAAAACAAAGCCGTTCGTTCTGTTCCCTTGGGATATGGTAAGATGGCAGCGTGAGATAGGAGGCACTACGGCGGGATTCGCCGGGGTGTTTTTTTTATGAGGAGGGGACGCATTGTTTAACGGAACGAATTGGATGGATATTTTGCGGGAGGAGTTGCAGGGGTTCTTGCCGTCGGAGAAACGGCGGGAGATGCTGGAGGGGGAGGCGTACTACAAAGGGAAACATGATATTTTGAAGCGGAAAAAGACCGTTGCGGGTTCAAAAGAGCCGTGTGAGTATCTGACAAACAGCAAGGTCGTGGACAACCAATATGCGCGGGTGGTGGATCAGAAGGTGAGCTACCTCTTGGGGCGGCCTTTGACTGTTGCAACAGAGCGGGAGGAATTTCGGGAGGTGTTGACCGCCGTCTTCGGGCCGGATTTTCAGCGGAAGCTGCGTTTGGTGGCGGAAGATACGCTCAACTGCGGTATCGGGTGGCTGCATCCCTGCTATGACAGACGGGGAGAGTTGATGTTTCGGCGGATTGCACCTTGGGAACTGAAGCCGTTTTGGACTGACGATGCACATGGGGAGCTGGAGGGTGCGATGCGGGTGTATCCGCGGGAGCGGGGCGGCGGAGCGGCTGCGGACACGGTAGTGGAACATTTTTCGCCGGAGGGGATTTGCCGTTTTGCGGATTGCGCGGGCGAATTCAAGCAGGAACAGGGGATTCGGCCGTATTTTTCCGCTGTGCAGGACGGCAGGGAGTTGGCGGGGGTTTGGCCGGGGGTGCCGCTGATTCCGTTTCGGGCGGGGTTTCGGGAGATTCCCTTGATTCGGCGGGTGAAGCGGTTGCAGGATGGGATTAACTTGATGATTTCCGATTTTCAAGACCGCATGGGAGAGGATACGCACCACACGGTGTTGGTGATTCGCAATTTTGACGGGGAAGATTTGGGGGAGTTTCGTCGGAATTTGGCGACCTTCGGGGCGGTGAAAGTCCGGGGGGACGGTGTGGACGGCGGGGGTGTTGAGACTTTGCACATGGAGGTAGATGCCGAAAATTTTGAGGCGGTGCTGCGGATTCTCAAGCGGGCTTTGGTGGAGAACGCCAAGGGGTTTGACGTGCGGGATTTGACCTTTGCGGGGAGTCCGAATCAGATGGCGATTCAGTCGATGTATGCCGATATGGACTTGGACGCGGGCGTGATGGAGCTGGAGTTCGCGGCGGCGTTTCGGGAGCTGATGGGCTTTGTGTGCGCGCATTTGGAGTGGAGCGGGAAGTCGGGGCTTTTGCCCGGTGAGGTGGAGCTGATATTCAATCGGGATGTGCTGATTAACGAGACGGAGAGCATCGAGAACTGCATTCGGAGTGCGGGGATTTTGTCGCGGGAGACGATTTTGTATCAGCATCCGTGGACGAGTGATGTGGGGAAGGAGTTGCAGCGGCTGGAGGACGAGGGTGAATAGTTGTTCGCTCGCGTTCGGCGAGAACTGATAGATTGGTAACATAGCAAAGATTGGGAGGGATTATGATGGAAGATTTGTCTGGGATTCGGCAGGAGTTGGAGGATATTTGGGGACTGATTGACGAGTTGAAATTGCCGCCGAAGTTTGTGGGTACGCAACCGGGGCAGTCGGGCGATGCGGCTCCGGAGGAGGATCAGATGCCGTTTGAGGCGAGACTCAGGCGGGCGAGGGAGAGCGGGGATATGCTTAGTGCATTGCGGGTGAAGCAGGAGGCTGCGCGCGCGGGGATTGTGTTGTTGTAGAGGGAAGCCGTGCCTCCTGTGCCCGGAGTGATAGGAGTGCGTTGTTGTAGGGGGCGGCGTCCTCGACGCCCTGCAGTACTGCGTGTGTGGCGTGCGGGGCGTCGGGGACGCCGCCCCCTGCATCGAACGCCTCGCGGGAACCACCCCGTCAGGCTACGCCTGCCACCCCTTCAAGGAGGGGAAAAGGGCAAGGGCAATCCTCAGTCAGCTTGCGCTGACAGCTCCTTTGAGAAAGGAGCCTTCGCGGCTTGTGTGCATGATTGGTCATTCTGAGCGTAGCGAAGAATCTTGTGCGATATAAGATTCTTCGCCTACGGCTTAGAATGACAGAAAAACGTAAATGTAGGGGCGCGCAATGCGCGCCCGCACGTTTCGGTTTGTACAACGCAGGATTAGGGACGCGGGCGGCCACGTGGAGGTACCCCAACGAAGAGCATCATACAAAACACGTGGGCGGCAGGATGCCGCCCCTACATTTTAAAAACTAAAAAGGAGCAACAAAACATGGCAAATCAAGTGACAGGACTGGGTACCGGTTGGGCATTACCCAACTATGCGGGGGAACTGTTCTCTGCAGACGCGACACAGACGCCGCTGCTCAGTATGACGGGCGGCCTGACCGGTGGACGGCAGACGGACAATTTTGAGTTTCCGACGGCGGTACTCTACGACTATCCGACGGCCGATCAGCCGGAGATTTCGGAACAGGCTTCGGCCACGGCACCGCAGGCGACCCATGCCCTGCGGGAGCAGGAGACGAACGTAGTGCAGATTCATCAGGAGGTTATTGACCTCAGCTATGTGGCCTTGTCGAATTTGCATCGGATGAGCGGACTGAACACGGCGGGACAGGAGCCCGCTTATGGGGACGAACGCTTGTTCCAGCTACAACACAAACTGATTAAAGTGGCGCGGGATGTGGAGCATAGTTTTATCAACGGCTCTTATCAAAAAGCGAGCAACGCGAGCGAAGCGAATCGGACACGGGGGCTTCTTGAACTGACACGGGACAATGTGAATCTGAGCGCGGGCGGTGCGCCGCTCTCGGCGGATTTGTTGCGGCAGCTCTATCGGGAGATGGCCGACGCAGGGGCATATTTTAACAACATGGTCATGTTCCTCTCGGCGTATCAGAAGCAGATGCTGACGGAAGTCTATGCGAGCCAGATGGGGCTTCGGATGCCGGAGTGTCGGACTGTGGGCGGTGTGAACATCACGCAGGTGGAGACGGATTTCTTCAACATGGGCATTGTGTGGAACCGCTTTGTGCCTGCGGACACGATACTCATTGCTGACGTAGCGCATATTGCGCCTGTGTTTCAGGTGGTGCCGGGGAAAGGTGTGCTGTTCACGGAGGAGCTGGCCAAGACGGGGGCTTCGGAGAAGGTGCAGCTCTTCGGGCAGATTGGGCTGGCGCATGGAGCGGGCTTCTTGCACGGGAGCATTACCGGCCTACAGTCTTTGTGATGACGGCGGCTTTGAGGGTGAGGCTGGGGGAGCTGGGCTTGGTTCCTCCGGTACGGGATGAGGCGCATTTGGAGACCCTTTTGGCCGGGGCGAGACGGTGGATATTGGCCGAGACCGGGCGGACGACCTTGCCGGAGGGCTTGGAGCCTGTGGTGGTCGATGTGGCCGCCGGGGAATATTTGCGGTTCTTGCAGCAGGCCGGGCGGCTTACGGGATTCGACCAAGAGCAGGTTGTGCGGCAGATGTCACAGGGGGACACGAGCATCACCTATGCGGTGGAGTTCGGGCAGGTGTCGCCTGTGGATGCGCTGATCGACAGGCTTGCTGCGCCGCCGGAGGCCGTGTTGCATCAATGGAGGCGGCTGCGATGGTAGGGGCTCGGTTGCGGCGGCTTTGGACAGACCGTTGTGATATTTTCGTGCGGGAAAGTCTGCTTGACCCCGCCACGGGGCGTGCTGTGTTTACGGAGCGGCGGGTGCATACGGACTTGCCTTGTCGGGTGAGTTTTCGGCTGTCATTCGAGACGGTGAGCGGCGTTCGGGACGTGGGGGACGCCGCCGTGTCCGCCGGGCAGACGGTGAAGTTATTTCTTGCGCCGGAGATTGTTGTGCCCGCCGGGAGCAAGATTGTGGTGTGGCGCGGGGGGCATGAGACAGCCTATGCGCGGACGGGAATGCCTGCGGTGTTTGCGGGGCATCAGGAGGTTCGTATGGAGCGGTTTGTGCGGTGGGCGTAGGGGTGCATGTGTACCCTTTGTAGGGGCGACCGACCCGGTCGCCCGTGTCACGGTGCAAATTTGAAGCGGCGGGCGACCGGGTCGGTCGCCCCTACAACGAATGGAGGAATTTTTATGCGTGACCTATCGGCATTTTTGCATTGCAATGCGGGGCAGGTGGAAAACGTGTTTTTCCCTGCGTCGGGACGGTTTGTGGGGGAGGACGGGACACCTGTTTTGTGGGAGCTTCGTTGTGTATCTTCCACGGAGGACGAAGAGATTCGGCGGGGGGCGGCCCGCCGTGCGGACGGAGGCCGAGGGCAGTCGGTTTCCGAGACGGATGTTTCGCTGTATTTGGGGCGGCTTGCGGCGCGGTGCACGGTGTTTCCCGATTTGGATGACAAGGAACTCCAAGACAGCTACGCCGTGATGGGCGCAGACCATCTGTTACGGGCGATGCTGACACCGGGGGAGTACACGGAATATCTGCGGCAGGTACAGCGGCTTTGCGGCTTTGATGTCCCCTTTGAAAAGTTGGTGGACGAGGTAAAAAACTAATCCGTGAAGGCGACGGCACGTCCTGCCTGGCACTCTATTGTCTTCACGAATTTCACATTTTGCCCTCTGATTTTGTGCGCCTGAGCCGACAAGAAAAAGCTTTCCTTGCGGCGGCGGTGCAGTTGAGGAAGGGCAATTAATTATTAATTCTGCATTAAAGAGCCGGAGGTTTTCCATGGCTAGTATTCAGTGTTCCATCGAATTACATGACGGTGTGTCCCCCGTACTGCGAGACATGAGCCTTTCCCTCGAGCGGTTTGGGGGGCGGATGATGCGGTTTGGCGATGAGATGGGGGCGATTGGGCCTGATGTGGCTGAGATGTTTCGGCGTATGGAGGTTGAAATTGGCGGGACGTTTCGGCGCATAGAGCGGGATGCGGCGGGCTTGGCGGTTCGTTTGCCTCGGTATTTTGACGGGCCGCTTGCGGAGATTGCGCGGATGTTTGCGGCTATGGCGGGCTCGGCGCGGGCGTCTTTGAATAGTGTGGCGGCGAGTGCGAGGGCTGCGCTTGTCGCGGTTGCGGCGGTGAATACCGCTTCTGCCTCTGTACAGCCTGTGGCGGCGCGGGGCGGTGTAGAGACGGTGGGGCTGATGGCTGTATCCGGGCCGCTTGAGGTGTCGGGGCGGGACGCGCTTTGTTTGCCGGAACCGTCGGCGTATTGGGGGGCGGGCTTCGGTGCGGGGGCTTTGCCTGTCACGGTGGCGGTGACGGTGCAGAATGAGAACCACATTGCATCGGCTGTGGATGCGGAGGCGGTGCTCAGGGAGATGGAAGTTCGCTTGGCGGATGCTGTGGCGAGTTCGGTGGAGGGGGTATACGCTTGATACCGGATTTTCACCAAAAACGGTGCATTTTCGCGGTCGGGTTTCCGCATTTTTCCGTCTTTCTCCTTGCCGGGCGAAAGCCCGCCTGCGTTGTCATCCTCGAACTGCGAAAGCGATCCTCGCAAATCTTGCAACACTTTTGGCGGAGGTCTGGTATATGAGTTATCGTATCTTTATAGACAGGCAACTGATGCCTGTGACGCCGGGGCGGATATCGGTGCGCTATCGAGGACAGAATCGGCGGACGGCATTGCTGGACGGCGGAGAGCTGACCCGTCTGCGGGCGGGAGAGGGGGCGGAGCTGTCCTTTACGTTGATGCTGCCTCGGCGGCGGTATCCATTTGCGCGGTATGACGGACGGTTTTCGGAGCCGGAGCGGTTTCTGGAGCGGTTCTTAGCTCTGCGTGAGAGGCGACAGCCGTTTCGGTTTATCTGTGCGCGGATTTCGCCTGCGGGACGGCTGCTGACGGACACCAACTTGCGGGTTTCTTTGGAGAGTTTGGAACTTGTGGAGTGCGCCGAGAACGGCGGCGATTTGACCGTGCAGCTTACCTTGCGGGAGTATCGGGAGCATAGGGCTGCGCGGGTAGTATCTGAGCGGCATCGGGTTATCATTGAGGGGCCGGCGCGGGAGACGGATAATCGGCCTGTGGTGCCGACGCATACCGTGGTGCGGGGCGACACGCTCTGGGGCATCGCGCGGCGGCATCTCGGGGACGGGCGGCGGTATCGGGAAATTTTTGAGCTGAATCGGGATCAAATTCGTAATCCGAATTTGATTTTTCCGGGGCAGGTTCTGCGCTTGCCGGTGGCGTGATGGATAGGGCTATGATTACGGTGCAGACCGATAATTTCCTCTTCACGCCCGTGTCGGCGGAAGAAATTGTTTTGGAGTTTAGCCGAGCGGGCACACCGGGGAAGTTGACGTTTCAGGTGGTTGCGGACGGGGTGCTCAGTTTTCATGAGGGTGACCACGTGGTGCTCCGCTTGGGTACGCTTGTGCTCTTTTCCGGCTTTGTGTTCAGCAAGCGGCGGACGTGGGGCGGGGTGATTACCGTTACAGCCTATGACCAAATCCGTTATTTGAAAAATCGGGATACGCTCGCCTATGAGGGGCTGACGGCGACCGAACTCGTGCGGCAAATCGCAGGGGATTGGGGGATGCTCTGCGGAGAGATTGCGGAGACGGGCTTTCTGCTCCCCGAACGTGTGGAGAATGGGCGGTCGCTGCTTGACATGATACAGACTGCGCTGGACATCACGGCGGAGCAGACGGGGCATTTGTTTGTGCTCTACGACAAGGCGGGGGAGCTGAACTTGACCCATGTACAGAACATGGCGGAGGACATGCTGATTTGCGAGGGGAGCATTGCGAATTTCGATTATACCTCTACGATTGACAGAGGTGCCTATTCTGCGGTGCGGCTCCATCGGACGGACGGTGCGGCGGGGGAGACGGTGTTCTACGGTGCGCAGCGGGACGATTTGGTGCGGCGTTGGGGGATGCTGCGCTATTTCGGCCGCTTGGAAGAGGGCGCGTTCGGGACGGAGACTGCCGAGGCTTTGATGCGGCTCTACGGGAGCAAGACGCGGCGGTTTCGGATTCAAGACGCTGTCGGGAATCCCTGCGTGCGGGGCGGGTCTATGCTGCCTGTGGAGATGAATTTGGGTGATATCATCTTCCGAGACTATCTGATGGCGGAGCGGGTTGTGCATCGCTTTTCCGAGGGCGGACATACGATGGAACTGGTTTTGGCCGGGGGTGAGTTTCGTGATTGATGGCGTATTTGCAGGGCGAAGCCCTGCCGCCGGGAGTCCGGCGTGCAAGCGTTTTTGCGAAGCAAAAACCTTGATATAGGCGGGCTTTGCTCGCCGTAATAGATAAAATAAAGGGGCCCCCGCGGGGCTTGCCCCGTGGGGAAGTGAGTTTCGTGATTGAGTTGGTGCAGACGATTAAGCGTGCGGCGATTGAGGCCGTGGAGGCCGAAGTCCCGGCTGTGCCTTGTGTTGGGACTGTGATGACGGATAATCCCTTAGAGATTCGGCTGAATCAGCGGTTGACCCTGAGCGGACGGCAGGTTCTCTTTTTGGCGGGGCAGCGTATACCGGCGAGAGGGGACAGGTTGGCCTTGCTCCGCTTCGCCGGGGGGCAAAAATATCTTGTTTTGGGGTGGCTGAGAGAATGATTCCATACCATAGTGAATTGGGCGAACTCACGCGGCAGCGGTTGCCGGAGACGACTTTTTATTTGGACAAGGATACGCAGACTGTGCAGGGGATGACGGACGGACATGCAGCGGCGCGGCAGGCGGCGTGGATCATACTGCATACGGAGCGGTATCGGCATGTTATCTACAGCTTCAATTTCGGCACGGAGTTTGCGGACTTGCCCGGACGGGATGACGGGTTTTTGTTCCCCGAAATCAAACGGCGGGTGACCGAGGCTTTGATGATGGACGACAGGATTACAGGGACATCGGACTTCACTTTCGCGCGTCGGAGGACGCAAGTAGAGGTGCGGTTTGTTGTCCATACGGTATTTGGGGATGCGGAGATGGAATTTGCGTTGTAGGGGCGGCCTTTGGACGTCCGTTCCCTCGATATCGCACTAAACGTCCAAGCAGCGGACGGCCAGAGGCACCCCCGCAAAGACGTAGGGATACAGACAGGAGGCGATTGATTTGTTGGAAGACAAAACCTTTGAGGACATATTAGAACGTTTGCTCACGGGTGCGCGGGAGCAGTTCCCGGAGTTGGACACCCGTGAGGGTTCGCTTATTTACTCGGCTTTGGGGCCTGCGGCGGCGGAGTTGGAACGGATCTATGCCGCTCTGCATTTTGCCTTGGAGATGAGCTATGCCGATACGGCGAGCAGGGAGTTTTTGGTTCGACGGGCGGCAGAGCGGGGCATTCGGCCGCTAGAGGCCACCGCCGCCGTGGTGGAGGCCGTGTTTGAGCCGGAGGACTTGCAGATTGCGCATGGGACACGGTTCCGTGCGGGGGCTGTGGTCTATGCGATAAGCGGATATTCCGTCGAGGGGCGGCCTTTGCTTACGGCGGAGAGCTTGGGGCGTGTCGGGAATCTCTCCGGTGGGCGGCTGGTGCCTTTGGATTTAGTTGAGGGCTTGCAGGCCGCCGAGATTCGTGCGCTGGCTGTGCCGGGGCGGGATGAGGAGGCGACCGAGATGCTCAGACAACGATACATGGAGAGCCACAGGGCGCAGAGTTTCGGCGGGAATATTACCGCCTATCGGGAACGGGTGCGGGCTATGCCCGGCGTGGGCGGGGTGCGAGTATTCCCCGCGCCGGACGGGCCGGGGACGGTGGGCGTTGCGATTATCGCAGCGGATTACGGGCCGCCGTCGGCGACGCTGGTCGCCGCCGTACAGGAGGATTTAGACCCCGAACCGTCAAGCGGCGAGGGGCGTGGCTGGGCACCTATCGGTCACCATGTAACCGTGCGGGGTGTGGAGGGCCTGCCGATTACGGTGTCGGCTATGCTGATTTTGGAGAGCGGTGCGGATGAAAGCGCGGTGCAGTCGGAGGCTGAAGCGGCGATTGCGGCGTATTTCACGGAGTTATCTGCGGCCTGGGACAGCGGGGAGCAGATTGTCGTGCGGGTGGGTCGGGTAGACACCCGATTGCTGGAACTTCGGGGTGTACTCGACGTGGCGGATTTGACGCTCAACGGAATCCGAGGGAACCTGGCCTTGGAGGAACTGCAAATCCCCCGACTTGCGAGTGTGGTGCTATGAGACATTTGATGCTCGATTACCTTCCCTCTGTCTTGCAGGGGGTGCGGGATTTCCGCTGTCTCATGGGGCAGTATCAGATAGCCGTCGACGAGCTTTGGCAGAGCGCGGGGGAGACGGAGGACGATTTCTATCTCAAAACGGCGGGCGAGCGGGGGCTTGCGCATTGGGAGAACATCTTAGGCATCGTCCCCGAAACGGATGCCGTCTTGGACGAGCGGCGGCAAGTGATTTACGCACGGCTCAGTCAGAATATACCCTATGGCTGGAGGACGCTTCTTGCGTTTTTGACGGCCCTGGTCGGGTCGGAGCGGGGGTTTGCGGCAGAGATTTCCGCGTTTACACTTACCGTTCGCCTGCGGCCGCTTTGGCGGGAGCGGTGGGATGTGGTGTGGGATTTACTGCGCTATATTGTGCCCGCGAATGTGGAAATACATCTGAGAACAGCCTACAACACACATGGTGAACTCAGTACGATGACCCATGCGGAGATGGGAGCCTATACCCATGAACAGTTGAGAAGCGAGGAAATACTATGAATCGAACGGAACATTACAAATTAGGTCTGCCCGGACGGACGGATTTTTACGATGTGGATGTGTTCAATGAAAACACCAAGCAGGTGGACGGGCTTTTGCATGAACTCGCCGGGTACAAACCCAAGGTTTTGGTTGAACTATTTTTTTCCTCAGGCACATTTCGGCCCGAGCATTACGGTATTTTCGGCCAAATGGCGGATGTGTATATGACCGGCGGCGGAGGCGGCGGTACGCATAGCGGCGGAGGTGGCGGAGGCGGGCGGTGCCAACTGATTCGGAATGTCCGCTTGAACCGGACAAGCTATAACATCACCATCGGCGCAGGCGGTGCGGGTGGCGCAAACGCCTCTGCGCCGTTGGGGAGTAGCGGCGGTACGACTACTGCATTCGGGTATTCTGCCCGCGGGGGTCTCGCCAGCCCTGCCGCGAGCATGCTCGACGGCGGTGACGGCGGCTCCGGCGGCGGAGGCAACGGCGGGGATGGAGTGGGCGGACACGGCGGATTCGGCGGCGGTGCGGGCGGCACGGGCGGCGGAGAACACGGACGCGGCGGCGGTGGTGCCGGGTCGCTGGGGACATATCCAATCAATCCCTACGACGGCGTGATGTACGGCTGCGGCGGCGGTGGGCCCCGTGCCGCCGGCGGAGGCGCGGGCGGCAGAGGAAGCGGCGGATCCGGGACCGGAACAAACGGCTTTCTGGGCGGCGGAGGCGGCGGCAGCAGGAACGGTAATGCCGGAAACGGCGGGTTCGGCGGCGGTGGCGGTGGCGCGACGGCGGGCGGGAATTTCCGTGCGGGCAGCGGCGGTGCGGGGCTGGTGTATATTTACGCCTATCTGCCGTATGAGCCGTGTTGTTGTGCGGATGAGGGGTTGGAAGAAGTTTCAGCGGCGGCAGTAGGAACCCCCATGTTGTCGAAAAATGTTCCCTCTGCGGAATTTGGTGGGCTGACATTGGAAGATGTTGCGGCCTGCGAAGCCGAGTCCCGAGAGAAGGCAATCTATGTCGGCGTGCTTGCAAACGGGGTTTGCATGGATGTCGCCGTGTTTTGTGATATGGAGACGGCGCGGCGGTTTCTGGAGGACGGTGTCTGGCCGGAGGCGGACGGCGTGGCGGTGTTGCCGGAGGGCTACGGCATCGGCGACACCTTCAATGGCAGAACGTGGCAAAAACAGGGGATGCCGATATGATACGGATCGATGTCACCGAACTCAAACGGGGTGCATTGCGGATGCGGCACGCATCGAGGCGGGCATTGGGCGGCTTGGCACTACGTGCGGCCGAGCATCTGGCCGAGGAGGCCGAGCTGCGTACCCCGATAGACACGGGATTGCTCCGCGGAAGTTGGAGCGCGGCAGAGACGGGGCCGCTCTCGGCAGAAGCGCGGAATCGGGTGCACTACGCCTCCTTTGTGGAGTTCGATACGCGGCATTGGATTAGCAAAAACATCGTACCGGGGCGGCGGTTCATGCGGGATGCGATGGAGGAAGCGGAGACGTCTCTGCCCGGCATGGCAGAGACACATGTGCGGGAGTTAATCGGGGAGGTGTTTCGATGACGGACGCTATCCTAGACGGCGTATCCCGCGCTTTGGCGGCGGGCTTCCCCGACTGTACGGTCTACGGAGACGAGCGGGTGCGGCAGGGCTTGCAAACGCCGGCTTTTTTTGTGGGGTTGGGCGAGTGCAAACAAAAGCCCCTCCCCGGTGGCCGCATAGAACAACGGCAGTCCGTGAAAGTGACTTATTTCCCTGAACGGCAGGGCGATTACAGCGAGTTATGGGCCGTCGGCCCGCGCGTAGCGGGACTGTTGGCCGAGCTGCGTTTACCCGACGGCAGTATGATACGCGGCACGGCCCGCCGCTGCGACATAAACGACGGCCTCATGCACATCCGTGCCGTATATACAATGCGGATGCGGCCCGTGGATACAAGACCCCGTATGGGCGATGTGCGTGTGCGGACGAGACGATGATTTCAATTGTACGCCCCTTGTAGGGCGCGATGTTCGCATCGCGCCGCAGTATCTACCACACGGCGCGATGCGGACATCGCGCCCTACAACCAACGAAAGGAAGGAATAACAATCATGGCAATTGGCGGCGGAACATTCATAGCGCAAAACAAAATCCTGCCCGGCACATATATCAACTTCATCTCGGCGGCTTCGGCCTCCGTGGCACTCTCAGACCGAGGCCATGCGGCGATGGCGATGCCGCTCCCCTGGGGGCCGTGCGGGGAAATTATCACGGTGACGGGGGAGGACTTGGTACGAAACAGCCGTACTCTTTTCGGCAGGGAGTACAGCCACCCGGAACTGCGTCCGCTGCGGGAACTCTTCACAGGCGCACGGGTCGCGCATCTTTTTCGGCTGGGTGCGGCGGGCGCGCGGGCGCATTGCGTGCTGGCGACGGCTCTGCACCCGGGGGTGCTCGGCAATCAGATTGCGCTGGTGGTTACCCCCGCAGGGGACGGGTTCGGGGTGGAGACATTGGTAGACGGCATCGGTGCAGATTATCAGACGGCGGCCTCAATGGAGGAACTCCGTGACAACGCTTTCGTCAGCTTCGACCGCACGCAGACCCTTGCCCCCACGGCGGGGATGCCCCTTACAGGCGGCACAGACGGTGTGCCGACAAACGAGGAATACGGCAGATTTTTAGAACTGTCCGAGCAGGTCAGTTTCAACACCATGGGCTGTATCGCCGCGGATGACACCGTAAAAGGCATGTTCGCCCGACACACCAAGCGGATGCGGGAGGAACTGGGTGTAAAATTCCAATGTGTCCTCTACCGCTGTACCGAGGCCGACTACGAGGGTGTTATCTCCGTGGAGAACGCAGTCGTAGAGGGAGGTGTCCTCACCGCCCCGTCCTCTCTCGTCTACTGGGTCACAGGCATGTCCGCAGGATGCCCCGTGAACCGCTCCCTCACCAACCGCCGTTACACCGGGGCATACACCGTGGACACGACCCACACGCGGCAGGAGTTAGAGCAGGGGCGCAAAAACGGCAGTTTCTTCTTCCACGGCGCGGGACGGGGCGATGTCCGTGTGGTGGAGGACGTGAACACGCTCACCACCTTTACGGCAGACCGCTCAGCGGACTTCTCGCTCAACCAGACCGTCCGTGTGCTCGACCAAGTGGCGGCGGATACTGCGGGTCTGTTCGCAGACCGCTACTTGGGTATCATCCCCAACGATGAGGCGGGGCGCATCAGTCTTTGGAGCGATATCGTGAGCCATCATCGGCGGCTGGAGACCATCCGCGCCATCGAGGACTTTGAGCCGGAGGATATCATTGTAGAGCCGGGTGAGACGAAGCAGAGCGTTGTAGTCACGGGGCGGATTACTCCTGTGACGGCGATGAGCCAGTTGTATATGACCGTTGTGGTCTGGTAGAGAGGAGAGAGGAATGAACAGCTTTATGAACGCCAGAGACGCAGTCAGCGCGCCCTTAGCCGAGTGCTATGTGACCATCGAGGGACGCCGTTATCACTTCATGCAGGCCATCGACTTAGAGGCCACCATTGAGCGGGTGAAGCAGGAGGTACCTATTCTCGGCCAAACCGGGCGGGGCAACAAGGCTACCGGCTGGAGGGGGAGAGGGAGTGCGACGTTCCACTACAACACGAGCATCTTCCGTGAGCTGATGTATCGTTTCAAGTCTAAGGGTGAGGATGTGTATTTCGACATCCAAATCGCCAACGAGGATCCTACCTCCGCCGCAGGGCGGCAGACGGTAGTGCTCAAGGGCTGTAATCTCGACAGCGGTGTCTTGGCCAAGTTTGACGCCGATGCGGATTTTCTGTCCGAGGAGTTGGAGTTTACCTTCGAGGACTTTGAAATTCCGGAGAAGTTTACGCTGTTGGAAGGGATGTACTAGGCTGTCTGCAACATATGCTGTAGGGGCGGCCCCGCGTGGCCGCCCGTGTCCGTAGGGCGCGCCGAGGGCGTCGGCGCCCCAGGGGGTGTTTTGAAACCCGACGCAACCGCCTTTTCGGCGATTTTTCCGCCCTGCGGCGGCAAATTTTCTTGAAATAAACCAATTATTCCTGCAAAAATTTGACTTGCAGGATGAAAAAATCACTCAAAAATCCGGCCACGCCGAGTTTCAAAACACCCCCTACAATCAGGAGGATAAATTATGATATTAACCCAATCATTCATCCGAAACCACCGCACCTTTACAAACCCGCAGACGATTACGGTGCGGGGTCTCATGCTCCATAGTGTGGGCGTACCGCAGCCGAGGGCGCAGGTGTTTATTGACCGTTGGAACAACCCCGCAGCGAGTGTCAGCGTCCACGGCTTTGTCGAGGCGGGCGGCAGAGCGATTCAGATTCTGCCTTGGACGAATCGCGCTTGGCATTGCGGCGGAGCGGGGAACAACACCCACATCGGCATCGAGATGACCGAGCCGGCCAGCATTCGTTACACCGGGAGCGGCGCGAATTTCGTGGACAATGACCCCGCCGCCACCCGCGCTTTCGTACACGACACGTATCAGACGGCGGTGCTGCTCTTTGCGCAGCTCTGTGGCGAATTTCGGCTCAACCCGTTGGGGGACGGCGTAATTATCAGCCATTCCGAGGGTCACAGACGGGGCATCGCGTCGAACCACGCAGACGTGGAGCATCTGTGGAACCGCCACGGTTTGAGTATGGCGCAATTCCGCCGAGACGTAGCTGCCGCAGTCGGCGGGGGCGGTCAGAGCGGAGGCGAAGCGAGCGAGGAAATCACGGCGACGCTGTTCCGTGTCACCACGCAGTCATCGCCCCTCAATGTCCGCGTATCACCCGGCTCGACGGCACCCGTCGTGGGGACATTTGCCCGCAGCACTCTGGTCACAGCCACCCGCCGTTCCGGGGACTGGCTCCACGTGACAGACGGTCGCCTTACCGGCTGGGCATCCGCCCAATTTTTGACCGAAGCCGTCCCGTTGGCGGTGGATGCACTTGTACAGGCGGGTATAATTAACACGCCCGACCATTGGTTGGAGCATTATCGGGACTTGCCGCATCTCGACCGGCTTTTGGTCGTCCTGTCCGAACTCAACTTCAGCAGAGGTTCCGTAGACAATGTGGAGACCGCCATCGGGCTTCTGAATCGTGCCGGGGCAATCAACTCACCCGGCTACTGGCGGGATAATCACGCCGCGGTGCCATTTTTGGATCAACTGCTGATACGGGCGGCCGGGGCGTTGTAGCGCGAGGTCCACGTAGGGGCGGCCATTGACGATTTGTTGTTCTGTGAAAGCAACGACCCTTTATGTTCTTGCTCACCTATAAGAAATAGTCCTTTTATCACAAACACCCCTCACCGGCGGTCGAGGCGCAAACAACGCAAGTTAAAAAGGAGCAGGCTGAACAAACACGGTTCCGACAATAGCAAAGAAAGCGCAGCGACACAGGGCTGATATGAAATCCGTCCCTGCAACGACCGCAAAAACCCATGCGCAGGCTCCCCTCACCAAACAACCCCTACCCCGAATACAATACCCCACGGGCACATACGCCCGCACTCAGTTTAAAAAGATGGGGTAAACATCAATATGAATCGATACAAAGCAGACGAACAACACAGAGAGCAAGACTGTCACACGCCCCCTCGCAGGGAAGAGCGTTGCGTTACGGTCTGCGGCAAACCCGGCCCGCCCGGCCCCCGCGGTCCGCAAGGGCCGAGGGGCGAGCGCGGCTGTGACGGCAAAGAGGGCCATCCCGGCCCGCGCGGCCCCAAAGGGGAACCCGGCTGCGACGGCAGATCCGGCCCGCCCGGCCCCAGAGGCCCGCAAGGCCCCAAGGGCGAACCCGGTCACCCCGGCAAGCACGGCTGTCCCGGCCCGAAAGGGGAACCCGGCAAAGACGGCTGTCCCGGTCAGCGCGGCCCGCGCGGCCTCCAAGGAGAACCCGGCCGACCGGGCAAGGACGGTTGTCACGGCGAAAAAGGTGAGCGCGGCTGTGACGGCAAAGACGGCCGCCCCGGCCCCCGCGGCCCGATGGGGCCGAGAGGCGAGCGCGGAGAGCACGGCAGAGACGGCTGCGATGGCAGAGATGGCGCAATCGACACCTACGCCTACCTTTTCACCACCCATTCTCTCACAGAGGGCGCGGCGGTGGATTTGAACTGCCACGGCCCCGTGGCGGGACACATCACACCCCGCGGCAGAAAAGTCGTGTTGGAAGAGACCGCCGACTACGCCGTATGGTTCACCGCGGAGCATCGTGAAGCCGACTGCGTAGAGCTCCGCCTCAACTGCAAGCCCATTCCCGGCGGCACCTATGCAGGCAACGGGATGGTTATCGTCCGGGCGTGTGCCGGCGACGAACTCACACTCTGCGCCACAGGCTGCGGCGGCCACGGCCCCGACTGCGGCTGCCATGCGGTCACGGCCTCACTCCTGATTCTCAAATTGGGCGACCGCTGTCACCACCACGAGCCGCCGAGGCACAGAGAACATTGTGATTGCAAAGAACATTGCGATTGCGAAACCCACGACGAGTACGAAGTCTACAGCGAAGAATACGCGGTATAAAGGCGGCATCTTGCCGTTCGTCCCCCCTCGGAATGAACATTCCGAGGGTTTTTTTTATTTCTGCCCATTCCCCAATCAAAACTCCCCCAAACCGACAGCGCAATGCGACTACGTTTTTATGTAAACCGAAGTACACTAAAGGAAAAACGCCGCGTATATGAGACAAGCCCTATCCGCAAGGGGGATTACTTATGGAAACCATCAGACAAAGCCTGCGCCGTCTTAGTTTAAGAGGGGAGACTGTCCTCGGCCGCCCGGAGATGATTCGCGTCGTCCGATGCCTCGCCCACTTCCTCCTCGCCCTCGGCCTCTCACAGGCGGAAGTGTTCGGAAGCTACACGCCATTCGGTGTGGCCGTCGTCGCCGTCTCCGGGCCGGGGATGACGGGCGCATTGGCATTTGCCGGCGTAGTGCTCGGCAGTTACTTGGGCGGAGACTTTTTCTTCGGCCTGAAATATATCGCCATGGCTGTACTGGTCTACGCCGCAAACCTCGTATTCCACGACGTTGCCGTCTATAAAAAGCATTGGTTCAAACCCGCCGTGGCCGCTTTCATGGCCGCCGCCACAGGTTTTGTCTACGTCCAAGACGCGGGGTTCGGTATGACGGCGGTTATCTTCTACATCACGGAGACCACGCTCATCGGCGGCAGTACCTACTTCTTCCAAATCGCCCTCGTCGGGTGGGGCGGCGCGGTGCGGGAGGAGGATATGGGGCTGAAGCGCACGGTCAGCGTGCTCATCCTCGTCTCCGTCTGCCTCGTCGCCCTCGCTGGGATGACAGGCCCCGCCGGAATCTCCGTCGGGCGACTCCTGGCCGTGTTTTTGGTAATGTGTACCGCCTATAAGGGCGGTGTCGGATCCGGCAGCACCGCCGGGGCGGCACTAGGGATTGCGATGGATGCCTCCCTCGGCGGCACACCGTTTTTCTCCATGGCCTACGCATTCTCAGGCCTAATCTCCGGGCTGTTCGGACGGCACGGGAAACTTTTGTTTACAGTCAGCTTCGTCCTCGCCAATGCCGTAGCCGTGCTGTGGACTTGGGGGGAGCCCGCCCACATTGCGGCGGTCTATGAGGTGTTCCTTGTCTCCATGACGTTCATGTTCCTGCCCGGTAGTGTGCTGTCAAAATTTGCCCTCAACTTTGGAGAGGAGGCCATAGATACCCCCGTCACCCGCACCCGTACCGCGGCCCAAGGCCGAGCCGAGCGGCTCGCAAGCGCGTTCCACACCCTCTATGAGACGGTAAAGTCGCCCCCCGTTGAGTGGAAAAACGACAATGACATCGCAACCGTCTTTGATCGTGCCGCCGAGGGCTGCTGCCGCAAGTGCCAACGCGCGCTCTCCTGTTGGCGGCTCGACTACGAGACCACCATAGACGCCATGAACAACGCCACCAAACCCATGCTGGAACGCGGTTCACTCGAAGCGGCGGACTTCCCTCGGCACTTTCGGGAGAGTTGCAAGCACTTGGAGCGGTATATCGACCTCGTCAACTTTGAACTCAAAGCCCTCACCCTCCGCCGCCAACACAGGGCCAGACTGCGGGAGAACCGTACTGTCCTCGCCGCCCAATACGCCGATATGAGGGCCATCCTCACAGACCTCGCCACGGAGCTGAGCGAATCTCTCACCCCCGAACCCGTCCGAGAACGTAAACTCAGACGTTTCCTGCGCACCTTGGATGTAGAAGCGAAAACGGCAGTCTTTCGAGACACCTGCGGCCGTCTCCACGCAGAACTGCGGGGCGTGAACCTCCGTACTCTGCTCCGAGACTCCGACCGTCTCGCCAAACTTTCCGCCGCCCTCGGCGTGCGCCTCTGCGAGAAACGCACGGAGACACCCGAACATGAGCGGGAAGTCATCGCCCTCATGGAGGCCGAGCCTTTAGCCGCCGCTGTGGGCATTGCCTCCGTCCGCCGCCGCGGCCAGACAGTCAGCGGTGATCGCAGTACCTATTTCAAGACCGATGACGGAAACCTCTGTCTCATCCTCTGTGACGGCATGGGCACAGGCGGTGCCGCCGCAAAAGAGAGCGGCGAACTCAGCAATATTTTGCAGCAGTTCCTCCAAGCGGGATTAGACCCCGCTGCGGCGATGAAGCTCACAAACGGCGCGCTTCAAGTCAAAAACGGCGGCCTCACCGCATGTGCTTCGGTGGATTTACTCACCGTCAGCCTCTTCACCGGCGCGGCCAAACTATACAAATACGGTGCCGCCCCGACCTACATCAAGCGCGGCAGAAATGTCAAAGCCATCCGTGGCGAAAGCCTCGCCGCAGGGCTGGGGAGCGCGAAATCTCATACGCCGGATACCGCAAACCTGCGTCTGCCGCCCGGAAGCTTTGCCGTCTTAGTCTCCGACGGTATCTCCCAAGAAAAAGATGACAAATGGCTCCGCATCCTGCTTGCCGACTATACCGGAACCGAGGCAAAAGAACTCGCCCGCGAGATAGTAGAGGCCGCCATAGCCCGCACGGGGCATGAGGACGATAAGACGGTGTTGGCGGTGTTTGTGGAGGAACGGACGTAGGGTAATGCAGAATGTAGAGTTTAGAATGTAGAATTTTGGTAAATTCAAATCATGTCGCTTTGCGGCATACCACAATTCTACACGCTATATTCTAACTAAATTCTAAATTGAAAACCCCGTATATTTCCAACCCAAACAGGCTAAAATCCAAAGAATCCCATAAGAGAGTGGTGAACGCATGGTAAAAGGAACCACCCGCCGTGTCATCGTCGTCAAATCCCCCGACCCGCGTTATTTCGAAGAGGCCATCTTCATCGTCAAAGAGGACGTGAACCTTACAGGCGTAGATGCGAGCTGTGTATTGGAAGAAGCAAGGGAAGTCGCCAATGGCTACGTGAAACAACAAATTTATACCCGCGGAAAACTCGCCAAAATCCCGCGTCTCGCCTATCTTGCGGCGGGTGCGGTACTCTCTGCGGCAACAATCGTGCTGTCGGGCATATTTTTGTAGCGCAATCTTAGCGAAATATGGTATAATGGTGGACATGGAAAGGAGGACGTTTCTATGTCCATTTTATTTGAAAATATCCTCGGAGTATTTGAAGCCCCGGCGGGCGGATTTGCCTTGCGCCATGCAAATGTCTACATAGAGCACGGCAAAATCGCCGGGATTGACCACGCACCTAAAGATTTCACCTTTACCGCCAAACGCCGCATCGACGGCAGGGGTAAACTGCTCATCCCCGGCCTCATCAACATCCATACGCACATCCCCATGGTATTCCTGCGCAACGCCGCCGAAGACCTCACCTTCCACGAGTGGCTCTTCGACCGCATCCTGCCGATGGAGGCGAAAGTCCGCGCGGAGGACGCCTACTGGATGACACAGCTCGGTCTCATGGAAATGCTCCGTACAGGGACGACCTGTTTCCTCGACATGTACCTCTTCACCGACGCGATAGCGTCCGCCATTTGCGACGCGGGCGGCCGTGCCGTCCTCAGCCGCGGCCTCGTCGGCGGTGAGGGGAGCGATGTGAAGCTCAAAGAGGCTGTGGACGAAATCGGCCGCTGGCGGGACAGGGAAAACCTCAGCTTTATGATGGCCCCCCACGCCCCCTACACCTGCGATCCGAGCTATCAACGCGAGATTGTCCAAACCGCAAAGCAACTCGATGTCGGCCTCCACACCCACATCTCCGAAAGTGTCCGCGAGATTGAGGAGTTCGTCGCCCAATACGGGATGCGTCCCCCGCAGATGCTGGAGGAGACGGGGATGCTCACGCCCCGCACCGTCGGCGCGCACTGCGTGCATGTAAACGACGCGGATATCGAAATTCTCGCCCGTAACGGCGTCCACGTGGCGCATAACCCGGTGAGCAATCTGAAAATCGCAAACGGCGTCGCCCCCGTGCCGAAGTTTATGGCGGCGGGTATCAACGTCGGCATCGGCACGGACGGTGCGGCGAGTAACAACACGCTTAACATGTTCAAAGACCTCAGCGTGGCCGCCATTGTCCACAAGGGCTTCAGCGGCGACCCGCAGACCGTCAAGTCGCATGAGGCCTTGCAGATGGTCTGGGGCAACGGCGCAAAGGCATTGGGTATGGGCGACAAAATCGGCAAAATCGCCGAGGGTTACGCCGCCGACCTCGTCATGCTCGACCTGGATGCGCCCAACCTTCGCCCCCTAAACGACCCCATCGCCGCGCTGGCCTACTCCACCAGCGGTCACGAGGTGGAACTCACCATGGTCGGCGGTAAGATTCTGTATGAGAACGGCAGTTTCCCAACGATGGACGCCGAGCGCGTCGTGCGTGAGGTGGAGACGACCTGTGCGCGGATTGGGCTGCGGAATCAATAGGAATATATGGGGTCGGTTTTCACAAAACCGACCCCTTTTCCCGTCGTAGGGGCGGCATTCTGCCGCCCGCCGTCTCTAATCATATGAGCAGCTTCTATGAGGCGAACGCATATAGGCCGCAAAGGCTCCTTTTCCAAAGGAGCTGTCGCCGTAGGCGACTGAGGATTGCCCTTGACCCCGCCGGAGGCTAGGGGGAAGGTCGAAGGGGGACCAGTCCCCCTTCGAAGGCGCATCGTCCGCCGTAGGCGGACTTATACATTTCCCGCAGGAAATGTATGCGCCTGGAATCCTCCGTCAGGCTTCGCCTGCCACCTCCTTTGGAAAAGGAGGCTTCGCAGCTTGGGGTGCATTTGCGCTAAACATATGTCCCCTACAATCCATTTGCCCCCAACCCCAATCTATGATATACTCCCCATATCTCCCCACCACCCATTCGGAGGCCCTCATGGATATCACCATCGTCCTGCGCCAAATGTTCATCCTCTTTTCTCTCATGTCCGTAGGCTTCACCCTGCGGAAACTCAAAATTCTCGACCAAAACAGCGACAAACTGCTCACACATTTGGTGCTCAGCGTCGTCCTGCCCGCGGCCATTCTCTTGGGTGTGACCGGGGCGTCCGGGGGCAGAGGGAATCTTTATTTGGCCTATGTCCTCGGTATCAGCCTGCTGGCTTTCGTCATCACGGGCGTGCTGGCATGGACAGTCTCCCGTTTGATGGGGGCGAAAGAACGGACGGACAAGGGAGCCTTGGCCTCGATCGGCATGTTCGGCAATCTTGTCTACATGGGATTCCCGCTCATCCTGGGTCTCTTCGGCGCGGAGAACATGTTCTACGCCGTGCTCTTTAATTTCATCAGCAACATCTTTGCTTTCTCGCTCGGTATTCGTCTTCTCACAGGGGCACAGGGGTCACTTTCGTTGAAACAGCTCGTCAACCCGCTCATGTGCACCTCCGTCTTTGCTATCCTCCTCTTCATGCTGAACGTCCGCATCCCGCCTCTCATCGAAGCACCGTTGAGCCACCTCGGCAACATGCTCACTCCCTTGGGGATGATACTCATCGGCTCGATACTCGGCGGGATGGAGGTCAAAGAAATTTTCTTCGGCTGGCGAGTCTATGTATCCATCGGCATGAAGCTCTTGATTGCGCCCGTGGCGGTGTTTCTGGTGCTGTCCCGCTTCGTTGCGGACCCCGTGCTGCTCGGTATCCTCGTCGTCCTGTCCGCCATGCCCACCGCCCCGCGGACAATTATGCTCTGTATCCGTCACGGCGGGAATTACAAGATGATCAGCCAAGGGATTTTCATCGCAACGGTGTTGTCAATCCTGACAATTCCGTTGGTGATTCATGTGCTGGGGATTTAGCCCTTGACAATCCCGCAAAAATCCAGTATCCTAGAAACCACAACAAAACACAGCGCACAATGATGGGAATATGCTGACCCCACATCCATTGCAGAGAGCGGCCGTTTGGTGCGAGGCCGTATGGAAGTGTCAGCGTCTCACCCCGGAGTGCAAACCGAACGAGTGGGCGTTAATTGACGTCAACAAGAGTGGTACCGCGGAAGCTTACGGCCTTCGTCTCTTGATTATAGGGGACGAAGGCTTTTTTGTTCCCCGTAGGGGCGGCTCCATGTGGCCGCCCTGCAAAACGCCGGGCGGCCACGCGGGGCCGCCCCTACGGGGTGTTTAGAAATCCGGCTACGCCGGGTTTCTAAACACCCCCCACAAGGGAAAGGATGGTTGACATGAAACGCACACACAAATACAAACCTCTCTACTACATGCCGCCGGGGACGCACACGGACTGGGTGGCGCAGGAGCGGCTGACTCGTGCGCCGATTTGGTGCAGCGTTGACCTGCGGGACGGGAATCAGTCGCTCATCACGCCTATGAGTTTGGAAGAGAAACTGGCGTATTACAAGTTCCTGCTCCAAATCGGGTTCAAGGAGATTGAGGTCGGCTTCCCCGCCGCGTCGGAGACAGAGTACGCCTTTTTGCGCACCTTGATTGACGACAATCTCATCCCGGATGACGTGACCATCCAAGTGCTCACACAGTCACGGGCGCATATCATCGAAAAGACCTTTGCGGCCGTCCGAGGCGCGAAGCGGGTGATTGTCCACCTCTACAACTCCACCTCTTACGCCCAGCGGCAACAGGTGTTTCGGCTCTCCGAGGACGAAATCGTCGCCATCGCCGAAGAGGGCGCACGGCAGTTCAATCGGCTCGCATCGGAGATGCCGGAGACGCAGTTTGCATTCGAATACTCCCCCGAGAGCTTCACAGGCACAGAGCCGGAGTTTGCCCTGCGGATTTGCAACGCCGTCATCGACATCTGGCGGCCCTCGCCCGCACGTCCTGTCATCATCAACCTCCCCGCTACAGTAGAGGCGTCCATGCCCCACGTCTACGCCCAGCAGATTGCCTACATGAGCGGGAACCTGCACCATAGAGAGCACGTCATCGTCTCCCTCCACCCGCACAACGACAGGGGAACGGGCGTAGCGGCGGCGGAGTTGGGCCTTTTAGCCGGGGGCGACCGCATCGAAGGCACCCTCTTCGGTAACGGTGAGCGTACAGGAAACGTGGACATCGTCACCCTCGCCCTCAACCTCTACACCCACGGCGTAGACCCGGAGCTCGACCTCGCCGACATGCCCCGCATCGTGCAGACCTTCGAGGAGGCCACAGGCCTGCCCGTCGGCCCCCGGCACCCCTACGCCGGGGAGCTGGTTTTCGCCGCGTTCTCAGGCTCGCACCAAGACGCCATCGCCAAGGGGATGCAATACCGCAAAGAACAGGCGGAATCGCATTGGACGGTGCCCTACCTCCCTCTCGACCCCGGCGATGTGAACCGGGAATACGAGACCGATGTCATCCGCATCAACAGCCAATCCGGCAAGGGCGGCATCTCCTACATCTTGGAGCAGCATTTCGGCTACCATCTCCCGAAAGAACTGCGGCAAGAGGTGGGCTACTTCATCAAAGACATCTCCGACCGCGCCCACAAAGAACTCGCCCCGCAGGAGATTTTGGACGCATTCACAAAGGGCTACGTCAACGTCGCCACTCCCGTCTCCTTCGTCAGCGCAGACTGGCGGCGTGACGGAGAACAGACCATCGCCGACCTCATACTGGAAATCAAAGGCGAACGCTATCAGCTTATCGGCACGGGCAACGGCTCCTTAGACGCTGTCAGCTCCGCCCTCAGAAAAGCCCACCCCGAACTCGAATTCCGCTTCGACGACTACACCCAACACGCCCTGGAGGGCGAATCCGACGCCCGCGCCGCCGCCTACGTGAAAATATCCGATGCCACAGGCAAACCCTTCTGGGGCGTAGGCGTACATCACGATATTACCACGGCTTCGGTGTTGGCGCTGATTTCGGCCGTGAATCGGGAGTTGGAAACGTATTTTTGATTTGTAGGGGCGGCCATTGGCCGTCCGGCCCTTTCACTTTCACCAAACCCTAAAACGAGCGGACGGCCAATGGCCGCCCCCTACAAGGAGGAACCAAAATCATGCCAATGACAATGACCCAAAAAATCCTGGCCGCACACGCCGGACTGCCCGAAGTACGCTCCGGGCAACTCATTAGGGCGAAACTCGACCTCGTACTCGGCAACGACATCACCTCCCCCGTGGCCATACGGGAGTTCTACGGAGCGGGCTTCGACAGCGTGTTCGACCCGACCAAAATCGCTATGGTCATGGATCACTTCACGCCCAACAAGGACATCAAGGCCGCCGAGCAATGCAAGACCTGCCGGGAGTTTGCAAAGAAGTTCAAGCTCAAACACTTCTACGACGTCGGCCCCATGGGCATAGAACATGCCCTTTTGCCAGAACTCGGCCTCGTGGCGGCGGGGGAGTGTATCATCGGTGCCGACTCTCACACCTGCACCTATGGTGCGCTCGGCGCGTTCTCCACAGGCGTAGGCTCCACCGACATGGCCGCAGGGATGGTCACGGGTGAGGCTTGGTTCAAAGTCCCCGAGGCAATTCAGGTGCGGCTCACGGGTAAGCTCAGACCCATGGTGTCCGGCAAGGACGTGATTCTCCGCCTCATCGGCCTCATCGGCGTGGACGGCGCGCTTTATCAAAGCCTCGAATACACGGGTGACGGCGTGGCGACGCTCACGATGGACGACAGGCTCTGTATCGCCAATATGAGCATCGAAGCGGGAGCCAAAAACGGCATCTTCCCCGTAGATGCGGTCACCGAGGCCTACATGCAAGGCCGTGTAGACCGCCCCTACACCGCCTACGCGCCCGACCCCGACGCCGAATACGTCCGTACTGTGGATATTGACCTCTCGACCCTCGAACCCACCGTGGCTTTCCCGCATCTGCCGGAGAACACACGGGAAATCGGGGACGCGGGCGAGGTAGCCATTCAACAAGTCGTCATCGGCTCCTGCACCAACGGTTGGCTGAGTGACATGGCGGTAGCGGCGGAGATTCTGGCGGGGCGGAAAGTCCACCCGGACGTGCGCTGTATCGTCATCCCCGGCACACAGCAAATTTACCTTGACTGTATCGAGCGGGGTTACGTGAAAACCTTCGTCGAGGCCGGGTGCGCTGTCTCCACGCCCACCTGCGGCCCCTGCCTCGGCGGCCACATGGGCGTTTTAGCCGCCGGAGAACGCTGCGTGGCGACCACAAACCGCAACTTCGTGGGACGTATGGGACACGTGGATTCCGAGGTGTATCTCGCAAGCGCACAAGTGGCGGCGGCGTCCGCGATCACGGGTAAAATCACCGACCCCCGCACCCTGTAGGGGGCGATGCCCACATCGCCCCGCCGTTTCTCACGATACACACGGGCCGATGTGGGTACTGGCCCCTACCCAATAAACAACCAGAAAGGCGTGAAAACATGAACGCAAAAGGCATCACACACAAATACGGCGACAACGTAGACACCGACGTCATCATCCCCGCCCGTTACCTCAACATCGCCGACAAAAAAGAACTCGCCGCCCATTGCATGGAGGACATCGACCCCGGCTTCGTGGCGGCGGTGAGGCCCGGTGACATCATGGTCGGCGGTCAAAACTTCGGCTGCGGATCCTCACGGGAACACGCGCCCATGGTGATACTCGAATCCGGTATCTCCTGCGTCATCGCAAAGACCTTTGCGCGGATTTTCTACCGCAACGCCATCAACATCGGCCTCCCGATTCTCGAATGCCCCGCGGCAAGCGAACAAATCGCCGCGGGGGACGAAGTGGCCGTGGACTTCGACACGGGCATCATCACGAACCTGACGAAAAACGAGACCTACACAGCCGAACCATTCCCGGCGTTCATCAAAGAAATCATCGAAGCCGGGGGATTGCTGGCGTCGATTAAGAAACGGCAGACGTAGACCCTTGCCCTAATTCCCCTCCAAGGAGGGGAATTTGTAGACATCGATCCCTACACCACCAACAACGGAGGAACACCACATGCAATACAAACTCGCAGTCATCCCCGGAGACGGCATCGGCCCCGAGGTCATGGAACAGGCAAAACGCACCTTGGACAGCATCGGCACCCGCTTCGGCCACAGCTTCACCTACGAAACCCTGCTCGCCGGCGGATGCGCCATCGACAAAACAGGCGGCTGTCTCCCCGCTGAGACCGTCACCGCCTGCAAAGAAGCAGACACTGTGCTCCTCGGCGCAATCGGCGGCTGGAAATGGGACACGCTGCCGGGCAATGAGCGGCCGGAACAGGCTCTATTGGGCTTGCGCAAAGAACTCAAACTCTTCGCCAACATCCGCCCAGCGATTTTATTCGAGGAACTCATCGACGCCTGTCCTCTGCGTCCCGAAATCATAGCGGGCGGGTTGGACATCGTCGTCGTCCGCGAACTCACGGGCGGCATCTACTTCGGCGAAAAGGGCTACAAAGACACGCCCCTCGGCCGCGCCGCCTATGACGTGGAACAGTACGCCGAGGAGGAAGTCCGCCGCATCGCCCGTGTGGCCTTCGACATGGCGATGAAGCGGAATAAGCAGGTCACGAGCGTGGACAAGGCGAACGTCCTCGAAAGCTCTCGCCTCTGGCGCAAAATAGTCATCGAGGTGGCAGCGGAATACCCCGAGGTCACGCTGAACCATCTCTACATCGACAACGCCACCATGCAACTCGTCGCCGCGCCGCGGCAGTTTGACGTGATTCTCACAGGCAATATGTTCGGCGACATCCTCTCGGACGAGGCCAGTATGATTACGGGCTCCATCGGCATGCTCCCCTCGGCGAGCCTTACGGCGGGCAACTTCGGCCTCTACGAACCCGTCCACGGCTCCGCGCCGGACATTGCGGGGCAAGACAAGGCAAATCCCATGGCGATGATTCTCTCCGTGGCCATGATGCTCCGCTACACCTTCGGGCTGACGGCGGAGGCCGATGCAGTCGAGATGGCCGTGCGGCAAGTGCTGCAAAAAGGTTACCGCACCCCGGATTTGTATCGGGGAGAGGACGGGCTCACCTTAGTCGGGACGAGAGAGGTCGGGCGATTGATTGCGGAAGAGATATAAAAAAATCGGGACTGACAAAAACGTCAGTCCCGATTTTTTTATTTATTGCTGTGTTGTGATATAGAACCCGGTGTCTTTTAACTCATAGGAAAATCCTAATAACTCACAAAGTTGGCTTGCCGATACGAACAGTCTTCCGTCTATCATTCTTGGGGGGACATTGGAAGACACCAGCCACAGTCCCCATGCCCACGGATGATTCCCATCCGTGACCCAACTATGGAATTGCATCCACAAATCTGAGCCTTCGATAATGGAAAAGGAGAATACAACAAATCCGCCTGGAAAGTCTCCTTCTGCTTCTGCATAGGTTGTTCTGAAAATAAAATCAACAACAGCTCCCTCTCCGGCTGCCATCCAACTTTGTTCTTCTTCTGTTGCACGGCGAATGCCCAATGCGGCGACAAGTTTTTCCGCATCCACCATGACATCACCGGCAACTTCCCGAATCAGCATATCACTAATATCGTAGAACGATACAGTATGCGTGATGCGCTCTAATGCTCCCAAATCGGCTGCTTTGCCGTCAATATGCACGGTAAAAGGGGAGGGCTGTGTTGTAATATAGAAGCCGGTGTCCCGCAATTCATGTTGAAAACCTAAAAGCTCACTAAGATGTCTCGCAGATACGAATAGTCTTCCGTCTATCATTCTTGGCGTAATGTTGCTGGAAACAAAAACCGTACTTACTGTGTCCCATTCAAGGCCGTTCCAGTTTGCGTCATAGCGAATACTGTTCAAGGCCAAAAAATTCCAACCTTCGGCGATGTCAAAGTATTCTATATAGTACCCTCCGCCATCCTGCGGGATTACCTTTGATACAAAGCTACCCAAATTAAAAGTAGATGCACCGGAATTCATCATGCTTTGTTCGTCCTCTGTCGCAAGACGAATGCCCAATGCGGCGACAAGTTTTTCCGCATCAACCATGATATCTCCAAAAGCTTCTCTATAAATCGGGCCGTCATGTTCGTTTTGGAATGATACGTTTTCTGTGATGTGTTTCACCGCCCCCACATCGACTGCATTGCCGTCAATGTACAAGGCGGCAGGCTCCGGCGCAAGCGGCAAGTCCGCGTTATCAAACCGCACCACCATAGTAGCCGCCTCCACACGAAGCGGCACATCACTTGGCCTGAATCCGTGCCCATCGCCCAAGATAATCTCGTGATAATTCGCCCAGCGAACCGCATCCACAGCCCACCAAGAAATCGAAGCATTGTCAACAAACGGCCATTGCGCCCCGCCGCCTGCGGGGCTTCTCGTGTCATAGCCTTGCCACGCCGCAAAGTTCCGCAGAATTACGGCGAATTGCTCCCGCGTAATCGGCTGCCCCGGCCCGAACGTGCCGTCGGCGTGGCCGTTCATGATGTTGTTCTCCGATGCCCAGTAAATGACAGGGGAGTACCATGCGGCTACGGGTACGTCGGGGAAAGGATTGGCCGCCGGACGCGGCAACGCACCCCATGCGCCGACCCCGGCTTTGTTAGCGAGGATTTGCGCCGCCTGCGCGCGGGTGAGGTGGCCGTAGGGCGCGAACGTGCCGTCGGGGTTGCCGTTCATGAAGCCGGATTCGTGGGCGTCGAGGACGAATTGGCGGCCCCAGTGATCTGCGCGGACGTCGGGAAAGAGGGAGAAGAGATTCAGGTGTCCTACGCCGCCCGACCCCAGGACTTGTACGGGTGTGGTACGATAGTTGTGATAATGACCCCATTCATCATAGTAGCCTGCACCATCACAGCCGAGTACGCCGTTCCAATTTGACCCCCAAGACCAAACGGAACCGTCGTTTCTGAGCGCAACGGTATGCTCCCCGCCGGCTGAAATCATTGTCGCATTGGTAAGCCCCTGCACCTGTACAGGCGTGGTGCGGGAAGGCTCAATGCCGACAACGCCTGTGCCTCCTGTACCATCACCTAGTTGGCCGCTTCCATTTGCGCCCCAAGTCCAAGCAACGCCGTCATTTCTTAGCACTACAGTATGCCGCCCGCCCGCCGAAATTGCAGTTATATTGGAGAGTCCCGGTACTTGCACAGGTGTAGAGCGAGAGAACGTTGCATCATCGTCCCAACCACCGGTACCATCGCCCAGTTGGCCAACCCCGTTTGCACCCCAAGCCCAGACCGTACCATCATTTCGTAAGGCCATAGTGTGGCCGCCGCCCGCCGAAATCGCTGCTACATTGTCGAGACCCACAACCTGAACAGGGACAGTATGGAGAAAATCATCCCAACCACCGACTCCATTGCCCAGTTGGCCATCAAAGTTTGAACCCCAAGCCCAGACCGTGCCGTCTGCCCTTAAAGCTACGGTATGGAGACCGCCCGCTGAAATCGCTGTTATGTTAGTAAGGTTTGACACCTGCATAGGGGTGGTGCGGAAAGCGTCATGGTTTTGGTTCCATTCGATAACACCAATGCCCAATTGTCCGCTCGAATTAGCTCCCCAAGCCCAAACTGTGCCGTCCGCTCTTAATGCGACAGTATGCTCTGCGCCTGCCGAAACAGCTGTCACATTGGAGAAATTCGGCACCTGTACGGGGGCGGCGCGATAGGCATTGCTTTCATTTTCCCAATTGTCTGCCCAAGCTGTTCCGATGCCTAATTGACCCCGTATGTTGGAACCCCAAGTCCAAACAGTACCGTCGCCTCTCAATGCTACATTATGCGCCGGAAGACTTGCCATAGCCATATGCGGCGTTTGCGCCGCTGCAACTGCGGTCACATTGGTGAGACCCGGCACCTGCACAGGAGTGATACTGTAATTATCAACGTCCCAGCCGCCACCTGTGCCGTCACCAAGCTGGCCAATAGAATTATCCCCCCAAGCCCAAACCGTTCCATCGCTTCTGAGACCGAGAGTATGACCTGCCCCCGCCGAAATCATGGGCGTTGTGGTTACCTCCCCACTCGCCCCAACCATCGGCGCAAGCCCAAATACCAAACACACCACCAAAACCAAACAAAGCACCCGCCTCAAAGTCCCTTTCATAACCAAACCCTCCTATAGTATAAAGATATCCTCATCATACCAAAAACACCTCCAAAACACAACAAAAACATTTGCTTTCCGACCGGAAATGTGCTACCCTAAACAACTGTAGGGGCGGCCAATGGCCGCCCGCAGTCCGAACACCCAAGGAGGCTCTCATGATACACGCCCTCGAACATTTCGCCGCTCGTATCCGTCAGGAGACTGCGCCGGATGCCCACCTCATAATCCCCACCCTCGCCGTACTCTACGGCAGCGTCATGCGCATAGACCCCAAAAACCCGGACTGGCCGGAGCGGGATAAGCTCGTACTGAGCAACCCCCAAGCCGCGCCCGCGCTCCACGCTGCGCTGACCCTGCTGGGCTACTTCCCCACGGAGTTACCGCCTAAATCGACCGGGAGCCTCTCTGCCGCCACGGCTCTGGCCGCCGCCGGGCAAGCGGACGGCAAAGGCGCACGCACCTATCTTATTCTCGAAGACGGCGCATATACCGAGGAACCCGCCAAGCGCGCCGCCGCCCAAGGGTTAGGCAATCTCATCGCTTTTGCAGACACAGCCGCCATCGGCGCAAAATTTGCCGCTGCCGACTGGCATGTCCAGACTATAGACGGCAGGGAAGTGGCGGCAGTCCAAGCGGCCGTCACGGCGGCGCAACTGGTGCCGGAGCGGCCGTCTTGTATTGTGTTGAATATTTGAAGAAATGTCCTGTAGAAAAGAGCTGCTTCGGCGGCTCTTTTTTCGCGGGAAAATTGTAAATTCTGCGGAAAACTACTGGAAATTCAAATGAAGACGTGATATATTCAAAATAGTATACCCATGCAAACCGTCGGTGGAAATTGGAAGGAGAATTGCCATGAAAACGAGACGTATTGTTTGTCTGCTTTTGGTGTGTTGTATGGTATTTGGCTTAATATCAGGCATGGCAGGGGCTGTCTGCACGGTTGGCGAGCCGATAATGCCACATACGGCCGCCCCGCCGCCGCCCATTCGCCAAATAGAGGCAAGTCACCACCACACCACAGCAATCGCAAGTGACGGCACCATTTGGCAGTGGGGGCATTATGGCAGCATGTGGGTACTGCCCGGCCCCCCGTGGCCCGGTAGTGCCGTGCCGCGGCAAATTGGCACGGACACAGATTGGGCCTATGTCTCGGCAGAGGATGTAAATATTGTGGCTCTAAAGGACGACGGAAGTCTTTGGACTTGGGGCAGGAGGGCAAGTAGCACAACGCCTGTGCAAATCGGCACAGATGCAGATTGGGACATCATTTCGTCCGGTCCCGGACACACAGCAGCTATTCGGGAAGACGGTAGCCTTTGGGCTTGGGGGGATAATAGGAGGGGGCAATTTGGCGATGGGACAACGATTAGTCGCTCCGCTCCTGCGCAAATCGGCACGGACACAGATTGGGCAAGCATTTCGGCAGGCAATGGCTACACCGTTGCGATTCGAGGGGACGGCAGTCTTTGGGTTTGGGGGATGGTTTTAAGCCACGATGACGCAATCCTCGAATTTACCGCCCCCGTACAAGTCGGCACAGATACGGATTGGGCAAGTGCTGCGGCAGGAAACGGTCATACCGTGGCCATTCGGGAAGACGGCAGCTTGTGGGCGTGGGGGATAAACACGAATGGGCAACTCGGTATCGGGTCGCAAGAAAATAGTGCCGTTCCCGTGCAAGTCGGCACGAATACGAATTGGGTCACTATATCGACAGGCTTTGGCTACACTATGGCCATTCGGAATGACGGTAGTCTTTGGGCTTGGGGTCGGAATGATTTTGGGCAACTCGGCGACAGCACAAGAACCGACCGTAATATACCCGTGCAAATCGGCACGGATACGGATTGGGCAAATGTGGTGATGGGCTTTTATCACACCGCAGCACTTCGGGATAACGGCAGCCTGTGGGCTTGGGGCGATAATTACAGAGGCCAATTCGGCGACGGCACGAGGTGGAATAGCTCCAACGTGCCGAGGCTGATTATCGTAGGGATAGCCGATAACTCCATCGCCACCGGCACTATCGGCGAAGGCGGCGCACCATGGCGGCTCTACGCCGACGGCACGCTGGTAGTGCCCCCCGGCTTCATCGACCAAGGCGAATCCCGCCGCAGCCCGTGGCATGACTACCGCCACGACATCCGAACCATCACATTCACAGGCCCCATAGTCGGCGGTGAATCCTTGGCCTACCTCTTCGCCCGCCTGTGGAACCTCACCGCCATAGACGGCCTGACCTATTTCGACACGAGCAACACAACAAACTTCAGCCGCATCTTCGGCTGGACGCTGAATGTGGCCAGCCTCGATCTCTCCGCATTCGACACCCGTGCCGTTCCGCCGGGTGAGGGCGGTTTGGAATGGATGTTCGACAGCGCAATCGCCCTGCGTCAGCTCACACTCGGTGAACATTTCCGCTTCGGTGTAGGCCTCCCGCCCGTGTCCGAGTGCGAGGTCTACACAGGCCGTTGGCAAAACGCAGGCGACGGCACGCCGGAGAACCCGCAGGGGAGCTTTGCTTTGACTTCCGACGAGTTGTCAACCCGCTTTGACGGCACGACGATGGCGGATACTTGGGTTCGGCAACGTCACGCGGATGTCCCCGCACTCGGCGCAGACCCGATGCTGTCCGCTTTCCCCGACGTCCTCGGCACCCACTGGGCGCACTCCTACGTCCAACAAGCCCACGCAAGAGAACTTGTGCGGGGCAACCCCGACAGCACATTCAACCCCTACGGACGCTTCACCCGCGCCGAGGCGGCGACTGTGCTCTGGCGCGTAGTAGATTCGCCGATGCCTGAGCGTGCGGTGCAGTTCTCCGATGTCGCTCCCGGCGCGTGGTACGCGGCCCCCGTCGCTTGGGCGGCGGAGCAGGGCATTATCTTGGGTCGAGGCAATAATCTGTTCGCCCCCGGAGAGACCATCACCCGCCAAGAGTTCTTTGTCCTGTTGGAACGGCTTGCACGCTGGATGGGTGTCGATACTGCCGTCACATCGGATGACGGGCGAATCTTCACCGACCACGACACAATCTGCCATTGGGCAAGGGATGCAGCCCTATGGGTCACCGCCGCCGGGATAGTCCGAGGCAACCCCGACGGGCGCGTCACCCCCCACGGCACAACAATCCGTGCGGAAGCCGCCGCGCTTGCGGTGCGATTTGTCAGAGAAATTGAAAGATTGCGTGAACCTTTTGTGCTGACAATTTTAGTGGAAGAGACGACCCTGCCGCAAGGTGAGAATTTCACGGTGCATGTTGAACTGGAAAACAATAGCGGGGAAGACCATGAAATAACCTATATTTTCTTGTTTGGGGCGCATATTCCAAACTGGAATCCATTTGGTTGTGGTTATGAGGGCTGTCCCGGCGACTGCGGGTGTCCTGTATTGACAGAGCTTCCGGCACCCCAATCAAGATTGTTTGAGGCAGATAGTGTAATTATCGAAAACAGATCTATTGGAAGCACTTTAGCACCGGGCACGCATGAACTGAGATTTAGTGCTAACTTCCATTTAAATGTGGGTCAGGATAATCACCAGCGAATAGAAGTCTGGTCTAACCCAATCACACTCACAGTCACACCGCCGCCGATATGCCCCGGTTGCGGGGATGAGCGATTTTTTCGGACACCCTCTCTTGATGATGACTTTGAAGATAATGCCGTGATCGTTGTCTTAACCCGTTGCGTAAGCCAGCGGGACAACAGAGATTGGACACTCGATGACTTCGGCAACATTGCCGGTGCTTCATATGTTAGGGACCTATCAAGACTTTCCGATAGAGAGTGGGAACTGATTCAAGACGGCAGATGGCAAGAAACAATGGTGAATTGGCTGGAGTACAGACGTATCATGTTGATACGATTAGACCAAAACTGCAAAGTGAATGTTTTGCATGTGATACAACAATTGCAGCAACTCGAATTTATTCGTGCAGCGGAACCGAACCATTTTGCTGCACCCGACATATATAGCCGATAAACTTTAAAACCGCCCCCATCTTTGCGGGCTGCTTTACGCATTTCTGCGTCTTCCTCCTTGCCGGGCAAAAGCCCGCCCGCGTCGTCATCCTTGAACTGCGTAAAGCAGCCTCGCAAATCTGTAGACTGTTTTAAAGTTAATCGACTATAAAAGCGACAAAAAGCCCGGTGAAACGCAATCGTTTCACCGGGCTTTTTCTTGTCACTCTACGCTTCTTTCTTCCGATCCCGCCGCCGAAGCACAAGCTTAATCATCTCAACGGCTACGAGCTGCAAGGACGCAAGCCCCGCCATAATCAGCCAGTGCCGCCCGCTCACGGGGACGACATCGAAGATTTGCGCCAGCGGCTCCCACAGGGCAACGACAACCGAGAAGGCCAGCGCACCGAGTACGCTGAAGAACACGCCCTTGTTCGACGTAAACCCGGCCTTGAAAATCGAGAGCTGTGTCCGTGTGTTGAAAATATCGATAGTAGACGCCCAGCTGAGTACCATAAAGGCCATGGTGATACCCACGGCGAAGTCACCGTATTGCAAACCGGCCCAAGTGCCGTCCCACATTTCAAATCCGGCCGTATGCGGGAGCAGGTAGGCACCGATGAAAAAGGCGGTCATGGTGAGCGTTGCGAAAATCATCGCACGGGCGGCGATAAAGAAACCGACACGCCCCGCAAACACGCTGCTGCCCTTGCGGATTGGCTTACGCTTCATCACGCCCGGTTCCGGCTGTTCAAAGGCTAAGAAGAAGCCGGGGATGCCGTCATACACCACGTTGATAATGAGAATTTGCAAGGCTGTAATCGGCGACACGCCGATGACCAGCATACCGAAGAGCAGGACAAAAATCTCGGCAAAGTTCACGCCCAAGAGGAACTGTATCGTCTTGCGGATATTGTCAAAGGATGTCCGGCCCTCGGAGATGGCGTCGATGATGGTTGCAAAATTGTCGTCCGTGATGACCATATCGGCCGCGTTCTTGGAGACTTCCGTGCCGGTGATGCCCATCGCAAGCCCCACGTCGGCGGCTTTGAGGGCGGGGGCGTCGTTCACGCCGTCGCCCGTCATGGCGATGACTTCCCCATGCGCCAGCCAAGCCTGCACGATGCGGATTTTATCCTCGGGGCTCACACGGGCGTAGACGGAGATATTCCGCACCCGCTCGTGGAGCTGCTCGTCATTCATCAGCGCGAGTTCCGCGCCCGTGATAGCCGCGTCGCCCTCTTCCATGATGCCGATTTCCTTGGCGATGGCCTTCGCCGTGCCGATATGGTCACCGGTGATCATGACAGTCTTGATGCCCGCTTCTTTGGCGCGGGCGACGGCCTCACAGCTCTCGGGCCGCGGCGGGTCTATCATGCCCACCATGCCGAGGAAAGTGAGGTCTTTCTCGAGTGCCTCTTCGCTCAGGTCTTTGGGCATGTGGTCGTAGATTTTGACACCCAGCGCAATGACACGCAGGGCACGGTCGGCGAAGGAATCATGTACCTCCGTGGCCTGTTTGAGCAGCACGGGGTCCCACTCGACGGGCAGGCGGTCAAACGCGCCCTTGGTCACGACGATGTACTCATCCGTCGGCCCGTTGTGGTGTACGGTGGTCATGCGCTTGCGGTCAGAGTCGAAGGGAATCTCGTGGACACGGGGATACTGCCGCTCGGCATCGACACGGGTCAGCCCTTTTTCGTGGAGCAAACGAATAATGGCAATCTCCGTCGGGTCACCCACGACATGCTCATCCTCGTCCCCGTGGACTTCGATGGTGGCGTTACTGCAAGAGGCCAGAAGCTCCAGCAGGTAGGTTTCATCCTCGCAGAACTCTTCATTCGCGGCCACGGGGCCTTTGCCGACATACCAGAGCTGTTGGATTTTCATCTTGTTCTGTGTCAATGTCCCCGTTTTGTCGGAGCAGATGACGGAGGTGTTACCCACCGTCTCCACGGCGGGGATTTTGCGGATGATAGTATTCTTCTGCACCATGTTGAACACGCCGAAAGAGAGTATCATCGTTACGATAATCGGCAAAGTCTCCGGTACCGCCGCCACACCGAGCGCAACGGCGAGGAGCAGCATGTCAATGGCCTCGTTGCCCCAGACCAAGAGGCCGACCAAGAACATGGCGATACCGCTGAGGAGTGCGACCACAGAGATGCGCTTGGCGAGCTGCCGCAGTTTGAGTTGGAGCGGGGTCATCAATTTCTTGGTGTTGTTGAGCATCTTGGCGATTTTGCCCATCTCGGTCTCCATCGCCGTGGCGACGACGATAGCCGTAGCCCGCCCCGCCGTCACCAGACAGCCGGAATACACCATGTTGAGCCTGTCGCCCAAAGGCGCGTCGTCTACAATTACTGCATTGGGGTCTTTTTGCACGGGTTCGCTCTCGCCCGTGAGGGCGGCCTCGTCCGTCTGCAAGCTGCTGGCCTCAATGATGCGGGCGTCCGCCGTGGTCACATCTCCGGCGGCCAACTCGACCAAATCACCCGGCACGAGCTGATTGGCCTCAATCACCTGCTTCACACCGTTTCGGATGACCGTGGTCTTGAAGGAGTTCATCTTTTTGAGGGCTTCGAGCGCCTTCTCCGACTTGCTCTCCTGATACAGGCCCAGCACTACGTTAATGACAACGATGGAGAGGATGACAATCACCTTTGCCACGTCGGAGAACACTACGCCGCCGTAAGTCTGCGCGTTCAAAACCGCCGCAATCGTCGCAATGACCGCGGCAATCATCAAAACGATAGTCGGAATCTCCGACAAATGGTGTAAAATCTTTTGGAAGAGCGTATCTTTCTTCTCTTCCTCGAACTCATTCAGTCCGTATTTTCCCTGTCGTGCGGAGACCTCCTGCCCGCTCAAACCCTGCTTCGGGTCTGTGCCCAGCTCCTCTAAAATCTCCTGCAAGGACCTCTCATGCCATGCCATCCGATCACCTCTCCTTATCGTAAAATTCACATGATATTATCTCATTTTTCAAGCGTTTTGTCAAACGAGCTTGTCCGCAGGGGGTTATGTAGGGGGCGGCGTCCTCGACGCCCCGCAGATACATTGCAAGCCGCGAAGCCTCCTTTTCCAAAGGAGGTGGCAGGCGAAGCCTGACGGAGGATTTGTTGCCTCTACCGCCGACATCACAAACATGAATCCTCAGTCGGCTGCGCCGACAGCTCCTTTGGAAGAGGAGCCTTTGCGGCTTATGTGCATTTGCCGCAGGAAAACCGCCTTCGCCCGCCCCGTTGCGATGGCTGTACATTTACGCCTTAATCACCCCCAGCGGCGTAAGCTCCACCGCAATGGAGACAAGGTCCTTCTGCTCGTCCATCACGATATCAATATCCTTATACGCCCCGGCGGCCTCGTCCAAGTCCCGCGCACTGCGGATGCCGTGGACAATCCCCAAATCGTTCATGCGCCTCAATTCCGCTTCCAGCGATAATGTCCGCTGTGCCTCCTTGCGTCCCATGCGCCGTCCCGCGCCGTGACTGCAAGAGCAGAAAGACTCCGAATTCCCAAGCCCCGTGACAATATAGGACTTCGTCCCCTGCGAACCGGGGATGATACCCGCCTCGCCCTTAGCGGCAGAGGTCGCGCCCTTGCGGTGCACCCACACATCTTTCCCGAAGTGGTGCTCCGGTCGGGCATAGTTGTGGTGGACGTTGTAGACAGGCGCATCCACATCGGCAATATAATCCCGACACACCTGTGCAAAGGCACGGCAAATCGCCTCGGCCATGACGGCCCGATTCTGCTGTGCAAAGGCCTGACAGTATTGCATCTCCGCAATATACTGCTGTCCCTCCTCCGTATCGACAGGCAGAAAAGCGAGGTCCCATTGTTTGGGCACGGCCGATTTCATACGGGCGTTTAAAGCTTTGGCGAGGGCGTTGTAGTGGTCGCATACCTTCTTGCCGATGTTTCGGCTGCCGGAGTGAATCATGAACCAGATATGCCCGTCACTCCCGCGCTGAATCTCGATAAAATGATTCCCCCCGCCCAAAGTGCCGACCTGATGCCGCGCACTTTCGTACTCCGCTCGCGCAATCGGCGCATTACTCGGCGGGGCGGAGAGTTCCAGGGGCGTAGTGCGGTGCTTGAAGCCCACGGGGATATCGCCCCGCACCAGTCCCATGATTTTCTTGATTTCATCCTGCGTGATATCCCGCAAGTTCGTCCGGCAGGCCAACATCCCGCAGCCGATATCCACGCCGACGGCATTGGGGATGATGGTATTCGCCGTAGCCAGCACTCCGCCGATTGGCATTCCGTAGCCCTGATGCGTGTCAGGCATCAGCGCGATATGATGGTGCGCAAAGGGAAGGGCGGCGATGTTCTTCGCCTGTTCGACGGCTCCGGCTTCGGGGTCATTGCACCAAGATTTGATAGGCAGTCCCGCTGTTTCGATGAATTTCATGTGGTGTCCTCCCTCTATAGCGTAATAATTCGCTTTTTTCTATGGGAGTATTGTACCACATGGACGCGCTTTATCGTGGGATTTTCAGCACCTGATTGATGATTATACTATTTGTTGTAAGTCCGTTCAGCGCAGTAATCGCCGCCACGGTCGTCCCGAACCGTTGTGCAATCCCCGACAGCGTATCGCCCCGCACGACGGTATAGAAGGTAATTGAGGGCGGAGGCAAAGACGGCCCCGTCAGCGAGGCGATAATCCCCCGTGCAATCGCCGCCGCATAGTCCGTAAAGTGTGTGTCGAAAAGCTGATTGTCCCTTGCATTGGTGATATAGCCCATCTCCAACAGCATCGCCGGCGCACGTGTCTCTCGCAAAACGGCAAAGTTCGCCCGAATCACACCCCGATTGTTCTGCACACCCGCCCCCACGATCTCATCCAGCACGTTGAAGGCATACAAAATCTCCGTGTCAGATGCGCTCGTGTGGACGTAATTCTCTACCCCGTTCGCCGCGGCGTTTGTGCTTGCGTTTCTGTGGATGGAGACGAACAGGTCGGCGTTGCTTTGATTTGAAATTGCACTTCGCTGGGCGAGTGTGACGAATACATCCGTGCTCCGTGTCATCACCACACGCTGGCCCTGCCCCTGCAAAATATCCCGCACGGCGAGGGCAAGGCGTAAGTTATCGTTCTTTTCCTGCCGTGTCCCGGAGACCGAGCCGGGGTCACTCCCGCCATGGCCCGCGTCCAACACGATGACCCGTGAAGAAACGGGCGGCGCAGGCGGTGTAGGCGGTACTGTCGGTGGCGCGGTACCGCCGGGGATGCGCAGTACCTGACCGGTATGTATGAGGTCACCTGTCAAATTGTTCTGTGCGCGAATCGCGTCTACCGTTGTGCCGAACCGTCCTGCAAGCTGCCACAGCGTATCGCCTGCGACAACGGTGTAGTTGAACACCCCGCTCGGGGTTTGCGGAGCCGTTGCGGCCGCGTGCCGCCGCATGAGTTCCGCCCAGGTAATCGGCCCGACGATGCCGTCCGGCGCAAGTGAAAATCGCCGCTGGAATGCGATAACGGCCGCCTCTGTCAGCGGCCCGAAGATACCGTCCGCCGCGAGGCGCGGGGCGGCTCCGAGGATGTTGAGATAGTCTTGGATTATACGAACGTTCGGCCCTGTTGAGCCGCGTCTGATCAGCGTTCCGGGGTATGGGAGCATGGTAAGTGTCTCGCTTTCATAAAAATTTGTAAGACTAATTTTCTATAAAAATATCTTGGCGATGTTTTTATTTGGAGCTAGTATAGTCCAGTTTATGAGAGCGGGGAATTATATGTGAAAAAGTGCCGCAAACCGATAGGTTTGCGGCACTTGGCACGCCCGAGACGATTCGAACGTCCGACCCTTCGCTTAGGAGGCGAATGCTCTATCCTGCTGAGCTACGGGCGCATAATGGGGTTTATTTTACAGAATATAGATTGGATTGTCAACCGTAGGGGTGGCCGTCCTCGGTCGTCCGTCGTCTCTAATGGTATATCTGCTTCTCTGCGGCACATGCACTCAAGATGCAAAGGCTCCTTTTCCAACTGACGCCCCAAGAGCGAAGCGATTGGCTTGGCGGAAGGGGTGCCTGTGGTGCAAAGGAGCTGTCAGCGAAGCTGACTGAGGATTCACTATTTGAATGGTGGCGGTAGAGGCAATAAATCCTCCGTCAGGCTTACGCCTGCCACCTCCTTTGGAAAAGGAGGCTTCGCGGCTTGAAGTGCATATGCCACTATTTCACAACACACAAAAAATCACAACCGCCCCTTAAAATCCGCATACCCAAACACCCGCACCACCCGGCACACCCCGTCGCTGTCCTCAATCAAAATCGAGGGCAAAGGCATCCCGTTAAACGTATTGTTCTTCACCATCGTATAAATCGCCATATCCCCGAACGCCAGCCTGTCGCCTACGTTCAGCGGAGCATCAAAGGAGTAATCCCCAATTACATCCCCCGCGAGACAAGTCGGCCCGGCGAGACGATAAGTGTGCGCCCGCTCACCCGCCAAACCGCTGCCCGCCAACGGCGGACGATACGGCATCTCCAGCACATCCGGCATATGACAGGCGGCGGACGCGTCCAAGATGGCGATGTCAACACCATTGTTATGCACGATGTCCAGCACGGAAGTCTCCAGCCACCCGGCGTTGAGCGCAATCGCCTCTCCCGGTTCGAGATAGACCTCCACGTGATACGTCTCCTGCACACGCCGGATGCAAGCCTCCAATGCGGCGATATCGTACCCCGGCCGTGTGATATGGTGTCCGCCGCCGAAGTTGAGCCACTTGAGATCGGTCAGCCACCAGCCGAACTTGGCCTCAAATGCCGCCACCGTCTCGACGAGCGGAGCCGCATCCTGTTCACAGAGCGTGTGAAAATGCAGCCCGTCCAAGAGATGCAGACAGTCCGGGTCGAACTGCTCTAAGGTCACGCCGAGACGTGACCCCGGCGCGCAGGGGTCATAGATGCCCGACCCGTCCTGCGTCGAATGCTCCGGGTTGATACGCAAGCCAACGCTCACCCCCGCCGCCCTCGCCTGCGGCCCGTAACGGCGGAGTTGGGCGAGGGAGTTGAAGATGAGTTTGTCGCTGTAATTGAGAATCTCCGGGAAGTCATCCGGCCGAAACGCCGCAGAAAACACATGGCTCTCCCCGGGAAAATGCTCCCGCGCCAACCGTGCCTCGTACAAGCCTGAAGATGCCGCCCCGCTGAGGTATTGTCCAATCAGCGGATACAGCGTATACATCGAAAACGCCTTTTGCGCAAGCAGAATCTTACATCCCGTGCGCTCCGTTACGCCCCGCAGGATGCGGCAGCTTTCTTCGATTTTTGCCTCGCTGATGATGTAGCAAGGGGTGGGGAGGGTGTTACGCTTCATAAGATTTCCTTTGTGGGGGTGGGTAGTGGAAAGTAGAAAGTTAAGGGCTGTGTATAGTACATTTGTGACCTTGTAGGGGCGGCCCCATGTGGCCACCCCTGCCCTTAGGCCCCTTCGCTTGCGAGGGGGCTGCACCGTAGGCATTCCTTCCGCCAACCAATCGCACTACGGCTTCGCCTTGCGCTCTTGGGGCGTCAGTTATCAGCGCAGCTGACCGAGGGAGTCATGCGCAGACGCCCTCCGTCCACCGCTTCGCGGTGGCCGCCTCCCTCGCGAGGGAGGCTTTCGCGGCTTTGGTGTGTTGGCGTAAATTTGAAACGTGCGGGCGGCAGGATGCCGTCCCTATATGCCCCTTAATCCACTAAAACCGGATTCTCCTCAACCTGCCACGGCAAGCCCCACTTGTTCAAGGCCTCCATAAACGGGTCGGGGTCGAACTCTTCCACATTGAATACGCCGGGCTTCTGCCACAGACCCTGCATGACAAGCGCAGTCCCAATCATCGCTGGAACGCCCGTGGTGTAGCTCACCGCCTGACTGGCGACCTCCCGATAGCACGCCTCGTGGTCGCAGACATTGTAAATATACAGCGACTTCGCCGCGCCGTCTTTCACGCCTTGGAAGATACAGCCGATGTTCGTTTTGCCTTTCGTCCGCGGGCCGAGTGAGGCCGGGTCGGGGAGGACGGCTTTGAGGAACTGGAGCGGGATAATCTCCTTGCCCTCAAACAAAATCGGCTCAATACTCGTCATGCCGACGTTTTCAAGACACTTCAAATGCCGCAGATAGCTCTCGCCGAAAGTCATAAAAAAGCGAATGCGTTTGAGGCCTGGGATATTTTGTGCCAAGCTTTCCAATTCCTCGTGGTAGAGCAGATACATATCTTTCTCGCCTACTTGGTCGAAGTTGTAACTGCGCTTAATCTCCATCGGTTCCGTCTCAATCCACTGCCCGTCCTCCCAGTACCGTCCCTTGGCCGAGACTTCACGAATGTTGATTTCGGGATTGAAATTCGTCGCAAACGGATACCCGTGGTCGCCCCCGTTGCAGTCGAGGATGTCGATGTAGTGAATCTCATCAAAATAATGCTTGAGCGCGTAAGCCGAGAACACACCCGTCACGCCCGGATCAAACCCGGAACCGAGCAGAGCGGTAATCCCCGCTTTGGCATACCGCTCCCGATAGGCCCATTGCCAACTGTACTCAAACTTTGCGGTATCCTCCGGCTCATAATTGGCCGTGTCCACATAATGCGTTTTGGTTGCCAAACAGGCGTCCATGATGGGCAAATCATGATAGGGGAGGGCGAGGTTGAGCACTACGTCAGGCCGTTCCCGCTCAATAAGCGCAGTCAAAGCTGCCACATCGCCCGCGTCTTCTTGTGCCGTGGTAATCTTCGCCGCAGTCTTACCCTCCAACTGCGCCTTGAGCGCGTCACACTTCGCTATCGTCCGACTTGCGATGCAAATCTCGCTGAATACTTCGCTGTTTTGAGCGCATTTGTGGATGGCCACGCCGGCCACGCCCCCTGCGCCAATGATTAGGACTTTTCCCATAATAAAAACCTCCGTTTTTTTGATGCAGAATTAATAACGCAGAATTTTTTGTCTTTAATTATTAATTGCTAAAAGCATTTCCCTGACGACCTTACACGCCGTCGCCGTCGAAACCCCGCTCGCATCGAGCGTCGGTGCAAGTTCCACGACGTCACAGGCCACCACATTCGCCTGCCCGAGTACGAGGAAGATGGCGTCTAAGAGTTCGAGGAATGTCACGCCGCCCGCTTCGGGCGTTCCCGTGCCGGGGAAGCAGGACGGGTCTAGTACGTCTAGGTCGATGGTGAAGTAGACGGGCTTCTCCCGCAGCGTGTCCAACACATGCCCCAACCCGGTGAAGTTGAACAGTTGCGTATGCACATGCCCCTCGCCCCACCGAAACTCCGCGCGGTCGCCGGAGCGGATGCCGAATTGGGCGATGCGGTTGCTGCCCAAGATATCCCAACACCGCCGAATCACAGACGCATGGCTGAGCGTTACGCCCAGATATTCGTCCCGCAAATCGGCATGGGCGTCGAAGTGGATGATGTGCAAGTCGGGGTGCTTTTCGGCCACGGCTTGGACGGCACCTAGTGTGACGAGATGTTCACCGCCCAGCATAAAGGGCCGCTTGCCGTCTGCCAGAATCGCCGCCGTTCTCTCTCGAATCAGCTCCAGCGTCCGCTCGGTAGAGCCAAACGGTAATTCCAAATCCCCGCTGTCGAACACGGCGTAGTCGGTCAAGTCTTTTTCTTGGTAGGGGCTATAGGTCTCCAGTCCATACGATTCTTGCCGCATTGCCCGGCTGCCGAATCGTGCGCCGGGACGGAAGCTGGTGGTGGAATCGAACGGTGCGCCGAAGAGCACGGTCGCGGCGTCTTCATATTCGGCGTCACAGCCGAGAAAGGTCTCGATATTTTTATTCAACTTCACGCAAAAGCTCCTCCACATACGCCGGGAGCAGGAATGCCCCGACGTGTAATCTCGGCGTGTAATACTTTGTTTTCAGCCCGAGTGCCTCCCACCGCTTTACATCCAAATCCCGCACCGGGTGATACCGCTTGGACGCAAACCCAAACAGCCAGTGCCCGGACGGATAGGTCGGGATATGCGCCTGATACACCCGACTGATGGGGAAACTCTCCACAATCCGCTTGTGCGCCCGCTGCATGGCCATGGCGTCCTGTTCATAGAACGGGCTTTCGTCCTGATTGACCATGATGCCGTCCTCTTTGAGTGCCTTATAGCAGCTGCCGTAGAACTCCCGTGTGAACAAGTCCTCGCCCGGCCCGAATGGGTCGGTAGAGTCTACGATGATGAGGTCATATTGATTCTCACACCGCCGCACATGCCGCAGACCGTCGGCGTAATGGATGCTTACCCGCGGGTCGTCCAGACTACAGGCCGTCTTGGGCAAAAACTTCCGTGAAACTTCCACCACCATGGGGTCAATCTCCACAAGGTCAATGTGCCTGATATGCGGGTAGCGGGTCAACTCCCGAATCACGCCCCCGTCTCCCGCGCCGACGACCAAGATGTTGTGCGGTGCGGGATGTACGGCCAATGGGACATGGGTAATCATCTCGTGATAGATAAATTCATCCCGTTCGGTGAGCATCATGTACCCGTCGAGCGTGAGAAAACGGCCGAACTCTTTTGATTCAAACACGTCGATACGTTGAAACTCGCTCTGCGCCGAAAAGAGCTGCCGCTCTACCCGGATGGAGAACTTGACGTGCTTGGAATGTGCTTCGGAGAACCAAAGTTCCATGGGGCGTGCTCCTTTCGTGACTTGTAGGGGGCGGCGTCCCCGACACCCCGTGGTATTGCGTATGTGTGATGCGGGGCGTCGGGGACGCCGCCCCCTACAGAGTGACGGCTTCCCGCTGTTCCACAACCCCATCAACCACCGCAATCAATTCCTGCTCGCCCGGAATCTCACCGAGGCTGGCGGATTTCTCGCAGGCCCTGTGGAACAGGACCAAATGCGCATCCGCCTTAGCGGCATCCCGCAGGAACAGTCGTGCATACGCATACAAAAGCCGCTGTCGTGATGCGTAGATAGCTGTGGCTTTGACGTAGGCTTGCAATTCGGTGGTGTAGATGCGCTTGATTTCGTCTTGACGGCATTCGCCTATGAGTTCGTGGAAGAGCAGCTCGCAACGAAATTCGTTTTTGTGGATAGAGCCCATTTTGTTCACCGTGTCAAGCGTCGTTTGTGCAAGTTCTCGCGCCTCGGTCAGTTCCAACCTGTCGAGCAGATACGCATAGTGCAGCATAGCAACAGCGGCAATAATCGGGTCGTTGACCGTATCGGGCGTCACCCACTCGAACCATGCAGGCGGGAAGTCACGGGCGCGTACACCGCTTGTCTGTAGCGCATTGGCTTTGAGCTGTACCCAAAAAGCATGGCGCACATCCGCATTTTGCTTGCGGCTAAGGAGGAAAAGGTTATACCCGTCATTTGGGACACCTTTGATCTTGAGCGGAATAATATTTGCAAGGCCCATGAACACCCCCCCAATGGCCGAGGCGAGAAATATGATGGACCAAGGGTCGGGAAGAAGCAAGTAGAACCAAAAACAAAGACCGCTAAACAAAAAATTCGCCAAAACCCCGCCGAGGTTATAAAAAGCCATTGGGACTTTCCCATTTTCTACCTCCGGCGGCGACATCAGGGCTTGTCCGGCTGTGCCTACAACATTATATTTTTTGCGTACCAACTTTCCGTTCTCTCTTGCCAACTTGATGTTATAAACACGAAACGAAACAAAGTTGTATCCACTGAGTTTCCCCGCAACCACATGCCCGACCTCATGCAGAATGAGGTGGAGTTGATAGAAAACAAGCGAAACAATGAGTATTAAGAAGAGCCTGCCCCAGTATATAAAAAAATCTATATTGTGTCCCCCCAAAACCGATACCAATATGCCTCCGACAAGTCCGGCACAAATGATACAGAGAAGAACCTTTAATATCCTCTTCATAAGCGTCCTCCCTCGCCCTTAACTTTCCACTATCCACTATTTCAACACATTCAGCGTCAAAATCCCCGCATCCTCCGGCCCTGTCATCGAACACCCCTTCTCCCGCGCATACGCAATATACGCAAGCACCGCCTCCGTCACCCGCTCGCCGGGCGCGAGGATGGGAATGCCGGGCGGATAACACATCACAAACTCAGAAGACACACGCCCAAGCGTCGCCGCGAGCGGCAAGGGCTCTTTCTCGGCGTAGAACGCATCTTGCAGGCTCATGACGACCTCCGGCTCGATGTACTCCTGCGCCAAAAGCCCCGTGCCGGGACGTCCGTAGCGGCGGCGAATCTCGGCGAGTGCGCCCACCAACCGTTCCAAATCTTGCAGCCTGTCGCCGATGGAGAGGTAGGCCAAAATGTTCCCGAGGTCGCCGAACTCGATTTGAATATCGTACTCGTCCCGCAGAATATCATAGACCTCTATCCCCGCAAGCCCGATACCGAGCGTGTTCACAGAGAGCTTGGTCAGGTCAAAATCAAACACGCTGTCGCCGTTGATGAGTTCCTTGCCGTAGGCCCGATAGCCGTCCATAGCGGCAATCTCGCCCCGCGCATACTGTGCCAGATTCAGCACCTTGGCAAAAACTTCCTTGCCCCGCAGAGCCAGATTGCGCCGAGAGATATCAAGGCTGCCCATCAGCAGGTAGGACGGGCTGGTCGTCTGCGTCAGGTTGATAATCTGCCGCACATACCCGGTAGAAACCGTGTTGGCCGTGAGCAAGAACGAACTCTGCGTCAAACTCCCGCCCGATTTGTGCATACTCACCGAGGCCATGTCCGCCCCCGCCGCCATAGCGGATACGGGGAGGTCGTCGCCGAAATAAAGGTGCGTTCCGTGCGCCTCGTCCGCCAAAACGAGCATTCCGTGTGCATGGGCAAGCTCTACGATGCGCCGCAGGTCGGAGCAGATACCGTAATAGGTCGGATTGTTGACCAAAATCGCCTTTGCGTCCGGGTGCAAGGCAATCGCCCGCCGCACTTGTTCCAAAGGCATCCCCAAAGAGATGCCCAGCGTTCGGTCAACGTCGGGGTTCACGTACACCGCTTCCGCCCCGCAGAGTACCAGCGCGTTTTGCACGCTCCGGTGTACATTCCGGGGCAAGATAATCTTATCTCCCCGCTTGCAGGCCGTCAGCACCATCGCTTGGACACTGCTCGTCGTCCCGCCCACCATAAAAAACGCCTGATGCGACCCGAATGCCTCGGCGGCAAGTTCTTCCGCCTCTCGGATGACGGAAATGGGGTGACACAGGTTGTCCAAAGGCTTCATCGCACTCACGTCGATGCCGACGCAACGCTCGCCCAAGAAGTTCCGCAGTTCGGGGTTCCCCCGTCCGCGCTTATGTCCGGGCACGTCAAACGGAACGACCCGCAATTTGCGGAATCGCTCAAGTGCGTCATAGATTGGGGCTTTGGTTTGGTCTAACAAACGATTCACCGCCTTGTAGGGGCGACCGACCCGGTCGCCCGTCGTATCAAAATTCGCAACATGGCTCGGGCGACCGGGTCGGTCGCCCCTACACAGGGCTGTTGTAGGGTGCGATGTCCTCATCGCACCGTGCATTGCGTAACAGGGAGGATGCGGTGCGCCGGGGGCGTCGCACCCTACGAAAATGGGGTTAAAAAATATTTCTCCCGCTATAAATCTCCACCATCTCCCGCCGCAGGTTTTCCACAACCGACCGCTGCAAATCGGACGATAGCACAAACGCGTCCGAATTAAACAGATAATTCTGCAAATCGATCTCCCGAATCAGCATCTTGGTGTGGAAGAGATTGTACTCCTCCAAGTTCATATCCACCGATTCATACTTCGCCAAAGTCTCTTCTGCGATATAATCTTGGATGGAGTCCATTTTGTGGTCGATGAAAAGTTTTTTCCCGTCCACGTCACGGGTAAACCCGCGGACACGGTAGTCCATGGTGATAATATCCGAATCAAAACTGCCGATAAGCATGTCCAATGTGTTCAGCGGCGAGATTTCACCGCAGGTGGAGACATCAATGTCCACACGAAAGGTGGCAATTGAGTTCTCCGGGTGGTGTTCCGGGTAGGTGTGTACGGTGACATGGCTCTTGTCCAAGTGCGCAACCGTAGCATCCCCCCGCAAATCGGACAGGGGAGAGGGGCCGGGGCCGGAGATAAGCATGGTCACACTCGCCCCCTGCGGCTCATAGTCCTGACTGGAGATGCTGAGTACCCGTGCGCCGATCATATCCACCACCTGCGACAAAATGCCCGTTAAACGCTCGGCGTTGTACTGCTCGTCGATGTAAGCGATGTACTCCCGCTGTTCCTGTTTGGTTTTGGCGTAGCACACGTCGTAGATATTGAAGCTGAGTGCTTTGGTTAAGTTGTTGAATCCGTAGAGTTTGAGCTTCTTAGCCATAGATATCCGTCTCCCCCAATTGCTGTCCAACCATCATACCAAATTTTGTGCATTGACGCAAGTAGGGGCGGCCATTGGCCGCCCGTGTTTTGGGTACAAGGATAGCGATGTAGGGCGCGACGCCCTCGGTGCGCTGTTTATCACGCAGCGCAATTGCACACGGCGCATCGAGGGCGTCGCGCCCTGCGAAGGTCAAGGGCAGCTCCCCCGGTCGCCTGCGGCGACAGCCCCCTCGTAAACGAGGGGGCCTAAGGGCAGGGGACAAAGCCTCCCTCGTTTACGAGGGAGGTGGCCCGCAGGGCCGGAGGGAGCAGCCCTACCGCCTGCCGCCGTGACCGCCCCGATGTCCGCCGTGATGACCGCGTCCGCCGTAGCCGCCCCGAAACCCGCGCCGCCGCGGCCCGAACCACGGGCCGCCCCAACCCCAATAGGGCCAGCCCCAGCCCCACGGGCCAAGTCCCAACCCCAGAGCCAGAGGCGCAAGCGGTGCCATGGCCTCTACTGCGGCCATATCGTCTCCGGCGGAGGAAATGAGCAGGATTTTTACCATGTCCCGCATGGTGTCCTCGGTGTGTCCCTGCGGCATCTGATGCAGCACGCCGCTGTCGTGCATAACCCGGTTCGCCAGCACATGCAGTTGGTCATGGCTCATGCGCCCGATGTCGCCGTGCGCCATATGCGCACGCTCGATGTGGGGTATGAGCAAAATATGCAAATCCGCATGATGCCGATGCGACGGGTGATGGTGTCGATGATGATGTTCCATGGGATGATTGTGATGATGCTCCATGGAGTGATGATGTTCGTGCATATGTAGAAAGATACTCCTTTACATTGGGATAGTATATTGTATGGGGGTTGGGGGTGAGGTGCTACTGTGTAGGGGCGGCCATTGGCCGCCCGCCGTTTCAAATCTATGCCAACACACAAAACAGCGAAGCCTCGGCCTCATGTTGTCAAGGGGTGTAACATAAAAAAACGACACAGAGCTTGATTTTGCTCTGTGTCGTAGCTAGTTTTGCCCATCACGCAATGGGGATTTTCCTTGTATCGAGTTTAGAAATGCTTATTATGTATGGTTATTTAGCGAAGCGAGTCTGAATTGTTTGTGCGATACGAATGTCTTTGGAAAAGAAAAAGATTTTGCCTTTGGTTACTTCTACAATACGATCTTCAAAGATATTGTCCGCAACCATATGGCTTTGCGTGCTAAGAACTGAAATTGATAATTGTCCTATTGGTTCCGTGGGGTTTAAGTAAATTTCATGAATAGCCGAAAAAGAAATGGTTTGACTGGTGTTGTTATTATTGTGGTTGATTGTTATTGTGCGGAGAGTTACAACCCATTCACATCCACCTTTTGTGTCGTAGTCATATGAACGTAGGTGTACTGCATTGGTTCTCTTATCAATATAAGATTCTGCCCCTACGTTTTCAGGAATTACTGTTTGATTATAGGTGCGTATTGCCCTGTTTTTGAAAAAAGAGCGAACGCCAAAAATGATGAGCCCCAGAAACACGACTGCTGCCGAAAGAACGTAAAGACTATCTTCATCTAAATCTAGGTAAACACTTAGAAAAACAAAGCTAATAAACAAAAGTGCAATAATTATTCCAACAATCCATTTTTTCATAGGCTCACCTCCCTATTATAAATTCGGCATAATCGCCCCGCCGTCTGCTGACAACGTAACGAAGATTACTACACAGAAGTATATCACAACTCAAGCCAGAAGTCCACTTTGGGAATGGGGGTACGCAATGCGTACCCCCACGCTGTTCTAGTGTTCCATCTCCCAAGGCTAAATCGGATATGATAGAATCCTCTTGTGGCACTTTCGGGTGTTGCTTTGTGGGAACGGCGGGAACCTTTCCGAGACGAACGCCGTTCCCCGCTTTATTGGCCTTTGTTGCCCGCACGGGCGAGGTCACGTCGTCTTTTTGAGTATCACCTGCCCCTCTGCGAAACCGATGAAACCGTTGCGGATGAGCCGTTTGCGCCTTGTTGTAGTAGGTGTTTTATGCAACACCCCTTTATAGTATAGCCCCTCCCTCGCAAGCGAAGCGGCCTAAGGGCAAGGACGGCCATCCCTATCCCCCGCAACAAAAAATCAAAAACTTCACAAAAACTTCACCCATCTCACAGCAAAATCATGTATAATAAAAAATTAGGCAAACCAATCAGGAGGAATCCCCATGCGACACAACATAAAAAAACGCCGCCTACCGCTCCTTATCGGCGCAGGCGTACTGCTCGTAGCTCTGGCCCTCATCATCCTGCTCCCCGGCGATGGAGGCGAAGCCCGTGCGCAGGGCAGCGTGGCGTCCGCCGAGGCGACTATCGGCACGCTCGCCACCACGGTGACGGGAACGGGTAATCTCGAAACAGAAACAGGCCAAGCCGTCCGCATCCCCGCAGGGCTGACGGTGGACGATGTCCTTGTCGCCCCCGGCGATATTGTAGCGGCGGGGGATGTGCTTGCGACCTTTGACCTCGGCTCCATACAAAGCCGAATCGCCGCTGTCCAAGCCGAGTTGGACGAGCTTGACCGCGAAATCGAACGTGTTCGCACCGATACGGAGCCGACGACGATTACCACGAGAGTATCCGGCACGGTCGAAGCGGTCTTTGCAGAGACGGATGACCGCGTTACCGATACCATGCTCGCACACGGAGCCTTGCTCATCATTGCCATCGACGGATCTGAGGAAACCCTCGCCGTGACAGGCACGTCCGGCCGCATCTCCCGTGTCCACGTGGGCGTGGGCGACCGTGTCCGCGCGGGTGCGATGCTGTTCACACTCGCCGATGTAGACGCGTCTCCCGCACATCGGGAACTCGTCCGTGAACGCACGGAGCAAGCTGAGATTCTGCTCAGTCTCCTGCGCTTGGCCGAAAATGGCACACTCACGGCGGCTTTTGACGGCATCGTGGAGAGCGTCGCCATCGGCGATGCGGCATCCGGCTCCGCAAGTCCCGGCATCCCCGGCAACATCCCGGCAGGGCTGCCGCCCGGTATGTTCGGGATGCTCAACGACATGCCTGACGGGGAAGATGTCCGTGTCGTGCGGCTATCGAACACCGACATGGAGCCGCTTACTACGCCGACACCACCGGCACCACCGACACCACCGCCGTCAAACACCGAACTCACCAACATAGCAGACCTTATCCTCGCCCCGCCCGTTACGGGGCAGACACCCCAGACTACCGTGTCAGGCACAGGTTATACAGGCACCGTTCAATGGATTCCGTCCTCGGCTATATTCACACCCGGCACGACCTACACGGCTCTCATTATCCTCACACCCGGCACAGGCTATACGTTCGGCCCGGCGGCATTGGACGATGTTCGTGCGGGCAACTTTCCGACCCCCGGCGCAACTGTCGTGGGGGCGGAACTCATGTTCAACGCACTTGCCGTAACCGTCACATTCCCGCCCACCGCAGGCGGCGGGGGAGGGGGCTTCCCCGGACTGCCGGACCTCCCCGACTTCAACATGCCCTCCTTTAATATGCCCTCTTTCAATATGCCGAACATAGACGCAAGCGCGTTCGCAGGCATGGACGGCGGCGCGGCAAGCCCGAACGAAATCACCGCGTTCACCATCGCCGCGGCGGACACCATGCAGCTCGTTGTTGTCATAGATGAGCGGGACATCCTGAGCCTCGAAGTCGGCCAGCGTGCCGAGGTCAGCTTAGACGCCATCGAGGGCGAACTCTTCGGCGGCGAAATTTCCCGCATCAACACCTCGGGAACAGCCGCAGGAGGCGGCGCACGGTATGAGGTTGAAATCACCATCCCCCGCACGCCTCAAATGCTCCCGGGTATGAGTGCGTCGGCGGTTATTACTACGGATGAAGTCTTTGATATCTTGCTCATCCCCGTGGAAGCCGTTCAAGAGGAGGGCGGGCGTATCTACGTCTACACCGCCCTCATCGGCAACGAACCCACCGATCCTGTGGACGTACAGACGGGTATCTCAGACGGCCTGTACGTGGAAATTCTCCACGGTTTAAATCCGGGTGATACGGTGTACTACATTGTCATCGAGACCTTCCGCTGGCCGCATTGGGGCATGGGTCCCGGTTGGGGCGGTGGCGGCGGCGGAGGTGGCGGCACCCAATGATAAGTTTCCAAGACGTCACCAAGACCTATCACATCGGCGGTGAGGAAGTCCGCGCCTTAGACGGTGCCACCCTCCACATTGCCAAGGGCGAGTTTGTAGCTATCATCGGCCCGTCGGGCAGCGGGAAGAGTACACTCATGAACATCATGGGCTGTCTCGATATCGCCGACAGCGGGGTCTATGAACTGGACGGCCAACGCATCGAACAGTACACCGAGGGCGAGTTGGCGCGCATCCGCAACCGCAAAATCGGCTTCATTTTCCAGAGTTTCAACCTGCTCTCCCGCATGACGGCGGCGGAGAATGTGGAACTGCCGCTCATTTATCAAGGACTTTCCCCTGCGAAGCGGCGGCAGCGGGTGGAGGAGGTTATGGCCCTCGTCGAACTCACCGACCGCAAAAAGCATAAACCCACGGAATTATCCGGCGGCCAGCAGCAACGTGTCGCCGTCGCCCGTGCGCTCGCCACGCACCCCAGTCTGCTCCTGGCCGACGAGCCGACGGGCAACCTCGACTCCCGCACGGGCAAGGAAATCATGGCACTTTTTCACCGGCTCCACGCCGAGGGCAACACGATCGTACTCATCACCCACGATCAGACAGTCGCCGACCAAGCCCGCCGCCGCATCAAGATTAGTGACGGCAGGGTAGAGGAGGTGGCCTAGTATGGGTATGCTTTGGCAATGTATTAAAATGGCTTTGAAAGCCATCTCGGCTAACAGAATGCGGGCTTTCCTCACCATGCTCGGTATCATCGTGGGTGTGCTCGCGCTCGTGGTGTTGGTCTCGCTCGTCACCAGCGCGGGCGATGCCGTGACCGAGCAAGTCGAAGGTCTCGGCACGGACTTAATCCGTGTCACCGTCCTCGCTGACGGCGGCAGACCGCTCCGCCTCGATGAACTCAGCACCTTCACCACCCATGAGGATATCGGCGCGGTCGCACCGCTCAACCAAATCACAGGTACCGCCCGCAACGGCCACGAGAGCGGACGTGCCACCGTTTCCGGCACAACACCGAGCTACTACGGCATCTCCGGCCTGACGCTCACAGGCGGTCGCTTCCTCCGCACTTCGGACGTGGAAAATAACACCCACGTCGCCATCATTGCCGAACAGGCGGCCGAGGAACTCTTTGGCACAACGGAGGTTGTCGGCGCAACGCTTTCACTCAACGGCCGACCGTTCACCATCGTCGGCACCGTGGAAGACCAAGAGACGCTGACGAACCTCCTCATGCCCGGCTTCACCGTCTACGTCCCTTATACCACGGCCATCCGCATGGAGGGGCTGCCCGGTGCGGTGACCACGATGTTGGTCTCCGCCGCAGACGGCGACATGAACGCCGCCGAGGCCGCCATGGAGGAGATGCTGCTGGAACGCTTCCGCCGCAACCCGGAAGCCTTCGGTATGTTCAACCAAGCCCTCATGGCCGAGGCGATGGACGAAATCACCGGCCTGCTCGCCAACCTCTTGGGCGGCGTGGCGGCGATTAGCCTGCTCGTGGGCGGCATCGGCATTATGAATATCATGTTGGTCTCCGTCACGGAGCGAACGAAAGAAATCGGCGTGAGAAAAGCCATCGGGGCGGGGCGGTGGAGTATTATGCTCCAGTTTTTGATTGAAGCTCTGGTGATTTGCCTCATCGGCTGCCTGATTGGCGTTGCCGTATCGTGGGGCATCCTGCAAATCGCCTCCGCTCTGGTCGGGGATGTGATGGACTTCCACCTCTCGCCGGGTGTGATAGCCGTTGCAGTAGCGTTTTCGGTGTTTATTGGGCTGGTGTTTGGCTTGTACCCGGCGAATCAGGCGGCGAAGAAGCGGCCGATTGAGGCGTTAAGGTATGAGGGGTAGGTGAGAACGCAGGAAAGGGCGGCGTAGCGTGTAGTTATGCCGTCCTTTTTGTTGATACGTTTGTTTCGCCTCGCCGGCGGGGCCTTGCTTTTTGCTTGTGTAAAAAAGTAAGCAAAAATGCGACTCAGGGGCTGCGCCCTTGGGAACCCGCTGCGGGTTCTTACGCTCAATGAAACGTCGTACTCGTGTGGCGTTATGAATTACGCGCCATACACGCCTTATTATGTTTGCGGGCAGACTCTACCCGGGCGTTCTTCTCCCGCGCGCGGACGGGGTGGTTTGGTGGATACAGAAGCCCTCCAAGTTCTCACTTGCCTGCAAGCGCGAGCCCTTTTGCCGAAAACACCTTCATCCGGCGGGCGAGCCGGAAGATGTTGCGTTGCATCTACCGCGAGCGAAAAGTCAAAGTAAGGCCCCGCCGGCGGGGCCTTACCAACGCAATAACAACATGAAACGCACGGACGACCGAGGCTGTCGCCCCTGCAATATGGCTCTGTGGTTTAAAACAACAAAAAGAGCAAGGAACAGTCCGTTTGGGATATCCCCCCAAGAAAAATATAGAAAAATCCCCTTGCATCCGCCACCAAAACCTGATAAACTATATAAGTGAAAAAATTAACCAAAGACAAGGAACCAACAAAGTGATGCCGACAATCAAAGACATAGCAGAACTCGCTGGCGTTTCCATCTCAACGGTTTCGCACGTTGTGAACCAAACGAGATACGTCAGCCCCGAGCTTGTGGAAAAAGTCGAACGTGCAATACATCAATTCGAGTATCCGCCGAATTTCGTCGTAAAAAAACAGAAAAGTGCGCAGGAAAACCAGAAGAGCGGGAAGGGCATCGTCTTCCTGAAGTCCGGCCATAACAGCTTCTTCGGTCAGAGCGTGGAACAGAAAATCCTGCAAGGACTAAAAAAATCCGGCTACTTCCTGCTCACCGCAAACTACCAAGACCCCGGCCAATTCCGTGAACTGGACGAGACCATCCTGTCTCACCCCGGTATCGTCGGACTAATCGCCTTTCCGGGGAACACGCCGGAGACTATGCTGCAAGTGCTGCAGAGAAAAAAACTCCCGCTCGTGATGATTTCCAACGTCATAGACGGCATCTCGGCAAACTATATTGCCTCCGACTCCGAGGGCGGCACCTACCGCGCACTCATGCACCTCATCCGCAACGGGCATGAACACATTGCCTTTCTCTGCGAAGACTTTGGCGAAAAAACAAACCGCTACAAGGGCTTCAGCCGTGCGATGGAGGAGAGCGGTCTGCCCCGAGACCCGGGCCTGCTCCGCACAGGCCTGACCACACAAGAAAAAATCTACGCCGCCCTCGACGAAATGTTCGAGCGCAAAGTCCCCCCCACGGCCGTATTCGCCGGGACGCATTCCATTGTCGCCCCGCTGTTCCAGTACATGAACCTGCATAATATCCATTGCCCGAAAGACCTCTCTGTCATCGGCTTCAACGACTTCGAGTGGGCCACGCTGAACTCACCGCCCATCACGATTGTGCGGCAAGACGCAGACGGCATCGCCGAAGCGGCCGTGCGGCGGCTGATTGAACTCATCGAGGAACAGGCGGCAGACCGATCCGAGGACACCGAACACACCATCGTCACCCTCCCGGCTAAACTGGTCGTGCGCTCCTCGACCTCCGGTATGGCGCGGGGGCCGTTCGGCGAAAAGGCGGACTCCATCGAGTCCCTGACTCTCACGGCGCAGGAGATGGAGACGATTGCCAAGCACAATTACACCGCTGCCATCTCTTTCCACTACATGGGCAAGGCGTGGATGGACTTGACTTTGCGGGGTATTACGTCCGTGTTCAAGCAACTCAACATCTCCCTCATCGCCACCACGGACGCCCACTTCAACCCGGAACTCCAGAGCAAACAACTCGAAAGCATCTGCCTGTTAGAACCGGATGTCATCATCTCCATGCCGACGGACAACAAAAAAACCGCGCCCACGTTCCAAAAGGTGGCGCAGTCTAAGGCGAAGCTGATTCTCATCACCAACGTCCCCGACGGTCTCGCGCCGGGGGACTATGTGAGCTGCATCTCCACCAACGAACGCTCCCACGGCCGCAACATCGGGCAGGGTCTGGGGGAGTACATGACGGCGCATGGCCTGAAAAACGCCCTTTTCATCAAGCACGGAGCCGACTTCTACGGCACCAACCAAAGAGATGCCGCCGCCGAGCAAATTTTGAGTGAGGAATACGCCCACATCAACATCTGCGGCTCGGCGAGTTTTCTGCGGGAAGAGGATGTTTACGGCCTCACGCTGAGCCTATTACAAAAGCACCCCGAGGCCGAGGCCTTGTACGTTTCATGGGATGGCCCCGCCTTAGAGGCCATGCGTGCCATCGCCGACACAGGCCGCCATATCATGCCCATCTCCACCGGCGACCTCGACTACAACACCGCCCTAGTCATGGCCGGGGGCGGCATGATTCGAGCCATCAGCGCACAAAGCCCCTATGAACAGGGCGAAGCGATAGCCCTAGCCGCCGCAAATGCCCTGCTCGGCAAGGCGACGCCGTCTTTTGTCGGCATTGAGCCTGTGAGTGTCACACCGGATAATTTGCTGAAAGCGTGGGCGCAGATTTTCAAAGAAAATCCGCCGACGGAGTTGCGGGAGGCTTTGAAGAAGAATATGCTGCTTCCGCCGGCGGAGGGGTGATGGAGCGATGGTAGGGGCGGCCCCATGCGGCCGCCCTTTGTCCTCTGCACATTACGGAACATTTTTGTCCCCAAACACGTCTAATACAACATGCCTCATCATCCGCAAGGAGGACGCCGCCAATGAAACAGACACGATCTATACTCCTCATATTCCTACTCCTAACCGCGCTCGTCACCGCCTGCGCGGAAACCACAACGCCGGAACCCACCCCAACCCCGCCGCAAACAGCAACTCCACCCCCGGAACCGACCCGGGAGCCAACCCCGGCCATCCACATCCCCACAGACCCCGGCGGCCAAGAGGTGATCGCCATGTCGGCATCGCTCACGAGCGTGCTGGCTATTTTGGAGGACGGTTCTTTGTGGATGTGGGAAGATGTTGATGCGTTCGACAGAGAAACCCGAGAATGGGTTTTCGCAGATTGGTCATCCCCGCCTGTATGGATTATGAATAACGTCACCCACGTGGCGGCGGGCTGGAACCACCACCTTGTCATAGATGCAGACGGGGTCTTATGGGCTTGGGGAACGAACAATGAAAGTGGAAAAATCGGTGATGGCACAGACGAACCAAGGCCATACCCTGTTCCCATTATGGAAGATGTTGTATATGCCGTAATTTCTCCCGTGCACCCAAACACACACGTTGGAGACGGTGTGCGCTCTTATGCTATCACGGCGGACGGCACATTATGGGGTTGGGGGCAAAATGGGAATTCAGGTGAATTGCCGGCAGCACTTGGCGATGGAACCGATATCCCGCGTCGCGCGCCTGTTCGGATTATGGATTCCGTAAGTTCTGTCACGCCGACACGCGACGGTGCTTATGCCACCACTAAGGACGGTGCGCAATGGTGGTGGGGGCCATCGTATTTTTTCGATGAGGAACATGAGTTTTGGAGATGGGAGTATAACCGGCTCTACCCGGCACAAATCAATATGCCGAGAGATACCCCAAGCTTTCCCCTGCGTCACTTTTTCTACGAAATAGACGAAAACGGTACCTTGTGGACATGGGGACGAAACCAATGGCCGGAACATTGGGATTACACGCCGCTGGTCGGCGACGGAACAACGGTGGAACGCACCTCACCCGTCCGAATCATGGACAATGTGCTGTCGGTATCGCCAATCGCAGATACGGTCTTTGTAATTGACGCCGACGGTACGCTTTGGGCGTGGGGCGCAAACAATCTCGGCCAACTCGGCGACGGTACAACAGAGGCAAGGCTCTCGCCCGTACCGATTATGGAAAACGTGGCGGAAGTTGCACCCCACTATTTCATGGATCACGGCGGCGTGGGCTTTATGAACACTTTTGTGCTGACAAGAGACGGCGAACTATGGCGCATCGGCAGTAGCCTGCGAGGTCACGGCGGCAATGTTTCAAGAGAAAGTCGAGGAGACCCGGGAGACTTACCCATACGCTTGCAACCGAGATAGACGACCAAAGGCCGCCCCTATATCACGCACCCCCCACCGCTTTCCGCGCGCGGGGGAAAACGCCCCAAGTGGTCAGCCGCAGACGCCCATAATCGCGGGTCACCAACATACCTAATGTAGGGGCTGCGCATTGCGCGCCCCTACGTTCCGGCTTCCGCAACGCAGGATTAGAACCACGGACGGCCAATGGCCGCCCCTACAAAGGACAGAGAATAAAAAACGCCAACAAGCCCCCCAACATAACCCCAAACAAAAAACGAGCCAAAAATCGGCTCGTTTTTCTCAATATTCACGAAGTCAGTTCTACACCTTCCGCCAAGCCTTATCCCGCGCAGAAGCCAAAACCGCAGCAACCACCCGCTCAATCTGCGCCGCAACGGCAAAATTCGTAGAAGGCTGCACCCCATCCGCAATCGCGCTGATGAAATCAAACATCTCAATGGCCTTGAGTTCGCCGTAGCCGATATTCATCCCCGGAATATTCCAAGTCGCCGGTCCGTAGAAATGCGCCGGTCCCGTGTAAATGGTCTTAAACCCGCGGCAATAGTCCGGGTCATCCGCAAAGCAGACTTGCAGCTCGTTGAGCCGCTCATAGTTAAACGCAATCGAGCCTTTCGTCCCGTGCAGTTCGATGGTCAGGAAGTTGTTGCGTCCCCAAGCGTTGCGGGTCGCCTCGATGCTGCCGACTGCGCCGTCCTTGAAGCGCGCGAGGAACGATGCCTCGTCATCCACGTCCACGGGAGCCTTCTGCGCATCCGCCCCAAGCTTCACCGTGCCGAGCAGGTCAACCCCGCCCTCTTGCACGGGCCGCTCCGGGATATAGGTTTTCACCATGGAGACGACCTCATCAATATCTCCCGCCAAATACTGGGCGATGTCAATCGCATGGGAGCCGATGTCACCGAGCGTCCCCGCGCCCGCGATGTCCTTTTGGAACCGCCAAGAAAGGGGAGAACTCGGGTCGGCCGACCAGCATTGCAGATAGGTGCAACGCACGTTCAAAACCTCGCCGATGGAGCCGTCGTCAATAAACTTTTTCGCCAGACAGACCGCAGGGATACGACGATACTGATAGGCCGTCATGTGGATGACACCTTTCTCTGCGGCCTTCTTCGTTGCCGCTTCCATCGCCTCAGCCTCCTGCAAAGTAGACGCCAGCGGCTTCTCGCAGAGGACGTGCTTCCCCGCCTCCAAAGCGGCGATGCTCATCTCGGCGTGGACATTGTTCGGCGTACAAATGCTCACCACGTCAATCTCGGGGTCATTCACAATGTCCCGCCAATCCGTGCAGGATTTTTCAAAGGAAAAACGGTCTTTCGCCTCGGCAGCAATCTCGGGTACGATGTCACACACGGTTTTCATCACAGGTATAGCGGGTGCGGGCCAAAAGAGCTTGGGCATGTTGGAATACCCCACCACATGCGCCTTGCCCATAAACCCGGCACCGATAACGCCGACATTTAACTTCTTCATAGGGCTGTCATTCCTTTCTGTGTTAGATAGTGGAGAAACGCACTAAAGATTTTCTTGTTTCCCCCCGCCTGTGGCGGGGGGAAACAAAGTTAAATCAATGCAATTCACCAACTGTCCTGTGTTAGATGAGCTTCCCTTTCAGGAAGTTATACGAAGTCTCACAGGCCTCGGACGGGTCCCCGGGATAGCCGTCAATCTCGACGAGCCAGTCGCCCTTGTAGCCCTTGTCAAGCAGGAACTGCACCATCTCCGCAATCGGCGCGGTGCCTTTGCCCAGCGGTACGAAGTTTGTCCCGTCAAAATCTTTGAGGTGGATATAGGGGATTCTGTCGTAATACTGCTTCAACAGTTCCAAAGCGTCAGACCCGCCTGCAATCAGATGCGCAACATCCGGGCAGAAGCCGATATCGGTCAGCGCGAACAGCTTGTGAATCTGCTCCGGCGTCTCCGCCAGCGAACCAAGATGCGGATGATAGGTCGGAGTCAGCCCGTGCGATTTGATGACAGCGGCGGCTTGGTCGATGCCGTCGGCCAACAGCTTGTAGTCGCCCTCTTGAATCCCCGCCGCCCGAATTGAGCCGCCGCCGAGAACGATATGCTTCGCCCCAAAGCGTTTCGCCAGCTTTGCGACACGCGCGACTTTCGCCAACTCGTCCGGCAAGGCGTCGGGATAGATGAAATGACAACCAACATACACGCCCAAGAGGGCGATGCCGTGCTTTGCCATCAAGGCCTCAAACGCCTCTGGATTTCCCTCGTAGCTGCAAATATTCCCCTCAAACATCTCGAAATATTTGTAGCCCTTTTCCGCAACTTTTTGGAGTTGCACGTCATCGTCGCACATCGTCACATAGCCGACCTCTTTCATGCAGGTGACCCCGCCGCCTGTCCCGACGAGCGGCCCGAATGCGTTTGTCATATAGCCCAGTTTAACCATATTTCACAGTCCTTTCCCTCTTTGACGGTATTAGATTTACCCCGGCAGGGCATTTCGACGGCTTGAAGAAACGCCCCGGGGGCAGATGATGCTCATTATATTATATTTGCGCAAATGTGTCAATGGGATAGCGAAAAACAAGCCGGGCAGAAAGTGAAACCGATTTTCAACGGAAATTACACACAAAAAACATTGACAACACCCTGCTGAATAGACTATACTTATGGCACAAAAGAAAAATTTGCGCAAAATGCGAAGGGGCGAAAGCATTATGAAACTGGGCTTTATGACCGCTATCTTGGATGGGTTCTCTTTCGAGCAAGTCGTACAAACCGCCGCAGACCTCGGTTATGAGTGCTTAGAGGTTGCCTGTTGGCCCCGCGGCAAAGCGGTCAGAAGATACGCCGGAGTCACGCACTTGGATATTGACAACCTCGGCGACAGGGAAATCGAAGCAGTCCAAGCTCTTTTGGCCGAGAAGAATATAGCCATTTCCGCGCTTGCCTATTATCCGAATACAATCACGGAGGACTTGGAGCAGAGAGACCTCCACGTTTCACATTTCTACAAACTCATAGATGCGGCAGGTAAGCTGGGTGTCAATACGGTGACCGGCTTTGTTGGCCGTGTGCAGGAAAAGACGGTGGAAGAGAATCTTGAGATATTCCAAGAGGTCTGGACGCCCATCGTCGCCTACGCGGAGGAGCGGGGCATAAACATCGCCATCGAGAACTGCCCCATGCTCTTCGGCCCCGACCAATGGCCGGGCGGACAAAATCTCATGACCACCCCCGCCATCTGGCGCAAAGCGTTTGAGCTGATTCCGAGCAAACATTTCGGCATCAACTACGACCCCTCTCACTTCGTCTGGCAGGGTATTGATTACCTCAAGCCCCTCTACGAGTTCAAAGACCGTATCCTGCACGTACATTACAAGGACATCAAGCTCTATCAAGACAAACTGAACGACCATGGCGTCATGGCCTATCCCCTCGATTACATGTCGCCCAAGCTCCCCGGTCTGGGTGATGTGAACTGGGCCAAATTCGTCTCCGCCCTCACCGACATCGGTTATGACGGCTACACCTGTGTCGAGATAGAGGACAAAGCCTTTGAGGGTTGTATCGAAAAAGTTCTCAATTCACTGAAGCTCAGTTATCGGTACATGCGTAATTTTGTGATATAACAACCTCACGCCGCTTGCCAAAGCAAAGCTTTGGGCGGCTGAGAGAACGTTGATGGCTGATTTGTCGCTTACGCGACCACGGCGATCAAGATCGCCCGGATCAAATTGAAATTTGATCCAAATCATGATATAACAACCCGACCCACTAAGCCGCCAAAGGCGGCAAGTGGGTACCCCGGAACGTTGTATCATAAAATGCGGCACTAACGCGCCTTGTTCTGCCGAGGCTTCGGCAGAACGCTTTTGCTTCGCAAAAGAATTTATGATATAAGGGAAATACCCCTATAACAAATTGTCCGAAAAAACATGAGGAGGAACTAGAAATGAAAAGAACGAAACTCACGGCATTGCTCCTGGCGGCACTAATGGTAGTAGGTCTGTTCGCGGCCTGCGGCAACGGCAACGGCGGCGACACCGACGCGGGAGACAGATTCGGCGATATCTTCGTCGAAGCAGGGCCCGTCCTCGCAAGAGGCCCGCACGGCGAAGAGGCTTTCCCGGCAGATCAGCTCTCCCTCTCCGATGAAGATGTAGAGCGCATCAGAGCGGGCGGCTACACAGCGGCCATCTGCTTCCACTACGCCGGTAGTGACTGGAGCCGTGCGCAGCAGATGGGCCTGGAGTACAAGTTCGGCTATCTCGGCATTGAAATCGTCGCCATCACAAACGCTGACTTCAGCGCGGAGCAACAGGTGACGGATATCGAGACCGTACTGGCACTCAATCCCGACATCATCGTCTCTATCCCCGTAGACCCCGTGGCAACAGCCAACGCATTCCAAAGAGCGGCTGACCAGGGCGTACACATCGTCTTCATGGACAACGTACCCGACGGTATGACAGCCGGCGTTGACTATGTCTCCGTCGTCTCCGCCGACAACGCGGGTAACGGCGTCGTTGCGGCCCGCATCATGGGCCAAGCACTCGGCGGCGAGGGCAGAATCGGCGTCATCTACCACGACGCGAACTTCTTCGTCACGAACCAGAGAGTGGCTGCCTTTGAAGAGACCATTCGTGACGAGTTCCCCAACATCGAAATCGTAGACCGCGGCGGCTTTGACGACCCCAACCGCGTCAACGAAGTGGCAGACGCCATGCTCACCCGTGTACCCGACATCGACGGCATCTTCGCCAACTGGGACACCCCCGCTGAGGCAGTCGTCGCATCCGCGATCGCGGCGGGACGCAATGACCTCGTCATCACAACGGTTGACCTGGGTGACAACGTAGCAAGAATGATTGCAGAGCGGCAAATGGTCGCAGGTCTCGGCGCACAGCTTCCGTTCCATCAAGGCGTAGCCGAAGCCATCCTCGCCGCCTATGCCCTCTTAGGCAGAGAAGCCCCCGCCTATGTCGCGGTTCCGGCACAACCCGTATTCTTCGCAAACCTGTTGGAGGCCTACGAGTTAGTCTACAACACACCCGCCCCCGCGTGGCTGAGAGAACTGCACGAAGCCAACCGCTAGGGAAGCTTGATGAAATGGCTATGTATTCCCCGCATAGCCATTTCATCCTTGTATGGAATGTGGTAGAATGTGAATAAGATACAGAACAGTCAAATGGCTATGTTTGTTGTAGCCGTTTGACTGCGTGTGTTTCATGCGTTGGGCTTGCCCTGCGGGCGGCCTTCCTTTTTACTCGTGTAAAAAGGAAGCAAAAACACGCTTAAGAGAAACCAAGGTTTCTCTTAAGAATCTCATCCTTTGACTTTTTGTTCGCGGTAATTTATTACTCATTTGCTTCCGGCTCGCCCGCCGGAATGGAGCGTTTGCGGCAGAAGGGCTCACGTCGACAGGTGTGTTGGGACTTGGAGGATTTCTGCACCTCCAGCGCACCCTGCCCACGCGTGGGGGAGAACGTTTGGGCAGCCTGCCCGCAGACGCCTATCATCGCGGGTTGCAAACGTAATAATCAGGCGCGCATAGTGCGTTGTACATTATACCGCACACGTGTGGCGTTTTATCCGACGTATATAACCGCCGGCGGGTTCTTAGGGGCGCAGCCTCTAAGTCGCGTTTTTGGTTCTTTTTAGCGAGATAAAAAGAACGCCGCCGGCAGGCAAAACCAACGTTTCAATTAAGACGAAACCCACGGGCGACCGAGGTCGGTCGCCCCTACAATAACCGCCAAAACACCCCCGCGGGGCGTCGGGGACGCCGCCCCCTACAAGGGCAAGGGCACGCAAAGCCTCCCTCGCTTGCGAGAGAGGTGCCCCGCAAGGGCGGAGGGAACACTCCCCCGGTCGCCTGCGGCGATAACTGACGCCCCAAGAGCGCAAGGCGAAGCCGTAGTGCGATTGGTTGGCGGAAGGAATGCCTACGGTGCAGCTCCCTCGTAAGGGAGCCTAAGGTCAAGGGCGGGCGGCCACGTGGGGCCGCCCCTACGCCCTCCCTCAACTTTCCACTCAAAAAGGAGGCACACCATGCAACACTACAAAATCGGCCTAATCGGCGCAGGCTTCATGGCCAAAGCCCACTCCATGGCCTACGCATCCATGCCCATGTTCTTCTGGCCCGCCCCCGGCATCCCCGTGCGGCAGAAAATATGCGACATCACCATAGACCGTGCCAAAGACGCGGCGGCACAGATGGGTTTTTCGGAGTATACCGACAACTGGCGTGAGGTGGTCAATGACCCCGACATTGATATCGTAGATATCTGCACGCCGAACAATATCCACGCGGAAATTGCAATTGCCGCTGCAAACAACGGAAAGCACGTATTTTGCGAAAAGCCCATCGCCATGACTTCCGAAGAGGCGGCTCAGATGTTGGAGGCCGTGCGGAAGAACAAGGTCAAACACATGCTGGCCTTCAACTACCGCCGTACCCCCGCCGTCGCCCTCGCCCGTGAAATCATCGCGGCGGGTGAGATCGGCGAGATTCAAACCTTCCGCGGCACCTACCTCCAAGACTGGTCAGCCGACCCCAATTCGCCGCTTTCGTGGCGGTTTCAAAGCGAAGTCTGCGGCACGGGCGCGCTCGGCGACATCGGCACCCACGTCATCGACATGGCGCGCTATTTGGTTGGTGAGTTCAAAGCGGTCAGCGGCGAATTAAAGACTTATATCTCCGAGCGGCCCATCCAATCCTCCAATGTCGATGCCCTCGGCACGGTCAAAGCCTCGGGCGACGTGCCGAAAGGTCCCGTGACGGTGGATGACGAGGCGTCTTTCTCCATTCGCTTCCAAAACGGCGCAACCGGCTCCATCGAGGCGACCAGAAACGCCTGGGGGCGCAATAACTATATCACATTCGAAATCCACGGCACGCAAGGCTCCATCTACTTCAACTACGAGCGGCGGGACGAGCTGCAAGTCTGCTATGCAGGCGACCCCGGTAACCGCCGCGGCTTCCGCACCATCTATACAGGCCCCGCCCACCCCTACGGCGAGGGGCTCTGGCCCATCCCCGCACTCGGCATCGGCTACAGCGAGACCAAAATCGTAGAGTGCTATGACCTTATCAAAGCGATTGCGGAAGACACCGAAGTCTCCCCGGATTTCCATGACGGCTACCGCATCTCGCTCATCTGTGAAGCCATCGAAGCGTCAAACGCAAACGGCGGCAACTGGGTACCCATCCCGTAACGGAAAGGGATCATTATGGACTATATCCTCGAAATGAAAGACATTTGCAAGTCTTTCGGCGGTGTGGCGGCCTTGAAGAACGCCGACTTGCAACTTGAAAAAGGCCACATCCTCTCTCTAATCGGCGGAAACGGGGCGGGGAAGTCAACGCTTATGAAAATCCTGACCGGGGTCTATACCAGAGACAGCGGCGAGATTCTCTTAGACGGCAAACCGGTGAGCTTCCGTTCCTATGACGAGGCGGGCAAGGCAGGCATCCGCATGATTTTCCAAGAGTTCAGCCTCGTCCCGACGCTGACGGTCTACGAAAACGTCTTCCTCAGCAACGAAAAGAAGACCAAAGCCCGCCTGCTCGACAAGACGGCCATGATTGCCAAGACGAAAGAACTCCTCGAATCTCTGGGCATGGATATCTCGCCCGAGGCGGAAGTCGGCTCGCTTAGTGTGGGTTACTGCCAGATGGTTGAAATCGCAAAAGCCCTTTCGACGGACGCGAAAATCTTAGTTTTGGACGAACCCACGGCCTCGCTCTCCGACAACGAGGTCAACATCCTCTTCCAAACCATCCGCCGCCTCAAGGAACAGGGCGTATCGATGATTTACATCTCTCATCGGATGAATGAAATTCTGGAAATTTCCGATGACGTTCTTATCCTGCGTGACGGCCAAGTCGTAGCCGCAGAGAAAGCCGATGCGCTGACGATCCCCGATATCATCTCCCACATGTTGGGCGACAGCGTTGAAAAAAGCTTCGCATGGGTGCCGAGGAAAAACCCGCCGTCCAATGAGACTATGTTGGAGGCCAAAGACCTCAAAATCAGCGGGATGGACGAGCCTGTCTCTTTCGATATCAAAAAAGGCGAAATCCTCGGCATCGCAGGTCTCATGGGCAGCGGCCGCACGGAAATCTTACAAGCTCTGTTCGGGATGCGCAAATGCGAATCCGGCACGATTTCGATAGACGGTGAAGAAATCAAAATCCGCCGTGTCAAAGATGCCATCAAAGCGGGCGTTGCCCTCGTCCCCGAAAACAGACGCACAGAGGGGCTGGTGCTCGAACACACGGTCAAAGAAAATGCTATCCTGCCTGTGTTAGAACGTCTGAAAGGGCGGCTGCTCGTCAGCGAAAAGCGGGCGGATATTATGGTGACGGACAAAGTGCGGGAACTCAACGTGAAAACGGACGGCATCCACAAAGTCATCTCGCTCCTGTCGGGCGGAAACCAGCAGAAAATCGTCATCGCCAAATGGCTCGCCTCGGAGCCGAAAGTGCTGCTCTTGGATGAGCCTACGGCGGGCATCGACATCGGAGCAAAGGGCGAAATCACGGAGATTATCCGCAACTTCGCCGATGCGGGAAACTCTGTTATCATCGTCTCCTCCGAACTGGTCGAGTTGATGGCCGTGTGTGACCGCATTCTAATCGCATATAAGGGACGCATTACAGGCGAGTTCGACCGCACAGAGATTGCGTCTGAGGAGGTATTGCAACATGCAATTCAAGGCTAAGTTCAAACCGGGCAATCTGCTCAAAAAGAATCTGACGGTGTACTTTGCGTTCATCGCCATATTCGTATTCTTTTCCGTCTACCTGGGATCGACCTTCCTGTCCGTCAACAACATCCTGAATATCACCCGCCAGACGGCGATGATTTCCGTCATGGCCATCGGCATGACTTTCGTCATCGGCTCAGGCATGATTGACCTCTCGATTGGCTCCACGACTGCGCTTAGTGCGATGGTAGTAGCACTCGTCCTGCGTTCGACGAACAATATTTTCTTGGGTCTGATCGCAGGCCTCGCGGTCGGTGCGACGGTTGGTGCCGTGAACGGATTCCTGGTCACAAAGACAAAAATTCCCGCGTTTTTGACCACCCTCGGCACAATGCAGGTCGTCCGAGGCCTTGCCATGCGCACGACGAATAATCAGGCCGTACCCATCCTAAACGATGATTTTACGTTTATCTTCGGTGTCGGCGACATCGGCGGCATACCCGTCTTGCTGTTCTGGACGGTGTTCTTTGCGATTATCGGCTATTTCCTGCTCAACCGTTTTTCCTTCGGCCGCCATGTGCTGGCCACGGGCGGGAATGAGGCGGCAACAAAGTTCTCAGGCATCAACACGGACTGGATTAAAATCAAAGTCATGGTTCTCAGCGGCGTGTTGGCCTCTTTCGCGGGCATTTTATACGCAGGCCGTCTCCAAGCCGGGCGGCATACCTTCGGCGAGGGTGACGAGCTCTCCGTCATCGCCGCCGTCATCTTGGGCGGCACGAGCATTGCGGGCGGCAACGGCTCCATCATGGGTGCCATCATCGGCTCCGTGTTGATGGGCGTCATTAACAACGGCCTCACGCTGGCAGGCCTCCCGGTTGCGGACAGAACCATCGTCAGCGGTGCGATTATCATCTTGGCGACCGCGATTACGAATCGGACGAAAATTAAAAAAGCATTCAAACGCAAGGAATCGGACGACGGCAAGTGAGGATAAGACATTGAAACACTACTTAGGCATCGACCTCGGCGGCACCAACATCGCCGCAGGCATCGTTACGGCAGACGGCGTACTGCTCCACAAGGAGAGCATCCCGACCGAAAGTCACAGAGGGCATGAACATGTCATAGCGAACATGATAGCCCTTTGCCAAAAGGTCATGGCCGACAGCGGGGTAGGGCAGAGCGATATTGCCTCCATCGGTGTCGGCAGTCCCGGCCTGTGTGACAGGGAGAATGGGGTCACGGTATTCGCCGAGAATTTGCAATTTGACCAAGTGCCAATCCGAGACCCGCTGCAGGCGGCCTTGGGTCTGCCCGTCCGCTTGGAAAACGACGCCAACTGTGCAGCCCTCGCCGAAAGCCGCGCGGGTGCGGCGAAAGGGATGAAAGATTCGGTTACCGTCACCCTCGGCACAGGGGTCGGCGGCGGGATCGTCATCGATGGCAAACTCGCAACAGGCGCACACGGTGCCGGGGGCGAGATTGGTCACATCCTCATCTGCATGGACGGCGAACCCTGTACCTGCGGCACTCGTGGCTGTTGGGAAGCCTACGCCTCCGCAACCGCACTCATCCGTCAGGCAGAACGTGCCGCAATAGAGAATCCGCAGTCCGCTCTCGCCGCAATCCATGCCATCACGGGCAAAGCCGTCTTCGATGCCGCAGCAGCGGGGGATGGGACAGCAAACGCCGTCGTCATAGACTACTTGCGCTATGTCGCAGTCGGGCTGGCAAATCTCATCAACGTTCTCGACCCGGCGGTCATCGTAATCGGCGGCGGCATCTCCGCACAGGGCGAGGCGATTCTCGCGCCGATTCGAGAGATACTTGCCGAGTATGTCCTCGGCGGTGTGCTGCGGTGCAAGGTTGTTGCGGCGACGCTGGGGAATGATGCGGGGATTATAGGGGCTGCCCTCTTGGGGGCGGAGAAGTAGGAGAAATGAACGAACACCTGCTACACAGAGATGTGCAGCGGGTGTTCTTTGTTGTTGTAGGGGCGGGGCCATCCTCGGCAGGCAGGCTGCCCAAACGTTCTCCCGCGCGCAGGCGGCATGGGATGCGGTGAGTGCAAAACCCTCCAAGTTCTCACTTGTCTGCAAGCGCGAGCCCTTTTGCCGCAAACACCCCACTCCGGCGGGCGAGGCGTAAGATAACGCGTTGCATCTACCACGAACGAAAAGTCAAAGGATAAGATTTTTTAAGAGAAACCTTGGTTTCTCTTAGGCGTGTTTTTTACATACTTTTTACACAAGCAAAAGCAAGGCCCCGCCACCAGACGATAACCAACGACAAATCAAAAAAATAAGGCCGCCCCAAGCGAATCTCGCTCGGAGCGGCCTTTAGCCGTCTATAGTGTGCTCTTACTCTCCCTCACGCCGCCGAATCACCAATACTGCCAACAACAAGAACACAGCAGTCAGTAACATCGTCGTCCCAACATTCCACCAAAGGTCGGGATGAACCCCGCCGCCGCTCGTAATCTCCAAGCTCCGCGCTCCCAAATTCCCCGGCAGCCAATTCCCAATCCGAGGCAGAGCGCTCACCGCCGAAATCGCCAGGAATCCGGCAAACGCAAGCAGGGCCGCCAGCACCGAACTTTTGGCAATCGCGCTGGCGAAGAGCGTCAGCGCAACCAGCATCAGCAGAGATAGTGCCGAGAGCACCGCCCCGAAGAACACGTCAGCCATACTGCCTGCCATATCGAACAACATGTAGGTATAGCCGTAGACCACGCCGATGGAAATCGCCATCGTAACCAACAGCGCAAGAGCCATGACGGTGAATTTCGACAGCACAAAACTCACATGGCTAAGTCCTTTCGTCATGACCAAATCTGCCGTCCCACGGCTCTTTTCTGCGCTGATTGCGCCCATAAAAAGCAAGATAAGTGTGATGGTTCCAAGTTGTACAATATTGCCGTAAAACTGCGTATAGCTATCCGTCCAAACCGGGTCGGGGACGATGAAGGCCAATGCCTCCTCCGCCGGAACCATCGCGGCGAGAAATTCAACCATATACCGTGCGAGGAGCGGACTGGTGATGGCAAAAAACGCAAACACGCAGGCGAGACCCAAGAGCCGCTTCGTGCGCAGAAACTCCATGGCTTCTTTCCGCAAAAATACAAGATAATTATGCACCTGTGCTCACCCCGTTTCGTATCGTCTCGGCGAAAATATCCTCCAAAGTAGGCGAATGCGGCACGAACCGCTCGAATGGGAGGCTAAGCTCCGTCAACGCGGACGAGACCGCCCGGCTAATCGCCGCCGTGTCCGCCGTGTCGGACGAGACCGCAAGCTCAACGGGACTATCCGCCTGCACAGACAGATAATCAAACCGACCCAGAGCCGCCCGCAAGGCCTCTCCGTGTGCCGCCTCGTAAAGCGTCACCTTTGCCATGTCCTTGGCGTGAGACGCTTTCAATCCGGCCAAACTGTCCTGCACGAGAATCCGACCCTTTTCGATGATGAGGATATAGTCGCAAATATCCTCCACATCGGACAAAATATGCGTCGAAAACACCACGGTGGTGTCGGTGAGGCTCTGCACAATGTCCATGACATCCCGCCGCCCCATGGGGTCGAGCGCGGAAATCGGTTCGTCCATGAAGATGATAGAGGGGTTGTTAATCATCGCCTGCGCGATGCCGAGCCGCTGTTTCATCCCGCGGGAATAGGTGGAAATCCGCCCCCGCGCCTTGTCCAGCCCGACCCGTTTGAGCAAGCTCTGTACCTGTTCTTTCCTCTTTGCCGCGGGGATGTCATACAGCCGTCCGCAGAGGTCTAAGAATTCCGCTCCCGTCATGTAACTGTAGAAATTCGGCACGTCGGGCAGATACCCCACGGCCAGATTCCGCCGTCCGAAGACCTGCTCCTCGCCCATGATGGAGAATCCGCCGGATGTAGGTTTTTTCAATCCCATCAGCATCTTGATGGTCGTTGTCTTTCCTGCGCCGTTCTTGCCCAAAAACCCGCACTTCACGCCTTCGGGGACGCGGAGGGATACGTGGTCAACCGCCAGCGTGTGCTTATATTGTTTGCTGAGTGAAAATGTCTCTACCGCCGTCATTCCCGGTTCTCCCTCTCAGCCGATTTTCTGTCCAAATACCCGGAACCGAAGATGAAATAAATAATCGGCCCGAAGGTGTTGGCGAACAGAGACAACAAAATCCAAGGCAGTTTTTCCGTTCCCGTGACGTCTTTCCGCAAAATACTCACCAGCGCGGCGATAAACAGCACCAGTTGCAGGATGAACAGCGGAAGAATAATCCAAATCCATTCCATAATTAAGTCGATAGCCAGTTGTAATGTGTCCATGTAACATACTCCTTTCAATGTTGGGGGCTATTTGCATCATTTATTATAATGCAAACGGCGCAAGATGTCAAGAGGATTTGCAGGGGCGGCCATTGGCCGTCCGTGTTTCGAATCATATCCTTGTCTTTCTGCGGCAAATGCACTCAAGCCGCAGAGGCTCCTTTTCCAAAGGAGCTGTCGGCGTAGCCGACTGAGGATTGCCCTTAGGGGATGTTTTGAAACCCGGCGGGGGTTGGGGGGAAGGTCGAAGGGGGACTAGTCCCCTTCGAAGGCCCCTACAGGGTCACGCGCTCACCCGGCCCGAAGAAATACAGGGACATTTCTTTTACGGCTTTCCCCGTGATCCGCTCCAGCGCATACGCATATGCCTCCATCTGCGGCGCATACGCCTGTGCTTTCGCCTCCAAGCCATCGGGCGGCACGTAATCCGTTTTGAAATCAACCACCACCAGCCCGTCCGGCTCCTCCAAATAGCAGTCCACCACGCCCTGCAGCAACACCTGCTCGTCCCCGCCGGCTCCGAACAAATCCGCGGCAGGTACCAAAAGCGAAAACTTAAATTCCCGCTGCAAGTTCTTCGCATCCCGTATCCGCTGACCCAACGGACTTTCAAAAAATCGCCAAATACTCGCCGCATCCACCGCCTCGGCGGCCTGCGCCGTAATCCGCCCCTCCCGATGAAGCCGCACAACCTCCGCCTCTACACCCGCGAGGCTCGTACAGCGTGCAAAATCAATGTATTGCATCACCAAATGCGTAGCCGTCCCCCGCTCTGCGGCAGTCAGCGGACGTTCTGCCTCGATGAACCCGGGACGCCGAAACAACACGGGACGTTTGGCCTGCTGATACCCCTCTGCCTCTGCTTGAACCTCGCTGTCCCGCTTACGCCCCTTGAGTTCCGTAGCTGTTAGTTTGCTGGGGAGGTCTATGGCTTCCGGGTAGGGGTAGGAAAACCCTTGCAGGGGCGGCATCCTGCCGCCTGCATCTACGCGCTCCGCAGCAGACGAGACGATGTGGGCGTCACCCCCTACACCCGTTTCGACCCCGCACGTAACCCGCCGCACCGTCCACGGCGGCTCCGACACCGCCAACGTCGGCAACAATACCCATGGTGCCGCACTCGACTGCGCCGCCAACACATAGGGCGATACCGAACCCGATGCCATCGCCTGCAAATCGTCCATTGTCTTGTCCGCATTGTCCAGCGTCACGGTCATGATGAGCCGCCGCTTGGCGCGCGTCATCGCCACGTAGAGAATACGTAACTCTTCCGCCAGCGATTCCTGCCGCAACCTGTGCGCAATCGCAATCTGGGGCAGGGTGGGGTAGCGAATCTTCCGTGTCAAATCCCGCCGCACGCTGCCCAGCCCCAGCGTGGGATGGACGAGTACCTGCGCCGTTGTGTCCGACAATTGGAACCGCTTGGCCAAATCCGGCAAGACTACCACGGGAAACTCCAAGCCTTTGGACTTATGCACACTCATAATCGTCACCGCATCCCCGCCGCCGTGCGCCGTAGCGAGCTTCGGCGGGTCGCCGGATTCCAGCCGCTTTTCGAGCCCTGTGACGAAGTCAAACAAACTCCGCCCCCCATGGCTAGCCGCACCACGGGCATAGGCCAGAAAGGTCAGCAGATTCTGCCGCCGCGCTTCCCCCTGCGGCATAGAGCCGAAGACGGAGAGCGCATTGGTCTCATGCACGAGATACCACAAAAACTGTTCCACCGTGAGGTCAGGCGCGGTATCCCGCCACCGTGCGAGGTCGGCGAGGAATGTCTTGCAACGCCCCCCCGTAGGGGTCGATGCCCACATCGACCTGTTGCTCCCCACCGAAACCGTGCTCGGTGCGATGTGAGCATCGCACCCTACGGAATCGGCCATCATCTCCATCGCCTCAAAAAACGAAACACCTCGGTCAACCAGCCGAATTTCCGCCAACTCATCCGGGCTAAATCCGAACAGCGGCGACCGCAAAACCCCAATCAGCGGCACATCCTGTAAGGGGTTGAGCACCACCGTCAGCAGGCTCAAAAACGATGCAATCTCAGCCGTATAAAAAAACCCCTCCCCGCCGGACTTCGCCACGGGGATGCCCAGTTCCTCCAAAGCCTTTTCAAATCGTGGTGCCTTATTCTTCAAACTCCGCAGGAGAATCGCAAAATCCCCCCAGGCGTAGCCCGTTTCTTTGTGCAAAGCCAAAATCCGAGCCGCCACATGCCGTGCCTCGGCCATGTCCCGCGCGTCCGTGCCGTCCTTTTCCAACGGCTTGCGGTCGAGGATATCCAACTCCGCCGCAGGCTCGTCGGATGCGTCCTCCAGCCCCGCGTAGAGTGCCTCGCTGTCGCCGTATTCCATCTCACCAAACTCCACGGACATAATCCGCCAGAAGAGAAAGTTCACCGCATCCAATACCCCCGGCCGCGAGCGGAAGTTCTTGCTGAGAAGCACCCGCCGAGGCCCCCCGTCCCGTGCGTCTGCGTGGTTGGGGAAATTGCGGTAATACCCCAGGAAAATCAAAGGGTCAGCCAGACGAAAGCGATAGATGGACTGCTTCACGTCTCCCACCATAAACAGGCGGCTCCCTTCAGCACCGAGCGCACGGAAAATCGTGTCCTGTATGCCGGAGACATCCTGAAATTCATCTACCATAATCTCACGATACCGCTCCGCAAGCTCTGCGGCGACGCCCGTCTCGGCGTCTGTGAGCAGTCGGATGGCCAGATGCTCCAAGTCGGAGAAATCCAACACCCCCCGCCGGGTCTTCTCCCGCTGATAGGCCTGTTCCGCGTCCAGTACCAGTTCCGCCAACGCGCAAATCACAGGCCGCACGGCCTCCATATCCTCGAACAGTTCGGATGAGGGCAGGTCAAAAGGCGCGGTCAATTTTGCAATAGCTTCCTTGCAACGATTCCGCAAATGCTTGAACCCGTCATACGCTTCGCCTTTCACGGACTTTACCCGTGAAAAGGGGATAGGCAGAGCGGCAAAAGCCGCATCCCACCCCTGCGCCGCCCCTGTCACGAAGCGGGCCAGGCCGTCCACGGTCTCATCCCAACTTGCGCCATAGGCGGCGTAGAACACTTCGTCATCCAAAAACTCCGCCCGTGCCGCCGACATCTCCCGCAGCCAATCGTCCGCCGCGGCGTGCGCCTCTTGCAGCAGAGATGCCCCCCAAGACGTCTCGGACGCGTCCCGCAGAACCGTCACGTCCAAGACCTCAAGCTGTTCCGCCGCCCAAGCCTCGGGTGCGGCGTGGCTGAGCAGTTTTGCGTGGACATCCAAGGCAAGCTCTGCCAAAACGGCATCCCGCCGCCCCTCGGATACGGTATCTGTCAGCTCCAGGAAGCCCGGGAAGTTCTCGGCACGGGCGTACCGCTCTTCCAACACATCGTCCAAAACTGCCCGCAGCATAGGCTCCGTCTCGCTCTCATCGGCCATGCGGAAATCGGGACTGATACCCAATACATGCGCAAACTCCCGTATCATCCTCCCGCAAAACGCGTGAATCGTGTCAATATCCGCGCCATAAACCAAAGCCCCCTGCCGCCGCAGATGCCGAGACGGACGCAGGGCAAGCCGCGCCCCGATCTCCTCCAAAATCCGTCCCTTGAGTTCGGCGGCGGCGGCCCGTGTAAAAGTGATGATGAGAAATTGATTCAGATTGGCCCCATCCTCCACTTGATTCATCAGCCGCTCCACGAGCACCCGTGTTTTCCCCGACCCCGCAGCAGCAGAGACGAGCAAGTCACCGCCCCTGTCATCAATGGCGGCTTGCTGTTCAGGCGTGGGGGCGAATGTTTTGTTAGACATGGGATATCTCCTAAACCCTTGCTGTAGGGCGCGATGTCCTCATCGCGCCGCGCGTCGTATATGTCGTATATGTAGAAGAGATGCGGCGCGATGAGAACATCGCGCCCTACGATTCGGTGCCCATCAACCTCTCCAACACCTCATCCCGCTTCAACGCGGGCAAATACCGCACGCCATCCGTGTTCGCATCGTGATGACACGCTCTGCGAAACTCGCAGTAATCACACGGACTGCCCACGCTCCCGCCCAAGGGCAGGGGAGCCACGGAGCCGCGCAGCATCTCACGCCCGAGGTCGAGCAGGGTGCGGTCGATATGGCGGCTGATACGGCCAAACTCCTCGGCGGTCACCAGACTGTCCCCGCCCGGTTCGCCGTCTTTGCCGAATTTGACGGGGAGAAACGCCGGAGTGTTTCCGTGCTCCATAGCGGCGATGACATCCGCGTCCCGCAGAATCAGCCCGCTGCGGGTGAGTGCCTTGCGCCGCGCTTTTTCGATTTCTTCGGCGGTGGCGGTTTTCGGCATACGGACAATCACATCCCGCGCTGGGGCGTAGAGGACACCGCCGGGGGTCAGAGCCGCATTTCCGAAATGCGCATTGCCGAGCCGTGTGAGCGCGAAGAGGTAGAGCAATGTCTGCACACCAACGCCGTACCACACATCAGAGAGCGAGAGTGCTTTCTTACCCGTCTTGTAGTCCACCACCCGCAAGTAGAGCTTATCGTCCTGCCGCCAACCGTCTACCCTGTCCACCGCCCCGCGGAGTGTGAGATCGATGCCCTCCCCTGCAAGTGTTACGGGCGGCAAATCCCCGTCGGGGCCGAACGTGAGTTCAAAGTCCAAGGGTACAAAATCCGACCGCCCCAACTCTTCCGCCATGTCTTCCACGACCTGATAGGTGTCCCGCCGCAGCCGTCGGAAGAGATAGTGGAACCGCTGTGTTTTCTCCGCCATATCGCCCAAGCGCAGGCGGGTGTATTCGTCGATATAACGCTCCGTGAGCGTCCGCCAATCCTGTGCGGTGGGAGAGTGAAATCCGCCGCTGTGCTTGATGTCTCGCGTCACGTTTTCCAAGATGAAGTGCATAAAATCCCCGGCCACAAGTGAATCCAATTCCGCCCGTCTGCGCGGTTTTGCGCGGAGGCCGTACTGCATAAAATACCGAAATGCGCAGGAATGAAACGTCTCAATTCGGGACGCCGAGAGGGATAAGGTCTCGCCATACAGCCGCCGGGTGGCGGGGATGGACAGAGCCTGCCCTTGTAGGGGCCGATGCCTACATCGGCCCGCCGTTTCCTCATCCGATTGCACATACGGGTCAATGCGGGCATCGCCCCCTGCGGAGGCGGCACTTGTAGGGGCGGCATCCTGCAGCCCGCCCGTTTCGGGCCGCAACACATCCTCCGCCTCCCCAAACATCCCCTCCAACCGCCCGAATACAGGCGATTTCCGGCACGCACTCCCGTCATCCCACGCCCGCGGCCACGAGACGATGAGCCGCTCTTTCGGTGCCGCAAAGGCGTGATAAATTAAGGCCTGTTCCCGATAGACACTTTCTTCCGCACTATCTGAAAGCGCAAGCCCCATCTCCCGCAGACGCTCTCGCTCCGGCTCGGTGAGCACACCTCGGCCCGAGGCGGGGGCGGGGAGCCGTGTATCCGTTGCGCCGAGGACGATGAGACATTTCAAATCCCGCCGCCGCACGCGGTCAAGTTCGCCGAGTTGCACCCGGTCTATCGTCTGCGGAATCGCCCCCACGCTGTACTGGCTGAGCGTCAGCCGCAAAAGTGCCGCAAATTCCTGCCTGTCCATCGGCGTATCGCCGAGGATGTGATGCGTTTGCTCCAATGCCGAGACGAGGATGTCCCAAATCTGTCCGTACTCCGCCGCCGTAGTCTCCCGCCCCGTCTCCCGAAGCCGAGCGGCACGAGTTTCGAGGGTCTGCGGCAGGTCGATGGCCTCCAAGAAGTCATAGAGTGCCGCCGCTTGCCCTGCGGCGGTCTTTGCCGAACGCCCGGCCTGTTCCAAGGCCGCCAGAGGTGCAGCTACTCGATGCCGCAAGTCGTTCAATTCGGCCAAAACCGCCGTCTCCCGTTCGCCGAAGTCCGCCCCATAGCCTGACGGGTTCTCCGTCCAATCGGCTTTCCGTGTCCAACGGGCACCCCGGATGTCCCACATGCGGACATAGCCATCCAAGAGGTCAGCCTCACGTTGCCCGATCCCGGCCAGTCCCGTCCGCAAGTAACGGAACATCGCCTCAAATCGCCATCCGCCGTCTAAAATATCCAATGCCGCCGTGAGAAGGAGCAGGATGGGCTTGTCTAAAATATCAACCTTCCGCGCCACATGCACAGGCACGCCAAACCGCCCGAACACCTGCTCCAAAACAGTCTCATAATCCGAGAACCCCCGCACCGCCACGGCGATGTCCCGATAGCGGTATCCCTGCTCCATCACAAGCGAACGCACCCGAGCGGCGGCGAGTTCGCACTCCTCCATAGGGGAGACGGCTGTGTATAACTCCACCGCATCGGGCACGGCAGACATTGTAGGGGCTGATGCCCACATCGACCCGCCGTCCTCCGCAAACAATCCCCGCTCCACCGCACAAAGTGCAGCGGGACGGTCATGCGCAGGCTCCAGCACGGTGATCTCTACCGTATGTCCATACTCTTCCGCAAGCCGCCGCAAGGCCCACGCTGTAGTAACGGCAGGCGCGAAGAGGGAACTGTCATCATCAAGCCCCCCGCAAGTCAAAGCCACGGTTAAATCCGCACCACGAGCCAACAGCCGACGCAAAACCAAGCCCTCCTGCGCCGTGAAGTCGGAGAAAGCATCAATAAAAATCGCGGCGTCCGCGACGGAACTGTCCGCCACCGTATCCGCCAACCGTGTCAGCGCGTCTCGCGGGTCGCATCGGCCGCTGATGCCGTCATAGGCGGCGAGGATGTAGTGTAAATCACGAAGCTTGTCCGCAAGGGTTCCATCGGCATCCACGGCGGCATCAAAGAGATCGTCCGGCGTGAGGCCGCATTGCTTCAGCTCGTCTACCGTGTCGAGCAGTCCTTTCAAAAACTCCGGCTTGCGCCCGAGATGTCCGTAGAGCCTGAGTTCACTGGCAACAGCGGTCAGAGCCAAGCGCATGGTGAGTATCCGACCGCCCTCGTCCAAGGGAGCTGCCGCCCCGCCGCCGAGTTCTTCCGCAACCCGCCCGGCGAGCCGTGTGAAACTCAGCACCTCGGCATAGAGGCTCGAAGAAGCACCGCACCGCGCCACGAGTTCCCGCTCGGCGGCATGGGAATACTGCTCCGGCACGATGAGAATTGCGCCGGGCTGTTTGGCTTCGATTCGATTGCGGACGGCATCATAGATGCGCCCCGTTTTGCCGGTCGCGGCAGGGCCGAGAATCAAGTGTAACATGGGGATAGTATAGCATGGGTGGGAGGCGGTGTACAGGGTGTAGTGTACAATGTATAAATAAAGTGCCGAACGACAAAAACTTGTTTTGATGTTCAGCCAGCCCATCTAACACCCTGCCGCGAACATCATCTTCCGGCGGACGAGCCGGAAGATGATGTTTGCATCTACTACGAGCGCAAAGCTAAAGGATGAGATTTTTAAGAGAAGCCTTGGTTTCTATTAGGCGCGGTTTTCCGGCAAATGGTTAGCCGAGTTAATGCAGAGCTTAACCGCCTTTTGCCCCCGCAGGAGGCTTAGGGCGGGTTGCACGAGCAAAAAGTAAGCCCCCGCCGACCGGACGAACCCAACGTTCGGATTAGGATGAACCGCGCGGGAGAGGATGAAGCCCCATTCCCGCGCCTGCATACGAACACCAAAAACCAAAGGCGCAGACGGAATTTTACCGTCTACGCCCTCAAACTAAGAATTTTCCCCTTGCCGCGTCAGCTCCCTATTCCCCTTTCACCAAATCCCAATACCGCTTCGCCGCCTGCTCCGTTTTATTATCCCCATACGCATAATACACCGTCCCGCGCAGCCGATCCGGCAGATACTCCTGCGGCACATAGTTGTTCGGATGGGCGTGGGCATATTTGTATCCCTGTCCTCGGCCCAACTTTTGCGCTCCACCGTAATGCGTGTCTTTCAAATGGTCAGGCACGTCCCCGTGCTTGCCGTTTCGGATGTCCTCCATGGCGGTAGAGATTGCCTTGTCTCCGGAGTTGCTCTTGGGCGATGTGGCGAGCAGAATCACGGCATCGGCCAAGGGAATCCGCGCCTCCGGCAGTCCCAGCTCACGAGCGGTATCCACACAGGCCTTCACGATGGACAGCACTTGCGGATGTGCCAGCCCGATATCCTCCGCCGCCGTGACGAGCATCCGCCGACAGGGGGAGATGAGGTCGCCCGCCTCCAACAGCCGTGCCAGATAATGAATCGCCGCGTCCGGGTCAGAGCCTCGGATGGACTTCTGAAACGCGGACAAGATATCATAATGCTCGTCCCCGTCCTTGTCATAGCGTAAGGCACTCCGTTGGCTCACAGCCTCGGCGTCGGTTAGCGTAATGACATCTCCACGGGCGGCGGAGAATAACAACTCCACCGCGTTGAGTGCTTTGCGTACATCCCCGCCGCAAGCGGAAACGATGTGATCAAGCACACCGTCCTCCAAGGTCACAGCCGTTTTCCGACGCGTCTGCAACAAATCAATCGCCCGCAAAACGGCAGACCGAACGGCCTCCGGGGTGAGTGGTTTAAATTCAAACACCGTCGCCCGGCTCAGTACGGCGCCGAACACGTAAAAATACGGGTTTTCCGTGGTTGAGGCGATGAGCGTAATCTTTCCGTTCTCCATGAATTCCAACAGGCTTTGCTGTTGTTTCTTGTTGAAATATTGAATCTCGTCCAAATACAATAGCACCCCGCCGGGGGTCATCAGCGTGTCCAGTTCGGCGATGATTTCCTTGATATCCGCAATCCCCGCCGTAGTGGCGTTGAGCTTCCGCAGAGCCCGATTCGTCTGCCGTGCGATGATGGATGCCACCGTACTTTTTCCCACGCCGGACGGGCCGTAGAAAATCATATTCGGCACCTGTCCGCTCTCGATCACCCGACGCAAAAGCCCGTTCGAGCCGAGAATATGTTCCTGTCCGACGACTTGGGAGAGGTCAGTAGGACGAATTTCGTCCGCTAAGGGTCTGTACACACGAATCACCACCTTTATATGCAGGGCGCGACGCCCTCGGCGCGCCGTCACCACTATCGCACGGCGCGCCGAGGGCGTCGCGGCCCTACGATTAGACGTTTAGGTTATTACACGTAAATCGGATACCGCGCACAAAGCGCATCCGCCTCTTTGCGAATATAATTCGCCTTACTCTCGAACGCCGTCGCTGTCAAATGAAGCAGTTCCGCCACCAAATCCATATCCGCCTCCACGAACCCGCGGGATGTCACGGCGGGGCTGCCCAAACGTACGCCGCTGGTCACAAACGGACTTTGCGGGTCGCCGGGGATGGTGTTTTTGTTGGCGGTGATTTGCACGGTGTCCAGCCGTTTTTCCATCTCTTTGCCCGTGAGGTCGAACTTGCGTAAATCGGCAAGCATCAGATGGTTGTCCGTCCCGCCGGAGACCAGATTCCAGCCGCGGCGCATCAAACCCTCGGCCAGCGCGGCAGAGTTTTTGATGACCTGTTGCCCGTATACCTTAAACTCCGGCTTGAGTGCCTCCCCAAAACCCAGAGCCTTGGCGGCGATGACGTGCATCAGCGGCCCGCCCTGTGCGCCGGGGAAGATGGCACTATTAATCTTCTTGGCAATCGTCTCGTCATTGCAGAGGATAAAGCCGCCCCTCGGCCCGCGAAGCGTCTTGTGCGAGGTGGAGGTCACCACGTCCGCATAAGGCACGGGGCTGGGATGCACCCCCGCCGCCACGAGGCCCGCAATGTGCGCCATGTCCACCATCAACAGGGCACCGACTTCTTTGGCAATCTCCGAGAAAGCCGCAAAGTCAATTGTCCGCGGATAGGCCGAGGCTCCGGCGATAATCATTTTCGGCTGATGTTCCTTCGCCATTGCCCGCACGACGTCATAGTCGATGACGTTTGTGTCCTCTGTCACGCCGTAGTGGATGACGTTGTAATATTTTCCGCTGAAATTCACGGGACTGCCGTGCGTCAGATGTCCGCCGTGGGAGAGATTCATACCCAGAATCGTATCCCCCGGCTCGCAGAGGGCGATAAAGGCTGCATAGTTGGCACTCGCCCCCGAGTGCGCCTGCACGTTGGCGTACTTCGATCCGAACAGCTCACAGGCACGGCGGATGGCGATATCCTCCGCCACGTCTACGTACTCACAGCCGCCGTAGTACCGCTTGCCGGAATAGCCCTCGGCGTATTTGTTTGTCAGCACCGTGCCGACAGCGGCCACGACCGCTTCGCTCACGATGTTCTCCGAGGCGATCAGCTCGATGTGGTCCCGCTGGCGGTCAAACTCCCGCCGAATCGCCGCCCCCACTTCCGGGTCGGCCCCGGTGACAAATTGCATGATGTCGTTTACCATAGTAAATACCCCCGATGGAATTTTTGCTTACCATTATAACATGATTCCACTTGCATTGCAAAGGGGGGGGCGAAGCACCTTAAATCATGTTACAAGGTTCCCGGGCGGGGTTCTTATAACAGAACTATACAGGAATTTACAAGTGTGATACAATAATCTGACAGGGGAGGGATACGCATGCGAAAAAAAGAACGCGCATTAAAGCTCATAGAGTGCCTTGAACACGACTATCCGGACGCGCTGTGCAGCTTGCAATACGAGAAAGACTACGAACTGCTCTTCACCGTCCGCCTCGCGGCACAATGCACGGACGAGCGGGTAAACCAAATCGCCCCCGCTCTCTTCGAACGGTTCCCGACCTTGGAAGCTTTCGCCGCAGGCCCCGTGGAGGATGTAGAACGCCTCGTCCACTCCACCGGCTTCTACCGCGCCAAGGCGCGTGACATCGTAGCGGCCTCGCAGATGCTTCTCGCCGATTTCGGCGGCAAAGTGCCGGACAACATGGACGATTTGCTCAAACTCCCCGGCGTAGGCCGTAAAACGGCGAACCTCATCCTCGGCGACGTCTACAATACCCCCGGTGCTATCGTGGTGGACACGCATTGCATCCGCATCACAAACCGCATGGGCTTGGTGGACACGAAAGACCCGGTGAAGATTGAAGCGGAACTGCGAAAAATACTGCCGCCGGATAAGTCAAATGACTTCTGCCACCGCTTGGTGCTGCACGGCCGTGCTGTGTGTACCGCGAGGAAAGCGAAGTGTGAGATTTGTTCATGCGCGCCGTGGTGTAAGCATTTCACGCCGTAGGGGCGGCGGATGTCTGCGATGAAAATTTTCATCCAAATGCAGAGGCGGCATCCTGCCGCCCGTGCCTTGCCCCGCGTAGGAAACGCTGTCCTCCGGTATCCCGTATAACAGCAGAAATTTACGGTGTTGGTTCATTGGCCGTCCGCGGACGCGCAATGCGCGCCCCTACACGTTGTACATTGTAGAATGCCGCCCTCAGCGTCCCGAACCACGCACTTTATGCAACTCCGCCAAAAAAGGAGAATCCACAAAATGTCAGAACTAATAGAAGCCCTAAGTTCCATAAATTTCACCGTCTTCAAAGTAGTCGGCATGGTAATCAGCGCAATGACAGGCGTAATCATGTCATGGTTCTCAAAGCGTTCGGTCAATTACAGAAAAATTGATAAACGTATGCTGGTATCGGCCTTGCTGTTTTTCGTATACCTGAATGTCCTTGCGGTGGTGCTTGGTGCTGTTCTGGGAATTGTGATTGTGCTGTTCCTTGAGGCCGGCATAGTCGGCATAGTAGAATTCGTACCGCTCATGCTCCTCTCACTAGGTCTGGCGATTGTCAATATATTGATTTTTTGGGGTCTGCTCCTGAGAACAAAAAGAATGAAAGAGATGACGGGAAGAGCAAAAAAAGAAAGCCGACTACTATTTTTGATGATACATTGGATATCCGGCATTTCTGTAATATTGGGCTATATTCATGTCCCGTTCGCCATGCTGGAACAGCAGAATTTGTTTACACAAGTGATTGTCTATATCAATTGGATTTGCACCATATGGTGGTTCTCTTTGATGATTTCATTCGTATGGAGAACGGCCAAGTATGTATATTCGGAAATGAAGATCACACTACTGGACGGCGAGATTATCCAATACAGTTGCAGTCCGCAGATGTGCAGGGTACATAAAAACTATATCAGGCTGCTCAAACGAGATGACAAAGGGAAGATTACTTACGAGAGACATATCAACGAGGCGGCGATTAAGCAGATTGAGTATTTGTAAGCATATGTGCGCCCGTCAAAACAGAATAGGAGGTTTTTATGAAACCAACTGACCCGAAAGGGAGATTACTGGCTGCAAGCCACAGAGAGACTTCTGTCAAAAAGTCAATCACAATTGCAACCCTATGGGTGGCGTTTATGGTAATAATAATCCTGCTGTTTGAAACCGGACGCTCCGTTGACCCTTATTTTAGTTTCGGCGCGTATACACCGAACCTCGGAGCTTGGGATTCCCTGCGGCTGTGGATTTTCGGGCCGATAGAAATTTTGATAACGGCATCTTTGCCCGCAGTTATCATTGTTAGGGAAATAAAAAATCGTGCCGCAAAGAAAAAAAGCACAAAAATTTTTGTGTACCAGCACATCATTGAAGGCATCGGCGGTAGTGAAATAAAGGCGGCATTGAGCGGAGAACATGTAGCCGCCTTTCGCTTGGAATATGCCGGCATATGTTCCGCCGAGGTTGATGCGGAACACAAAAACATACTCTCTGTTAACACGGCTGACAGGGCATACCTAATCGAAACAAGTCCGAGCCGTGCAAGAGCAATCGCGAGGGAAATGAATGATAGGATGAAGTTGTTGAGAGAGATAGCAAAGCTTTATCCGGACGGGCCTCCCTGCGAAAAACCGCCAACGTAATGTAGGGGCGCGCATTGCGCGCCCGCACGTTTCAGTTTTAACCGACATTGCAGGGGCGGGGTCATCCCGCCCGCAGTCCCCGCGTGCGTACCACGGGCGAGATAACCCCGCCCCTGCAAAGATACGAAGCCCACGGGGTATCGAGGTCGCCGCCCCCTACAAAGGTCAAGGGCGGGCGGCCACATGGGGTGCCCCTGCAACGCATCCGCCTTTATTTGTACATTGTATACTGCCCTTACCTTTCCGCTTTCAACTGCCCCAACCAAACCCCACCACAGGAGGACACTCACATGACACCCCAAACCTATTTCACCGAAATGGAATCCCGCATCCCCACAGGTACCGTCCGTACCCGATTCGCCCCCAGCCCGACGGGCTACATGCACGTCGGCAATCTGCGCACGGCACTCTACACTTACCTGATTGCCCGCAGTCAGGGCGGTACATTTATCCTCCGCATCGAGGACACCGACCGGAGCCGCCTCGTAGAGGACGCGCTGGAAATCATCTACAAAACCCTGGCCGATTGCGGCCTTACACATGACGAAGGCCCCGACCTCGGCGGTCCCGTAGGACCCTACATCCAAACCGAGCGGCGTGACCTCTACGGCAAATACGCCGCGCTTCTCATCGAGCGGGGCGGCGGCTATTACTGCTTCTGCGGCAAGGACGAACCCGCAGGGGACGACACCCCTAGCGGCTCCTGTGACATCCCCACGAAATACGACGGCCGATGCGGCCGTCTCCCCGCCGAGGAGGTCGCCGCGAAACTCGCCGCAAACACGCCCTACGTCATCCGCCAACGCATCCCCGAGGGGCGCACGGCTTTCTCTGACGTGGTGTTCGGCGAAATAGAAGTGGACAACGCAGACCTCGACGACGCCGTGCTCATCAAATCCGACGGTCTGCCGACCTACAACTTCGCCAACGTCATTGACGACCATCTCATGGGCATCACCCATGTCGTGCGCGGTTCGGAATATCTCAGCAGTACGCCGAAGTACAATCTGCTCTACAAAGCTTTCGGCTGGACGCCGCCGATATACATCCATTGTTCCCCCGTCATGCGGGACGCCACCCATAAAATGAGCAAACGCCACGGCGACCCGTCTTACGAAGACCTCATCGCTATGGGCTACCTCACCGACGCCGTCCTCAATTACGTCGCCCTCCTCGGATGGAGCCCCGGCGGGGAAGAGGAGATGTTCACGCTGGACGAGCTGATCAAGGTGTTCGACGTCTCCGGTATCTCCAAAAGCCCCGCCATCTTCGACATGGACAAACTGCGCTACTTCAATAGTGCCTACATCCGCGCCATGTCCCCCGAAGCTTTCCGCGAACTGGCTCTGCCCTACATCCGCCGGACATTGCAAAACCCAAACATCGACACACAGGCCGTCGCCGACCTCTTGCAGCAACGCTGTGAGACGCTGACCGACATCCCCGAAAAAGTAGACTTCTTCGATGCCCTCCCAAGCTACGATACCGCCCTCTACACCAACAAAAAAAGCAAAACGGATGAAGCTGTCTCCAAAGCCATGCTCAACGCCGCCATCCCCGCCTTAGAAGCCCTGACCGACTGGAGCAAAGACGGCATACACGCCTGCCTAATCGGCCTGGCCGAGACTCTGGAGGTCAAAAACGCCACCCTCATGTACCCCGTTCGTATAGCCGCTGCGGGCAAGGCAGTAACACCGGGTGGCGCGGTGGAGATTTGCGCGATTCTGGGCAAAGAAGAAACCCTCCGCCGTCTGCGATTGGGCTTGGAGATGCTAGGGTAACAAAATAGCCCCGCCTTTCGGCGGGATTGTAGCGGCTTCGGCGGAACAATAAACGGCTGCCGTAGGGCGCGATGTCCTCATCGCGCCGCATCACCCCCCTCACAGGTTGCAGCGCACGGCGCGATGAGGACATCGCGCCCTACGGAGGGGCCTAAACAAAAAAGGGGCGCAAACTGCGCCCCCGCCCTTCATTCTACATTGCCCCTAGGTCACGCCCGACGCACACCCGCCCTCTTTATGAATCGCGTCTTTCACCACCTTGGCCATCGCCGGATAATCAATGTCCAAGCCCAAAAACAGATGGTCGGACACCAAGGCCTGATAAATCAGCATGTCTACGCCGTTTTGTATTGTATATCCCAACCGCTCCGCCTCGGCGAGAAACGCCGTTTTACGGGGCGCATGGATGATATCACACACCACGGCGTGTTTGGGCAGGGATTGCAGGAAACTCAAATCCTCCCATTGCGCCTCCACACCCACCATCCCCTGCGGGGTGGCGTTGATGATGATATCGGCACGGGACGCGCTGCGCTGCAGGTTGTGCATGTCCAGCCGACCCCAAGCGAGACCGGCGTTCCGCACATGTGCCCGAACACCCGTGACCAAATCATGTGCCTGCTCTCCGCGGCGGGCAAGGATATCGACCCGATGGGCGTTTTCCAAAATCGCCCGATGCGCCAAAGCACTAGCCGCACCACCTGCGCCGAGAATCAAAATCCGCTTATCGTCATAGTCGATGCCGTTCTCACGCAGAGCCGTAAAAAAACCCAACGCATCCGTAGAGTAGCCGTAGAGACGGCCGTCTCGGTTGACAACGGCGTTCACGGAGCCGATTAAATCGGCTTCCATGACGAGTTCGTCCAAATACCGTGCAATCTCCAACTTGTGCGGCATGGTGACGTTAAAGCCCACATACCCCTCTTCCCGCACACGGTCAAGCCATTGCGGCAGCTCTCCGCGGCGCACACGGATTTTTTCAAAGCTTGGATTATCTACGTAATGCCTGAGTACCGGCAGGTGAATCTCCGGTGACAAGCTCTGTATGATAGGGTCGCCGATAACGGCAAATTTCGGATTGGGCGGCAGCACTTGGGACAAGATATATCACTCCCTTAGGGCGTTTCTTTAAATCGGCGGAATGCCGAAAAAATGGGTATTTTAATAGTATTTTGACGGTTTGAAGAAATGCTTTTGATGAACGCACCTGTTAACTATACCATGAATTTGTTCAAAATTCATGGTATAAACATCATACTTTTCAGTTCCCGCCAAAGGCGGGGAGAAAAGTGATTTAAATACCCGTATAATAACTACATAGTAGTTATTATACCATAAAACGACTAATACTGACAAGGGGCAAGAGAAATATGGAACAAGCAAAAATTGACAGAATCAACGAGTTGGCCAGAAAGCACAAAACGGAGGGGTTAACCCCCGAAGAAACCGCAGAACGCCACGCCTTGCGACAGGAATACATTGCGGGCTTCAAGCGGAGCTTGACACACCATCTGGACCGTGTCCATTTTGTGGATGAGGATGGAAACAAGGAGAAGTTGAAGAAGCGGGGGGAGTAAAAAGCATCGGACGGCCTTTGGCCGTCCGCTGCTTTTCGTAGGGGCGACCGCCCCCGGTCGCCCGTGTCTCTGGGTACACGGTGGCTTCCTTATGGCACATGCCCATAGGCCGCAAAGGCTCCTTTTCCAAAGGAGCTGTCAGCGAAGCTGACTGAGGATTGCCCTTTGCGGGGGTCAGTACCCATATCGACTCGCCGGTTTTGCGCTCCTTGTAAGGATGGGATAACCCCGCCCCTACAAAAACAGACTACAACAAAAACCAAAAGGGGCGGCCATATAACCCCGCCCCAACAAAGAACGATCCGATTAAAAATGATGTTCTTGCCCAAGACTCTCACGCCGACGTTTTCGCCGCCGCACAGCACGCACAACCAGAACGATAATCAAAGCAGGCAAACCAATGAATACAGGCCCGAGCACAATAAATAACCAAAAGCTCGTGGCCAAATCTGTTTCATCGCTGTGCCGAATGTAAGTATACGATGTCCTGCTGAAAAAGCGATCAAGCGTAATCGTATCACCGTGGATACGGATATTATAGTCAGTACCGTCTATAAACAACCTGTCGTTCTCCACGTGCCAAACAAACCTCGTGCGAAGGCCGGGCGGACCGTCCACACCTGTGCCGTCAGGCCGAAACATGATAAGCCATGAATCCGAGGTCTCCCATCGCCATGTGCCAACTAACAATTCCTCAAGAGCGGATGGTTCAGCATTTTCCTGCGGGTAGCTCCCATTTGCACTTGCGCCTAGCGCAAAGCTTGCAGATAGCATGACGGCAATCAGATATAGGCAAATACCGATTTTCAATAGTCTTTTCATCAAGTTCTCCTTTTGCGGTCTGGTCCGTGCCTATGTACCCAACGCAACCGCCGCACCCTGCACAAACTTCCGCACAATATGCCGTTCATCCGACAAGTACACAACCCGTGCCAAGCGGTCGGCAATCTCCAAATCCCGCCGTCCGGGAATCGAGCGGTCATCAATCACGAGCGCGTCGAACTCAAAGCCCGGGGCAAAGCTCCCGACCTCGCCGAAGAACCGTCCGCCGCCGAGCGTGCCGAGATAAAACGCCTCCTCCAAGGTCAGCGGAGCCGCGTCTTGGTCAATCAGCCGCCAGTAGAGTTTAGAGACCCCGATGGCATCCGACATGGCGCGGAAGATAGAGGTGTTTGCCCCGCCCGCCACGTCGCTGCCGAGGCCAACGGGTACGCCTGCGTCCAAATACCGCCGAATCGGCGCAATCCCGGAGGACAGGTTGATATTCGACTGGGGACAATGCGCCACCCGGATTTGCTGTTGCTTGATGAGGGCAAATTCCTCTGCCGTCGGCCACACGCAATGCGCCATCACCGTGGGGACATCGCCGCCGAAGAGACCGTTGCGGTAATAGGCGTGCCCGTAGCTCTCCGCCTCGGGGCGCAACGCACCAACCCAGTCGATTTCCGATTTATTCTCCGATAAGTGCGACTGCACAGGTAGGCCAAATTCCCGATGAATCTCACCCAAGCCCGCCATCAGTTCATCGGTGCAGGAGGGGATGAAGCGCGGCGTGAGGATAGGGGAGACCCGGCTATACCGCCCCGCGACCTCAGAAAGCCATGTGCGCGTGTCCGCCAAAGACTGTGCTGCACTCGTCTCGACGAGCGGCTCCGGCGCATGTCTGTCCATGTTAACCTTGCCCACCATGCAGGAGAGCCCGGATTCCTCCAGCAAGTCCATGAGCAGCACCGTAGCGGGTACGTGCCGTGTGGCGAAGATAACCGACCGCGTGTTCGGCCCCCGTTGGATATCGCCGACGAAGGCGAGGTAGGCGGAGAAGGCATAGGCCATGTCTGCGTACTTGGACTCCTCGGGGAAGGTGTGCGTATTGAGCCAGTCAATCAGCTCCAAGTCCATCCCCAGCGACCGAAAGGCGAACTGCGGCGCGTGGACGTGCAAATCAACCAGTCCGGGCATGATGAGCTGCCCGCTGCAATCAATGAGCGGCAAATCCTGATATTGCTCCGGTAGGGTCTCAAATACGCCCGCACTCTTGCCGTCCACGCAGACGAGATACGCCGCTTCGGCGGTCTGAAGCGTCCGCGTGTCCGTGCTGTAGCAAATGTCGCCTTTTAATACGAATTTTTCCATGTTGTTACCTCGCTTTTGCGTTTTCCCGCAACGGCTTTTGCCCTTTTAAAGTCCCCTCCTTGGAGGGGGGCCGCCGCAGACGGTGGGGTGGTTGCCCTTCGGCCCTCTCTCTCAGAGAGGGTCATCGCCGCAGGCGACCGTGGGTGTAGGGGCCGATGCCCGCATCGGCCCGTGTTCATTTTTCTGCGTTATTCCCGGGGCGACCGTGGGCATCGCCACTACAACGTACATTGTGTCTGCACGGGTGCAGCAAGCGGCACCGCTACAATTTGTAATCAAAATACCTATCCAAAAACGGGACATCCCCGCTATAAAACTCGCGTTCATCCAAACAAACCCGATACGCCCACAGAGCCTGATACGGCTCATCGCCCCCGCCGCCGTATTTGCGGTCGCCCAGCAGCGGACACCCCAACGCGGCCATCTGCGCCCGAATTTGATGCGTGCGCCCGGTTTCGAGTTTGCACTCGACGAGGGATACATCGCCTTTCGTCTCCAAGGTCCGATATTCCGTGACGGCATCCTTGGCATCCTGCGCCCCGGCCTCGGCGACCGACACGTGGTTCTGTGTGCTGTCTTTCACCAAATGCCCCTCAATGCGTCCCGCCTCCGGCGCCGGCCTGCCGTGGACGGCGAGGAGGTAGTATTTATCCACTTCCCGCGCTCGGATTTTCGCGTTCAAATCCCGTTGCGCCTCCGCTGTCTTTGCCGCAAGCACCAATCCGCCGGTGTTGCGGTCAAGCCGATTACACAGCGCAGGGACAAAGCTCTGCTCCGAATCGGGTTTCCATTGGCCGCTGCGATAGAGATAGGCTTTCACCAAATCCGCCAGCGTGACCTCGTTCGGGTCATCCCCGCTGTGGCTGAGCAGCCCCGGCGGCTTATCGACGATGAGAATCGCATCGTCCTCATAACAGACCGCAAGCTTCGGTTCCGTAATGGTGCGGTATCGTTCCGTCGCGGCTGCCGTCTCGAAGAACGCATCGCCGATGTAGAGTTGTATGGTGTCACCCTCAATAAGCCGATAGTTCCGCTCGGTGCGCTTACCGTCTACCTTGATGCGCTTCGTGCGGATGTACTTTTGCACAAGCGTACCCGGCAGGAGCGGGACGGCCTTTGCAAGAAAACGGTCCAACCGCTGCCCCGCATCGTTTTTACCAACCGTCATCTCCCGCATAAGGCATCCTCCATCTCACACACAATCATTCTACCACAGATAACCCTTTTCATCAATAGGCGGATGTGCTATACTGAAGAAAACAAAAAATGGGGGACATCGCCATGGACCGCAAAGACAAAATCAACTACTACCTCGACATCGCCGACACCGTATCCCGCCGCTCCACTTGCATTCGGCGGCAGTACGGGGCCATCATCGTGCGCAACGATGAGATTATCTCCACAGGCTACAACGGCGCGCCCCGCGGGCGGAAAAACTGCGGCGACCTCGGCCGCTGTACGCGGGAGGAGTTGGAAATCCCCAGCGGTGAGCGGTACGAGCTCTGCCGCAGCGTCCACGCGGAGACCAACGCCATCATCTCCGCCGCCAGACGGGACATGCTGGGCGCAATTATCTTCCTCGCAGGCAGGGAATACCCCAACGGCCAAATTTTGGATGACACCACCCCCTGCGCCATGTGCCGCCGCCAGATTATCAACGCGGGCATTACAAAAATCATCTGCCGCACGGGTGAGGGGACGTATACCGTCACCGAGGTGCGGGATTGGGTGTTTAATGACGATTCGGTTGGGCGGATGTAGGGGGTGCCATACATAGAGAGAGGGCTGACGCATCTGCGTCAGCCCTTTTGTTTGCTATCCGACACTACCCCACACGACGATGGCGATAACTCTATCATCTTCAGAGAAATGAATAGAAATGGCTCTGTCTGCGAGGCCGTCTGCATCTAATAAAAAGTACGCATAGGACCAGCTGTTGTCCGCCTCCGGATTAGGAGCCGTTTCGCCTAGTGCAGCCCTTACATCAGCACTCGTGGAGTAGCCGTTGAGACCGTCAAAGTGGAACCGTGTCCTTGAATCGTCATTCTGATATCGGACATGAATGATATCTACAAGGCCGTCGCGAACATGGACAGTCACATTAGTGTCAAACAAATAATACGGAAGACCTGACCACCCATCACGATCACCAGAAGACACCACATTTCCGAACAAATGCTTAACCTCGTCAAATTCCGCCCACAGGAGCGATTGAACATCAATCGGTGCAGGGGGCGCATCCGGGATGTAAATCTTATTATCCCAAATACTAATTCCGGTGAGCGTGCCATCTTCAAGGAAGCGGAACGCAAGCGTTGCGACTTCGCCGGTTTCCTCCGTCAACCAATACCAATAGGCCAAGCCAAAGTCCATGCCATCTGGGTTTCCGAGGGTTGGGGCTCCTAAGGCGGCTCTGATATCGGCACTTGTGGAATAGCCGTTGATACCATCAAAATGGAACAGGTCTTTTGGGTAACTGTCCTGGTAATGGACATGAATGCTGCTCACAAGCCCATTCAGAACGTGGACGCCCGCATTGGTATCAAACTCATAATACCGAGTTCCCCAAGGGGTCTCTTCCATGTAATCCACCACGTTCCCAAACAAATGCTTAACCTCATCAAACTCCGCCCGCAACAGCGGTTCAATATCAACCGACTCCGGCGCGGGCGGCAAATCCGCATTTGCAAACCGCACCAACATCGTCGCCGCCTCGGCACGGGTGGTTGTCCCGGTCGGGTTCAACCTGCCCCCGCTGCCGACAGCGATGCCGTGAAAGTTTGCCCACATCGCCGCATCCCTGCCCCACCAAGCGAGCAGATTGTCATCGGCAAAAGGCCACTGAGGGCTTGCAAACGGGCGCACATCATAGCCGGAAAGTGCCGCATAGTTTCGCAGCATGACAAACAACTCCTGCCGTGTCACAGGGTCGCCCGGCGCAAAGCGGTTGCCGGGATGCCCCTGCACGATGCCGTACTCCGACAGCCAGCCGATGGCATTTGCATACCACGCGTGCGCGGGGACATCGATGAACGCGGGGACGTAGCCCGTAGGTCGGCCCTCCATGTTCCAAAGGACAATGGCGGCCTGCGCACGGGTGAAATGTCCGTCCGGGTCAAAGCGTCCGTCGCCGAGGCCGTTCATCAAATCCAAGTCATATGCCTGATAGATAAAGCCCTGCCCCCAGTGCCCGGGGATGTCTCGGAACAGGAGAGGCGGCTCTGTGCTCACGGGTAGCGTAAGAGTCGCGCTGACCCTGCCCGCACCCGGCAGGTTGACGAAGAACTCGGCATTGATTTCCGTCAGCGGACTGCCCGTGGGGAGGAGTTGTCTGATGGAAAACGTCTGCTGCGTACTCGGTGCGAACGGCCCGAAGGTGGCTGCCGTTTGTCCGTTTATAATCCACCCCCCGCCGTGAGCGGTGAAGCTCCCTGTGTTGACATTCGTCAGCTGGGCGGTGAGGGTGTAATAATCGTTCCGCCGCACGGCGGCGACGTTTGCGGACAGGTTGATGCCGATGGCATTCATGAGATTGTCCCGCCGTGCCAGCTCGGCAAAGCCGAAATTGAGCATCGCCGTCGTGTCGCCGTATCTGCCGGGGTTGCCGTTTGCGTTCATCACAACGGTGATGACACGCCGCCCGTCCCGCATCGCCGTGGCGGAGAGGCAATGTCCGGCCGCAGAGGTGGTGCCGGTTTTAAAGCCGTCCGCGCCCTGATAGAAAAATTGCGTTTGGAGGAGCAGATTGGTATTGGGGACTTGCGAGCCGCCGAAGCTGAAGTTTCGCAGGCGGGTAATGTCGAGGATCTCCGGGTAGAGGGTGATAAACTCCCGCACGAGAATGGCGACGGAGCGGGCCGTGATTAAGTTGTCTCTCGCGCCGTGGGAGTTGTCAAATCGGGCGGTCATGCCCAGCCGCTGAGCCGTCTCGTTCATCCGCTGTACAAAGGCCGCCTCGGAGCCGGAAATGTGCTCGGCCATCGCAATGCTGGCCCCGTTGCTGGAGGGGAGCATAATGAGCCGAAGCATCGTAGCCACGGAGTGACGGCTCCCGGACGAGAGCCAAGCAATCCAGTCCCACTCATGGCTCCGCCGTGAGGCGTAGGGGCTGACCGTGACCATGGTGTTCATCGTGAGCCGCCCTGCGGCAAGCTCTTCAAAGATGATAAAGGCCGTCATGTTCTTCGTCATACTGGCCGGGACGCGCAGGGTGTCGGGGTCGCGGCTCCATAGGACGTCACCCGTCTCAAAGTCCATCACAATCGCCGCCTGCGCCGTAATATTCGCCGACACAGCCGAGGCCGTGACGGGCGCAAGCGCGAGCAGCAGACAGATGGTGAGCAGCAGACAGAGTGCGCGCTTTGTGGTTTTCATGGGATTCTCCTTTTTGTGTGTAGTTAGGCCGGCTAAGATTTGCTCGCTATGCGGCCAATTGACGTTCGATTTCTGCTAATACGGTGCGGACGTTACTTTCGCCGTGCCAAAGCCCCCAAAGTGTACGGGTTTCAACAATGTCAAGTTCGGTATGTGCAGCATTGAACTGGGCCTCGCTGACGCGATTACCATTTACATAAAAGAATTCCGGCACAGGGTATGAGGCATCTCCCGCCCAGTAAAGTGTTTGCTCTGTCGTCAGAGTCAGAGTCCATGCGCCATCTGTCAGGGCATGGTAACTTCTCTTTGTGGAGGTCAATTCCCCCAAAATAGTAACCAGATAGCTGTGCCCGTCGGAGGTGAGCGCAATGTTAAAACTTTCCCAATCTCCGCCATCGCCCCAGATGAGTCCGGTACGGAGAATTTCAATTCCATCTATATAGCCCACAACGACAAATAGATGAGCAAGCCAATAATGGCTAAAGTCATCTTCTGACAGCTGAATCAATAGTACAAGCTCTGGTACGTCATCATTGTCAAAATCAACCAATTCTGCGTGTAATATCGCATCCAAATTCCAAGAGATAACTCCATGCCAAGGAATGCCGCCGCCCCACTCAAGATCCACCGACTGCGGATTTAGCAAAAACGCCCGATAAGCCGAAAGCGCGTCCCGCAACGGGTCAGGCTCCGGCGCAGGCGGCAAATCCGCGTTATCAAACCGCACCACCATAGTCGCCGCCTCCACACGAAGCGGCACATCACTTGGCCTGAACCCGTGCCCATCGCCCAAGATAATCTCGTGATAATTCGCCCAGCGAACCGCATCCACAGCCCACCAAGAAATCGCCGACCCGTCCGGAAACGGCCACTGCGCGCCGCCGTCTGCCGGACTTCTCGTGTCGTATCCCTGCCACGCCGCGAAGTTCCGCAAAATCACGGCGAATTGTTCCCGCGTAATCGCCTGACCCGGCCCGAATGTGCCGTCGGCGTGTCCGTTCATGATGTTATTCTCGGATGCCCAGTAGATAACGGGCGCGTACCACGCGTGAGCGGGCACATCCGGGAAGGGAGCGGTTGTCGGCCACGGAAGCGCACCAAATGCGCCGACCCCGGCCTTGTTCGCCAGTATTTGCGCCGCCTGTGCGCGGGTGAGGTGACCATAGGGGTCGAACAAATTGGCTTGGATACCGCGCATGAAGCCGCCCTCGTAGGCGTCGAGGACGAATGTACGGCCCCAGTGGCCGCGGACGACGTCCCAGAAGGGGAAGTCGTCGGGTTCAATAATCCACCGAGGGACGGAGGCGTTCACCCCCGTGCCGTTGCCCAGCTGGCCGTCGCTGTTGTTCCCCCAAGCCCAGAGGTTGCCGTCCGTCGTGATGGCCGCGGTGTGGGCGTTGCCAGCCGCCGCCTGCGTCCAATGTGTCGCCGAGCCGATTCGCACGGGCGTTGTGCGGGAGGTTAATGTGCCGTCGCCGAGCTGGCCGTGATAATTCAATCCCCAAGCCCAAAGACTGCCATCGTTGCGGATGCCTACACTATGTGCGAGATCCGCCGCCACGCTGACCCAATGGCCGCCCAAGCCGATTTGTACGGGGGAAAAACTGCTGGTCATCGAGGAGCCGTCGCCAATCTGACCAAACTCGTTCCATCCCCAAGCCCAAAGCGTACCGTCTGTTCTCGTGGCCACAACGTGGTTCCAACCCGCCGCAACGCTCGCCCAGTTGTTCGCCGTGCCGACCCGCACGGGCGTAGTTCTGTAGAAATCCAAAGAGTTGATGCCGAGCTGACCATGCAAGTTGTCGCCCCAAGTCCAAAGACTGCCGTCTGATCGAATCGCTACGGTATGGCCGCCGTCCCACGCATCGCCGCCTGCCGCCACGCTGACCCAGTCGTTCGCCGTGCCGACCCGAACAGGTGTGTTCCGACGGATGGTTGTACCGTCGCCTAGCTGGCCTTGGAGATTGTCGCCCCAAGCCCACAAACTGCCGTCCGCTCGGATGGCCATAGTGTGATACGTACTGGTCGACACACTATGCCATGTGTTTGCCGTGCCGATTTGTACAGGTGTGTACCTGGTTATCGTCGTGCCGTCACCCAACTGACCACGGGCGTTGTACCCCCAAGCCCAGAGCGTGCCGTCTGTGCGTATGCCCACGCTGTGCCCGCCGCCCGCCGCAACGCTCGCCCAATTGCGCGCTGTGCCGACCTGCGTCGGCGTATAGCGGTTCGCCGTCCCGCCGATGCCCAGTTGTCCGGCTCCGTTGCTGCCCCAAGCCCAAAGCGTACCGTCAACTTTGACGGCCACGGTGTGAGATATGCCAGCATCGATGCTGCGGACGGGGTTGCGGATTTGCGGGGGCTGGAGGATGGGGACGGGGACGAGGGATTCCGTGTTTGTTCCATTGCCAAGCTGGCCGGAGCCGTTCAATCCCCAAGTCCAGAGACTGCTGTCAGTTCCGATAGCCACAGAGTGACGGTCGCCCGTCGTCACGCTTGTCCATGTGCTCGCTGTGCCTATTTGCAAAGGTGTAGTTTTGTTGCCCCATGTGCCGTCGCCGGGGTTCAATCCCCAAGCCCAAAGACTGCCATCCGTGCAAATAGCCCCCGTTTGACCTTGACCTGTAAAAACACTTCCACTACCGCCCGCTGTTACGCTTGCCCAATTTGTAGCCGTGCCGACCTGCGCAGGGGTGGTGCGGTCGGTTGTCGTGCCATTACCAAGTTGGCCGTTACTGTTGCCTCCCCATGTCCAAAGACTACCGTTAGCTCGAATCGCCGCAGTATGGTTATTACCGGCCGACACGCTGACCCAATCGGCATCCGTGCCGATTCGGATAGGTGCATGTCTGGGTGTTGTTGAACCGTCACCGAGCTGGCCGGACCAGTTATCTCCCCAAGCCCAGAGACTGCCGTCGGCATTGATAGCTACTGTGTGGACATGACCTGCCGACACGCTTGACCAAGCTGAATGCGGAGCAATTTGCACAGGTTCGTTTCTGATGTATGTTGTACCGTCACCAAGCGAACCGCCCCAGTTTTGTCCCCAAGCCCAGAGTGAGCCGTCAGTTTTGATGGCTGCTGTGTGATTGCCGCCTACTGACACGCTGGCCCAATCATAATCTGTGCCGATTCGCACCGGTGTGCTTCGAGTGGTCATTGTGTTGTCGCCAAGCTGACCAAAGTTATTCCGTCCCCAAACCCAAAGACTGCCGTCAACCTTGATAGCCACCGAGTGATAGGTGCCCGCAGACACACTTGCCCAATCGGTGTCTGTGCCAATTTGCACAGGTACAGTTCTACTAGTTCTTGTGTCGTCACCAAGTTGCCCCCAGAAATTATTGCCCCAAGCCCAAAGGCCCCCATCGTCTGCAATAATCACAGTATGCTCACCACCCGCCGCAACCTCACGCACCCCGCTCGGCACAGCCGCACCATCCAACGCTTCGACCGTTCCAAACAGCGATACCTCATCTATCGCCCCCACCACCGCGGGCAAAGCCGTGCCGCTTCCTACCGACACCCGTTCCCGGCTCCGCTCACGCACTTCCTCTACCGCAACCGCTCCCGCCACAGGCGCGAGCGTCAACAACATACAAAGCACCAACAAAAAACAAAGCCCTCGCTGCAAATTCTTAGCCATAACCAATTCCCCTTTCACGTTTTGGGCACAATTACCCCAATATTAAAAATTCTACCACAAAAAACAAACAAACACAAGTAAAATCCGCAACAAACCGCCCAAATTCGACACCGCAAAAAAGACGTCTCCGCCTATTGAATTTCACACGAAATTTTGATAATATTAGTAGTCAGACAGTGGCGCAGTATCCTAGTCAGTGCTGCCGGTTCCCAAGGAGGGGCTAAAAATCCTCCGTCGGGCATATCTGTGAAACCTGTGGTGCCTGCTTTGAACGCCAGTTTGGGGTGGGTGCTGGGGGGAGGAACTCCTTGGAGTTCCTGCGGCTTCAGGTCGCTCTCCAATGGCATGGAGAGGCGGTGCCTGTTGCCGTGGAGACCTGTCCTCGTGCTGATTGCCCACTCCCATTGCGGTACGGCGTCGGTACGGTTCAGGCAGTCCGTATCCCGGTAGGGGCGGACGAGAACCTGCATTGCGGTGCGATTTTTGACGCTGTGTGCAGCTGTAGCCTGCCTTGCGTGATGCGGTGCGGATCGGGGAACTTGCCCCGGGAGGCCAAGGCCAAAGCTTCCGGGGAATTGCTCCGTGAAATACCCATTGCAAAAGAGGCTAAAGAACCGGTAAGACTGTGATGGAAAACATCTAGGCTGTCGGGGCAAAAATCCCGGACAGGCGGGGGATTACAGTGCGGACTCAGTGGCAATCGGGTCGCCCGGATGGCAACACCGGGACGTGGATTTTAAAGGGAAACCGCCTCTGTCGGCAACGGGAGGCAGTCCACGGAGAAATTCAACCCGTACCTAAGCCGTAAGATTTATCCCGCCTGTCGCCGCTGCTCAAAATTGCCCCCTCACAGAGGGGGCAACCTGTCAGCCTCCTTTTCCAAAGGAGGTGGCGGGCGCAGCCCGACGGAGGATTTGTATCCTCTGCCACCGACATTGCAAACATGAATCCTCAGTCAGCTTCGCTGACAGCTCCTTTGCACCACAGGCACCCCTTCCGCCAAGCCAATCGCTTCGCTCTTGGGGCGTCAGTTGGAAAAGGAGCCTTTGCCCGATTGATACATTCCATCAAGGAGAAACCCACGTGAAAAAAAGTGACATCCGCTGGGCAATCCGTATCGTGGCGTCCAGCATTGTGTTGGCCACGGTGTTTACGCTTCTGTCCACGGCGGCACTCTCCGAGGCCGGGTACATTTTGTCCTTCGCCATTCTGCTCCTGCTCATCGCCGTCGGTATCCTCTTCGACATGATAGGCGTAGCAGTGACGGCGGCGGACGAGACGCCGTTCCACTCCATGGCCGCCCGCAAGGGCAAGGGGGCCAAAGAGGCCATACGCATGATCAAAAACGCCGACCGCGTCTCTAACATCTGCAACGACGTGGTGGGCGATATCACAGGCATCATCTCCGGCACCACAATGGCCGTCCTCGCCGCACGGATGGTGGTTGATTTTGAGTTCCCGAGTCTCGCCATCAACTTAATCATCTCCGGCTTCGTAGTCGGCCTGACCATAGGCGGAAAGGCCTTGGGCAAAGGCGCGGCAATTCGGGGCAGTACACGGATTGTGCATATGACGGCATTGGTGGTGTACCGCAAAAACTGGCTTGTGGCCAAATTACTGCGGCGCAGGTAGGGGGCGGCACCCCCGACGCCCCGCGGCAGTACACATTATAGAACATTGCAGGGGCGGCATTCTGTTGCCCGTTCCCCGCATACATTGCAAAACCGAAACGAACGGGATGACCCCGTCCCTGCACAACACACAAACAGGAGGATACCCTCGCTATGCCAAAAATACGATTAGACCTCCTCCTGACCGGGCAAGGCCACGTCGAAACCCGCACCCAAGCCCAAGCCGTCATCATGTCAGGTGTGGTATTCCTAGACGGCAAACGGCTGGACAAGCCGGGTACCCTCGTTCCCGAGGATGCCCAACCCGAAATCCGAGGTGAGCGCATGCCCTACGTGAGCAGGGGAGGCCTGAAGCTCGAAAAAGCCCTCGCATCATTCGATATCAGCCCCGCCGGGAAATGTTGCATCGACTGCGGCGCATCCACCGGCGGGTTCACCGACTGTCTCCTGCAAAACGGCTCAGTCAAAGTCTACGCCGTAGACGTCGGCTACGGCCAGCTCGACTGGCGGCTCCGTCAAGACGAGCGCGTAGTCGTATTGGAACGCACCAACGTCCGCCACCTGACACCGGAAGAACTGATTGTAGAGGACGATGCCCGCATCGTCCCGCAACTCGCCGCCATCGATCTGTCGTTTATCTCCCTGCGCCTCGTCCTCCCGGCCATCCGCGATTTGCTCGCGGAGGACGGTGAGGCCATCGCTCTGATAAAGCCCCAATTCGAGGCCGGACGGGAACAAGTCGGCAAAAAAGGTGTCGTCCGAGACCCCGCCGTGCATCGGCAGGTGCTGGAGGCATTCTTGCAAGACGCAACAGCCGCAGGCTTCGGCGTACAGGCAATAGATTTCTCCCCCATCAAAGGCCCGGAGGGGAATATCGAATATTTGGGACATTTGAAAAAGGGCACGCCCAACGCCCCGGATATAGATATACCTGCAATCGTTGCAAGCAGCCATATGTAGGGGCGGATTCCATATCCGCCTGGGTCTCGCGCCCGGCAACCATGGGACAGGGCGGATATGGAATCCGCCCCTACAGAACCACCATCCCACCACCCCCCACAAGGAAGCCTACCATGAAAAAAATCGTCCTCTGCCCCAACCCAATCCGAGACATCGACCTCGCCTACACCGAAACCATCCGCCGCCGTCTGACGGAGCGGGGGATGGAGGTTGTCCTCTGCCCGCTCCACTACGTCACCGAGGAACGTACTGAGCCGGAGGGGGCCGAGCTGTGCGCCCTGCAAGACCAAATCCGAGGCGCAGACCTCATCATCTGTATCGGCGGCGACGGAACAATCCTGCACCTTGCCCGTGTGGCCGCCCCCTATGAGATTCCCATCCTCACGGTCAACATGGGCCGCCGTGGCTTTATCGCGGAACTGGAGCGGGAGGATACGGAGAAACTCATAGACATCGCCGCGGCGGACGCTTACAGCATCCAAAGGCGCATGATGATAGATGTCACCGTCAGGCGAAACGGCCAAATCATACACGAAGCATTCGCCCTCAACGATGCGGTTGTCCGCGGTGTGACCCGCTTGGTGGATATCGAGGTCTACGGTGACGACAGACCTATCACCCGCTTCATCGGAGACGGCATCATCGTCTGCACGCCGACGGGTTCCACCGCCTATTCCATGGCGGCGGGCGGCCCAATTATCGAGCCCAACGCAAGAAACCTCGCCATTACACCCATCTGCGCCCACGCGCTGATTGCCAAGAGTTTCGTGCTGGCTCCCAACCGAGCCGTCACGGTGAAAATTACGCTGGGTGACGGCAAACAGGGTTATTTGGCCGTAGACGGCGGCAGTTTCGCGTTGGAAAATCAAGACGAAATCAAAGTCACCCAAAGCAAGTACGTCACCCGATTGGTGAAAGCCTCAGAGCGGAGCTTTTATGAAATCGTAAACGACAAACTGGGCGAATTATAGTAGGGGGCATAGTGAGATGAAAACAGAAAGACAAGAGAAAATCTTAGAGCTAATCCGAGCGCAAGACATCGTAACCCAAAACGACTTGGCGGCGGCTCTTCATGCGGCCGGTATCTCCGGCACGCAGGCCACCATTTCCCGTGATATGCGGGAGCTCGGCCTCACCAAAGAGCAAGGCCCCGAAGGGGGCTACCGCTATGTCGCTCCCCGCCAAAACACCACACAAGACCACATAGACCGTCTGCGTACCATTTTCAAAGAGAGCGTCACGAGTGTGGATGTCGCGCAGAACCTGCTGGTGGTAAAAACCCTGCCCGGCTTGGCCTCGGCCGCCTGCTCTGCCATAGACAGCATGGGCTACCCCGGCCTCATCGGCACGCTCGCCGGAGACGATACCGCGTTTCTCGCTATGGCCGACAACGCCGTAGCAGAACGGTTTCGCATGGAAATCGCGGGAATGCTGTAGCCCCAAAGCCTCCCTCACTTGCGAGGGAGGTGGCCCGCAGGGCCGTAGGGAGATGCGTTGACATTGTTGTGTGTTAACTTTAAAATGCGCGCTAACTCCCCCGGTCAGCTGCGCTGACAGCCCCTCAAAACGAGGGGGCCTAAGGTCAAGAAAAAGGAGACAGCCATGCTATCCTTACTACACATAGAAAACGTAGCCGTCGTCGAAAAGGCCGAAATCGCTTTCGGGCCCGGTTTCAACGTACTCACGGGGGAGACCGGAGCGGGGAAGAGTATCGTCATCGACGCCATCGGTGCCGTCCTCGGCGGCAGGGTCAGCCGTGACCTTGTGCGCACGGGTGCGGAGAGTGCGTCCGTGACGGCGGTGTTCGCCGATATCCCGGAACCGGACTGGTTCGAGGAGAACGGCGTAGATTGGGAAGACGAACTTTTCCTGCTCCGCAAAATCACCGCCGAGGGCAAGGGGAGCTGCCGTGTCAACGGCACGCCCGTTTCCGCAGGGCAACTCAAGGCATTGGGCGAACAGCTCCTCAACATCCACGGACAACACGACGGACAGCAGCTCCTTGACGAGCGGCACCACCTGTCCTACTTAGACAGTTTCGGCGGCCTCGAAGCCTCACTCGGCACCTATCGGGCGGCCTATGACGAGCATTGTGCGGTCAAAAAAGAATATGACGCCCTCCAAATGGACGAGAGCGAAAAAGCTCGCCGCGTGGATACGCTGCAATTCCAAATCGAGGAATTGGAGGCCGCAAATCTCCGCCCCGGCGAGGAGGACGAACTGCGGGAACGCCGCACCTTCCTCGCCAACGCAGGCAAGCTTGCCGAAGCGGTCGAGGGTGCGTTCGAGGCTCTCTACGGCGACGATGACGGCGGCGCGGGAGCCGCATCACTCATAAGCCGCGCCGACGACCAAATCGCCTGTGCCGCCACCCTCTCCGACAGCTTTAAACCCGTAGCCCAAGGACTCACGGATGTGCGATATGGTTTGGAAGACACGCTGGAACAACTCCGAGACCTCAAAGAGAGCCTAGAGTTTTCACCCCAAGAACTGGACGAACTCGAATCCCGTCTCGCCCTGCTCACTCGTCTCGCCCGCAAATACGGCGGCAGCGAGACGGAGATGCTGGCTTTCCTGGAAAAGTGCAAAGAGGAGTTAGACACACTCCACTTCTCCGCCGACCGAGCTGCAAAACTGGAAAAACGGCTCGCGGAGACCGAAGCCGAAGTCCGAAAAGCAGGCGAAGCTCTCCGCAAAGCCCGCCAAAAGGCGGCCAAGGACATGGAGGCTCGCATCATCGCAGAACTCAAAGACCTCAGTATGCCCGGCGTCCGCTTCGCTGTGGATATGGAAGAGCAAGCCCCCGACCGCACGGGCATCGACACCGTGAGTTTCGTCATGAGTGCCAATGCGGGCGAGAAGCTCGGCAAAATCAGCCGCATCGCCTCGGGCGGTGAGTTGGCTCGGATTATGCTGGCACTCAAGAGCGTTCTCGCGGAGAACGAGACGGTCTCTACGATGGTTTTCGATGAGGTAGACACAGGCGTATCGGGCATTGCGGCGCAACGAGTAGGCGAGAAGATGAGCAGTCTCGCGGGGACAAAGCAAATCCTCTGCGTTACTCACCTGCCTCAGATTGCGGCATTAGCGGACGGGCACTATCTCATCAGCAAATCCGTCTCCGGTGACCGTACGTATACGCAGGTCGGGCCTTTGGATGTGGAGGGGCGCAAGCGGGAACTTGCGCGGCTCGCCGTGGGTGAGGCGATTACCGAGGTGAATTTGCAAGCCGCGGGGGAGCAGTTGGCGGCGGCGGAAAAATATAAGAAGCGCAGAGCGTAACAGCATCCGTTGGACATTTGACGCGTATCGTGGTAAAATAATTCCGACAAAACCGAAAAGGAGCCGAAACAGATGAAAAAACTTACAAAGTCCCTATTGCTGTTAATGGCAGTACTAACGTTTGCCTTCCTACTAACCGCCTGCGCCGATACAAACAACAACGGCAACACAGATGCCGACCCGACAGAAACCCCCGCGACAGTCGAAACTCCGGCCCCCGAAGAAACTCCGGCACCAACCCCGGCTCCGCAAACGGAAGACGTCCCCCGCGAGTGGGAAAACGCATTGCGTTCAGGCCGAGACTACCTGCGCTTCATGGCGTTCAGCCATTCGGGTCTCGCTTCTCAGTTGGAGTTTGAGGGCTTCCCGGAAGACGCAATCGAGTGGGCCATGACGCAAATTGATGCGGAAACGGATTGGAGAGAGCAAGCGGTGTTATCGGCGGAGGCCTATCTGGACCTCATGAGCTTTTCAAGAAGCGGACTGATAGACCAGTTGGAGTTTGAAGGATTCTCACGCGAAGACGCAGAATATGCCGCAAGTCGCGTGTTTGACTAAATGCCGAGACAAAATAAATCGGACGGAACCCCCAAGAAAGAGAAGTGACCAAAAATGAGCGTATTCCAAGAACTGAAAGCCCGCGGCCTCATCGCCCAGATGACGGACGAGCGGGAAATCCAAGAACTCATCGACAAAGGCGGCGCAAAGTTTTACATCGGCTTTGACGCCACGGCGGACAGTCTCCACGTCGGCCATATGGTGCAACTCATCATCATGCGCCACCTCCAACTGGCGGGCAACGTCCCCGTATTCCTGCTCGGCGGTGGGACGACCTTAATCGGCGACCCCTCCGGTCGTAGCGACATGCGGCAGATGATGACCATGGAGCAAATTGCCCACAACTGCGAGTGTTTCAAACAGCAGGCGGGCAGAATCCTCGACTTCTCCGAGGGCAAGAGCATGATGGTGAACAACGCCGACTGGCTCATTGACCTCGGCTACGTAGAACTCCTGCGTGAAGTCGGTGCGCATTTCTCCGTCAACCGTATGCTTACTGCCGAAGCCTATAAAGCCCGTTGGGAGAAAGGTCTCAGTTTCTTAGAGTTCAACTACATGATTATGCAGGCCTATGATTTCTACGTGCTCTTCAAAGAACACGGCATCCGCCTCCAATGCGGCGGCGATGACCAGTGGTCGAACATTCTGGCGGGTACGGAACTCATCCGCAGAAAAACAGCCGAAAACGGCGGCGCGGGTGAGGACGCTTATGGTATGACCTTCAAGCTCTTGCTCACCACCACAGGCCAAAAAATGGGCAAGACCCAAGCCGGAGCCGTCTGGCTCGACCCGGAAAAAACCAGTCCCTTTGACTTTTACCAATACTGGCGCAACGTAGATGACGCCGATGTCCTCAATTGTCTGCGTATGCTCACCTTCCTCCCCGTCGCCGAGATTGAGACGATGGCGGCATGGGAGGGCAGTCAGCTCAACCGTGCCAAAGAGATTCTGGCTTACGAACTGACCACCATCGTCCACGGCGAGGCCGAGGCGCAGAAAGCCGAAGAGACCGCCAAAGCCCTGTTCACCGCAGGCGGCGCAGCGGACATGCCCACCGTGACGCTCACAGCGGACGACCTCACAGACGGTGTCATCGACATCTTGGCACTCTTGGTCAAAACAGGCCTGTGCCCCTCCAAAAGCGAAGCCCGCCGCGCCGTAGAACAGGGCGGGGTAGAGGCCGCAGGAGAAAAAATGGATGGCTTTGGCGTAAGCTTCACCGCCGCAGCCCTCACAGGCGAAGGCATAGTGCTGCGCCGCGGGAAAAAGAAGTTTTGCCGCGTGGTGTTGGGCGAATAGTTGTAGGGGCGGCCCCACGTGGCCGCCCTTTCCCTTCGCCCTTAGGCCCCTTCGCTTGCCGAGGGGGCTGTGTCAGTATAGCTGACTGGGGGAGAACTCCCTCCGCCCGCCGCTTTGCGGCGGCCACCTCCCACGCAAGCGAAGGAGGCTTTCACAAATCCCTCCCAAAACGAGTGATTGCAATCGTTTTATTTTGTTAACAAACAGTTTTTTTCACGTTCATACTTTAGCCATATTTCTTCGCTATACTAAAACCATCCCAAGTGGGATACACATTCTCCTTCAATTGCACACACCGGGGCGTCACCGGCGGTGGCGCCCCACCCCCCCCATCAAGACCGCCGCAAGGCGTTTTGAATAAAGCACTCCACTCCTTTCATTCCCCCTGATTGCTTTGTACAATCCTCCAAAGCAAGCGAACCACCATCCCAATCCCCTAACATAGCCTATCGGCGGAAACGCCGATAGGCTACTTTTTTGTTTTTCCCTCTCCGTGGAGGGGTGCCGCCGCAGGTGGTGGGGTGGTGCCTTTTGTAACGGTCGCCCCCACGCCGCCCGCCAAACCGCAACCGCACGGGCGGGATAACCCCGCTCCTACAAAAAATCCCCGAAAAAGGGCCGCTCCGAAGAGCGGCCCTTTTTGTCTATTCAATGTTCCAAGCTCTACTGACGAACAAGTACAAGGTAATAATCATCTCCGGCTTCAGAACGGAGTATCAACTGATTTTCCCGGAGTGTGAAGTGAGCATCGAATGGGAAGAAAACGATGCTGTCAAAATCAAAGAACAAAGTATCACCATCAATGCGGAATGTACCCCAATCGCCGTCGCCGTCGATGAAGGTGCCATCTTCATAAAAGGTGAAAAAGCGTATCCAATCGGGTGATGGGCTGTCGTCTTGTTGGCACGCCCATGAACCGATGATGGCCTCCTCGGGGCTTATGCTGCCGCAAGCTGTCAATAGCCCGACACAGAGCAATGCGGTGAGCAAAACAACGAAAATTCTCTTTTTCATAATTAGCTCCAAAATCAAGAATTCACCCACTCCGCCGTAGCCGGGTCATGGAGTTCCGCTTTCTTGCTCCGCCGCATCAAATCTTCCAGTACCCGTCCGGGATCTTTCCCCTCGTAGAGCACTCGATAAATCTCCCCGCAGACGGGCATTTCCACACCCGCCTCGGCGGCCAGCACTTGGGCGGCACCGGCGGCGTAATAGCCCTCGACTACGCCCCCGACCTGCTCCATGGCTTCTGAGACAGGCACACCCTTGCCAATCAAAACCCCGGCACGGCGATTGCGTGAGTGGCGAGAGGTACAGGTGACAATCAAATCGCCAACGCCCGCAAGACCCGCTAAAGTCTCGCGCTTGCCGCCGAGTGCGACGGCGAGGGTGGCGATTTCATCCAAACCCCGTGTCATGAGTGCGGCGATGGTGTTGTCCCCGCAGCCCAGCCCGTCCGAGGCCCCGGCGGCGAGGGCGATGACGTTTTTGAGCGCGGCCCCCAGCTCTACGCCGATAACATCCGTGCTGGTGTAGACACGGAAGCGATCGCTCATGAACACGTCCTGCACCAAGCGGGCAACGGCCAAGTCCGCCGATGCCGCCACGCAGGCGGTGGGGATACCCCGTGCGACTTCTTCAGCGTGCGACGGACCGGAAAGTGCCGCAATACGGGCATGTTCGCCCAGTTCATCTCGCACCACATCGGAAAAGTGTTTGAGCGTCTCCCGCTCAATGCCCTTGGAGACAACGACTACCGCAGCCCCCGGAGCTAAGTATTCCCGCATCGCCCGTGCCGTCTCCCGCACGGCGAAAGACGGCGTGGCGAGTACGACAAGTTCCGCATCCCGCACCGAGGAGATATCCGCCGTGCAAACAAGCGTTTCCGGCAAAGTCACACCGGGAAGGAATGGATTCTCCCGTGTCAGTTGCAGAACTTCGGATTCCGCGGCAAACGCCGACCACAGAGTCACCCGATGGCCGTTTTCACGGAGCAGTATGGCCAGAGCCGTGCCCCAACCGCCGCTGCCTAATACGGTGATGTTCAAGCGTCATCCCCTCCTCGCTTTTTCCCGAAACTCAGTTTGCGCTCCTCGCCTTTAATCAGACGCACGATATTCCCACCGTGCCGATAGTCGATAAACGCTCCGCAGACCAAAGCAATCAGCGTCGCCCAAAGGTCAAGACCCAACACCCAAAACGCGGCAGGGAAAGCCGTAGCCGCCATAATCGACCCCAGCGACACATAGCGGGTCAAAAACACGCCGAGGAAAAACAAGCCCCAGACGATGAGTGCCACCCGCCAGTCCGCAATAATGGCAATCGTCCCTGCGGACAAAATCCCTTTGCCGCCTTTGAAGCCGTACAGACAAGGGTAAGAGTGGCCGAACACCGTAAACAGCCCGGCCCACATCTGCCCGATGATAACCCGATCCGCCGCCTCGCCGTAGGTGAGAAAGTGATTTGCAAGCAGCCCGCCCGCGATGACAGGGCCGGCGGCCTTGAGGACATCAATCAAAATAACCAGCACAACCGTTTTTCCGCCGTAGGTGCGCAAAAAGTTAGTCAAGCCCGCATTTCCGCTGCCGTGTTTGCGGATATCCTCCCGATAGACAAGCCGAGAGGTGATAATCGCCCCGTTCAAGCCCCCGAGGAAATAAGCCCCGGCAGCAATGGCGATAGCCAATAAAATAACCATATATATACTCCTTCCCTCATAGGGGCGAATTGTGTTCGCCCGCCGTTCCTTTGTTCCCTATATCCCCTGGTCGCCTTTCTGCCGAATCGTCATCCGAATCGGTGTGCCCTCCAGTCCGAATACGCCGCGAATCTGGTTCTCCAGATACCGTTGATAGGAGAAATGGAACAGTTCACGGCTGTTGGCAAAGACCACGAAATGCGGCGGCCGCACCCCGGTCTGGGTCATATAGTAAATTTTCAGCCGCTTGCCCTTGTCCGTGGGCGGTTGTACGCGCATGGTCGCATCGGCCAAGATGCTGTTGAGGCTTCCCGTGGAGATGCGCATACAGCTCTGGTCGTAGACGAAGTTAATCAGCTCGAAAATCCGCTCTACCCGCTGACCTGTGAGGGCTGAGATGAAGAGGACGGGTACGTAGCTCATGAAACTGAGGTCGCCGAGAATCCGCTTGCGCATTTTCTCCATCGTGCCGGTTTCTTTCTCGACCAAATCCCACTTGTTGACCAAGACAATACTTGCCTTGCCCGCCTCGTGCGCCATCCCGGCGACTTTCGTGTCCTGTTCGGTGACGCCCTCGCGGGCATCAATGAGAATCAGGCACACGTCCGCCCGCGCAATGGCCATTTTAGCCCGCAGGACGGAGAATTTTTCGATTCTGTCATACACACGGCTTTTCTTGCGCAGACCCGCCGTGTCGATAAAGACATATTTGCCGTGTTCATTCTCCAAGGACGAATCCACCGCGTCCCGTGTCGTACCCGCTACATCGCTGACGATGACACGTTTCTCGCCCAAGACGAGATTCACCAGCGAACTCTTGCCCACGTTGGGCTTGCCGATGATGGCGACCTTAATCGTGTCATCCTCTTCGTCCTCCGCATCCGGGGGAGGGAAGAGTGCCACGCAAGCGTCCAAAAGGTCACCCGTCCCGTGGCCGTGGACAGCCGAGACAGGGATAGGATCCCCGAGGCCGAGGGAATAAAACTCATAAAAATCCGGGTTGACCGCCCCGCCCACATGGTCCATCTTATTGACGGCAAGCAGCACGGGTTTCCGAGACCGTAAGAGCATCTGCGCCACGTCTTGGTCAGCCGCCGTGACCCCTGCGTGGATGTCCGTGACCAGCACGATGACATCCGCCGTGGCGATGGCGATTTCCGCCTGCTCCCGCATGAAGAGCAGGATTTCATCGTCCGTCGTCGGTTCAATGCCCCCGGTGTCCACGAGGTCAAAGTCCCGCCCGTTCCAGTCACACGAGGCGTAAAGCCTGTCACGTGTCACCCCCGGCGTGTCCTCCACAATGGAGAGCCGCTGGCCGACCAGACGGTTAAATAAGTGGCTCTTGCCCACGTTCGGGCGGCCGACTATGGCTACTAATGGTTTTGGCATGGAAACCTCCAAAGGTATTTGTAGGGGGCGCATAGTGTGCGCCCGTTCGATTCTGCTTTGTACTACGAATTGTAGGGCGCGATGTCCTCATCGCGCCGTGTATCGTATTTGGGGCGTGCGGCGCGATGAGGACATCGCGCCCTACAAGGGGATAATTGCCCCTAAAAACGCGCCCCCGTCCACATCAACCGCTACTACTGGGACACCCAGCGTCTCCGCCAAAGCATCCACGGTCATGTCATCCAAAAATATGCCCTCACCCTCCCGAAACATGGACTTGGGAATGAGCAATCGCGCACCCAAATCCTTGTCCTTGAGCTGCGCGGCGATATCCTGTCCCGTGACCAAACCTGCCACGGTGACATCATGCCCGAAGAAGTCATTTCGGATGGCGTACACGCACCCCTCTATCTTACCACATTTTTCCGCCGCTGTCGCCAGCAAATCTTGTAGAAACGGCGCAGATGCCACTCCGGTAGCAATAGAAAAGGGAAGGGGGGGATCAATGTAGGGACGGCATCTTGCCGACCGCTCATCTAAGGCATCCAAAAACTCTGCCTCAAACGACCGCATCAAGCCAACCCCATTCTCCAATTGCGGATACCCCTCATAGGCATCCTCTTCGGGCAAAGGCAGGTCGCCCCGCAGATACAACTCGTCCCCGCAAAAGAAAATCCGACTACCGTACTCGGCGAGACACCGCGCAGCAAACGTCTCCACCTGTGCAACCATCTCGCGGGCAAGTTCCGGCGAAACGGGAGCCAGATTATACAAGTCATCCCGATGCGCAGTAAGCCCCACAGGCACAACAGACACACTCTGCAATCGGGGCCAAAGCCCTGCCAAGTCCGCCATCGACCGCTCCAAAACGGCCCCATCATTTATGCCGGGACACAGCACAATCTGCGCATTCATGGTAATCCCCGCATCTCGAAACTGCCGCATTACATCCATACACCGCCCCGCCCGCAGGTTCCCCAGCATCATCGTACGAACGGCGGGGTCTGTGGCGTGGACGGAAATGTTAATCGGGCTGACCTTGAGCCGCAGCATCCGCGTAAGCTCCGCATCCGTGAGGTTCGTGAGCGAGATGTAGTTGCTGGTGAGGAAACTCAGCCGAATGTCGTCATCTTTAAAGTAGAGCGTTTCTCGCATCCCCGCAGGGAGTTGGTCGATGAAACAGAAAATACAACGGTTAGCACATCCCCGCGGCTTGTCCATCAGGTAAGTGGGGAACTGAAGCCCCAAATCCTCGCCATCACCTTTGCGTACAGAAACAATCTTCCATTCGCCATCTTCCGTTTTGGTTGTAACCATTAGGTCGGCGTCATAGCTGTGGAATTGATAATCCAGCACGTCCTTGATGGGTGTGCCGTTGATGGCCGCCAGCATTTCACCGGGCGAAATTTTCCCCGCCGCCGGGGAATTTGGGCTTATGCTTATGATTTCGGTCACGGAGTTCGCCTCCTACTCCAACATAACAAAAGAGGGGGCACGGATGCCCCCTCTTTTCCGCTTAGTCTGCGTCTTTCACAGATATCACTTCTCTGTCCTTGTACGTACCGCAAGCTCTGCAAGCCCGGTGGGGCAAGCGATAAGCGTCGCACTTGGGACAGGTCAGGATATTGGGCGTAGCCAGTTTCCAATGGGAACTGCGCCGCTTGTCTCTTCTCTGTCTCGATACCTTACTTTTTGGGACCGCCATAATGACACCTCCTTGGCGTTGCTGCTTGCAGCATTGTGTGATTTATTCCAATAACTGCTGCAGTGCAGCCAGTCTGGGGTCGACGTCTCGTTTGCAGGCACAAGGCCCGTCGTTCAAATTCGCACCGCAGGAGATACAAAGCCCCGCGCAGCTCTCGTCGCATACAATCTTGCTCTCCATGTCTAAGAGAAAGACCGTGGTGAAAATCTCGTCCAAATCCACCGACCCGCCTTCTAGGAGGAAGATGTCGGGGTTCTCCTCGTTCGTCAGCGTCTCCGCTAAATAGGCGGTGACGGGCAAAATTTTCTCGGCCTCGAATGAAGCCATACATCGATCGCAAGTACAGACCATGGGCACCCGAATCTCGCCCCGCAGTTCCAATGCACCGGCTACGTTTACCACATACCCGGACGCAGAAGCCGACCCGCACATCGTGCAAGCGGCCAAATCGGGGAGGGTGAGAGAGAAGTCAAACGGCTTCCTCGCCCCCGGGATTCCTATAATGTCGTTGAGATTCAAACGCATAATGACCCTGCCTCACTAATTGACACTATGACATTATAGTAGAAATTGACGCGGTTGTCAAATACTTTTTCTTAGAGGGTGCTGCAAAAATTATGATTTTTCTGTTTTCTCCCATGCTTACCGCGGGGAGAAAACATATCTCTTCCTTTTTTGCAACATCACTTCTTATTTTCCCTCTTGATTTTCTGTTCTATTTTTGCTAACATAGCAGAGAATCGATGCGGAAGCGTATCGAAGTGGTCATAACGAGCCGCACTCGAAATGCGGTAGCCCGCAAGGGCTCGTGGGTTCGAATCCCACCGCTTCCGCCAGAAGTATGGCAAGCCCACGCTAAAAATTAGCGTGGGCTTTGTCACGTTCAGATATATCAGCTTATTACACGGCGACACTATACACTCCCTAGCACTACGGCTTTCCAAACAATCTCAACCCGGCTATCAGGATAAACACAAACCTTGTCAATATATGTGTCCACCATAGAAGAAGATAACCCGGTAGCCGCAAAAACCGTGATGCGCTTAATATCACCCGGTACCACTTGCTCAAGAAAGTCCGTGCGGATATGATGAGTGGCATCACATGGTCCTCGTTCCTTGCCACGATTGTTGTAAGTGGACAGTTAAAATAAGTGAGGCTGTGGTTCTTTTGGTTAAAGTGGAACGCCAGATTCCCGCCACAAGTTGAGCAGACGAGCAGACCTGCAAACATATTTTTTTCACTTTTCACGGTCTGTCGCACACGGGTTTTTCCATAGTGCTTTTGCACCCGCTGCCATCTCCATGGTATTAATCATTTTCACCAATGTGTTCATGTTGTGCTCGTGCGGTGGCACCTCGTACCAAATATATCTGATAAGAGCCGTCACAAATTTGAGGATATCTTTCTCCGACCGAATATACGCAAAAGGGTTTAACCTTTGTCAAGGATTTTCAGAAAATTATTTTGGTTGAAAACGAAAAAAAGCCACTATTACTGGATTATCCCAAAACACTCCGTTCATAAGCGGAGTGTTTTTACATTGAGGAAAAACTTTCAAAAACCTATTGACCCTAACCTTACGTCATGGTTTATGATATAATTATGGTTTAAGGATAGCGCGGCTTCATTCTAAAGTTTCCAAAAATATTTTTCAAAAAAGTCTTGAGCCTGACCCTACGTTAGGGTCTATACTATAAATCAAGGAGGTCATGAAGATGGACAAATACAAGGCTATACCCGAAGGATACATGACTGTAGGGCAGCTGGCAAAGAAAATGGGCATAACCGTGCGAGCTTTGCACCATTATGACAAGCAAGGACTGCTCTCGCCGTCGGGCGAAAGCGAAGGCGGCTATAGACTATACAGCGACAAGGATATAGTGATTCTGCACCAAATATTGGCTATGAAACACTTGGGCTTCTCGCTGGAGGATATAAAAACCCATCTTGTGTCATTAGATACACCTAACGACGTTGCAAAGGCACTTGCGGAACACGCCGCCGCTATACGCAGTAAATTAGAGTCGCTAACCAATACGTTAGTAGCGGTTGAGGTGCTTAAAGAAGAAGTTATGAGGATGCAGTCGGTTGATTTTAAGAAGTACGCTGACATCGTGGCTCAACTACAAATGAAACATGAGCATTACTGGACTATCAAGCACTTTGACAGCGATGTGTTAGACGGTATACGCTCAAAAGTCGCCTATAGTCCTGATGGCTTTGCCGGAATTTTCGAGCCGCTTAGAAAACTTCAACTTGAAGCGATAGATATGCACGAAGCAGGTATAGCCCCCGATAGCGAGAAAGGACAAGACCTTGCGAGTAGGCTTTGGGGCGAAATTCAAAAAATCACAGGCGGAGATGCAGAGATGCTTGCAAAATTCGAAGAGTCTTTGACAAAGATGGGCGAGGACGAAGAAGGTCTTGCCACTATGGATGAAGCCGAAAAAGAAAAACTCATGATTGCAAGTGATTATATGCACCAAGTATTAGTGATTTATTTAGCTAAAAATGAAGGAGGCAATTAAAATGGAAGATAGGAATTTATCAGTAACGCCGGAAGCATCAAAAGAAGAATCGCAACTGGATAAGCCGATAACAGGCGGACTTATCATGAAATTTGCACTTCCCACGATTTTCGCAATCTTAGTATTGCACACATTCGCTATTGTAGACGGCATATTTGCCATGCGCGCCCTTGGCATGGAGTCTATGGCAGCGATAGCCATATTTACGCCATTATTTACGATTGTTATGGCAGTAGGAATGTTTTTCGCTGCAGGCGGTAGTGCAGTTATCGTAAAAAAACTAGGCGAAGGCAAACCAGATGAAGCAAGACAAAACTATACATTTATAAGCATTTTGTCCAGTATTATCATGTTAGTCCTATCAGCTTTAATAGCAATATTTCCAAGTGCCGTACTTGGCATCTTAGGTGCGAACTACGAGATATATGACCTTGCAACAACCTATTTGCGTATTGCAGTATGGGCGTTCCCATTCATGGCGGTAGGGCAAGTATTTAACGCTTTTTTGATTGCAGACGGCAAGCCAGGGCTTGGCATGGGTATCAGTATTTTTGGTACGATTATCGGTGCGGCAGGCAATTATGTAGTGCTATTTGTTTTTGATATGGGCATCTATGCTCTGGCATGGACAACGATTCTCGGTACAGGCATCACAACCATATGGTATTTCATCGTGTTCTTGCGCAACAAGACGGGCAACTTCCGCTTTGCAAAACCGTCAATTGACGGCATAACTTTTGGCTTGCTCCTCATAAATGGTTTCTCGGTAGGCGCACCCGTGGCGGCCGGCTCAATTATGATGACTGTTCAAAACAATATACTTGTAGGTTTGCCCGGTATAGGCGCAATGGGTATTGCTATAGCAGGTATGGTTATGGGTTTGCAGGGTATGCTTGGGCAGGTGTATTTCGGTTATTTGCAAGGCATAGGCGGCTTGCTATCCTTTAATAACGGCAAGAAAAACTACGACAGGCTGAAGCAACTATTTAAGAAAAGTCTTGCTATAATTGCCGTGTTGTCCTTCGTGCTTTTGGCAATAGCCGTTTTATTGGCCGAGCCTTTGATGCGCATATACCTGCCGTCGCTTACAGACCCAGGGGAAATCTTTATGCGTGAGCTTGCTGTGAGAGGACTTCGCATTGTATCGATTGGTTTTGTCGTGGTGGGCTTCAATTCACTTTTTACAGGGATTTTTACAGCTCTGTCTAAGGGGCATATATCTACAGTTCTCTCGCTCACATTTATACTTGCGTTTAATACGCCGCTCATTATTTTGCTACCACGCTGGTTTGATATGGATGGCGTGTGGATGGCATTGCCAATAGCAGTCGGACTTGCGTTCATTATGTCCACGGCGGCTGTGTTAATCTTCGGCAAGAAATATAAATTTTTAGGAAAAGAAGAAGGGGGTATTCACGCATGACAAACGGAAACCAAAACTCATTAAAAGAGGGTTCGGCTATAGACAAAAGGCTGATGAAACAGGCAAGAGAGCGGGTCGAAACAAGGGGATTTCTCAAATGGATGCTCGGGCTTGGTGCTCTGATAAGCATTTGTAAAACTATCCTGTGGTTTGTTATTGGCAACGGCGAGAGATTCTGGCCGGGGCATTTCATGGCAGGTTGGGCGTTTATGATGATTATTCTTCTCATCGTATTTGCACCAACGCTGTTAAGTAGAAGCAGTAGCAACCGCAACAAAAATGATACCAAAATTATGGATGAGTATGAGAAACTGAAAAGAGAACTGGAAATTACTTAATTGGATTCGTATTAAAAAGAACTGCAAAACAGCCGTCAACTGTATGCTATTGACGGCTGTTTTGTTTATTTAAGCTCTATCTCGCTACCTCTTGAGTTCTTGTCGGCAGTACCCTTTGCGGCTCATCATGCCCTAGTGTTTGCAGGGGTTGCAGTAGAATCCCCTAAGACCCCCCGCACCAAGATAAATACGCCAAGCCTGCACCGGGAAAATCCGGGCGCAGGCTTTGGCTTTACAGGGGGGCGATTACAAGCGTGGTTGCAAGTCCAAAAAATTTGACATACCAAGCTGTCCGTGATAAACTAACAAAGTTGTGCAGACTAATGAAAAAAGAGTGTGCAACCATTTTTCAGTAAGGGGATAAGAAGGGCATGGAAAACGAATTTTATGCGAAAAGCATAGAAGAAATACTGGCTTTCGCAAAAACTGACACGCGGGGTCTCACCGTAGCTGAGGCCGAGGCACGTTTGGCGCGAGACGGGAAAAACGAACTGCAGGGAGCCAAAAAAGTTCCGGCGTGGATGCGTTTTGTAAAACAACTCAAGCACATCATGATGATTGTGCTGTTTATCGCCATGGTCTTAACGGCTGCTACGTCGATTATGGATCCGGAAAACCAGAAATGGATTGGCGTGGGCCTGATTGCTCTGATTATCCTTGTGAACGCAAGCATCGGATTCTTCCAAGAAAACCAAGCGGAAAAATCGGTTGAAGCCCTGAAGAAAGCCACCAAACCCTTTGCGAGAGTGTTGCGCGGCGGAGAGGTCATCAGCGTCAAAACGGAAGACCTCGTAGTCGGTGACGTTGTTCTAATCGAAGCGGGCGACATTGTTCCCGCTGATTTGCGGCTGATTGAGACCGCGAGCCTCATGATTGAAGAGGCGGCTCTCACCGGCGAGTCCGTACCTGTGGAAAAAGGAACGGATGCGGTATTGGGTGAGGACTTGGCACTCGGCGATATGAAAAACATTGCTTTCATGAGCGGTATCATTACATACGGCCGCGGGCGGGGCGTTGTTGTCGCTGTCGGGATGCAAACACAGCTCGGTATCATCGCGGGGCATCTCGCTTGTGAGAAAACACCGCCGACGCCGCTCACCGTCAGCCTGAACAAAACCATGCGCATTATTACTGCGATTGCGGGCCTGCTTGCAGCCTTCATCTTCCTGATGCGTGCGCTTTCGGGAGACTCGCTCATCGACAGCATGTTAATCACCGTCGCCATCGCTGTCTGTGCCATCCCCGAGGCGATTCCGATTTGCATCTCTGTAACCATGTCACTCGGTGTGCAGCGGATGAGTAAACGCAAAGCAATTGTGCGGAATCTGCCCGCAATTGAAACCTTGGGCAGTACCCAAATCATCTGCTCGGACAAAACCGGCACCATCACCTTGAACAAGATGACCGTAACCGCCGTCTACCCGGACGAAGATGCGCCCGAGGAAGACCACAAGAGAATGTACGATTGCATGATTTTATGCAACGACACACACGCCAAATACACGGACGACGGCGCGTTGGAAACCATCGGAGACCCGACGGAAGCCGCTCTGGTTCACTATGGCTATACATTCGGGCTGAAAAAGCACGAAGTAGAGCAGGCAAATCCCCGGAAAGACGAACTGCCCTTCGACAGCGGCAGAAAAATGATGTCAACCGTGAATCAGACGGAAGACGGCCTCATCATGTACACAAAAGGTGCATTTGAAATCCTCAAAACGCATTGCAGCCATATCTTAGACCACGGAAAAGTCCGCCCCATAACGGACGAGGACGTGGCGAGACTGAATGCGGAAGCCGTCGGCTTCGCAAAGCAAGCTCTGCGTGTGTTGGGCTATGCGTACAAGCCGTTTGAAGCGGGGAAGAAGCTGACAGCGGCAGACGAGGATGACCTCATCTTTATCGGCTTCTCCGGCCTGATTGACCCGCCGCGTGAAGAAGTCCTCCACAGCGTACAAACCTGTAAAGATGCCGGCATCATGACAGTTATGATTACCGGCGACCACCGCGATACTGCCTATGCAATCGCAAAACAGGTCGGCATCGCGGAAGACGAAGCGCAAGTGATAACGGGCGCGGAGCTGCGCAAAATGTCTGACGAACAACTTGCCGAACAAGTTTTGGGCTACCGTGTCTACGCCCGTGTCAACCCTGAGGACAAGCTGCGCATCGTCAAATCCCTCAAGTCCCTGAATAAAATCGTCGCCATGACGGGCGACGGCGTGAACGACGCACCGAGCATCAAAGCCGCCGATATCGGCATCGGCATGGGCATCTCCGGCACGGAGGTCACAAAAGGGGCGGCGGATGTTATCTTAACCGATGACAACTTCGCAACGATAGAATCCGCCGTCGAAGAGGGACGGCGTACATACAGTAACATCCTGAAGATTATCATCTATCTCGTGTCTCTGAGTATCGCCGAAATCGTGCTCCTCACGACCTTTATTGCCGTGTTCAGGCTTCCCTTCTTTAACCCCTTGCTGATTTTGTGGATTAACGTCGTCACAGACACCCTGCCCGCAATCGCGCTGGGTTCCCTGCCGCCCGAACATGATATTATGAAGCAAAAACCGAATGCGGTAGGCGGAAGTTTGTTCAGGGGCACGACAGGTGTTACCATTCTGGTCCACTCCGTGTTCCAAAGCTTGGTTGTGTTCACCGTCTACTTCTTGGGCTATTTCGTATTTGAGTGGGAGCCAATCGTCGCAATCACCATGAGCTACGTGGTGCTCGGCACGGTGGAAACCGTTCATCCGTTTAACCTGATTCACTACAAAAAGTCTGTGTTCAAGTCTAAGCCTTTCCAAAGCAGAGCCTTAAATCTGGCGGTCTTATCGACGGTTGTTCTCGTGGTCGGAAGCCTCGTGCTGCCGATTCCGGCATTCCAAAATGCACTCGGAATCGCGCCGATTTCGCTGTCCCAATGGGGCATAGCCGTCGCTGCGGGTGTTACGATTATTCCCATGATAGAAATTTACAAGATTTTCAAGAGACGATATTATGCCGCGCAAGAGAAAAAAGGCTGTGACCGCCGGATGGTATAAGGGCTGGTCGTAAAATGAAACAAAAAAACCGAACCCGTAGCCGAAAGGCAATGGGTTCGGGTTTTTTGCATGGAACGCCCATTTCTCTGTCCCCTTGGCTGCTAACCGATCCGAGACCGGGGGCTCACGCCGGAAGTATACTCCACGGCGTCCAAAATTGCACGACCAACGGATATTCATCTCGCCGCCGTGACTCAGCATAATCTCCTCGAACTGCGTCCGTGTCCCGCTGCCGACCTCACGCGGAATGAGCGGTACAAGCCGGACAATTCCTCAACGGGAATCGTTTTACGGCCGCTAAAGGATAGTCATTTATAGTTGATTCACATGGAGAGGTGTGGTACTATTGAAACCTAATGTGTTGCGTGTGCCGATTATGCTCATGCTTAGTAGCGGCATCTTGCTTCTGCGCACAAAATATAAGAGGGAAGAGGTTCTGTTGCTCCGCGCGGCAGGTTTCGGTTCTCTTGGGGTGTTGTCTATACTATTCCGGGGGGCTTGCAGAAACCCTCTAAGGAGGTTTTTCTATGTCAAGTCTGAAAACAGCATATTACCGCACATTCCAAGCCGTATTCAACATCGGCGCACGGGTATTGCCTTGGCGCAAAGCGGCTGTCGTGAGCGGAGCGGGGGCGATAGAAAAAATCCCCGCACTACTTTCGGAGCTTAAGGTGGCAAAACCCCTTGTCGTGACCGACCCCGGTCTGATGGCCGTGGGTGTCGCGCCGCAGATACTCAAAATACTGGAGGAGAATAAGGTCTCCTTCGCCTTGTTTGCCGAGGTGGAGGCGAATCCCTCCGTCAACACGGTCAACGCAATCTACGACTTGTATCGGGAGAGCGGTTGTGACGGCGTAATCGCTATCGGCGGCGGCTCGCCCATGGATGCGGCCAAGGCCGCCGCGGCACGGGTGGTGCGCCCGCGTAAAACTGTCGGGCAGCTCGGCGGTTTGCTCCGTGTGCGGCGGAAACTGCCGCCTTTCATCGCAGTCCCCACCACCGCCGGAACGGGTAGTGAGACCACCATTGCCGCCCTGATTACGGACACGGAGACACACTACAAATACGCCATCATGGACCTCAGTCTGATTCCGCGCTATGCCGTGCTCGATCCGGCTCTCACGGTCGGCCTCCCGCCGAGCATCACCGCTGCCACAGGGATGGACGCGCTGACTCACGCTGTCGAGGCATACCTCTGTTGGACATACAACACCAAGGAGAGCATCCGCTTCGCCGAAGAGGCCGTGGAGATGATTTTCCGGAATCTGCCAAAGGCCTACGCAGACGGCGGCAACCTTGAAGCGCGAACACAGATGCTCATCGCCTCCTACAAGGCGGGCTTTGCCTTCACGAGAGCCGGGGTCGGCAACATACACGCCGTCGCCCACACATTAGGCGGCCTGTACAACACCCCGCACGGCCTCGCCAACGCCGTGATTCTGCCGATTGTGTTGGAAGACTACGGCAAAAAAATATACCCGAAACTCGCTCGGCTCGCCGCCATCGCCGGAGTGGCCACAGGCGGAGGAGAGGAGGCCGACGCAAAAGCGTTCATCGCGGCGATTCGGCAGTTTAACGCGGATATGGATATCCCCGCGGGATTTGATTTTATCCTCGATAAAGATATCCCGGAGATGGCCCGCAGGGCAGGAAAGGAAGCGAATCCGATTTATCCCGTGCCGGTTGTGTATGACAGGGCGCGGTATATTGCGGTGATTGAGAAAGTGCGGGTGTAGAAATAAGGGGCTTGCAGATACTGCAAGCCCTTTTCTCAATTATACACTATGTAACCTATTCACCCTTCTTCCGCTTCCTCACCCCAAACACAACCATCAAAACCGGCACCCCGACAACCGCAATTACGATAAGCCACGGTGCCAAAGTCGCAAGAACCAGCACAATCCCGCGCCCAAACGCCCGCAGGGCCTGCAGAGAACTCGCAAACGCTCCGCCCACAGTTGTGGCATCCGGCTCATCGGGCTCGGGCTCCGGGATAATCTCCTCCACCTCCGAGATATGCAGGTGAACGGTGCTGTAGGAAATTCGCTGGTCTAAATCATTCCGCTGGGACGTGAACTGCTCAATCTGAAAAATCAGATCCCCCAGCCGAGCCTCAAGGTCGAGCATTTCGCTGAGCGTTGTCGCCCGTTCCAACATCGCCAAAATCCGCTCCTCCTGCACCCGCAGAGAGTGCAGACGGGAGGTGATGTCGGCATATTGCCCGGAGACATTCGTCGCACTCGTACCCAGATGGCTGACGTGCCCCAAACTGTCGAGTGCTTCCGTCATCGCCCCGTATGAGCGTGCGGGGATGCGGATGGAAAATTCCGCCGACCGTCCGGGAACTCTGCCGTCTCCCCGTGCCGCAGGCGCATCCCCGCCGGAGATGTTCGACCATTGGATAAAGCCCTGATACCGTTCTGTCAACGTATAGACCTGTCGGATGGTGTCGTCGAAGTCCTCGGTCTGAATCGTGGCGTTCGCCTCGAAGATAATCCGATCCACCGAGATTGTGGCGGTGACAGGGGTGGCGGTGTCACCGCTTGCCGCATCCTCGGCAGACGGGACTGCGGGTTCGCTTTCGGATGCCGCCCGTCCGGTCTGCAATGTAGTCTGCCGCGAGAAACCGTCGGAGTTGCTGAGACCGCTGCCGAAGCCGCTAAAATCAGCAAAAGCAACGATTTCCGGCTCATCTGCCGACCAAAATTCCGCAGTTTCCGGCAGAGGTGCGGCCTCGTCTGAGGCGGCGAAGTTCATCCCGCCGCTACAGGCCGCAAGGAACAGGATAAGGGCGAGGGAGAATGCGAGTAGTTTCATCTTTTTCATATGAGGAGCCTCCTTTTGTTTCTATACTTGCATAAGACGACAGAAGCGCGCATTTTGTTCCATGCAATTTTAATGTGACATGCAGTTGGCGTATTTGTGTGATATAATGAAATCGGTGATACTATATGCAGACAAGCAGATTATTCGAAATCATCTACATCCTGCTCCACAAAAAGAAAGTCTCCGCAGGAGAGCTCGCCGAACAGCTGGGCGTCTCACGGCGGACGATTTGCCGCGATATCGACACATTAAGCGCGGCGGGCATCCCTGTATATACCGAAAAAGGCAAAGGCGGCGGCATCAGTCTTTTGCCCGAGTTCGTGCTGAATAAATCTATCCTCAGCGAGCAGGAGCAGACCGAAATCCTATCCGCCCTGCACGGTTTGGCAAGCGTCAAAACCGCTGAGACCGAGCAAATTTTGCAAAAGCTTTCCACTATCTTCAATAAGACCACAACAAACTGGCTGGAAGTAGACTATGCTGACTGGAGCCACGAGCACGACTACTTCAGCGACTTCAAAACTGCCATCTTGGAACGGCGTGTCGCAGTATTCGACTACTACAACAGCGACGGCGACAAAACCCACCGCAGCGTGGAGCCGATACAGCTCTGGTTCAAGTCCAAGTCGTGGTATCTGAGTGCCTTTTGTCTTTTGCGGCAGGATATGCGGCTATTCAAACTGGCACGGATTAAAAACCTCGTGGTGACAGACGAACATTTCCCGGAACGGGATGTAGTCGAACTGTCAGATGACAGCGGCCAAGAGGAGCAAGCCATCACACTAAAACTCCGTATCGCGCCGGAAAAAGCTTACCGTGTGTTTGACGAGTTCTATGAGGACATGGCAGAAAAACAGCCGGACGGGAGTTTCATCGTAAGCGTGATCATGCCGGAGACGGAGTGGGTCTACGGCTTCATCCTGTCCTTCGGCGCACACATCGAAGTGCTGGAGCCGCCGCACGTCCGAGCCGTCATCAAAGCCGAGGCGGAAAAAATCGCAAGAAAATATTTATAATATGACACGCTGTTGTCACATTCCCCCTGTTATGCTGGACGAGCAAGACAAATCCGGGCGAGAATGATTTTTTCTTGCTCTCCCTTGCCTGCGGCGGGGGAGAACTGCCGAAAATTTCATTTTAATTAACACGCTCAGAAATTTAACATCCGTAGGAGGAATACAACATGGAAAACGTAACAATCTGTCAAAGCTGCGGCTCGCCGATTATGGAGGGTGAGGTGACCTTCGGGACAAACGCAGACGGGAGCCAAAACCAAGACTATTGCGGCTACTGCTTCGTAAACGGTGCATTCCAAGATTCGTATGAGACCATAGAAGAAATGGTCACCGAATGCGCCCCCATGTGGGTCGAGGAGAGCGGCGTCATGTACCCCACCGAGGCCGTTGCCGCCGCGTATTTGCGTGCCTTGTTGCCGACGCTGAAGCGGTGGAAGACCGCATAAACGCGTAATATTCAAAAAGGAGAAACACAATCATGCCAAATGCAGTCTGGTTCATCTCGTACAAACTCAAAAAAGGTGCGTCCGCATCTGATTTCCTGCTCGCATCCGAAGAGACGCACAAAGAGGTCTTATCCAAGAAAAAGGGCTTCCTCTCTTGGGAAGTACTCTCCCATGGCGATACGTGGGTGGATTTAGTTACGTGGGAAACCATGGAAGATGCCGTAAATGCGGAAGAAAACGACGGGTCTGACCCCATTGCCTCTAAGTTTTATTCATTTATAGATTTCGAGAGTATGGAGATGCGGGCCTATACCGTGGAACGGGACTACGACGGAATAGGTGCAAGCGGGGGACGGTCGGATGAACGATGTACAGATTCGTGACTTGGAAGAAACAGATGTGCCCGCGCTGAAAGCTCTGGTGGCAGAAGCCTTCGGCACAGGGTGGAACCTGAGACGCTACCGACAGAACCGGGACTTGCTCCAAGCATTGCTCGATGTCTACCTGAGCATATTCTTGGAACCCGCCACATTTGGCAGGGTGGCCGTGTTGGACGGGGAAGTGGTCGGGGTGGCCGCAGTTTCCGTAAAGGGAGAGCCGGCAAAGTTTCGCCCGCTGCAAACGAACATAGCCCCGAACACGCTTACGCTCCTGACCGCCGCAGAAGCCGACCGCACGGATATTACGGAACACATAGCAGTATCATTTCAAGCCATAGGCGGACTGCTTGCAAACAGGATAGACACCTACGGCGGCGGATTGGAGCTGCTGATTGTCTCCGAACGTGCGCAGGGCTTGCACATCGGGAAAACCTTATGGGAGGAAGCGTCCGCTTATTTCAAATCGAAGGACGCAAAGCACATCTATCTCATAGCCGATTCGGCGTGTAATGTCGGTTTCTACGACCACAACGGATTCATAAGAACAGCCGCACAAGAGGCCGTATACAATTATACGACAGGGCAGAGGAAGTCCACGGTATTTGTATACGAATATCAGTTTTAGACGAGGAGAAATCTCCATGAACAACAAAATCAGATGCCCCTGGGCAGGGGATACCCAACTATACCAAGACTATCACGACAAAGAATGGGGCCGCCCCGTCCGTGACGACCGCAAGCTGTTCGAGATGCTCATCTTAGAGGGCGCGCAGGCGGGTCTGGCATGGATTACCGTCCTCAAAAAGCGGGAGACCTACCGCACGGCCTTCGACGGCTTCGACCCGTATAAAGTCGCTCTGTACAATGACGCAAAGGTCGAGGAACTCATGGCCAACGAGGGTATCATCCGCAACCGCCTGAAAATCAAGTCTGCCGTCACGAACGCCCGGCTGTTTCTCGATGTCGTGGAGAAACACGGCAGCTTTGACAAGTTTCTGTGGGCCTATGTGGACGGCAAGCCCATCGTGAACCGCATCGAGAGCATGGAGGATATCCCCGCAACCACGCCCCTCTCTGACCGAATCAGCAAGGACTTGAAGAAGCTGGGCTTCAAGTTCGTAGGTTCGACCATCATGTACGCTTTCATGCAGGCTACGGGGATGGTGAATGACCATATGGTGGATTGCTTTGTGTATGAGGAATTGGCGTAGGGGGTGTTTTGAAACCCAACGCAATAACTGAGAAGCCGCTGTATATCAATACAGCGGCTTCTCTTTTATTAAAAATCAACCTACCGCAACACCCCGACAACTGCCTCAACTGTATCCACCAACGATTCATCCGCAATCGTAGCGTGCACCGCCAAAATGTCCGGCGTCTGCAAGCGATCTTCCTCCAAATGCGGTACAATACTGCGCAGATAGTCATACGCCGCCCCCGTGCCCTGTCCGGGACGCTTAGGGGCGAGAAAGTCAATGCCTTGAATTGCGGCCAAAATCTCAATGGCGAGAATATGCCGCACATTCTCCAAAATCTCCCGCGACTGCCGTGCCGCAATCGTGCCCATGCTCACATGGTCTTCCTGATTGGCCGATGTCGGGATAGAATCACAGGACGCCGGGTGGCAGAGCACCTTGTTCTCCGATGCCAACGCGGCGGCGGTGTACTGGTTAATCATCTGCCCCGAGTTCACGCCCGGAAACGCCGTCAGAAACGCAGGCTGCCCGGAGAGATGCGGGTCAACGAGACGATTTGTCCGCCGCTCGGAAATGTTGCCGATTTCCGAGATGGCGATTTTAAAGTAGTCCATCACCAAGGCCATCGGTTGGCCGTGGAAGTTGCCGCCGGAGATAATCTCGCCCGTGTCGGCCATGACGAGGGGGTTGTCCGTCACGGCGTTCATCTCGATGTCAATCGTTTCTTTCACACGCCGCCACGCCTCACGGCTTGCCCCGTGTACTTGGCTCACACAACGGAGGGAGTAGGCGTCCTGTACCTTGTCGCAGTCCTCGTGGCTCTCGATGATGACGCTGTTCTCCGTAATCCGCAGTACGTTCTCCGCACACTGGATTTGCCCCGGATGCGGACGGATTTTTGCAATGCGGGGGTCAAATGCCGTGCGGGTGCCTTGCAGGGCCTCCAGCGAGAGAGAAGCCGCAATGTCGGCCGCCTTAAGCAGTTGTTCGCCGTCATAGCAGGCCAGCGCACCGATGGCGGTCATCGTCTGCGTGCCGTTGATGAGAGCCAGACCCTCCTTGCTCGCAAGCGTAATCGGCTCGATGCCCGCCGCTTGGAGTACGGGCAAACTGGGGACGGCCTCGCCTTTGACAAGGACAAAGCCCTCGCCCAAGAGTACCGCCGCCATGTGGCTGAGCGGAGCCAAATCGCCGCTGGAGCCGACGGAGCCTTTGCAGGGGATGGCGGGATAAATATCGTGGTTTAAGAGGTCAAGCAGCTTCTCTACTGTGGAGAGCCGAATGCCGGAATAGCCCTGCGAGAGCGAGTTGGCCCGGAGCAGAATAATCGCCCGCGCCGCGTCTTCCGGCAGATAGTCGCCCACGCCGGTGCAGTGGCTGAGGATGAGGTTGCGTTGGAGCAGTTCCCGTTGGTCGGGGGAGATGGCAATTTTCGCAAACTCGCCGAAGCCGGTAGAGATGCCGTACACGGGCCGCTCGGCCTTGACGATGTTGTCCACATAGGCACGGCTGGCCTGAATCGTCTCTTTTGTCGCCTCCGACAGCGAGACACGTTCCCGCTCCCGCGCCACACGGACGACGTCGTAGATGGTGAGTGGATGGTGATGGTCGATGACTAGCATGGTGAAACCTCCTGTTTTGTCGTTGGGCATTGCCCTTGTAGGGGCGGCCTTTGGCCGTCCGCCCCTTTCTGCACGGAATCAAATGTTTTGCAGCGGACGACCAAAGGCCGCCCCTACATAGTGTAACACAATATCAGACACTTGTGTAGAGGACACCGCCCCCTACGAAAAAAGAACGCAGGGATTTCCCTGCGTTCTTTCTTGAAAACTTTATGCTTATGCGCCCCAGCTCCACATGAAAGCTGCGGCGATGACACCGACAACCTTAATCGGGATATTGAAATGCAAGAAGGTTGGGAAGCAAGTATCTTTGATATGGTCGTGCTGTCCGTCTGCGTCGAGACCCGCTGTGGGGCCGAGTGCTGTGTCGGACTGCGGCATACCGGCGTCACCGGTGACACCTGCGGCCGCGATAGTGACGATGATAGCGGCAGGGGAAGCACCCATGCCCAGAAGGAAGGGTACAAATACTGCAGCGATGAGCGGAATCGTACCGAAGGAGGTGCCGATACCCATCGTAATCAGCAAGCCGATAACCTGCATGGCGATGAGCGCAAAGATGTGGTTATCGCCTGCGAGGTAGAGTGCGGCGTCAACCAAGGTGCGGATACCGCCGGTTGCTTGGAGCACGCTGGCATAGCCGGCTGCGACCAGCATGATAAAGGCGATAAAGCCCATGAGACCGATGCCGCCTTTAATGGACTCATTCAACTGCATTCTGCGCGGGTTGAGTGTGCCGAAGAAGAACATGATGATGAGGGCGAGCGTAGCACCGAGGGACAGTGCCCAGAGGGGAGAGCCTTCAAACGCCCAGTTCGCCCATACCTGCACACCGAATGTGGCGCAGGCACCGAGGAGTGCGCCCCAATGCTTGAGCTTGAACTTGCCCTTGATGTCGTCCTCATCTACTTCTGCGGCCACGAGGAGGGGTTTGTCCTCATACTCGCGGGGCTTACGGTAAGAGATAAAGATGGCGACAAACAGACCGAGTACCATAGCACCGGCCAGCGGAATCATGTAGGGCCAAATCGCACGGTCTGTGATATCTAGGCCGTTTGCGGAGATTTGTGTAATTACGATGTTTTGGAAAATCAGGCCGAATCCGAAGGGGAGCAAGATGTAGGGGGCTTTCAGACCGAAAGCGATCGAACAGGCGGCCGCCCGACGGTCGATTTTCAGCTTGTTCATCATACTGAGCAGGGGTGGAACCAGAATCGGAATCAAAGCGATGTGGATCGGAATCAAGTTCTGGGAGAAAGAGGAAACGACCGCCAGAACCAGCAGGAAAATCTTGCCTGTGCGACCGAAAACACGCTCCAGCAGATTAGCAAACTTTGTTGCCAGACCCGATGCTTGAAGAGCATAAGCCAAAGCACCGAGCAGGATATAGGCGAGTGCGATGTTGTTCATCCCGGCCATACCGGAGGGAGGAACGAGACCCGCATTTACGATGGCGGGGTTGGCCGGCATACCGATGAACGCTTGCATGACGCCCGGGACTCCCGTTTCGATGTATTCGCCTACTGTAGCCGAAAGAGGCATAACATTGTGGCCTGTGACCCCTGAAATGAGGCCTGCAAACAAAGTTGCGATGAGAACGGACAGAATGATATTGAACTTGAGCAAACAGAGCGTGACCATGACAATGACTGAGAGCGTTACGGGATTGAGTATCAGATCCTGAAGCATAGACATACAAAAATCTCCTCCATTTTTATATTGTGCAGGAAAATCCCCCGGGTCACCCTGCACTTGCAAAGCATTATACTACATGAATTCGGATTCGTCACTAGTTTTTGTAAAAAAATTGTGAATTTTTTCAGAGGGTGGGAGAGCATGTCCTATCGTGCTGTGGAAGCGTGTCGTTTTGTGGGCGGGATTTTGTCTGTTTGCGGGTGGAATGACAGGAATGGGCGGGTGTAGGGGGCGGCGTCCCCGATGCCCCGCTGTATTGCGTATATGGGATGCGGGGCGTCGAGGACGCCGCCCCCTACAGGGTGCAAGAGCGAACGCCCTCCTTCCTCCGGCCCTGTGGGCCACCCCCCTCGTAAACGAGGGAGGCTTTTCGAGCCATTAGGCCCCTTCGCTTGCGAGGGGGCTGCACCACAGGCATTCCTTCCGCCAACCAATCGCACTACGGCTTCGCCTTGCGCTCTTGGGGCGTCAGTTATCAGCGGAGCTGACCGGGGGAGGCCCCCGCACCCACCAGCCGCCGCGCCCACCGTAAATCCTGACTCGTGACACAGCCCAACACAAACAACAAGCCCACATAAACGGCCCCCGTCAGTACAAAATGTGCCGCCAGAGAACCTGCCGACGGCGTAAGCTCCAATCCGATACCCCGCAAAAGGAGCGGCATGAGCTGCGTAGCCGCCGCGGCGGAGAGGACGGGCTTCACGAGGTCGGACACGGCGACCCGGATTGTGGTCATCTGCGCAATGCGGCGGAGACTGAGCAGAAAATTGAAGCACTCCGTGAAATACACCATAAATATAAATCCCCCCACGCCGAACATCGGCAGCAGCACCCAGACCAGGGCCACACTCAGCAGAGAATCGGCGATATTCACCCCCATGGAGTACACCTGTTGCCCCAGACCCTTGAGCATTCCGTCCGTGATAGCGTCGAGGAACATGACGGGCATGAGCAGGGCCAGAATCCGAATATACGGCCCCACCCCCGGTGTGCCGGGGTAGATGACCTGCCCGAGTTCCGACGAAAACGCCAGAAACAGTCCCGCCAACCCGATGGAGAGATAGAGCGAGATGCGCAAGAGCTTTGAGACCAGATAACTAATCCGCTCTCGATTCCCCGCCACCTGTGCCGCCGTAAGTTCGGGGATCATCAGCTCCGCCGCGGCGTAGAACATCGCCGAGGGGAAGAGGGTGATAGGCAGGGCCATCCCGTGTACCATGCCGTAGCTGGAGAGTGCCTCGTCCCCGTCCGCCCCGCTCCGCCGCAGTCCGCGCGGGACGAGCATGTGCTGGAGCGTATTCAATGCACTCCGCGCATACGTGCTGGCCGCGAGCGGCATAGATATCCCCAGCAATCGCCGCGTCAATCCCTGTCCCTCGTAGGGGACGATGCCCACATCGTCCCGCCTCTGCCGTTCCCGCCGTCCCCGCCGCTTGTCATGCAAATACAGGCCAAACAGCACCAGCGAGGACAAAATCTCCGCCGTCACGCCTCCAATCACCACCAGCGCACAGGCCATCTCCAACCCGTTCGGCGGATAGAGCGCGAGCAACGTGACCACCACGACAATCCGCGTCAAATGCTCAAACACCTGCACCGACGCGGATTTAATCACGCGGCTCACGGCGACAAAATACCCGTTCATCGCCGCCGTACAGGCCACAAAGGGCAGACTGAGGGACAAAATCCGCAGCGACAAGACCGTGCGTACATCCCCAATCCAAGCCGTGCCGATCCATTCCGCCCCGAAGAACAAAAACGCCCCCGCCAGCGTCCCGAACCCAACCGCATGGGCAATACACCGCCGCATCACTCGCGGCACGTTGCCGGGACGATGAAGCCCCAGTTCCTCCGAGACCAGCCGCGTAGTCGCAAACCGAATCCCCGACACGGCGACGGTCAGAGCCAGCATCTGCGCCGAGACGATGAGCTGAAACAGCCCTATCCCCGCAGGGCCGATGACGCCCGCCAGATAGACCTGAAAACTCACCGCCACCGCCCGCATAAACATCGCCGCGCCGGTGAGCAAGAGCGTATTGTAGAGCAGTTGTCTCCCTCGCCGCATGGACATTCCCCCCGTAGGACACTATATGCGGGGGTAGGGGATATATGTAGGGGACGATGCCCACATCGTCCCGCGCTTACGGGGGAGGTGGCCGCCGCGAAGCGGCGGCGGAGGGAGTGCTCCCCCAGTCGCCTGCGGCGATAACTGACGCCCCAAGAGCGCAAGGCGAAGCCGTAGTGCGATTGGTTGGCGGAAGGAATGCCTACGGTGCAGCCCCCTCATAACGAGGGGGCCTAAGGGCAAGGACAAAAGGAAAAGGGCGGCCACATGGGGCCGCCCCTACGTGTCGCCATATATGGCGACCGTTTACGGTGCTTGTTGGAACTCCGTGTCATCAAACCGCACGACTATCGTTGCGGCTTGGACGCGCATTGACGTTGCGGTGGGCAGCACGTTGCCGCCGCTGCCGAGGATGATGCCGTGGTAGTTTGCCCATCTAAGCGCGTCAGCCGCCCACCATGAAATGGATCCGTTGTCGGGGAACGGCCATTCCGTACCGCCGTCTGGCGGACTTGTGACGTCGTAGCCTTGCCATGCGGCAAAGTTGCGCATAACGACCGCGAATTGCTCCCGTGTAATCGGCTGGCCCGGGCCGAAAGTGCCGTCGGCGTGGCCGTTCATGATGTTTTGCTCTGCCGCCCATGCGATGACGGGTGCATACCATGCGTGGGCGGGGACGTCAGAGAACGGAGCGATCGCCGGGTGGGGCTGTGTGCCGACGTCGGCCATGTTTACCATAATTTGCGCCACTTGCGCGCGGGTGAGACTGCCGTAGGGGTCGAAGCGGCCGCCTGTGACGCCGCGCATGAAACCTCTGGCGTAGGCTTGTTCGACGAAGGGGTGGCCCCAGTGGGTGGCGAGGACGTCGGGGAAGGTGGGGTGTGGGGCGGTTGTCGGGTTGAGGTTGAGGAAGCCTTCGCCGTCGGGGCCGAGGACTTGTACGGGGGTGGTGGAGTGGTGGAAATCACTCCAATCCCAACCCCAATCGTCCCATTCGTTGCGAATGCCGTCGCCTAATTGTCCGTACACGCCTTGCCCCCAAGCCCAAACACTACCGTCAGTTTTCAGGGCGATGCTGTGATTCCATCCCGCAGTAATCGCCGTTACGGTGGTAAGGTTTTGCGTTTGTAAAGGGATAGTGCTGTAATTAACATACAATTCTACATATGGTCCCAAATTGAGGTAGTACCCGTCTGTTTCGGTGCCCAGTTGGCCCTCCGCATTATTGCCCCAGGCCCAAACCGTGCCGTCATCTCTCAGAGCTGCGGTATGTTGGATGCCCGCAGTAATTGCCGTTACGTTGCTGAGATTTTGCACCTGCACAGGCGTGGTGCGGGTATTGTTAGTGCCGTCGCCCAATTGACCGCGCCAATTATCGCCCCAAGCCCATACAGTACCATCGTCTCTTAACGCAACGATATGACTATTGCCTGCCGCAATGGCTATGACATTGGTGAGATTTTGCACCTGCACGGGGATAAGGCTATGGCCATGCTCCCAGTTGTTGTCCTCGCCGGGGATGGTACCGTTGCCCAGTTGACCGCTCCAATTATCGCCCCAAGTCCATACCGTACCGTCATCTCTCAGGGCTGCGGTATTCCACGAACCCGCTGCAATGGCTGTTACTCTATTAAGGTTTGGTACCTGTGTGGGCGTATTATATAAATCTCCCCAAGTCCAGACGGTGCCGTCATCTCTTAGGACAGCTGTATGTATGTCCCCTGCCGCAATTGCGGTCACATTGTTGAGGTTTGGTACCTGTGCGGGCGTATAGCTGTCATAGCTGACCCACTCATCGTCAACCCAATGATTTCTGGTGCCGTTGCCCAGTTGACCGAAGAGATTACTGCCCCATGCCCAGACAGTGCCGTTGTCCTTTAATGCAACGGAATGTGCCGCTGCGAACAGGTCATTGTAAGGGAATGTGCCTCCCGCTGCAATGGCTGTTACATTGGTGAGGTTCTGTGTCTGCACGGGAGTAAGCCTATCAGCGGCCATGTCTATAACACGCCCACCATCCGGGCGTCCGCCTGTGCCATCGCCCAACTGGCCATCCCAATTGGCACCCCAACCCCAAACTGTGCCGTCACGCCTTAATACTAAGTTATGTGCATATCCCGCCGCAACCATCGGCTCCGTGGTGAATGCCGCCGTCTCACTCGCCACCGCCGTACCCGGCACAAGCACCAGCAACATACACACCACCAGCACCAAACAAATCCCTCGCTTCATCGTACCTTTCATCGCAAACACTCCTCTTATATTCCATTTTTCGGGCACAATCACCCATATCCTATTATAACGTATCAAAGGAATAATAGATATGTGCATTGCGCCAAAAATCCAGCGGGGGGGGGTAATTTGTGTGCAAAATAGACAAAACCACGTTTGCGGGCGGCAAACGTGGTTTTGTGGGGGTCCATAGAGACGACCATCCCCGGTCGCCCCTACGGACAACGAGGGCAAAAGAAGAAGGGCGGCCACGCGGGGCCGCCCCTGTTCTTCAATTACCTATTCACTAGAAAGAATCCGTATAAATCGCCTCAACCACTTTCTCGTCATGCGGTACAGGCGCGCAGCCGAGCAACCCTGCAAGTCCGGGTGTCTCATACGCGAGCTTCACAAGGTTCGGCACGTCGGCTTTCGTGAAGCCGATGTCTGCCAGCGTCTCGGTGATGCCGACTGTAGCGAGCCATGCGCGCATCCCGTCTGCGGCCTTTTGACCCTCGCCGGGGTCGCCCGTGAGGCCGGGGACGACGGGAGCCAAAACATCGGCCAAAATCGCGCTGGATGCCGGGTAGATGGTTTTGATGATGGCGGGAAGCAGCACAGCCAGTCCCAACCCGTGGGTCAGCTCCGGCTTCACGCCGCTCAGCGGATGCTCCAACGCGTGGGTGTAGTGGAGCAGGCCGTTGTCAAAGCTCGTGCCCGCAATCATGGCGGCGTAGGTCAGGAAGTAACGAGCGGTCAAATCGGCGGGGTCTTTCAGGGCGATGGGGAGATACTTCGCGGTAAGTTCCATAACTTCCCGTGCCAGCGTGATGGCAAAGGGGTTATTCAGCACGGTAGTCGCCGCCTCAATGACGTGATTTACTGCGTCTACGGTTACGTAGGTGGTCTGGTTCGCCGGGAGACTGGTCATGAGTGCCGGGTCATCGATGGAGTAGAACGGATAGATGCAATCATAGGCGATGGCGGGTTTGTAGTCTTTTTCCGGGATGGTGACAACAGCAAAGCGGTTGATTTCCGTCCCTGTACCATGCGTCAGGTTGATGGCCACAATCGGCACGGCCTTTTCCGCGGAGAACTGCATCTCATACAGTTCCTGACAGGTCTTGTCGGGGTAGGCGAGGAGGATAGCCGCGCTCTTGCCCGCGTCAATCGGGCTGCCGCCGCCGATGGCGATGACGGCTTTCGCGCCTGCGGCCTTGCCCATAGACACGGCCTCATCCACCTGCTGGGTTTCCGGGTTGGGCTGGACTTTGTTGTACAGCGTGTGGCTGATGCCGTGCTTTTCCAACGCTTTCGTCACATGGTCCCAAGCCCCTGTCTTGACATAGGCCGCCCGGCCTGTCATGACGAGGACGCTGTCCACGCCCTTTGCTTTCAGTTCACCGGCGATAAAGTCCATCTTCTCAATGGCACCGACACCGAGAAAGACTTTCGCCCCTGCGATGATTGTGCTGACGTTGTTAATGTTGATTCCTTTTTCCCAAGACATACGTTCGACCTCCTAGTTTGTAGTAAAAATAGCAGGAATATTTTATCAGATTGTGAGAGAAATAACAAGGGGGTTGGCAGAATGTTCATAAAGATTTTTTGGGGAGGAAAGGGGAATGGTGTAGGGGCAACGCCCCCGTGTATCAAGTCTGTAATGTGCCGCGGGCGACCGAGCCGCCGGCCCCTGCAAGGACACATCAACCCCAAACGCCGCTCTGCAAGAAACCATTGTCATTTCCCGATAATTATGTTAATATTATAGATTAGATAGCTTGTATGCAAGAAAGGAGAATTCGCCCATGAGTTGGTTAATGGCGATTTTTATGGGCCTCGTGCAAGGTGTGACGGAGTTTTTACCCGTCTCCAGTTCGGGCCATTTGGCTTTGCTCCAGAGTTTCGGTTTGGAGGATATCCACGACAGACACTTGTTTTTCGACGTACTTCTCCACATGGGCACCTTGGTCGCCGTCTGCGTGGCCTACCGTAAAGACCTTGTGGAGATGCTCCGTGCTGTCATATCCCTGTTCACAGGCGGACGGGGCGGGGGAGCGGGACAATCCGTGTCACCTTCCAAGGGTCGCCTTGCGTTTATGCTGATTATTGCGACACTACCCCTCGCGTTGGTCATCCCTTTTCGACACGCGATTGAAGCACTCGGCAACCGCATGTGGTTTGTGGGCATCATGCTGCTGATTACGGGCGGCATCCTTTATTTCTCCGATAAACTCGTCCCCGGAAAGCGGACGGAGAAGAACATGGCTCTGAAAAACGCCGTGGTCATCGGCCTGAGCCAAGCGATTGCGGTCATGCCCGGCATCAGCCGTTCCGGCACTACGATTACCGCCGGCATGATGGGTGGCCTCGACCGTGGTTTTGCGGTGCGGTTCTCCTTTCTCTTGAGTATCCCCGCCATCTTCGGCGCGAACATCGTTGTGCTCTTCGGTTCCATGTCTGACGTGGACTGGTCGCTCATGCCGCGCTACTTAGTCGGCGTCGTCATCGCCGGTGTCACGGGCTTTGCCGCGATTCATCTGGTGAAGATGCTGGTGAAAAAAGGCAGCTTCGGCAAATTTGCCTACTACTGTTGGGGGATAGGCATCATAGCCATCATTACATCAATTGTCCAAGCAATTATAGGTTAAACCGCCTCGAATTGCGCATTCCCATATTGCTCATCGGAGGAATAATATGCCACCAAGAAAAAATACAACACGAAAAAAAGAGCCGGATTCCGGCAAGCAAGCGTCCCAAGTGCGGCGTGCGCCGCGGCGGCGAGAGATTGGAGCCGTGGTGTGCTTCCTGCTGGGCGTGTTTACCGCCATCGCCTATTTCAGTCCTGATGCAATGCTGATTGCATGGCTGAGAGCACTCTTCACCGGGCTTCTGGGTTGGGGGCTTTACTTTGTGCCGCCCGCTTTCTTTGTCATCGCTGTCATTCTCACATTCCATCGAGGGCGGCCTGTCATTGTACGGGTCGTCTCCGCATCTCTCTTGCCCGTCTTACTGGGTGCGCTGATACACCTGTTCTTTTCCGGTGTGACGGACAGCCGGGTCGGCCATCTCTGGGAGACAGGCGTAGACACCGCCTCCGGCGGCGTGCTTTGCGGCTTGCTGGCCAATGGCTTGCGGAGTATGGTTACTGTCGTGGGGGCCGCCATCCTCTTGTTTGTACTGTTGGGCTTCTTGCTCCTGTTGGCGTTCAACAAGACCCCGGCCGATGTCATCGAATGGTTCAAAAATCGAGAACCCCGCGCCTACGAACCGGAGCCGGATTATGGCGATGCCCCGCCCATCCGTGAGAGCCAAGCCGCCCGCCGCAGACCCGCGTCTATCGACATTCCCTTGGATGGCGAGGAGGCTCCGCCGAGCCGCTCCCGCGCGGGCATACCAAAACCCGGCCGACGGTCGAACATCAAACTTCAAGACTCCGATGTAAGCCCGCCGGACAGATACTTGAAAGAAAACCAAGAGCCGCCCGCAGCTCCGCCTATACGGCGGCGTGTCGCCATTGACATCCCCTTAGACGGCGAGGGTCGGGTGCCTTTCGTGGAAGAATCCCCCGCCGTGCCGAACCTCACGGGCTACCAAAATCAGCGGACAAGCCCGATACCGCCCCCGCCGCCCCCTGCGCCGGATGCGGACAAGGTGCGCCCTGCCGATGTGGCGGCGGCCAAATCCGAAATCACCCGCGATATCGAAAAAAATCTCTCCGCCGCACAGGCTGATTACGTATATCCAAACGTGAGTTTACTCAAACAAGTCCGCAACAACGCCTCGGACGGCAGCAAAGAAGTCGCTCAAAACGCCGACCGCTTGGCCGATGCGCTGGAGAGTTTCGGCATCGAGGCCAGCATCGTCAACGCCACACGCGGCCCCGCCGTGACCCGCTATGAGGTCGAACTGGAACCGGGCGTGAAGCTCGCCAAACTCACGAATCTGGCGGGCGATTTGGCCTTGAGCCTTGGGGCAAGCGGTGTTCGCATCGCGCCCATCCCGAACAAAATCGCCACCGTGGGTATCGAAGTGCCGAACAAAACCGTGAGCTTGGTCGCTCTGCGGGAGGTTATTGAATCCGAGAACTTCCAGACCCCCACAGGCAAACTCACGTTCGCGCTCGGCAAGGACATCAGCGGTACCTGCATGGTGGGCAACATCGCCAAGCTGCCCCATTTGCTGATTGCGGGTACGACGGGCAGCGGTAAATCCGTGACCATGAACTCCATAATCTTGAGTGTGCTCTATAAGGCGAGGCCCGAAGAGGTCAAGTTCATTATGATAGACCCGAAGATGGTCGAGTTCGGTGTGTTCAACGGCATCCCGCATTTGCTCATCCCCGTGGTCACAGACCCGAAGAAAGCCGCCGGCGCGCTCCAATGGGGAGTCACGGAGATGCTCAAACGCTACAAAGTGTTTAACGAGACAGGGGCGAGAGACCTGGAATCCTACAACCGCTATGCCGGGACGCAGGAGGACTTGGAACCCTTCCCACAGCTCGTGGTAGTCATCGACGAGCTGGCAGACCTCATGCTCGTCGCCTCGAAAGAGGTGGAGGAATCCATCTGCCGCATCGCCCAGATGGGCCGTGCTGCGGGTATCCACTTGGTGGTCGCCACCCAGCGTCCCTCGGCGGACGTCATCACGGGTTTGATGAAAGCCAACATCCCGTCTCGTATTGCGCTGTCCGTGTCTTCGGCGATGGAGTCCCGCATCATCATGGATGAGATGGGTGCCGAAAAACTGGTCGGCAACGGCGATATGCTCTACAAGCCCATCGGCGGCAAGCCCGTGCGTATCCAAGGCACCTACGTCAGCGATGAGGAGCGGGAAAAAGTCATTGAGTTCCTCAAACAGCACACCACGCCCGACTATGACGACAGCGTCGGCAGCTACATTGACAAAGCCGCCAGCGACGACAAGAAAGACGCCGCCCCAAGCGGCGACGGCCCGCTCGACGACTACGACGAGATGTTCGGCGATGCCGTTAACATGGTCTTAGACCTTGGACAAGCGTCCACATCCGTCCTCCAGCGCAAGCTCAAACTCGGCTACTCCCGTGCCGGGCGGCTGATGGACCAGCTCGAAGAAGCGGGCATCGTTGGCCCCCACATGGGGTCAAAGCCCCGTCAGGTGCTCATTAGCCGTGCTGAGTGGCAAGCCATGCAAGCAGGCGGCGAAGCCCCGCCCGTGGCCGATTCTGTCTTCGCCGACATCCCGAAAGACGACTTCTCCGACCACGGAGCCGAGGAAGAATACGAGGAGCAGTCCTATGACTGATTATTTTCACATGGAGATGGCCGACCATGACATCGGTGCCATCTCCAACTTAGGCCTTGCCCACCTGGGCGATGCCGTATACGAACTCATCATCCGCGCATGGCTTTGCGAACACGGTAAGGCAACGGCAAAAGGTCTGCACCGTGCCGCCATAAAATACGTAGCCGCCCCCGCCCAAGCCGCCGCCGTGGCGAAGCTTTTGCCGCATCTGACCGAGGCCGAACAGGCAGTCTACCGCCGAGGCCGCAATGCCAGAGTGGGCACGGTGCCGCAGAGCGCGAGCTTGGAAGAATATCACGCCGCCACCGGATTTGAGGCCTTGTTCGGCTACCTGTATCTCAAAGGCGAGATAGTGCGGATTAACGAACTGTTTGGCTTGATGATGACCTCGTAGGGCGCGATGTCCTCATCGCGCCGCGCGCTGAATCTATGGAGATGCGGCGCGATGAGGACATCGCGCCCTACAAGGGTGCATCATCAAGGGTGCATCGTTGTACGGTGCGGTGTCCCCAACACCCCGCACCCCAACACCGCAATACCACGGGGCGTCGAGGACGCCGCCCCCTACACGAAGGTCAAGGGCGTGCAAAGCCTCCCTCGCTTGCGAGGGAGGTGGCCGCCGCAAAGCGGCGGACGGAGGGAGCCGCCTTTGACCTTGTAATGCGTGCTGCCTCCCCCAGTCGCCTACGGCGACAGCCCCCTCGTAAACGAGGGGGCCGAAGGGCAAGGGCATCACCCCGCCCTTCGGGCACCCCTCCAAGGAGGGGAATGTAACGCCCGCTCCTACTCTACATTCTAAACTCTACATTGCGACCGAAGGGAGCAAACATGCCTCTTGACGCCATATGCCTAACCGCCCTGCTCACCGAACTCCGCCCTGAGCTTGTCGGAGCCAGAGTAGACAAAATCCAACAACCGCAAAAAGACAAACTCCTGCTCACGCTCCGCGGCAAAGAGCAAGGCGGCAAGCTTCTGCTCACAGCAGGGACGGGCAGCGCGCGGATCCACCTCACGGGGCGGAGCTTCGAGAACCCGCAAAGCCCGCCCATGTTCTGTATGCTCCTCCGCAAACACCTCACGGGCGCACGTCTTGCGGCTATTGAGCAGCCGCCCTTGGAACGCGTCGCGCGACTGGTGTTTGACACCTACAACGAACTGGGTGAACCGAGCCGCAAGACGCTGGTTCTCGAACTCCTCGGCAAAAACTGTAACCTCATTCTGGTAGATGCCGACGATATCATTCTCGATGCCCTCCGCCGCGTAGACGAGGACATGAGCCGCACCCGCCGCATCCTCCCGGGTCTGCGCTACCGTCTCCCGGAGGCGCAGGGGAAACAGAATCCCTTGGAGGCTGCGGTGGATGATATCCAACCTGACAAACTCTTGGACACGTTCAACGGCCTATCCCCCCTCATCTGCAGAGAACTGGCCGACAGAACGCCGCCGCAAATCGTAGACTTCTTCACCGCCATCCGAGCAGGGGTGTGGGCACCCTACGAACTCTCGGACGAGTCCGGCCCCGTGGATTTCAGCTACACGCCAATCCGCAAATACCAATCGGCCAAAGCGGCGAGCTTTTCCGCTCTCCTTGACAACTTCTACGAAACCCGTGACCGCACAGAGCGGCACCGTGGGCAGACGGGGACGCTTCTGAAAACCGTCACCAACCTCCGAGACCGCACCGCCCGCAAACTCGAAGCCCAGCGGCAGGAACAGGCCGAGGCCGAGAACAGAGACCGCTTCCGGGAACAGGGCGACCTAATCACCGCCAACCTGCATACAATCAAAAAAGGCCAAGCCGCCCTCACCGCGCAAAATTTCTACGACCCCGATGGCGGCGAGATTACCATCCCCCTGGACACCCGAAAAACACCCCAACAAAACGCCGCCGCTTACTATAAACGTTACACGAAAGCCAAAACGGCCGAGAAACACCTCGCCGAGCAAATCGCAAAAGGCGAGGGCGAGCTGGATTACCTCAGCAGCGTTCTCGAAGCCATAGCCAGAGCCGAGACCACCGGGGATGTGGCGCAAATCCGGGAAGAACTGGTAGAGGTCGGCGTCCTGCGGGCGCAGACGGGCGGCAAAAAGCAAAAACCGCTCCCGTCCAAGCCTTTGCAGTTCGTGTCAAGCACAGGCGTGACCATCTATGCGGGCAAGAACAACCTCCAAAACGACAAACTGACGTTCAAGACCGCCAACCGCCATGACACATGGCTCCACGCGCAGAAAATCCATGGTTCCCACGTCATCGTCGCAACAGGCGGGGGAGAGCCGGACGCACAGACGCTGGAAGAAGCGGCGGCCATCGCAGCATGGTACTCCCAAGGCCGGGCGGGCGGCCGTGTGCCTGTGGATTACACCTTGGTCAAGCACGTCAAAAAACCAAGCGGCGGCAAACCCGGCGCGGCACACTACGTAAATTACAAAACCATAGTCGCCACCCCGGACGAGGTTCTGATGAAACGCTTGCAACAGTAGGGCGCGATGTCCTCATCGCGCTGTGTACCATGCCTGTTAGGATTCGGCGCGATGAGGACATCGCGCCCTGCAAAGGAGACACCCATCATGCCAAACATCGAAGTCAGACTAGCCCGCCCCGAGGACGCGGAGGGCATCGCCGCCCTCTACGCCGAATACGTGGAGACCACCGCGGCCGCCCTCGACCTCGCCGCTCCGACCGCCGCACAGATGGAGCAAAAAATCTGCAACTGCGGCACGAGCTACCCATTTCTGGTCTGCGAGCGGGACGGTGATATCGTGGCCTACGCTTACGCATTTCGCCGCTTCGAGGAACAGGCGTTTAATTGGAGCGTGTTCGTCTCTGCCTACTCTGCCGTCTCCATCGACGGCAAAGGCGCAGGCCGCGCGCTCTTAGACGCGCTGGAGGAGACCTTGCGGGCGATGGGTGTTGTGAACATCTACACCATCGTCATCCACAACGACAAAAGCCAGTATTACCACTTAGCTCGCGGTTTTACTGAGGCGGGGCTACTGCGTGAGGCGGCCTATAAGCAGGGCAAATGGCGAGACTTGGCCTATTATCAAAAGAGCATTGCTCTCCACGACACAAATCCCGCACCCGTACGCTCGGTTGGTGAGTTGGATGCGAAGGAACTGGAGAAGATATTTGCCCGCGCAAGACGGGCAATTCGCTTGTAGAAAACGCAACGAACCCCCGGACAATGGTGTCCGGGGGTTCGCCGGCTTTATAGCGTAAAATCTTCCGACTCCAACATGCAATAATACCGCCCCTTGTCTGCGGTGAATTTCAAAATGCAATAATCAGGGTCAGCCACGCCGCCTTTGTAGATGCGCTTCATGGACGGTGTCCAATGTTTTTGCTTTAGCTCCGGGTCGTTGATAATCTCCATCGTGCCGGACAGCATCACGCCTTTGTAGATGGGCTTGCCGTAGAAATAGAGACAGGCGTTCGGGTTCTCCCGCCATTGGGCGGTGCGGACGGAGCTGTTGTTGGAGTCGAAGTAGAACACATTGCCCTCACGTTTGGAGACGAGCATGGCCTTGATGAACGGCTCGGTACCGTCCGTAGAGCCGACGAAGGCGAGCTTTTTGTTCAGGAGCTTGGAGGTTTGTTTGTTCATGGGAATGATTTCCTTTCCGGAAATAAGAAAAAACCCCGAATGGCCATGTATGGTTGTCCGGGGTTTGATTGCGGCAGTTTTTATAGATGCAATGCAACATTGTTGAAGTTGAGGTCTCTAGTCTTCTTTGAGATTGTGAACCAGTCAATGATGGTTAAAACCCCGCACAGACCAAGTGTTAAGAGCTTGAGCACGCCCATACCAATGTCCCCGAGCATAAATCTGTCAACGCCCAGCGGACCCAAAAAAATGGAAATCAAAAGCAGAGTTGTAGGGTCTTTTAGTTCAATGGAGGTAAGAAGCATAAACTTATCGTCGGGTAAAGATTGGATTTTTTCTTTCAGGTACATCATTTTTTCCGGTGGGAAATATTTCTGGTTGGTTAGCATATACATGTCTACTCTTTGCTGATCCATAATTTACACTCCCTTTTTTTATCGTTTGTTCGGCTTCTCTATAGTATAGGCCATTGTTCGACAAAAATCAAGGCATTTTTGTAAACAAAATTTATGAAATCACGTTGAGCCATAGCCGGATGAGATATATAACAAAGATAAAGGCAGCGGAAGCAATGAGGATTCTGTCCGCTGCATGTTTTTTGATTGGCAGCAAGTCCTTACATAGAGCAAACGTTAGCACTAAGAATATGGGAATTGTCAGCGGGTGATAGTACCAAGACAGGCGGAAGTCAAGTGACAGTAATGCCAAAGCAGAGCGAGTTATGCCGCAGGTCGGACACGGAATGCCAAGCAACATCCAAATCGGACAACCGCCCAAAAACCAATATATGGCAGACAGTACAGAGGCGAATACAATCAAGAGGATTGTGCGAAATGCAATTTTTTTCAAGATGCCGGTGTGTTTCATAACGGATTATCTCGCCCAAACGCCCTGCTCAACGCCGCATAAAACCCACAATCAACGTCCTCCAATGCACCTCCGCGCATCCGAAACCGCCAATTCCCCTCCGCCGTGCCCGGCACATTTGTGCGGGTGTCAGCACCGTAGCCGAGGAGGTCTTGGACGGGGACAATGACAAGAGACGCGCCGCTCATGTACAGCGTACGCATCCAAGACCTGATGATGGGCGAGTGCGACCCGCCCTGCGTCCAATCCTCGGTAAAGCCCGTGTAAAACAGAGCCCTATCCCGTTCCTGCGGACGCATCTCGAACATCCATGCCAAGAGGGTAGTGTTGTCATGCGTCCCCGTATAGGCAACGCTTTTGGGCGGGTAGTTGTGGGGCAGGTGGCGGCCCTCGGCGTCGTCAAAGCCGAATTGCAAGACACGTACACCGGGAAAACCCGTACGTTCAAGGAGGATTTCGACCCCTTCGTCGATGGTGCCCAGGTCCTCGGCGAACACGGGAAGTTTACCAAGCGCGGCCTCCAAAGCCTCAAACAGAGCAATGCCGGGGCCCTCTGTCCAAACGCCGCCCTTGCCGTCCGAGCAGTTGGTGGGGATGCGCCAGTAGCGGTCAAAGCCGCGGAAGTGGTCGAGGCGCACACGGTCGAAGCGTTCCAGCGCGGCGGCCATGCGGTCTATCCACCATTTGTAGCCGTCGGCCGCCATCTGCGGCCAGTTGTAGACGGGGTTGCCCCAGCGTTGACCGTCGGGGTTAAAATAGTCCGGCGGTGCGCCGCCCACGGCGGGGAAGTTGCCGTCGGCATCCGCCTCAAAGAGCGTGCGGCGGCTCCACACCTCGGCACTATCCTCGGAGACGTAGATGGGGATGTCGCCGATGAGGGCGATGTCTCGCTCGGCGGCGTGGTGCTTGAGTCTGTGCCATTGCGCGTCGAAAAGCCATTGGACGAAGCGGTGGAAGTCGATTTCATCGCTGAACGCCGTCCGGGCTTTGTGGGCGGCTTCTGTGTCATAGCGGCGGAGCTTATCATTCGGCCAGTCGTACCAGGGGGCGTTGTCAAAGTGCCGCTTGAGTACCATGTAGAGGGCGTAGTCGTCCAGCCAAAACGGGTTGAAGTCTGCGTGGGGCTTGTGTTCGAGACGTGCGTAGGCGGTGCGCAAAAGCGTCCGCTGTTTTTGTTGGACGAGGGGGTAGTCTATGGCGTATTCTCTGAGGCCCGCTCGGCGTTCGGCGAGTTCTTGCTCGGTGATTAGACCCATGTCCAACAGCCCCTGCGGGTCGATGAGCATCGGCTCCCCCGCAAATGCGGAGACGCATTTGTAGGGAGAGAAACAGCTTCCCGTGTGTTCCACCGGGAGCATTTGCCAAGCGTGAAAGCCGGAGCGGGCGAGGAAGTCGATGAAGTCTGTCGCTTCACGCCCCATCGTGCCGATGCCGTCGGGGCCGTGGAGGGCGGGCAGGGGGAGCAGGACGCCTGCGGAGCGGGTAGGGGGTGTGGGTTGTTGCATGGGGATGTTCCTTTTCAGTATACAGTTCTTGTAGGGGCGGCCAATGGCCGTCCGTGTCCCAATTCCCCTCCTTGGAGAGGTGCCGCCGTAGGCGGTGGGGTGGTGCCCTGCGTAGGGACGACCGTCTCTCGGTCGTCCGTGCCTTGGTGCGGGAGGAAACGTGCGGACGACCGAGACGGTCACCCCTATTCATTGTCTGCTATTACTGAATCTAAAAATAATATGATACGCTCAGCACTTGCTCTGTTGCTTACGGTAAATCGGTCAGGCTGACCCAGCCAACGAGCTGCACCTGCAGTCCAAACCCTGACTTCATCTACCTCATCTGAATAATATAGCCTCAATTCATAACGTGGAGTAGCCATTGTATAGAAAGATTCGCCTCTTGTTTCTGAGATTGGCCATGTGCGCCGCAATTCGTCAAAAATGGTGTGGACGGTTTCTCTGTCTGTGATTGTCACGATTGACCTCGGTGCGCCTTCTGCGCCGCCGCCCTCTCCGGGATAACGCTCGACGATAACGATCTGCTGTAAATCATCTCTTCCGCCGGTAACCAGTTGCGGTTGTAATACATAAAAAAGCGCAATGCCGACAAAAACGAGGAGCAAAAATAAAAGCGCGATGAAAACAACTTTTTTTGTTCTCTTTGTACCTTGCATTGTACGCTCATCTCCTTTTTGTTCGCTATCAGTCGCACGTATATCATGCGAATATTGTATTGCGATCTGATTCTCTACTCTCATCCGACCTTCCCCTACACAATCCCCCAAATCTCTTCCGCATACTTTCGTATCACTTCATCACTCGCAAACCGACCCGAGTGCGCGATGTTCATCGCCGCCATCTTCGCCCACACGTCTTGGTCCCGATACAGGCGGTCAGCCGTCTTCTGTGCCTCGGTGTAGGCGTCGAAGTCGAGCATGACGAGATAGTCGTCGTGGTGTGTGGTGAGAGAGTCATAAATATGCGGGAACTGCGCCTGACCGGCCTCGTTCGGCGCGCTGTTGATGATGTCATACACGATGCGCTTGAGGCGGTGGTGATGGTTCAGGAACGCACGGCTGTTGTAGCTCTGACGCTCTTTGACTTCCAGTACCTCGGGCACCGTAAGGCCGAATGGGATGTAGTTCCCCTTGCCCACCGCCTCGAAAATCTCAATATTCGCGCCGTCGTGTGTACCGATGGTGACGGCACCGTTCATCATGAACTTCATGTTCCCCGTGCCGGAGGCCTCCATGCCGGCCGTGGAAATCTGTTCGCTGAGGTCAGCCGCAGGGAAGAGGACTTCGGCGAGGGAGACACGGTAGTTCTCCAAGAACACCAGCTTGAGCTTGTCGCCCGCGACGGGGTCATTGTTGATTTTGTCCGCCACGACGGAGATGAGCTTGATAATCTCCTTGGCAAAGTGATAACTCGGCGCCGCCTTGCCCGCCATGATGAATGTGCGGGGGACGATGTCGAGGTTCGGGTTATCTTGCAGCGCGTAGTATTGGTCGAGGATGTGCAAGAGCAGGAGCAACTGGCGTTTGTAGGCGTGGATGCGCTTAATCTGCACGTCGAAAATAGAATCCGGGTTAATCGTGATACCGTTTGTCTCTTGAATGAGATTGGCGAGTTTCACCTTATTCTCCCGCTTGATGCGGCGGAGTTCTGCCAAAAACGCCGGGTCACGGACCGCGCCGAGCGCATCGAGGTCGGCGAGACGGAGCGGTTGGCTAATCCAATCCGGGCCGAGACGGCTTGAGATGAGAGCGGACAAATCCTTATTCGCCTTTTGCACCCAACGGCGGTGGGCGATGCCGTTTGTCTTGTTGTTAAACCGCTCCGGGTAAATGGCGTAGAAATTGGCAAAGAGTTGATTTTTCAGTATCTCACTATGCACCGCGGCGACACCGTTAATGGCGTGACTGCCCACGATGGCGAGGTAGGCCATGGAAATCTCGCCATGGGCGAGAATGGCCATTTGGGATATTTTATTGTGGTCGCCGTCCAGTTTTTGCCACAAGAAATGACAGAACCGCTCGTTAATCTCCCGCACAATCATATAGACACGAGGCAGGAGCTTAGAGAAAACCTCCTCCGGCCAGCGTTCCAATGCCTCGGGCAAAACGGTGTGGTTGGTGTAGGAGATGGTATTGACCGTAATCTCCCACGCCTCGTCCCAACTCAGATGCTCCTCGTCGAGCAGGATGCGCATCAACTCAGGGACAGCGAGGGCGGGGTGGGTGTCGTTGATGTGGATGGCAATGTGGTCGGCAAATTCACGGATGTCGCCGTAATGTTTTTTGTAGTGGCTGACGATGCTCTGAAGCCCTGCGGACACGAAGAAATACTGTTGTTTCAACCGAAGCAGGCGATTCTCATAGTTGGAATCATCGGGATAAAGCACCTCGGAGATGGCCTCGGCGGAGTACTTGCGGGAGACGGCGTTCAAGTAGTCACCACCGGAGAAAGAGCCGAAGTCGAACTGCTCCGTGGCCTGCGCGCTCCAGAGACGGAGTGTGTTGACCGAACCCTCGTCATAGCCGCCGATGGGGACATCGTAAGGCATGGCGATGACGGGCTCGTAGTTCTCGTGGTGGAAGTGGTGACGTCCGTTCGAGATTTCCTCCCGAATGTGGCCGAAGAACTTGACCAGCACAGCCTTAGCGGGCTTTTTGATATGCCAAACGGCATCATTTCTGAGCCAGTTGTCGGGCAACTCGACTTGATAGCCGTCCACGATTTTCTGCTCAAACAGGCCGTATTTGTAGCGGATACTGCACCCGTGGCCCGGCAGACCGAGGAAGGCCAGCGAATCCAAGAAACAGGCCGCAAGCCGCCCGAGACCGCCGTTGCCGAGACCGGGGTCAAGCTCGATGCCGTAGACCTCCTGCGGGTCGAAGCCGAGTTTTTTCAGCGTGTCCTCGCAGGCATCTTGCAGGCCGAGGGCCATGATGTTGTTTTCCAGCAGTTTGCCGAGCAGAAATTCCAACGAGAAGTAGTAGACCTGCTTCTGCTTGCCCTTTTCGTAACGGCGGGAGGTCTGCACCCAGCGTTTCATCACTTGGTCACGGATGAGATAGGCCAAGGCTATATAGCAGTCTTCCGCCGTTGCGTCCTCTGCGGATACGCCGCGTGAGACCTCGAGTTTTTCCTCAAGCAGCAAGGCGAATACTTGTTTATCGTGTAGGTTCATGTTTTATTCCTCCGGGGGGTAATTAATGCAGAATGCAGAATTTTGGTGTCGCCGTTGGAGACGGATTTATAAATGGCGGCTTGGCCGCTTTTTATACTGAGTTCTATGCGGAGCCTGTTAGCTCCCTCGCCTCTGGTGAATACAAATTCTCCGTCGTGGGCTTTGAGTAGGGTGTAGGCTCCGTCTTTTAACGCCGGATCCGCTCTGCGGAGCTTTGCCAAGTTGGTATACCATCGGAGCAGGTCTTGGTCTTCTTGGCCCCAGGGGTAGCAACGTCTGCAAAATGGGTCTGCGCCGCCTTGCATCCCTGCCTCGTCGGCGTAGTAGATGCAAGGGACGCCGGGGAGGGTGAATTGTAAAAGGGCGGCCAGTTTCAGGCGGTGTTTTGCGATTTGAAGCTGTTGGTCTGTCAGTTCATAATGTTCCATCTCCTCACGGGTGCTTGGGAGGTGTTCGCTACCCAGTACGGTGAGGATGCGCATGGTGTCGTGTGTGCCTAAGATGTTCATCAGTCCGTGGAGGACGGGGGGCGGATAGTTTTGCCAAAGGGCCGCCATCGTCTCGGCCAGTCCGGGGGCGTTGCCGTCTTTGATATAGGATATGATGGCGTTTTTAAGGGGGTAATTCGTAACGCTGTCCAACTGACCACCTTGGAAATAACGGCGGCGGGTGCTGTAGGCGATTTTGTTCGATGCGTCCTCCCAGACCTCGCCGACGATGAGGGCTTCGGGGTTGTCCCGTCTCGCGGCTTCGCATAAGGGGTCTAAGAACACGTCCGGCAGCTCGTCCACCACGTCCAGCCGCCAGCCTGCGACGCCTTTTTTTGTCCAGTAGGCGATGACGCCCTCGTCGGGGGCGCAGATGAAGTCGATGTAACTCTCGCTCGCCTCATTGAGCGCGGGCAGGAGCTCTATGCCCCACCATGCGTCGTAGGTGTCGGGCCAGTTTTGGAAGTGAAACCAGTCGTAATAGGGCGAATCTTTACTCTGGTAGGCACCCACGCTGTCATAGTGGCCGTATCGGTTGAAGTAGCGGCTGTCCGCGCCTACATGGTTGAACACGCCGTCGAGGATGATGCGCATCCCCCGTTTTTTTGCGGCTTGGATGAGTGCTTCAAAGCCCGCTTCGCCGCCGAATGCAGGGTCGATTTGCAGGAAGTCGCCCGTGTCGTATTTGTGGTTGGACGCGGCCTTGAACACGGGGCTGAGGTAGAGGCAGGTCACACCGAGCGTCTCCAAGTAGGGCAGTTTTTCGATGATGCCGCAGAAGTCGCCGCCGAAGAAGTCGTTGTTGTGCATGATGCCGTCCTCGTCGGGCTTATAATACGGCGTACCGCCCCAGTCGGGACGGAATATACCGCCGGGTCGCACGTTCGGTGCGCCGCCGCGGTGGAATCTGTCCACAAAAATGTGGTATATGACACCGCCTTGCAGCCAGTCCGGCCCCTGTTCGGCGGGCGCATACACCGTGATTTGAAATGCGTCTCCCGTCCGCTCGGGGACGGTGCGGTCATGGCCGATTTGGAAGTGATACCAGTAGAGACCGGGCGTATCAAAGGGGATTTCGCACGCATAAACATCGTAGCTCCCGACCGTGCCGATGACTTGCATGGGCGTGACTTTGGCACCGTATCCGTCCAAGCGAATGTGTGCCGAGACGTGCGCGGCCTCACCTCGGCGGAGCTTTAGCCGCAAGGTGAGCACACCCGGGGTTTTGATTGCGCCGCCGGGGGAGCGGAAAAACGGGTCGAATGGGTCAAATTGATACATGTGTCGGCTCCGATTTGGTGAGAATTCCCCTCCTGTGGAGGAAGGTTTTTTCTTGTCATTCTGAGCCGTAGGCGAAGAATCTTATGCAAGATAAGATTCTTCGCTTCGCTCAGAATGACAGAAATGCGTTGTCGTAGGGGGCGGCGTCCTCGACGCCCCGCGATATTGCGGTTTCGGTACACGGGGCGTCGGGGACGCCGCCCCCTACGGCAAGAGAATTAGGGGAAACGTGCGGGCGCGCAATGTGCGCCCCCTACATCAACCCCTCATAAATTTCCGCATACGCTTTGGCCGATACATCCCAGCCAAAATCGCAACTCATGGCTTTCTTCATAAGATTCCGCCAGTCCACGGGGTGATTCTGAAAGAGGTCGAGCGCGGCAGCAACGGTGTCGAGCAGCAGATTTGCGTCATATTCCTCAAAGACAAAACCGTTGCCGTCTCCCGCTCTGCAATCTTGAATCGTATCGCCCAAGCCGCCCGTTTTGCGGACGATGGGGATTGTGCCGTAGCGGCTGGCAATCATCTGCGTAAGACCACAGGGTTCGCTCTTGGAGGGCATGAGCATCACATCCGCGCCGCCGTAGATGAGGCTTGCGATTTCGGGCTTGTATGCGATATCCACGCTCACATTCGGATTGGCGAGCGACTTGTCCACGAAGAAACACTCATAGGCATCGTCACCCGTGCCGAGGAGGACGAACTGGACGTCTAACTGCATCATTTCATCGAAGATATAGGTAATCAGGTCGAGACCCTTATGGGAGGCCAGACGGGACACGAGACCGATGAGCATTTTTTTCTGTGAGCGGGGCAGGCCGAAGATGGTTTGGAGTTTACGCTTGTTTTTGGCCTTGTCCTCCAACGTGTCCGCCGTGTAGTTTTTGGCGAGCAGCAGATCGGTTTCGGGGTTGTAGGTTTTGGTGTCTATGCCGTTGATGATACCCGTGAGCTTGTAGGCGTTCTCTCGGATAATCGGCTCCAAGCCATACCCCCCGGCGATTTGAATCTCGTCTGCGTAAGACGGACTGACCGTTGTGAGCCTGTCACAACATACGACGGCACCCTTGAGCAGGTTGATACACCCATCATATTCTACGAGACCCGCCTCTGCCAATTGGAGGTCGAACACATCTCCCAGAATACTGTGCGGGAACTTGCCCTGATACTCCAAGTTGTGAATCGTGAACACCGAGCGAATGTCCCTGTCGGCAAAGCGCGTCTTGAGGTAAATCGGCACCAGAGCCGTGTGCCAGTCGTGGGCGTGGATGATGTCGGGCTTGAAGTCCACAAAGTCCATGACAGCGAACACCGCTTTCGAGAAGTAGGCGAAGCGTTCCCCGTCGTCGAAGTGTCCGTAGGGTGTCTCACGGTCGAAGTAGCGGCGGTTGTCTACGAAATAGTAGGTTACACCGTCCGTCTGCATCTCGTACACGCCGCAGTATTCCCGCCGCCAGGCGAGGGCGACGGTTGTCTCGCCGAGGAAGGTCATGTTCGGCTCATACCGCTCCCGAAACGCGGCATAGAGCGGCATGATGACACGCACGTCATAGTCCGGGCGGTTCTCTGCAAGCGCGGCCGTCAACGCACCCGCGACCTGTCCCATACCGCCGGTCGCCAGAAACGGGACGGCCTCGGAGACGGCAAACAAGAGCTTGAGTTTTGGTTGTTTTGTTTTCGCCATGATGATTCCTTTCCTATTGGGTGTAGGGGACGCTTTAATAGCCCGGCGTGTTTCAATACACCCTTGTAGGGGCCGATGCCCACATCGGCCCGTTTCCGCTGTCTGTATGTGCGGGTCGATGTGAGCATCGACCCCTACGGGGGGCGTGGGTGGCTCCCTCCGGCCCCGCCGGCCACCTCCCACGGAGAGGGGAGGCTTCTAAATAATCCGCTCCGATTCAATAAATACCGGATATGTCGGTGCGCCGATCAGATTCCGCCCTGCGGAGACGATGACGCCTCTGTCTGTAATCATCCAGTCCAGTTTTGCATTCTGCTGTATCACCGTGCTGTCTTTCAGCACGCAATTCTCTACCACCGCACCGGGGCCGATGCGGACGTTACGGCAGATGACGCTGTTGATGACCGTGCCCTCAATCTGGCAACCGTCGGCCACGAGAGAGTTTTCTACTCGTGCCGCTTTGCCGTACTTGGCGGGCAGGGAATCACGGCGGGAAGTGAAGATGCGTCTGCCCTCGTAGTCGAAGAGGGCGGCGCGTTTCTCGCTGTCGAGCATCTCCATGTTGTGGCGGAAATCAGTCTCCACCGAGGAGATTTGCGCCGAATAGCCCGTGAACTCGTAGCCCATGACCTTGAGACGGCTCACAGCAGGAGCCAACCGCTCACAAGAGAAGCGAAGCATCCCGCAGTATTTCACGCCCGTGACCAGTTGCAGGAAGATATGCTTTGGCATGATGTATGCGCCCAATGACACATTCGCCGTGCCGGACAGACGGCTTGCCGTTTTGATACTGCGCACTCTGTTGTCCTCTGTGATGTCGAAGACAACGGTCTGCTCGCCCGCATCTTTGTTTACTTCTTTTTTGGCGTAAACTGCCGTCACGTCTGCGCCGTTTTCCTTGTGCGCCTCGATGGCGGGACGATAGTCCATGTTGTAGACGGCACTACCGTTTACAAGGATGACATACTCCGACTTTGTACCGCGCAAGGCTCTCGCGGCACGTTGGAGCGGGCCGTCGATTGCGCTGTACTCGCTGTCACGGGCATCTGTCATGTAGGGCGGGAAGAAAGTGATGCCGCCCGCTTTGCGCGCCAAGTCCCACTCCTTGCCCATGCCGATGTGGGCGATGAGAGACTGGTAGTGACTGTTCAGAATAATGCCGATGTCCGTAATCCCGGAGTTAACCATGTTGGAGAGCATGAAGTCCACCAGACGGTAACGGCCGGCAAAGCGTGCCGCAGATAAGGTCCGTTCGGAACTGCCGTCGTTCACATGGTCGGGATGCGGGTCGGACAGGCATAGTGCCGTGTATTTACTCATGCTTTTCCCTCCTCACGCTCTATGACGGAGCAGCGGGAGACAACGGTGACTTTGCCGCCTTTCTCCCTCGGCTCCCCGACGGACGCGCCCTCGCCCACAACTGTGTTCTCATCTAAAATGGCGTATTGGACGGTTCCGTCTTTTCCGATGCGTATATTCTCCATAATCACGCTGTCGATGACCTTTGCGCCTTCTTCCACGATGACACCCGCGGAGAGGACGCTGTTTTCCACGCTGCCGTAAATCTCACAGCCCTCGGTAATCAGCGTGTTCTTGACGCTGCCCGTAGGTGCGACATAGTGCGGCGGGCGGCCCGCACTCTTGGAGAGGAGCGGCCAACCCTCGAAGCCGAGGTGCATGTCGTCCAAGAGGTCCATATTGGCTTGCCAAAGACTTTCCTCCGTACCGACATCTTTCCAATAGCCGTCAAAGCGGTAGGCGAACATGCGCTTACCGTCTGCCAGCATGTTGGGGAGGATGTTTTGGCCGAAGTCGTGTTCGGAATCCGCCTTGGCATCCTCCTTGAGATATTTGCAGAGGACACTCCAGTTGAAGATATAGATGCCCATAGAGGCGAGGTTGTTTTTCGGCTTCTCGGGCTTCTCCTCGAACTCGACTACCCTGTCATTCGGATCGGTGTTGAGGATGCCGAAGCGGGAGGCGTCCTCAATGGGGACTTCCAGTACGGCGATGGTGCAGTCGGCCTCGACTTTTTTGTGGTGTTCGAGCATTTCCTTGTAATCCATCTTGTACACATGGTCAGCCGCGAGCACGAGCAGGTATTCGGGGTCAAAACGATCGATGAAGTCGATGTTCTGATACACGGCGTTGGCTGTGCCGCTGTACCAAGCGGTGCTGCCCGGTGTGTGGTGAGGCGGCAGGATAGATACGCCGCCGTAGAGCAGGTCGAGGTCCCAGTCCTGCCCCTTGCCGATGTAGTCGTGCAGGAGTAGCGGCTGGTACTGCGTCATGACACCCACGGTGTCGATGCCCGACCGCACGCAGTTGGTGAGCGGAAAGTCGATGATGCGATACTTCCCGCCGAAGGTGACGGCGGGTTTTGCAATCTCCTCCGTCAACGGCCCCAATCGGGACCCTCTGCCGCCGGCCAGCAGCATGGCGATGCACTCTTTCTTTCGGTCTGTCGGACTCATATGTGCGCACTCCCCTTTCGTTTGTTTGTTGGTATTTCGGTTGTTATTCCCCTCCTTGGAGGGGCGCGCCGCAGGCGGTGGTGTGGTTGCCCTTGACCTTTGTAGGGCGCGATGTCCTCATCGCGCCGTGCGTTGCGGGGATGCGGCGCGATGAGGACATCGCGCCCTACGGGAGCACTCCCTCCGTCAGGCTTCGCCTGCCACCTCCCTCGGAGAGGGAGGCTTTGGCTCTTCCTTACATGCTCTCCAACTCAAAACACACAGCACTCAGTGGCGGCACCGTTAAGTTTATGCTCTGTCCATAGCCGTGCATACCGATTTCTTCCGTCGCAACCGGGGCGTTCGTGTGGCCGCAGCCGCCGTATTGCATGTCGTCGGAGTTGAAGACTTCTTTGTACACGCCCGCTTTCGGGACGCCGATGCGGTAGTCGCTCCTGGTCACGGGGGCGAAGTTGAGGAGGACGATAAGGTCTTTCCCCGCCTTGTCCGTGCGTTTGAAAACGATGATGTTCTGCTCGCTGTCATTGTCCGAAATCCAGCCGAAACCGTCCCAAGAGTAGTCGATTTCCCAGAGGGCGGGGTTGGCCAGGTAGAATGCGTTGAGGGCCTGTACGTAGGTTTTGAGTGCGGCGTGCATGGGGTATTCGAGCAGATGCCAGTCAAGCGAATCTTCGTAATTCCACTCGATGAACTGGCCGAACTCCGCGCCCATGAAAGTGAGCTTCTTGCCGGGGTGGGTAATCATATAGGCGAGAAAAGCGCGGATGCCTGCGAATTTGGTCTCGTAGTCACCGGGCATTTTATCGAGGAGCGACTTTTTGCCGTGTACCACCTCGTCATGCGAGAGGGGCAGGATGAAGTTCTCCGAAAAGGCGTAGTGGAAGGAGAACGTAATTTTGTTATGTATCTCTTTCCGATAGAGCGGGTCAACGCTGACGTATTCCAGCATGTCATTCATCCAACCCATGTTCCACTTGTAGTTGAAGCCGAGGCCGCCATCGTGGGCGGGCTTTGTGACCATGGGCCATGCGGTGGATTCCTCCGCAATCATTATGGAGTGGGGATACGATTTGAACACGGCCTTGTTCAGCTTGCGCAGGAAAGCGACGGCGTCTAAGTTCTCGTTGCCGCCATGGGTGTTGGGGAACCACTCACCCGCTTTTCTGCCGTAATTAAGGTAGAGCATGGAACTTACGGCATCGACCCGCAGGCCGTCTATGTGATATTTCTCATGCCAAAACAGGGCGTTGGAGATGAGGAAAGACTGCACCTCTGTCCGGCCGTAATCGAAACAGCGGGTGCCCCACTCTTCGTGTTCCTGCCTGTCTTTGCCGTGGCTTTCATAGAGCGAGCCGCCGTCGAAGTCGATAAGGCCGTGGGCGTCTTTCGGGAAGTGCGCCGGTACCCAGTCCAAAATCACGCCGATGCCGGCTTGATGGCAGAGGTCAATAAAGCGCATAAAGTCCTGCGGTGTGCCGTATCTCGATGTCGGTGCGTAGAAGCCGCAGACCTGATACCCCCAAGAACCGCCGAAGGGGTGCTCCATCACGGGCATCAGTTCAATATGTGTGTAGTGCATCTCCTTGACGTAGGGAATCAGCCGCTCGGCGAGCTCCGCATAGGTGAGCAGCGCGCCGTCTTTGCCCCGCTGCCACGAGCCGAGGTGCATCTCGTAGATATTGACGGGCTTGTCGTACACATCACCCCGTGCCTCCATCCACGCCGTGTCGCCCCATGTGTAGTCGCCGAGGTCGCAGACGATGGACGCGGTCTTCTCGTTCGTTTCGGCGGCGAAGCCGTAGGGGTCGGATTTGAGCGTCTCCCCATTTGCGCCGACAATGCGATACTTGTACCGCTGGCCGGGTGTTACGTTTTCGGCAACCACCTCCCAGATACCGCCGTCCGAGATGCGGCGGAGCGGTGTGGCGTCGGGGTTCCAGCCGTTGCAATCGCCGACCAAGTGGATGCTTTGGGCATGCGGTGCCCAGGTGCGGAAGACGGCGGTTTGCGCGGACGGGTCGTAGTGGCAGCCTAAGAGTTCATAGGCTGCGAAGTTGGTGCCTTGATGGAACAGATAGAGCGGGAGGTCGTTTGACAGATGGATATCTTTCATTGGCGTGGCCCCCTTGTTCCTGTGGTTGTTTACCATGTTTACATGGTAAAATGTATCATGTTTTTCGGTTGCCGCCCAAGGGGCGGCGAGAAAAACGATTTTGAATCCTGCAGAACAACTGCATTGCAATCATTCTACCATAATTTGTTATGAGTTTCAAGGAAAACAAGCGGGAAAGACGGCGGAGAAACCACAATATATAACTGCAAAACAAGCGCATGGATAAAATTAACGATTTGGACATAAAAAACCCTCGGACATTCGGCATCCGAGGGTTCACTCTGTTACACTCACCGCAGCGGGAACGTTATCCACCGCACGACCCAGTCCCACACACCCGGGAACTCCTCCCGAATCGCCTCTCGTACCTCGGCACCGTCTATGGCCAAGAAGTTCTGCGCAGGGGAGGTATCGATAAACACCCGCACCCCTTCAGCCACCCGACCCACGGCAATATGTCCGTAAGCGTGGTCGCCGATGGCGACATGGGATGCCACCGCAAGCCCGCCCGTGGCAAACATCCCGATAGCAAGCCCGCCGAGCGCGACCGCACCGATGGCAATGCCGCCGAGCGCAAGCGCACCAACGGCAATTCCGCCGAGTGCAAATAAGAGCCCCAGCGCAAAGGTACCCAACCCAATCAGCCCAAGCGAGAGCAGGCCGACGGAGAAAAGCCCCATCGACAAAAGCCCAAAGGAGAAAATCCCCTGCGAGATTAAGCCAATGGCAACAATCCCGCGTGCTGCCTTCGCGCCGGGTCCGAAGCGAATGTGCACCAGCGGCAGTCCGAAGAGCGTTCGTTTGCTCTTATACTCATAAGTAAAGCCGGCTCTGTGCGGAAAAGGGAAGGGCGAGGCGGTCTCATGGCGGTATTGCAAGGGACCGTCCTTGACCAAGCTGTCTACTGTTACGCCGAAAATCTCGGAGATGGCAATCAGCTTCTCCGTCTCCGGGTAGGTAGACCCGCTCTCCCATTTAGAAATCGCCTGACGGGAGACGTGCAACAAATCCGCCAGCCCCTCCTGCGAGAGACTTTTCTCTCTGCGCAAGAGGTATAACTTTTCGTGAAATTTCATAGCAACCCATCCTTACATGTGGAATAAGCGGAACAGAATCATGATTCGTCCGCATCATACCAGAGAACCCGCAAAACCGCAAGCAATCAGCGTTTGCGCTTTGTCAACTTGAGGTTGCAATTGTATATTGCGCATCCTCGGAGACCTTATCTATTTTACCGCACAGAGGAAATCTTTGCAAGAAAAATCCGCCCACCGATGAGATGGACGGATGAAATGCAGATAAATAAAAATAAGAAGTGTGCTCAATAAATGAAAAAATCACACAAAACAAAATAAATGAGCATACTCAGAAAATCATCGCAACACCGGTTGTAGCTGCCGACCCTGTAAGGCCGCCTCCGCCGCTTCACCGATACGGGCGAAATCCGCCACGAGGGAATTTGGTTTCTTCGCCGGGTCGTCCTGCGTGAACGGCACAAAGTAATAAAACCGCCGATTTAAGAGCAAGCCGATGTTCGCCCCGTTGCCCGAAAGGCCGTCATTTGTGGACAAGGCCAACACGATAGGCCGCTCGTTGCGCAGGTGCGCTTTGCAGGCCATCGTGACGCTGGTGTCTGTTACCCCGGAGGCGAGTTTCGCCAACGTGTTCCCTGTGCAGGGTGCCACGACAAGTACGTCAAACAGCGCACCCGGCCCAATCGGCTCGGCGGCGGGGATGGTGGTGATGGCGGTGTTGCCCGTCACTTGTTCGATAGTATCCCGAAAGTCCTGCGCCCCGCCGAATCGGGTGTCGGTGGCCGCGCTGGCCTCGGATAAAATGGGGGTTATGTCGTAGCTGTCCGTGAGTGATTCCAGCTCACGCAGGATCCGTGCAAAGGTGCAGAACGAGCCGCACACGCACAACCCCATCTTGCGTTTTATGGTCATATTAAAGATTAACCTCCTTTGAGGGAACTTTCATCAGCGAGTATATTGTAAATGGTATCCCGAATCATCACCCCGGCGGACACGGGCGCGACCTCACCGGGCAGGCCCAAGGCCCAAATCGTCTTGACGCCGAGCGAGGCCGCCGCCGCGAAGTCAATCCCGCCGGGCTTGGAGGCGAGGTCGATGCAGAGCGTCCCCGCGTCCAGCGCGGCGAGCCGTTCCGCACCCAACACGCGGTGGGGGATGGTGTTGAAGAGGATGTCATGCCCGGGAAGCCCGCTGTCCAAAGCGTCCGCGTGGATGCCCTCGTACCCGTAGGCGGCAATCCAGGCCAAATCCGCATAGTTCCGCGCCGAGACCGTTACCCGCATGCCCAAAGCCCGCAGCCGATGCGCGAGCACCTTGCCGATGCGCCCGAAGCCCAAGATAAGCACCCGCATACCGGAGAGAATCGTAGGCGTGGCCTCCATCGCTGCCTGTATCGCCCCCTCGGCCGTAGCCACAGCGTTGGCGATGACCAGTTCCTCCCGTGTGAAGTAGTCAAGCAAGGTCAAACCATGTTCGGCGGCTTGCCTGTGCGCGGCTTCGTCAACCCGTCCCCCGCAGAGTATCTGTGCAGGGTCAAGAGCTGCGAAGACCTCATCCAAGGTCAACACCGTATCGGACAGCGGTGTGTTCAAAGCGCACGCCCGCATAAGCGGCAGCGGCAAAAGCACGCAGTCGGCCTCCCGTACCGCCCCCTTGAGCGAGGCGGCAAGCACAGCCCCCTCGGGTCGAGCTTGGTCGATGGCAAAGGCCGAAACCGCGTGACCGTCCGCCGCCAAAAGCTGCGCCAGTTTCACCTGCCGCAAGTCTCCACCGATGACGGCAAATTTAAGTGGGTGCATAGGGACACCTCCGTGATGTGTAGGTACTCAAGTTAGTGTATTCCGTTGGAGGGGTGGGGGTGCGTGTTTTGCGCGGAAACGGTCGTTCCTGCAACGGCAGTAAGTCTACAGGCACCAAAAGCCTCCCTCGTTTACGAGGGAGGTGGCAGGCGAAGCCTGACGGAGGGAGGACTCCCCCGGTCGCCTGCGGCGACAGCCCCCTCGCCTGCAAGGGAGCCGAGGGTCAAGGGCGGGTGGCCACATGGGGCCGCCCCTACAACACACACACCAGCCCAATGTAGGGGCGCGCATTGCGCGTCCGTGCGTTTTGGTTTGCGCAATGGATGAGGGACGCGGGCGGCCATTGGCCGCCCCTACACCGCCCTCTGCAAAGAATATTGTAATTTAGGGGGAAGTCCTGTATACTAAAAAAGATATAACAAAAGGGGGCAACCTGCATGGGAGAGCAATTGCAAAAAGCAGACATTTTAAGGCGGATAGTTGCTTTCATGATAGACTTTATGATTGTGTTCGCAATTTTTGCAGGCGGCTTATTTTTTTCATGGAGATATTTTGCAGAAGGGCGAGTTTTTGTGTTTCCAATCTTTTTCTTGCTTGTGATGATATGGTATTGCTGGCAAGATATGCGGGGCGGTATAGGTAGAAAAATAATGGGAATAGCAGTTAGGTGCAGGGATAACTCTAACGTAACGCCGTCTCGGTTTAAGATGTTTTACAGAAATTTTATCGGAGACAAGCGTGCCGGAACTGCCGTATACAACGTAAAAAAAGTTAAACCGATAAAAGTTGCCATCATTGCAATTGCGCTACCTGTTTTTTTCGTGTCTTCTTTGACATTCGGGATAAATACGCTGTTCAGAAATAGTGACTCATTCCAAGTTGCAGCATCCTATATTGAAGCGAACGAAGAAATCAGAACAATCGTTGGAGAGATTACCGGATACGGCTTTTTTGTGCAGGGAAGTGTGCAACTGACGGACGGATATGGCACCGCCGAGTATTTCATACGAGTAATAGGTGAAGAGAATTATTTGCGTGTGAGGATATGGTTGGAACGAAGACCGGGCAGAAACTGGGAAGTAATAGATATCTTGTATTGATAAGGAGGATATATATGTACTTCGGAATGAAACCCCAAGAAAGAATCTCGCTCTTTTTAGTAACCTTACTGGACACGGACATTGGTCTCTCCGTTGTAGTTGCTGAATCTAAAGAACAAACGCCGACAAAGGAAGAAAACAGAGCGATTGCAAATGGAGATGAGGCCTTGTTTCAAATATTAGAAGGTTGCACGGAACTTGTTCCTAACTCGGAAAAAATGTATATGATTCATTTCGGTTCTTGTTTTATGTACCAAACAAGGGGCGAAGCTTATTGTGAGTACGACCCCGACGGAGTGTGTACAGGCAGAGGCTTGATTTTATATGAAAAATCAAAGCTGCTGGACTGTCTCTATACATTTTTGCCGATATTGCCGATTGTTGTGGGCGAAGATGAAAACAAACACCCCGCCGACTCGGACAATTGGAAACACTACGGCATCTACACAGAAAACAGCATCATAGACGTCATTTCAGACAAAGAACCTACCATTGAAAAGATAGATTCTGAAGAATGGAACCTTGCAATGCAGTCAGATACTTCGCCGTATTTAAATTTCCAAGGAGGCCACCCCCATGCGAATCAACCGAACCAAAACCGCCGCCCTGTTCGTAGATCTCCAAGAACGCCTAATCCCCGCCGTCTACGATGGCGGCGCAATCGTTAATCGCAACGTCACGCTCTTACAAGGCCTGAAAATCCTAAGCATCCCCGCTGTCTTCTTGCGCCAATACCCCAAAGGGCTGGGCGATATCGTTCCCGAACTCCGAGCCGCCGCCGGGGACTACATGCCCCATGACAAACTGGCCTATAGTGCCATGAAAGACGAAGCCATCGCCGCCGAGTTCGAGCGTCTGCGCGCAGACGGCATAGAAAACATCATCGTCACCGGCGTAGAGAGCCACGTCTGCGTCCTCCAAAGCTGCATCGACCTGGCCGAGGCCGGGTTCCGCCCCGTACTGGTGGTAGATTGCGTGGGGTCACGCAACCCCTTCGACAAAGAAATCGCCCTGCGCCGCGCAGAGCAAGAAAACGTCCTCCTAACCACCGCCGAGGCGATACTGTTTGAACTCTGCGTGGTAGCGGGTACGGATGAATTTAAAGCGATATCGAAACTGGTGAAATGACCTCGTGCACCCGTACGTCCAATGAAACAACCCATGTAGGGGGCGATGCCCACATCGCCCCGAGCCCCTTGCCCGACAGAAACCACGGGCCGATGTGGGCATCGGCCCCTACAGAGACAGAAATTTATGGTGGGGGTAAAAATAATATGGTACAACACGTACGCTCCATGGGACTAATCGGCCTCGCGGCCTACGAGGTTTCTATCGAATGTTATCTCTCCGGCGGCCTCCCGGCGTTTGACATTGTGGGTCTGCCGGACGCCGCTGTGAAAGAATCTCGTGAGCGGGTGCGGGCGGCGATTAAGAACCGCAACATGAAATTTCCCGTCAGCCGCATCACGGTCAACCTCGCCCCGGCGGACAAGAAAAAAATCGGTACGCTCTACGACCTGCCGGTCTTTTTGAGCATTCTGGCCGCCGCAGGCGACATTGACCCGCTTCCGCAGGACGCCGCATTCCTCGGCGAACTCAGCCTCTCCGGCGAACTCCGCCCCGTCACGGGCGCGCTGCCCATGGCCGTGGGGGCGTCAAAGGCGGGGATACAAAAACTTTTCCTCCCCGCCGAAAACGCGGGTGAGGCCGCCTTTGTGGAGGGTCTCACGGTCTACCCCGTGGAGAATATCACCCAATTGCTCGCCCACCTCATGGGCAAAGAACAAATCAGTCCCGTGACCGCCCCGGAGATTCCGCCGCAGGTCATGATTGGGCCGGACTTCGCCGAGGTCAAGGGGCAGGAACACGTCAAGCGAGCCTTGGAAGTCGCCGCCGCAGGGGGGCATAACATCCTGCTTGTCGGTCCGCCGGGTGCGGGGAAGAGTATGCTCGCCAAGCGTCTGCCCTCAATTCTGCCCGAGATGAGCAGGGAAGAGGTCATCAAAACCACAGAAGTACACTCGGTCGCGGGCTTAACGGGACAGACCCGCCCGCTGGTCGCCGACCGTCCGTTCCGTTCCCCGCATCACACCGTTTCAGCGCCCGCCATGACAGGCGGTACAAGCAATCCAAAGCCGGGTGAGATATCTCTGGCACACAACGGCATTCTCTTCTTGGATGAGTTCCCTGAGTTCAGCAAATATGTCTTGGAAACCCTCCGCCAGCCCTTGGAGGACGGGCAGGTCACCATCTCCCGTGTCTCCGGCACGGTGACGTTTCCCAGTCAATTTATGTTGGTCTGCGCCATGAACCCCTGCAAATGCGGCTGGTACGGCCACGGATCGGGGCGATGCCAATGCACAGAGGCCGCAGTCACGGGCTACCACAGCCGTCTCTCCGGCCCCTTATTAGACCGCTTGGACTTGGTGCTGGAGGTTCCCGCCTTGGAATATGACGAGCTAAGAGTATACGTCCCCGCGGAATCCTCAACGACCATAAGAGAGCGAGTAAACACCGCCCGCGCCTTGCAGATAAAACGGTATCAGGCGAGAGGTCTAAGCTGTAACGCCCAAATCGGCCAACCCGAACTAAAAGCCTACTGCCGTTTGGACGAGGACGGCGAACAAATCATGCGAGGCGCATTTGACCGATTGGGTCTCACGGCAAGAAGCCACGACAGAATCCTCCGCGTAGCAAGGACGATAGCGGATTTGGACGGCACGGAGAACATCGCCGCCGCCCATCTGGCCGAGGCGATACAGTATCGGACGTATGATTTTCGGGGTGGATGATTTGGCGTGAGTGCACTCGAGTTATGTGAAAAAATTAAAAATGAGCACACTCGATGAAATGTTCTCGGTTCGTTGTAGGGGCGCGCATTGCGCGCCCGCATGTTTTATTTTTACAAATACATAGGTTTAGCGAGCAGTAATCACCTCCACAACCTCAACACACAAGGAGCACCCATGGAAGAAATCATCCTGCTAAAACAAGGCGAAATCGTCCTAAAAGGCCAAAACAAACGCTTTTTCGCCCAAAGACTTGAATCCAACATCAGCCGACGCCTCGCCCCATTCGGCGACTTCAAGGTCTACACAGCCCAATCTACCGTCTACGTGGAGCCGCAGGACGCATCCTGTGACACCGCCGGGGCATTTGCCGCCCTGCGATGCGTATTCGGCGTGATCTCTCTCTCCCGTGCCGCCGCCTGTGAGAAAGACGCGGACGCCATGCTGGAGACGGCCAAGCTCTATCTCAAAGACGACTTCGCTCGTGCGAAGTCGTTCAAAGTCGAATCCAAACGCGCCGATAAACGCTTCCCCATGACATCCATCCAACTCAGCCAATACGTCGGCGGTGAACTCAGCGAGGCATTCCCCGACGTAGCGGTGGATGTCCACAACCCGGAACTTTTGGTCACGCTGGAAGTCCGTGATTACAAGGCCTACGTCCACGCCGCCCCGGTGCAGGGTGCGGGGGGGATGCCCGTCGGATCGAACGGGCGGGCGGTCAGCCTGCTCTCCGGCGGCATCGACAGCCCCGTGGCCACGTATATGATTGCGAAACGGGGCATTTCCATTATTCCCGTCCACTTTTTCTCATTTCCCTACACCTCGCAACAGGCGAAAGAGAAAGTCCTCACCCTCGCGAAAGAACTCACGCCCTACTGCGGCGATTTGACGGTGGAGGTCGTACCGTTTACCGAAATCCAACAGGAGATGCGCAAAGTCTGCCCCGAGGAGTATTTCACCATCATCATGCGCCGCTTCATGATGCGCATTGCGGAAAAAATCGCCAACTACAACGGCTGCAAAGCACTCGTCACAGGCGAGAGCCTCGGCCAAGTCGCCAGTCAAACGATGGAGGCCATGGCGGCGACCGAGGCTTGTATAGGGCTCCCTGTCCTGCGTCCCGTGGTCGGCATGGATAAGGAGGAAATCGTCCGTCTTGCCCGCAAAATCGGGACGTTTGAGACCTCGATTTTGCCCTATGAGGACTGTTGTACCGTGTTCATGCCCCGCCATCCAAAGACCCGCCCAAGGCTCGCCGAAGTCGAGGCGGCGGAGACGAAGCTGGACATTGAGGGCTTGGTGGCGAAGGCGATTGCGGGGATTGAACGGGTGCGGGTATAGCGAGGAGGTAGTACGATGTTTCAAACGGCGTCCGGGGTTTATATTCCTTTTCCCGAGAGAATTAAAGAAGAGTTTGAAGTATTTGAAAACCGTATTCTGTTTAATTTGAGCTTTGAAAAGATGAAGCCTGTGATGGGTGCATTTTTGGAGCAATTGACTGAGCCTTTGTTTTTCGTCTTGGAGTTGCCATTGATGCAACAGGAAGAGGAAGAACTGCGCAAAAGTGAATCTGACCCGTTTCACAAAAAAGTTTGCTATCTCGACGGACAGACGAAAGACCAAATCAAAGACATTTTGGTGAAATATGGGGACCTGTTGCTGCATGACGGCATGTCACAGTTCGCCCTTGCCTCGCACGTCACGGGAGATGAAATTTATATCCAAAAGTACAAGATTATAACTATTTACAGCAAAAACCCGACGGCGTATATTACATTTCTTGAGAAGCACGGCCTCGTTCAAACAGACAATCTCCTCACCGTATGGAATACGTTTACCCGTGACACCCCGGGCAGTACGCGGCGGATTGAGCTGGACGGAATAGATGCCTTTGATGTATACGATGAACTGGTGAAACTGGGTATGTACGACGCGAAAATAGTAGAAGGCTGAGAGGGGGGGACAAGGTGACATACGCATCCTTAAACGCCAAACTCAACGCCCTCCTTACCACCTACCCCCACACGCTCCTCGCCATAGACGGTAACTGCGCCTCCGGCAAAACCACTCTGGCGGGAGAACTGCAACGCCTCTACGGCTGCAACGTAATCCCCACGGACCACTTCTTCCTCCGCCTGGAACAGCGGACACCTGACCGTCTGCAGGAACCCGGCGGCAACGTGGACTATGAACGCTTCGCCGCAGAAGTCCTTACGCCCCTCAGAGCAAGGGAGACGTTCACCTATCGTCCGTTCGACTGCAAAACGGGCGGCTTCGGTGACGCAATCACCGTCACCCCAAACCGCCTGAACATCATAGAGGGAACCTACAGCCTGCACCCCGCATTGGCGGACGCTTACCACATCAAAGTATTCCTGTGCGTCCCCCCGGAAGAACAAATCCGCCGCATAACCGCCCGCAACGGGACGGAGATGCTACAGCGATTCGAGACCGAGTGGATTCCAATGTCGGAGCAGTATTTTGCGGCATTTGATGTGGCGGGACAATGCGATTTTGTATTTGCGTAGGGGACGATGTTCTCGGTGCGCCCGCAATGTGTATCTGCAACGGGGCGTTGAGGCCCCGCCCCCTACAAGAGCAAAGGAAGGTCAAGGGCAACTCTCAGTCAGCTTGCGCTGACAGCTCCTTTGCACCACAGGCACCCCTTCCGCTTAGCCAATCGCTTCGTTCTTGGAGCGTCAGTTGGAAAAGGAGCCTTCGCGGCCTATAGGCATGTGCCGCATCATAAACCCGCCGACACAATGTAGGGGCGCGCATTGCGCGTCCGCACGTTTTTGTTTTAATCAACATTGTAGGGGCGGGGTTATCCCGCCCGCGCGTTTCTCACACAACAAAACGCAGGTTTAGAGATGCGGACGGCCAATGGCCGCCCCTACACAGGGAACAAAGCGGAAAGTTCTGTCGTCCTGTTTAATATAGCAACTACAGGAGGCACACACCATGAAAATTGGTTGAGTTATTCGGCGAACGTGAAAACAACTGGCGGCCTTTCAGAATTCTACACGAAGAAACAAACGATATATGGTATCTTCGAGGTTCTTTCCCAACTCGAGAAGTGGGAGAGGACGATGAAGGCGTTCTGACCGCTACCTTTGGCGTCCTCCCCAACATCTTCATCCGCGGCTCAGACGGCCAAGTCCTGGCCGTCTGGATGAGCTAAACACTCGCCCTCAATTCTCAATTCTGCATTCTGCGACCGAAGGGAGCAAGAAAATGTCCCCAACCACCGAACTCATTGCCGTCGGCACAGAGCTGCTTCTCGGCAAGATAGTCAACACCAACGCCCGTGACCTATCCGAAAGCCTCTCCGCCCTCGGCATCAACGTCTACTACCACACCGTGGTCGGCGATAATCCTGAACGGCTCCGACAGGCGGTGGAGATTGCCCGCAATCGGGCGGATATCATCATCACAACAGGCGGCCTCGGCCCCACCTATGACGACATGACGAAAGAGACGCTGGCCGCCTGTTTCGGCAAACAACTCGTCTGCTGCGAGGATATCGCCGCAAAAATCCGTGCCTATTTTGCAGACCGTTTGCCGGGTGTGCAGATGCCGGAAAACAACATGCGCCAAGCCTATCTGCCGGAGGGCTGTACTGTCCTCCGCAATGACTGCGGCACGGCTCCGGGGTGTGCGTTTTATGCCGAGGGTAAGTACGTCATCATGCTCCCCGGCCCGCCGAGAGAGTGCAGGGCCATGTTCCGAAGCGGAGCCGTGCCGTACCTGAAGGCCCTGAGCGATGCCGAAATCCTCTCCCACAACATCCACATCTTCGGCCTCGGCGATAGCGCGGTGGAGGAAAAACTGCGGGGTCTTATGCAGCGGCTCACCAATCCCACCCTCGCGCCCTATGCCAAGACGGGCGAGGTCATGCTCCGCCTCACCGCCAAAGCCGAGAGCGGGGCGGAGGCCGAACGCCTCATGACCCCCGTGCTCCAAGAGGTGCGGGAGGTTCTGGGCGATGTCATCTACGGCATCGACGCCGACAGCTTAGAGGGCACAGTCCTCCGTCTCCTGTTGGATGCCAAGAAAACCATCGCCACCGCCGAATCCTGCACGGCGGGTCTGCTCTCCAAACGCCTGACCGACCTCCCCGGTGCGTCGGCCGTATTCCTCGGCGGTGTCGCCGCCTATGCGAACGAGGTCAAGACAAAGATGCTGGGTGTCCCGGAGACGCTCATCGCAGACCACGGAGCCGTCAGCGGCCCCGTAGCCCGAAGCATGGCCGAGGGCGCAAGAACCCGCATAGGCGCAGACTTCGGCATCGGTATCACAGGCATCGCAGGCCCCGACGGCGGCACGGCGGAGAAACCGGTCGGCACAGTCTATGTCGCACTGGCGACCGCCGAAGCGACCTACGTCCGCAACCTCAGACTGGGCACAGACCGCACCCGTGTCCGCATGATGGCTGCGCACCACGCTTTGGACATGGTGCGGCGATATCTCACAAATCTGCCCGTGGAGAATATATGAGCAAACTCAAAAAATTAACAATCCGAGCGGAAACACCGAGCGATTACGCCGCCATATACGCTCTGACCGAGGCCGCGTTCGCCGTCTCGGACCACGCCGACGGAGACGAGCAGGAACTCCCCGCACGTCTCCGCAAAAAGCCCGGCTACATCCCGGAGCTATCCTTGGTGGCGGAGTTGGATGGGCAGCTCGCGGGGCATATCCTGTTCACCGAAATCAAAGTCGGCGGAGACCCCGCCCTGCTCCTCGGCCCGGTGTCCGTGTTGCCCGCATTTCAAGGGCAGGGCATCGGCGGCGCACTCATCGAAGAGGGGCATCGGGTAGGCAAGCGGCTGGGGTTTGACCTCTGCGTCCTGACAGGCCACGAGGGTTACTATCCCCGCTTCGGCTACGAGCCTGTCGATGGCCACGGCATACTCATCCCCGAAGAAGCCCCGCCGAAGTGCAAGATGGTGAAGTTCCTCACCGACCGGGGCAGGGAAGTCAAAGGCACCGCCATCTTCCCGCCGGAGTTCACTACAACCATCCGTGCAATCACCCCCGCAGACTATCCCTTGTTGGAAGATTTCCTCTACCACGCAGTCTTTCAGCCACCAGGCGCAGAGATTATCCCCCGAGAAGTAATCTTCGAGCCGGAGGTATACCTCTACATAGACGGCTTCAACCCCGAACAGAACCCCGGCGATGTCGCCGCAGTCGCGGAAAAAGACGGCAAGCCCATCGCCATAGCCTGGACACGCATCATCCCCGCCTACGGCCATATCGACGCCGAGACACCGGAACTCGCCGTCTCCGTCCTCCCGGCACACAGAGGACAGGGGATAGGTGCGGTGCTTATGGAACATCTATTTGACCTGCTGCGGGAGCGGGGCTGTGTCCGAACGTCCTTGGCCGTTCAAAAAGAAAACCCCGCCTGCCGGTTTTATCGGCGGCTGGGGTATGAGGTCGTGCGGGATAAGGGCGAGGAGTGGTTGATGGTGAAGGTGTTGTGATATGAATATGGGCATTTTTGAAACGAATCGGCTGATGCTCCGTGAGATGACGCCGGATGATTTGCCTGCCATGCGGGAAATCGTCTGTGATGAACGGACCATGTATGCGTGGAATGGCGCGTGGAGCGAGGAAGAAGCGCGCAAAGGGCTGCAAAAGCAAATCAGAAGCTATCGGGAAGCCGGGTTCGGACGTTGGGCGGTTGTGCTGAAAGAAACGGGCAAAGTCATCGGCATATGCGGACTGATGTGGTGTGACACCGATACAGACAGCGTTCTTGAAATCGGCTATCTGTTCCGCCGTACATTTTGGCATAAGGGGTACGCCGCCGAAGCCGCTGCCGCTTGCAAAAGGTATGCGTTTGACATCTTGGGGTTTGACGAGGTGTTTTCGCTGATTAGAGACAACAACTACGCCGCAATGAATGTCGCAATCCGAACGGGAATGCTTGTGCGTGGGAGGTACATAAAACAGGCCAAAGGCGAAGAAATACCGCACTATATTTTCTCGGCAAGGAGAGAATAAGCACTAACCTCATGCCGCTTGCGTACCCTGTTACGCAAAGAATGTCGCATATATACAATACAGCGTCCGATGCACCTGCCACACTAAACCTATCTTCAAATAATCGGAGGAACAACCCGTGAGCCGGAAAAACAACTACGAATGGTTAGATGAATACTGCCTCTCCCAAATCGGCGCAACCAAAGACTATAAGTTAGAATGGGACGCAATCCGCTATATGGTCGGCGGAAAAATGTTTGCCATGCGCACGGCGGACAAAGAGGGAAAACCCATCATCACCTTAAAACTCGAACCCGCGTTCGGCGATTTGCTGCGGCAGCAATACGAGCACATTGTGCCGGGCTACTACATGAACAAAGTGCATTGGAACTCGCTGTATTTAGAGGGCGACGTGCCTGACGATGTCGTGCAGGCAATGGTGAGAGAAGCGCACAGTATCATTTTGAAATCTTTAAGCAAAAAGATACAGCAAGAAATTGAAACGAGTCAATAAGAAATAGGCACAAAAAAGTGCATCATGCAATTGCATGATGCACTTCAGCTTGTAGACAAAGCCCTTGCCCTACATTTCGCCGTAGGCGAAAATCTTTTTTGCCGACAAGTGCATGATAGCACCTGCCTAAACCGCCCTAAGCCTTCGCCTTTGGCGAAGCCAATGGCGGCTAAGGCTTGCATTAACTCAACTAACCT
>WRAK01000002.1 GCA_009780235.1 Oscillospiraceae bacterium
AGGGGGAAATCCCCTCTTTGGAGGGGGTTTCAGCTTGTAGACAAAGCCCTTGCCCTACATTTCGCCGAAGGCGAAATGCTTTTTTGCCGACAAGTGCATGATAGTGTGCGCCGGAGGCAAAAAAGGCGGAATCCGTTTGTTTTCAGGACATGTGCCTGAAAACAAACACCACAGCCCGCCGCAGCGACCCGGCCCGCAGGCCGGTTCTTTTGGAAGACAAAGCCCAGCGAAGCGGGTTTGTCTCCAGTCTGAAATGTCCGCCACACGGCGGACATTTTTCATATCATCATCATCCCCAACACAGCCCGTGCCGTAATCTCCAAATCGGCCACGGCGATATGCTCCTGCGTCGAATGCACGTCTGTCATCCCCGTGCCGATGTTAATCACATCCATCCCGCCCCGCTCGAAGAGCCAAGTCGCGTCCGAGCCGCCGAAGGTTTTATCGACTTTCCAAGCGACCCCGAGGTCGTCATACACCTGCTTCAGCTTCGCCAAAACCGGGCTTGAGGGCGGGACAAACAGCACGTCCGTCTGCCAGTCCTCCTGTGTTTTCCATGTGGCTCCAATCTCCGCACAGGCCGCCTCTATGGTAGCCTCGATTTGCCTCTGATGCTCCAACAACACCGCCTTGTCCAAGGCTCGGATGTCCATGTCAAAACCGGCTTTCTCAGGTACAACATTCGACTTGCCGGGAGCCATGAAGTTCGCCACATTGATTACGGTGCAATCATCCACATACCCCGTGGGGATAGCCGCAATTGCCGCCGCGGCGGCTTTTACAGCGTTGACGCCCCGTTCGGGAGCCAAGGCTCCGTGCGCACTTTTGCCTGTGATTTCCACATGGAGCACGAGCTTTGCCGGCCCCTGATTGATTAGCTCGCCGGGCGTGTTGCTGTCGAGCACCACGGCCTCTTTGCTCCGAATCTGTGAGTAATCGGCATACCGCGACCCCAAAAGCCCCCGCTCTTCGCAGATGGTGAACAGCACCTCCACAGGCCGATGTACAACGCCCTGTTCCCGCGCCGCCCTGACGGCCTCCATGATGGCGGCTAACCCCGCCTTGTCATCCGCGCCGAGCACGGTATCGCCCGCCGAGCGAATCACACCGTCCTCCACCACCGCACGCACACCCTCGCCCGGCGGCACGGTGTCCATGTGGGCGGAGAAGAGAATGGGCTCCCCCTCGCCCGGCAGATAGCCGTGGATATTCCATCCGTCCGAATCGCATTGTGTCCCGACATCGTCTCTGCGTATCGTCATTCCGAGCGCGGTTAGTTCGCCCTCCATCATTTCACAAAATACCCGCTCACGGCCCGATTCGCTGTCACAGGCCGTGTAGCGGACAAAGGTTTCGATTAGTCTCTCCGTGTTGATCATCTTGCACATCCCTATTTTTGCTTGGTTTTTCTGCTTTTTGTAGGGGGCGGCCATTGGCCGCCCGGTTAGGCCCCCTCGTTTTGAGGGGGCTGTCGCCGCAGGCGACTGGGGGAGTACTCCCTCCGTCCACCGCTTCGCGGCGGCCACCTCCCTCGCAAGCGAAGGAGGCTCTGCACGCCCCTACATTTACCCCACAATATGCCCCATCATTTCACTACAACATGCTCCGCGCCCAGCATCTCGGTCAGCTCCTCCACCAAGGCCGGGTGAATCGAACATGTCGCCGCGAGTTTCTTCTGCGCATCTTCCAAGTATAACACAATTTGGTCATTTCCGGGAAACATTGTGAGGACCAGCCGAATCTTCGCATAGGCCGGGTCGTCCCCGCTCGGCAGGCGTACGTAGAGTTTTTGCTGTAAAAGTTTCGGCTCTTCCACGGCGGGCATGTTGCCCAAGTCCAAATCGCTCACCGGGCGGATTTGGTCTGCGAGAATTTGCGCATCTTTCTCATCCCGCAGGCTGATTTTTCCGCGGACGATGACCATGTTATCCTCCGCAATATACGCCCCGTCCCTGTCCAATGTGCGTTGGAACACCAAAAGTTCAATATCCCCCGTGTCGTCCTCCAGCGTGATATAGGCCATCAGCGTATTGTTCCGTGTCGTCTTGGTCTTGTAGGCGGAGATGATGCCAACCAGCGTTACCGTCTGCTCGTCCTTGAACCGCCCGACGGTATCCGTGAGAATCTCCCCAATCCGTGCCGCGCCGATGCGCTTGGCCTTGTCGCGATATTCGTCCATCGGATGCCCCGTGAGGTAGAGGCCCGTGGTCTCTTTCTCCATGCGCATCCGTTCTCTCGCGCCGAACTCCGGCACGTCGGGCAGGGGGACTTCTCGCGGCTCCGAGGTGTCGCCGCCGAAGAGGTCAATCTGCCCCTCTAAGTTGCGCCGCTGCCGTTCGCTGATTTCGTCCAGCATCCTGTCATAGACCCGCACGAGCTGTGCCCGCTTCACGCCCATGCTGTCGAACGCGCCGCATTTGATGAGATTTTCGAGTGCCCGCCGATTCATATCATGCCCGTGGAGCCGTTCGACAAAGTCGGCAAAACTCGTAAACGGCCCGTTCGCCGCCCGCTCCGCCGTGAGCTTGCGAATCAGCCCCCGTCCGATGTTTTTTACCGCCACCAAACCGTAGCGGATCCCCTCGCCGGAGACGGTGAAGTCGGCGTCCGACGCATTCACATCCGGCGGCAGGAGGGCGATGCCCATCTCGCGGCATTCGGCGGTGTATTCGGCGACTTTGGTGCTGTGGTCGAGCACGCTCGTGAGCAGAGCCGCCATGTACTCACGGGGGTAGTGGCATTTGAGGTAGGCTGTCTGGAAACTGATTACCGCATAGGCCACGGCGTGTGCTTTGTTGAAGGCGTAGTTGGCAAAATCGAAAATGTCGTCGTAAATCTCCGATGCAATTTTGGCGTCCACCCCGTTTGCGACAGCTCCTACGATGCCGCGCGCGGCATCGCCGTGGATGAAGGCCTGCCGTTCCCGTTCAATTTCGTCCGCCTTCTTCTTGCTCATGGCGCGGCGTATCATGTCCGCTTGCCCCAAGGTAAAGCCCGCCAGTTTGCGGAAAATCTCGATAACCTGCTCTTGGTAGACGATGCACCCGTAGGTCACGTCCAAAATATCACAGAGCATGGGGTGCTTGTAGCTGATCTTCGCCGGGTCGTGCTTGGAGGTGATAAAGCGCGGGATCGAATCCATCGGCCCCGGGCGGTAAAGGGCGATGATGGCGGTGATATCCTCAATACTCTGCGGCCCCAGCCCCGTACAGACGCCCGTGATGCCCGTCGATTCCATCTGGAACACCCCGGCGGTTTTGCCCGCCGCAAGCATGGCGAAGGTCGCCGCGTCCGTGTCGTCAATGGCGGCCAAATCAAAGTCCGGCTCCCGCTTGTGAATGAGTTCCACGGCGTCTCGGATGACGGTAAGGTTGCGCAGACCCAAAAAGTCCATCTTGAGCAGCCCCAGCTCCTCCAGCGTCCCCATGGGGTACTGACAGACGATGGATTCGTCATTGCGCGCTAGCGGCACGTACTCATAGAGCGGCTTCTTCGTAATCACAACGCCCGCCGCATGGGTCGAGGCGTGGCGGGGCATCCCCTCCAATGCTTTCGCTGTATCGATGAGGTTTTTGATGCGCACATCGCCCTCGTACAACTCCCGCAGGGGCTTGGAGACTTGCAGGGCGTCGTCCAGCTTGATGTTCAGCATCATCGGAACCTGCTTTGCCACCGTGTCCGCCTCGGCGTAGCTGATGTTGAGCGCGCGCGCCACGTCCCGAATTGCCCCGCGGGCGGCCATGGTGCCGAAGGTCACAATCTGCGCCACGTGGTCGTGGCCGTATTTCTGCGTCACGTAGTCGATGACCTCGCCCCGCCGTTCTACGCAGAAGTCGATATCAATATCGGGCATACTGATACGCTCGGGATTGAGGAACCGCTCGAAGAACAGGCCGTAGCGGATGGGGTCTACGTCCGTGATGCCGAGGCAATACGACACCACACTCCCCGCCGCACTCCCACGCCCCGGTCCGACGGAGATGCCGCGATTTTTTGCGTAGGCGATGAAATCGGCGACGATGAGAAAGTAGTCCTCAAAGCCCATGCGGGCAATCATTTGGAGTTCCCGGTCGAGCTGGGCTTTGACGTCTCCGTTATCCGCGCCATACCGCTGCTCAAACCCGACCTCACACAAATGCGTCAAATACCCCACCGCATCGTCCCAATTGTCCGGCAGCCGAAACTCCGGCAGGTGGTATTCGCCGAATTCAAAGGTTAAATTACACTGCTCCGCAATCAAGGCCGTGTTTGATATCGCCTCGGGACATTGGGGAAAGAGCTCCAACATTTCGGCTTCGTTCTTGAGGTAAAATTCCTCCGACCCGAACTGCATACGGTCGGGGTCATCCACCGTTTTGCCCGTTTGGATGCACAAAAGCACTTCGTGCAGCGACGCATCATTCTTGCTGAGATAATGCGCATCGTTCGTTGCCGCCAGGGGAATGCCCGTCTCCTCGGAGATACGCATCAAACCCTCATTTACCCCAGGTTGCTCGGGGAGCTTGTGGTCTTGCAGCTCTAAGTAATAGTTTCCCGCACCGAATAAGTCCCGATACTGTACCGCTACGGCCTTGGCCGCCTCGTAGTTCCCCTCCGCAAGCCGTTTGGAGACCTCGCCGCCCAGACAGGCCGAGAGGCAAATCAAGCCCTCGCTGTGCGCTTGGAGCAATTCCCAATCTATCCGCGGACGGCTGTAAAATCCCTCCGTATACCCTGCGCTCACGAGACAGCAGAGGTTCCGATACCCCGCCTTGTCCTTGCAGAGTAAGACCAAGTGATAGGGGGAAGCTCCCCCCGGCACCTTATCGTGCCGACTGCCGGGCGCGACATAGACCTCGCATCCGATAATGGGTTTTACGCCCTCTTTCACACAGGCCTTATAAAACGCAATCACTCCATACATCGACCCGTGGTCCGTAATCGCAACCGCCGTCTGTCCCATCTCTTTGGCACGCTGCGGCAGCGCAGAGATGCGGCAGGCTCCGTCGAGGAGGCTGTATTCGCTATGGACGTGCAGGTGGGTGAATGGCATGGTGGTTTTCTCCTCTTTCGTAGGGGCCGATGCCCGCATCGGCCCGATTTCGCTTATTCTGACGACGGGCCGATGTGGGCATCGGCCCCTACAGCCCCAAGCTCCATCAGCTTCCGCAATCGATGGCTCATACAGGACTTTGTTACGGGCGGGTCGGCCAGTTGGGCTAGTTCCGCCAGGCTGAGTTCCGGATTTACGATGCGGAGCAGGGCCGTTTGGTGCAGCTTTTCGGGTAGACTCTCCAAGCCTATGCGCTGTTCAATGCGGCGGATTGCCGCGATTTGTGCGCTTGCGGCCTCGACGCTTTTATCCACGTTGGCCGCGTCGCAGTTGACCTTGCGTTGGATGGCGTTGCGCATGTCCCGCTCCACCTTGGCGGTCATGTAGTGGAGGGCGGAGCCGGACGCGCCTATGGTGGTGAGGAAGTCCTCAATCGCGCCTGATTGTTTGAAATACACGGCCCAATTGCCCCGCCGCATGGTGTCTTTCGGGTCGAAGTGCATGTCGCGCAGGATGGATACCATCCCCGCGCTCACACGCATATGTCCCGTCACAAGCTCCAAATGATACCCCCGCTCCGGGTCAGTCACCGACCCGCCCGCAAGGAACGCCCCCCGGACGAAGGCCGCGTGACAGCATGGTTCCTCAAGCAGCCCGAGGTTCACCTGATGCGACAAATGCGCCGCCCTGTCATAGCCCACGGCGTCCGCAATCTTCGCAAGCTTTACCGGGTCATTGACGATGTAAGACTGTTTCCCCGCAGTACCCTCCCGCGGAAGTACATCAAATCCCACCCCAAACGCCCGATGTGTCAGCGCACCCAAACGCGCCCCAAAGGCTCCGCTTTCGGTGACCAACTTAATCTCCCCCGGCGCAAAGGTGTTACCGTACAAAAACGCCCCATAAACCTCCGCCACGGCACAGCAACGCTTGCCCACAGGCAGTTTGCACAGTTCGATTTTGACGGCGGATGAAAAGGTCATAAGAACCCTCCGGGTTTTAATTGACAATTGACAATGTACAATTGATAATTGCGGTATCGCCTACGGCGACGATTTTAAATTGTCCGCGTAGCGGGCTACAACAATTGACAATTGTCAATTATTTCCCCACGTCCCGGCAAATTACGTCCACCGCATACCCCTGTGCCGCGATAGCCGCCGACAGCGCGTTGGCCATCGCTACGCTGCGATGTCGGCCGCCGGTGCAGCCGATGGAGATGGTGAGGCTCTTTTTGCCCTCTTCGATGTAGTGGGGCAGAAGATGCGCCAGCATTCCCTCTAAGTGGCCCAGAAACACGCCCGCCTGCGGGTGGGAGAAGACGAAGCCCGCTACCGGCTTGTCCATGCCCGTCTGGGGGCGCAGTTCTTCAATGTAATAGGGATTCGGCAGATAGCGCACGTCGAAAACGAGGTCGGAGTCCATCGGCAGGCCGTACTTGAAGCCGAAAGCCACCACGTTGACATGAATCGGCTTCTCCTGTCCCCCGGTCGAGGCGAAAAGCTGTGAAATCTTTCGTTGCAGTTGTCCCAATGTCGTGGTCGATGTGTCCACGATGAAATCCGCTCTGTCCCGCACGGGGAGGAGCAGATGCTTCTCCTGCCGAATGGCCTCTTCCATCCCGCCGCCGCCGGGGTCTAGGGGATGCCGCCGCCGTGTCTCTTTAAACCGTCGCACCAAGGTCTCCACAGACGCGTCCATGAACAGGATTTTGTAGGGACAACCGAGCGCAATCATCTCGTCCAAGGCCGCAAACAGAGCCTCGAACCCGTCTTTACTCCGCACGTCCGTGACCAGAGCTACCCGCTCGTACTGTCCGCGTGTGGCAACGCACAACTCGGCAAAGCGGGGGATAAGGACTGCGGGCATGTTGTCCACGCAGTAGAAGCCGAGGTCTTCCAAGATGTCCGCCGCCTGGCTCTTGCCCGCGCCGCTGATGCCGGATATGACTATGAATTCCATGTGTTGACCTCCTCTGTTTTCTCTCACACGCTGTAGGGGCGGCCATTGGCCGTCTGTGTCCCCGGCGGTGCAGCATATATCTTACGGCGGACGGCCAATGGCCGCCCCTACACACCTTATACTCATAGTGCCTATGGCACGCTATCCGCCTATAAATTCCACGAACTCTTCTCTTCCGTAGAATGATACCGCAACACGGCGTATAGCTCGTTTATGCCGAACAAGCCGCTGATATTGATTTTGTATGTTTTTTCATAAGTATGGAGTGTAACATTAAAACGGCTTTTTATATATGTTTTGATACTGCGATAAGGAATTTTATATTTTGTCCGCAGGAATGTTTGATAAATCAAGTGGTCATCGTTTAAAAATAACTTCGTATTGGCATGGTAAAGCGTTAGGAATAGGGTTGCCGCTGTAAGAAGATACAGAATAAAGACTAAAAAAACATCCCACCACCACGTAGCCGACCATCGTATAGATTCCCACGGGAATATCCAAAACAACGAGATAAGTCCTGCAAGAGTCAAGGTGCAAAATGCCATAATGCACGAAATCCACCTAGGGTGCCGAACCAAGCCTTTGTGTGTTCTTTCTTTTGGGGGTTTGATTTTTTTGAGTTTGGGTGTTTTTCGCCCCAATGCGCTCTCAATAATCCCACCGAAAAATTCAAGGATAAGCTCTACCAAAATGTCCATACCCACACCCCCCTACGGCACCCGCCGCACCTCCGGATCCAACCTGACCCCCGTGCGCCGCGCCACCGTCTCCTGCACATGCGCCATCAGCCGCAGCACATCCTCACAAGTCGCCCCGCCGCGGTTGATTACAAAGCCTGCGTGTTTTTCAGACACCTGCGCCCCGCCGACTGTGCAGCCTTTCAGTCCCGCCTCCTCAATCAAAGCGGCGGCGTAGCCGGTCTGCGGACGCTTGAACGTACTCCCCCCGCTCGGCCACTCCAATGGCTGACCGGCCTTGCGTTTCGCCGCCAGAGCGTCCATCTCGGCTCCGATCTCCGCAGGGTCACCGGGGGTGAGTGTCATCTCCGCACCCAGAATCAAGTTATCTGTTCCGACGAAGCAGCTGTTGCGGTAGGCAAAGGCCAAATCCGTACCTGACGCTGTTTGCTCGGTTAAATCCTCGTCCAAATACCGCACTCGTGTTACCACTTGCGCCATCTCGCCGCCGTAGGCCCCGGCGTTCATATACACCGCCCCGCCCAAGGTCCCGGGGATGCCGTGCGCAAACGCCAAACCCGCAAGCCCCAAATCCCGCGCAGACACAGCCGCCCGACTGAGCAGCATTCCCGCGGGTGCATAGATGCTGTGGTCTCCTGTCCGCTGTACCTGCGATACGGTATCAAAGGTCTTTATCGCAACCCCGTCAATCGGCCCGTCGGCGGCGAGCAGATTGCTCCCGTTCCCAATCAAAATCGGCCGCACATCGGCAGCCCGCAAAATCCGGGCCGCCTCAATGAGCTGCGCGTCCCCGCAAGCAAACACCATAACCCGCACAGGCCCTCCGATACGGAAAGACGTATGCTCGGATAAGGGTTCGTTTTCTCGAACCTGTATGCCCGCTTGCGTCAATTGTCTGATAATAGGTTCCATGTTTTACCTCTTGTGGGGGCAATATCCTCGACGCCCTGCGGCATCGCGGTATATGGCACGTTTTGTAGGGGCGGCCAATGGCCGTCCGTTCGTTTCAGGTTTTGCAGGGGCTCTGACGGCGGACGGCCATTGGCCGCCCCTACATGTTGCGCGAAACGGGGGCGGGGCGTCGGGGACGCCGCCCCCTACATATCTCTACTGAAAATACTGATCTAACTGCTTCGTAAACTCCAAGGCCGCATTATGCCCCATCTTTTTCTGCCTGTGATTCATCGCCGCCACTTCGATAATCGCCGCGAGGTTGCGGCCCGGTTTGACGGGGATGGTGACATTCGGCACGTCTATGCCCAGTATATCCGTTGTGTGCGTGTCTATGCCCAACCTGTCATAGACCACATCGTCCCGCCATTCTTCGAGGTGAATCACCAGGTCGACTTTCTCCGTCGGTTTCACCGCGCCGATGCCGAAGAGCCGCCGCACGTCAATAATGCCGAGGCCCCGCAGTTCGATGTAATAGCGGATGCTCGCCGGCGCGGTCCCCACGAGGGCGGTGTCTGACATGCGGCGAATTTCCACCGCGTCGTCGGCGATTAGCCGATGTCCTCGTTTCACCAACTCAATGGCGGCCTCGCTTTTGCCCACGCCGCTCTCGCCGACGAGTAAGATTCCCTCGCCGTAGACCTCCACAAATACCCCGTGCCGTGTGAGCCGCGGCGCAAGCTCCACCTTGAGCTTGGCGACACAGGCCGCTAAAAAGTCCGAGGTGCGCCGCACGGTGGAGAGCACCGTGATGTCCCGCACCGCCGCCGCCGCCAAGCACTCGGGGAAGGCGTCCAGCTTGTGGCAAATGACAATGGCCGGAATCCCCTTGGAGAAGAGCCGCAAAAAGGCCTCCAACCGCTGTTCGGATGTTAGCCCGCCAAGGTAGGTCGTCTCTACGCGCCCCATGACTTGGATGCGCTCGGGGGAGAAGTTTTCAAAAAAACCCGTGAGCTGTAAGCCCGGCCGATTCAAAGTCTCCGACCGCACTACGGTTTCGGCGTAGTTCGAGGACGGATGGAGGACTTCCATTTCCAAATAGTCTGCCAATGCGGAGAGGCGCATTGTGTATGGCTTTTTCAAGTGTATCACACCTTATGTTGGGAATTATAATTCATTTTATTATAGCATAAATCCTTTTGCAAAGCAAAAGGATTTGGCGTAGGCGGATTTAAGCAGGATAGTACCGTCTTATATAATAAAACGGTTGGGAATCCCTTGGCATATTTCCAGTAAATAACTAATAGTGAATAGTGAATAACTGACCAAGCCCTTGACTTTAGTTATTCACTATTCCTCATTAGTTAAGGAGCGGTTTATGGAAAAACAGGGCGTATCGGGGACGCGAATCGCGATGGTCTACATAGGCACGGTTGTCGGAGCGGGTTTTGCTACGGGGCAGGAGATTTTGCAATTTTTTGCGGCGTTTGGGATTGGGGGGCTGTGGGGGATAGCGTTGTCTACGGTTCTGTTTGTCGTCTATGGCGTGTTGATTATGCGGATCGGGATGGCGGCTTCGGCGGTTTCGCATCGGGAGATGCTTGCGGCTGTCGGGGGGCCGATGTTTCGGGTGGGGATGGACGCGCTTATCATGCTTAGTCTGTTCGGTGCGCTCACCGCTATGCTTGCCGGGACGGGGGCTTTGTTCGGGCAGCAGTTCGGGCTTGCGCCTGCCTTGGGGGCGGCGATGATGGGAGTGCTGACGGTGCTGACGGTGCTCAGGGGCCTGCGGGGTGTGATTGGGGCGATTAGCGCGGTAGTACCGTTTTTGCTCGTGGCGGTTGTTGTGGTTTGCGTGTTTGTGTTGATGGAGGGTGGGAATATCGTTCCCGAAAGCGGACGACCGAGGACGATCGTCCCTACGGGGCTGGTGGGAAATTGGATTTGGGCGGCGGTGTTGTATGGGGCGTATAACATTTTGATGTCGGCGGCGGTGCTGGCTCCCTTGGGGGCGGAGGCGTCGGACAGGCGGGCGATTTTTCGGGGCGGGGCTTTGGGCGGCATCGGGCTGGGGGCGGCTTCGGTGATGATTTATCTTGCCATCTCGGCGAGCCATGCGGATGTGGGCGGGCTGGAGGTGCCGATGTTGTATTTGGCGGGACGGATTTCGCCGATGGCGGGGGTGCTGTTTGCCTTGGTGCTCTTGGCTGAGGTGTATACGACGGCGGTGGGGGCTTTGTATGGGTTTAGTGCGCGGGTGGGGGCCCGCAATTCCCCTCCCTCGGAGGGGTGGCAGGCGAAGCCTGACGGGGTGGCCTCACGAGGGTGCCCGCCCCGCAGAACAACCCCACCGCCTGCGGCGGCACCCCTCCATGGGAGGGGAATTTCCGTTGCCACATTGGGTATCGTCGGCACGGCAATAGCGGCATTTTTCGCCAGTTTATTGGGGTTTTCTAATTTGGTGCGGTATTTGTATCCTTTGCAGGGGTATGGGGGTGTGGTGTTTTTGGTGGTGTTGGGCTTGGCGTGGCGGCGCGGGCGTGGTAGAATGGGGTGAGGAACGAATCACAATTTGAGGTGAGCGACATGAGAAGAAAAATTACAACGATACCGGCGGTTATTTTTGCCGTACTTATTTTAGCGAGTTTGTCTGCGTGTAGTGACCCTGTGCCGGAACAACCCGAACCAATCACAGCAGAGCGACTTTGCGGCGAATGGAGGAAATGGTTTGGGGAAGCATCCGTCGGACAGTTTGACGCATTTGACAGCGGCGTTGCGAGCGTATACTTTTCCGATGACGGCACCGGGACGTATACCGACGCTTGAGAGGACACCGTGACCTTTTTTACATGGCAGATTGACGGTAACAGCATAACCATCGCCGATGATACGGGCGAAAAAATCGGTGAAATCCGTCCGGGGGTTTGCCCCTCTCAGCCGGAGCGGGAAATTATTGGTATACATTGGCATGGGTATGAGATTGATTGGGGATTGTTTCAGCGGTCAGACGGGTAAGGGCAATCCCCGGCCGCTCCTTTAAAGAAAATTATGAAGTAGGTGAATAACATGAAAAAACGTGAACAAGACAACCTGATACAACAATACAAAGTGCAGCCTGTCGGTCGGGGGTACATTGATTGCATTGTATCTATGGAGAATGTATTTCAATTTATAGGTGACTTATCAAAAATAAATGTGAACATACATGGGCTTACTTGGTGGTGTCATTGCAAAGACCAAGATTTGGCAATTCCGGCCGGTTCCGGGACGTCTTTTGTGGCACTTCCGTTTCCTTGGGAATACACAGATTCAGCATGTCCATGTGGAATGGGTGGCCCGGTAAGTGTGTATTATGAAGGTTGGTTTAGTGAAATATGTGCTCCTATGATTGAATTTGAGGATAACGAACAGGTTACGGCATACCTGAAAGAGTCGAATGACTCCGGTATACGGAGGTGCTTTGTACCGGGTCTATGGCTTGATGTGCCGGATGACTGGAAAAACGAGCTTGAGGGTGTAAAATGACTTGCGGCAAAGGGAATCCTCAGCCGGCTACGCTGACAGCTCCTTTCGGAAAGGAGCCTTTGCGGCTTGTATTCCTTTCAATAAGGAGATAGACGAAGATGATTAGAGAAGTCCCCGACAAAGATATAGAACGTGCAATCAACCTCGTAAACACCGTGTTCTCCGAGTTTGTCGCCACAGACTATTCAGAGCAAGGGCGAGCCACGTTCGCATCCTACCTAAAAGTAAAGCACCAAGAAGTCGGCGCAGACTTGACATCCGGGCGCAAACGAATGTGGGCGTATTATCACGGGGATGACATTATCGGCGTGATTGCGACGCAGGATGTTTCGCATATATCGCTTATGTTTGTGGACAAGCGGTATCATAGGCAAGGGATTGCCAAGCAGATGTTTCTTTTTGTGCTGGAAGTGTTGAAGGAGGATGAAAACGTGACGAAAATCACGGTCAATTCCTCCCTCTATGCCGTTGGAGCTTACGAACATCTGGGCTTTACGAAAACAGCCGAGCAGCAGGAGAAAGACGGGATTTTATTTGTACCAATGATGCGCCCGCTTTATAGTCGTCGTAGTTGAAAAAGAGCTGACGCAATGCGGTCTAATTTCCGCATATCTGCGTCTTTCTCCTTGGCGGGAACAAATCCCGCCTGCGTCGTCATCCTTGCTATGCGAAAATTATCCTCGCTTTTCATCAGCTCTTTTTCAACTACGACGACTATAATCGCGCAGGAGAACGCCCTATGCAACAAATCAAGCAAAGTCTGCGAGGTCACACCGACAAACTTATTCTCGCACCCTTATTCAAACTATTGGAGGCCATCTTTGAGCTGATGGTTCCTCTCATTATAGCCCGCATCATCAACGTGGGCATCGCTGCCGGAGACACGGGGTTTATTCTCGTGCAGGGCGGGTGGCTTTTGGGGCTTGCTGTGCTGGGCATCCTCGCCGCTGTCATCGGGCAACACTATGCGGCGCAGGCGGCGGCTGATGTGGGGCGGGTGCTGCGGTCGCGGCTTTGGGCGCGGACGATGGCACTCTCCTACGAGCAGGCCGAGGCCGCCGGTCGGGGGAAGCTGATACATCTGATTACCGGGGACGTGACACAGATTCAGCACGGGCTGAACATGCTCCTGCGGCTCGGTGTGCGTGTGCCGCTGTTGGCGGTGGGGAGTGTGGTGATGGCTCTGTGGCTAAATCCGCGGATTGGGCTGATTTTCCTCGTGACGGTCATCGCCTTGGGGCTGTCGCTCTGGCTCGTCATTCGGCGGATTTTACCGGGCTTCGGTGAGATTCAGGCAGAGCAGGATGAGCTGTCCCGTCTCGGGCGGGAGCATTTGGCGGGCGTGCGGGTGATACGGGCGTTCAATCGGCAGGCATCGGAGGCCAAAGCATTTGACCGTGTGGCCACGGGGCTGACGAGGAAGCTGATGCGTGTTGGCCGTATGATAGCACTGTTGCCGCCGCTTGCGAGTTTGTTTATCCACGGAGCTGTCTTGGGTATTGTCTGGCTGGGCGCACGGCATACTTACGCGGGGCTGTCAAACCCCGGTGAGATTATCGCGCTCGTAAGCTATATGGGGATTACCCTGCTCTCCATCATGGTGGCGGTGCATTTGACGATTATTTTCACCCGTGCGCTGGCCTCAATGCGGCGGGTGGAGGCGGTGTTGGAGCTCACGCCGTCTATCGTGGACGGCCCCGGTGCGGTGTTTGATGCGGACGCGCCTGTGTTGGAATTTGACGGGGTTTCCTTCGCTTACCACATGGGGGCGAGGTCGGCCTTGGCTGATATATCGTTCACCCTGCGAGCCGGGGAGACCTTGGGCGTCATCGGCGGGACGGGGAGCGGGAAGACGACGCTTGCGGGGCTTATTTTACGGTTTACGGATGCCGCGGCGGGTGAGGTGCGTGTCGGCGGCGCGGCGGTGGGCGCGTATACGCTCCGTGATTTGCGGGGACGGTTGGGCTATGTGCCGCAGAAGGCGGCTTTGTTTACGGGCAGCGTGGCGCACAATTTGCGTATGGCGGCTCCCGATGCCGCGGAGGAAGAGCTGTGGGCGGCCTTGGAGATTGCACAGGCGGCGGAGTTTGTGCGCGCCTTGCCCGAAGGCATTGACACCGAAATCAGTCAGGGTGGTGTGAGCCTCTCGGGCGGTCAGCGGCAGAGGCTCAATATCGCACGGGCGATTGTGCGCCGTCCGGCGATGTTGGTGTTGGATGATGCGTCCTCCGCGCTGGATTATATTACGGATGCTGCTTTGGGGCGTGCGCTGCGGGATTGGGCTGAGGGTACGGCGGTGGTGCTGATTAGTCAGCGGGCGGCGTCCTTACGTTTGGCGGATCGGATATTGGTGTTGGAGGACGGCGCGGCGGTCGGGTTGGGGACGCATGGAGAGCTGATTGAGCGTTGTGCGGTGTATCGGGAGATTTGCCGATCGCAGGGGCTGTGTTCGTAGGGGCGATTCCACATCCGCCCGGATGGCAGAAACGGGGGTGTTGGGTGCGTGTTGTAGGGGCGGCCATTGGCCGTCCGTGTCCCGAATCATACGTTGTGCAAAGTTGAAACGAGCGGGCGGCAGAATGCCGCCCCGACAAGGGCGAGGTGAAGCACATGAACAAACACATATTACGCCGACTGTTGCCTTACGTGTGGCGGTATTGGCCTTATCTGCTCGGTAGTGTGGTTGGAGCGATTGCGAGCGTGCTTTGCTTCCTGCTCCTGCCCGTACTTGTGGGGCGGGCGATTGACTATATTCTTGGTGTGGGGCAAGTTGATTTTATCGCCGTGGGGCGGTTGTTGCAGATTTTTGTGCTGGCGGCTTTGGGCAAGGCTTTGTTCCAATGGGCGATGTTTACCTGCACGCGCTACCTCTCGGCGAAAGTCGGGCAGGCGGTGCGGCGGGATGCGTATGGGCGGATTTCCGAGGCACCGCTCTCGGCGATTGACGGACATCCGCACGGGGATTTGGTGAGCCGCTTGGTAAACGATGCCGAGGCGGTGGCGGATGGAGTTTTGTCGGCCTTATCAAGCCTTTTGCCGGGCGCGGTGACGGTGCTTTGCACGATGGTGCTGATGTTTACGCTGGACGTGCGCATCGCGCTTGTGGTTATCATCGCCACGCCTGTCTCCATTTTGCCCGCGCGGTTCATCGCGGGGCGGACACGGAAGTATTTTCGGGCGCAGAGCGAGGTACAGGGGCGGATGGGGGCCTATGTGAACGAGATGGTCACGAACGGCGCACAGGTGGCGGCGATGGCCTGTGAGGGGGCGTCGCAGGCGGACTTTGACGCGCTGAATGAGCGGTTTTTCCGTTCCAACGTGAAGGCGGTGTTTTACTCCAGCCTCGCCAACCCGATGACACGGTTTGTGAACGCGATGATCTACCTCGCTGTCGGCGTGTTGGGTGCGTTGGCGGTGACGGCAGGGGGAATCACGGTGGGGAGCCTGAGTGCGTTTTTGGCCTATGCGCATCAATATACCCGCCCGTTCAACGAGGCCACAGCCGTGCTGACGCAGATTCAAGCAGCGGGGGCGAGTGCGGAACGGCTCTTTGCCGTCATCGACCGGCCGCCCGAGACAGCGGACGCGGCGGATGCCAAGTCGCCTGATTCTTGCAAAGGGTTGGTGGAGCTCAAGGATGTTTCTTTTGCCTACGCCCCCCATCGGCCTGTGATTCGGGACGTGAACCTCACCGCCCGTCCGGGTACGCACGTGGCGTTGGTCGGGCCGACGGGGAGCGGGAAAACGACGCTTATCAATCTGCTCATGCGGTTTTATGAAACGGACAGCGGGACGATTTCCGTGGACGGCGTGCCTGTCACGCAGATAGCCCGTCCCGCTCTGCGGCGGATGAGCGGGATGGTGTTGCAGGACAGTTGGATTTGCCGTGCCACGGTGGCGGAGAATATCGCCTATGGCCGTCCCGATGCGGTACGGGCGGAGATTGAGGCGGCGGCCAAGGCGGCCTCGGCGCATTCGTTTATTTTGGGTCTGCCCGAGGGGTATGATACTGTTATTTCCGGCGACAGCGGCCTCTCGGCGGGGCAGAAGCAACTGATTAGCATCGCCCGCATTTTCCTCACCAAGCCGGACATGCTACTGCTGGACGAGGCTACGAGTTCGCTCGACACGCGGACGGAACTGCTGCTCGGTACGGCTTTGGCGCGGTTCATGGAGGGGCGCACAAGTTTCGTTGTGGCGCATCGGTTGGCAACCATTCGGGGGGCGGATTGGATACTCGTACTCGACCACGGTGAGGTGGCGGAAGCGGGTACGCATGCGGACTTGCTCGCCCGCGGCGGCCTGTATGCGCGGCTCTATCATAGTCAGTTTGGGGTTTTGGAAACTTAGGCTTGACAAATCGACCAAAACTGCATACAATATTAAAGCTGATGTGCGCCAGTAGCTCAGCAGGATAGAGCAACTGCCTTCTAAGCAGTAGGCCAGGGGTTCGAATCCCTTCTGGCGTACCAGGCGCAACGGAGTTGCGCAATTAACAATGAGCAATTAAACAATTAACAATGGTGGTGTCCGCTTCGCGGATGATTTTAATATCCCGCCGAAGGCGGCACCACAATTGTTCATTGTTATCTGTTAATTGTTAATTGAAAACATGGTGAGTGTAGCTCAGTTGGTAGAGCCCCGGATTGTGGTTCCGGTTGTCGCGGGTTCGAGTCCCGTCATTCACCCCATGTTTCGTTCGCAGTCAGCCACAGGGTTGACTGCGAACGAAAAACTTTGTAATACTGGTATAAATCACAACACAATGGGATGTCGCCAAGTGGTAAGGCACCAGACTTTGACTCTGGCATTCGAAGGTTCGAACCCTTCCATCCCAGCCAACGCCCCGCAGGGGCGTCAAAAAAGCTTCCGCTCCCTGCCCTTGACCTGAACCCCGCCGGGGGCCAGGGGGAATCCAAAAGGGGGACTGGTCCCCCTTTTGAATCGCGCGTGAGCGAAGCGAACTTAGATGTTTCCCGCAGGAAACATCGCGATTCTGACCCATTAGCTCAGTCGGTAGAGCATCTGACTTTTAATCAGGTTGTCCGGCGTTCGAGTCGCCGATGGGTCACCAAAGAAGAATCCCGTACCTCGCAAGGGTACGGGGTTTTTAAAAATGACAGCGTGTTGTTTTGAAAATGATTTTGTTCTTCTCCTCCGCCGCAAGCGGGGGAGAAGAACCGAAGATGTTGCTTAAATGAACACGTTCTAAAAAATTGTGGGAGGAATTTTGTATGACCAGAGAAGAGATGCTTCAACTGACCGGGTTCAAGCCGGTGGGTGAGGGCAAAGACGAGACTGTACGGGGGCTGCTATTCGGGTTCCCGGCAGAGGCGGCCTTGCAGGAAAAGGTATTGCTCAAAACCTTAAACATTGTCTGTGCGGTCGATGCGCCGCCGGATTCCAAGCAGTTGAAAGCGGTGAAGAAACGCCTGAAAGAAGACGCGCGGACGAAGGACAAGGTGACAATCGCCAATGCGGTCCCGGGGTCTGAGGTGACGGGCAAGTTTTTCGTGGTTACGCTGACTTTTGTCAAGGACGATGCAGGTACTTGGTACGAACAGGCGATGGATGCGCTGGAAACTGCTCTGCGGGAAGAGGGCATAACGGCACCGACGGGCTGCGCCATCTGCGGGCAAAGCGGCAGCGACGCGCTGGCGCACTACGACGGACGGCTTGCGTTGGTACATATGAGCTGTCTGCGGACGTGGAAAGATTCCCAACAAGAAGCTTTGGAGCTGAAGAAGCAGAACAGCGGGCATCTGCGCGGCGTGATTGGCGGTTTGATTGGCGGTATCGTGGGTGCGTTGCCGGCTTTGCTTGCGCTTAATTTTATGGACTATTTTGTCGGTGTATTGTTTGCCATTATTCCGATGGGTATTTATTTCGGTTGGAAGGTTTTGGGTGGTAAGCTGAGCAAAATTACGACTGTATTTACTATCATTTACACACTCTTGGTGGCTTTGACAGTTGAGATTATAGACACATGGTTGAGGCTCCGGGAGATCATTCCTACGTTTACCTTGATGCAGACAATTGAGTCCTATTTAGACATTGAATTCTTTACGGAATACCTGATGCGGTATACGCTGATTGCCTTGGGTGCCAGCATATTTGGTATTTTCTGTGCTTGGAAGATGATTACAAGAACCGACAAACACGAGCACGCAGAAGTGCAAGCCGCGTTTGACGATGCGACGCCCCTGAATGAGCTTACGAAGAGCAGATAGTGATATTGCAGCGAAGCCCCCGGTTTTTACCGGGGGCTTCGCTGCGCAGAATAACAGGAGGACGTTCGTGTAGGGGCGGTTATCAATCGGCCTCTACACAGGGCAAGACAAATTTGGCATGGCGGACGGCCAATGGCCGCCCCTACTTGTAGCAGCTCCTGCAATCATGCTATAATAGAATCATATAACACACCCAAAGGAGACACGCCGATGAAACGAGGCAAGCGCACCATACTTACGATTCTACTTACCCTATTGGTAGGCTTGGGCTATTTCTACTTTGCCCTGCCCGCCATCAATTTACACGACCCGTCGTTTTACGGGTTCTTTTTCATCATGGCCGCCGTATATTGCGGTCTCAGTTTGTTTTTGGGCGGAGCGGGACTGAAAGATGCGAAGCCGCAGCAGATTGTGAAAGAGGTCAAGCGGGTGGCATTTATCCCGGCCATCGCTTGTTTGGCTCTGGTTGTGGTTTTTTTGGTGGGGTCGCTGATTTCTTCGCCTATCTTGCGGGCGCGGAGCTATGCGGCGATTTTCACCATGCAGCACAGCAACTTCGCCGAGGATGTGCGGGAGATTAGCTTCGACCAGATTCCCATGCTGGATGCCGTCAGCGCGGCGCGGTTGGGGAATCGAACCTTGGGGGAGCTTGCGGATGTCGTCTCCCAGTTTGAGGTGGCGGAGCACTACAGCCAGATTAACTTCCAAGGCCGCCCCGTGCGGGTTGCGCCTTTGGTCTACGGGGATTTGATTAAGTGGTTCAACAACACCGGAGACGGTCTGCCGGGCTACGTCATCGTGGACATGGTGACGCAGCAGGCGGAGGTGGTGCGCTTGGAGGAGGGGATGCGGTATTCCCCGAGCGAGTTCTTTTTCCGCAACCTGAATCGGCATTTGCGGTTTCGGTATCCGACTTTTATGTTTGATACGCCCGTGTTTGAACTGGCCGATGACGCGACGCCCTACTGGGTCGTGCCCCGCATTGTGCGGCGGGTCGGGCTGTTCGGCGGCGAGGATATACAGGGTGTGGTGTTGGTGAACGCCGTCACGGGGGCGAGCCGTTATTATGACGTCGAAGATATTCCGCTCTGGGTGGACAGAGTGTTCTCGGCCACGCTGATTACACAGCAATATGACTGGCTGGGGGCGTACTCGAACGGATGGATTAACTCTTTCCTCGGCCAGCGGGACGTGACACGGACGACGGAGGGCTTTAACTACATCGTCATCGACGATGATGTGTACATGTACACCGGTATTACCTCCGTGGGGACGGATGCGAGTATTGTCGGCATCTTGCTCGTCAACCAGCGGACACGGGAGGCGACATTTTATTCCGTAGCGGGTGCCGATGAAAAGGCGGGTATGGCGAGCGCGGAGGGCTTGGTGCAGGATTTGCGCTATACGGCGACGTTCCCGCTGCTGCTGAACATTGCCGACCAGCCGACGTATTTTATCGCGCTCAAGGACGCGATGGATATCGTGCGGCAGTATGCGATGGTGAACGTGGAGCAGTCGCAAATTGCCGTCAACGCCCCGACCGTGGAGGAGGCGGAGCGGCTGTATCGGGAGGCCTTGCTGCGCCATAACATCATCACCCACGAGGTGGCGATCGGTGCGTATGAGACGGGGTGGGTTGAAGAGATTCGCACGGTGGTCATCGAGGGCGATACCCACTTCTACATCCGCTTGCGGGGCGTGGAGATTTTCTATGTGATTACGGCGGCGCAGGACCCCTATGTGGTGCTCTTAAACGAGGGTGACCGCGTGGAGATTTATCACGGCGGCGTATACGGCGACCTCGTGTTGGCGCATCGGATTGTAATACTAGTCTCCCGTTAAAAGCGTTGCAAGATTTGCGAGGATAGTTTTCGCAATTCGAGGATGACGACGCAGGCGGGCTTTCGCCCGCCAAGGAGGAAGACGAAGAAATGCGGAAAATAGACCGCAAAGATGCAAGGCTTTTAATGGGAGGCTGGTATCAGACGATGATTTTAGAGCACAGAGTGACGGCAGAAGAGGACGGGGCGGCTTTGCTCCACGTTTTGCGGCGGGGCATGGGTCTCTCCGCGGCGGCTGTGCGGGCATTGAAAGCGCACGGCGGCCTGCATGTGGACGGTGCGGTGCAGTTTACAAACTATCTTGTGAAAGCGGGTGCGTTGGTCACGGCGGACGTGACCCGCGCCGAGCGGGACGGGGACAACGTGCCTGAGATTGGGCCGCTGGAAGTCTTGTGGGAGGACGAGGGGCTAATTGCCGTGAACAAGCCGCCGGGGCTGATTGTCCACCCCTCCCGTGCGAAGAATGACGGGACGCTGGCGAATTTTGTGGCGGGTTATCTGCAAGCCGGCGGTCAGCGGCCGATTTGCCATGTGGTGAACCGCTTGGACAGAGACACGAGCGGCGTGGTGCTCTTTGCCAAAAATGCCCATATGAAAGCGAGAGCCACAGGCGCGCTTCGTACGGGGAAGAAGCGGTATACGGCTCTGGTGACGGGTGTGCTAGACCCGCCTGACGGCGTTATCGACCTGCCCATTCGCAGATTTCAGGCCAAGGATATGCGCCGCATCGTGGCTGAGGACGGCAAACAGGCCGCGACCCGCTACCGCACGGTGGCGGTCGGTGCGCTCGCGGGGCAGGTGTGCAGCGTATTGGAGCTGACCTTGGAGACGGGGCGGACGCATCAGATTCGGGTGCATTGTTTGGAGGTGGGTGTGCCGCTGATCGGCGACCCCTTGTACCGCACGGAATGGTCGGCCGCTCTTTCGGCGGATTTGGGCGTGGGACGGCAACTTTTGCACAGCCATTATCTGGCATTCCGCCATCCCGTGTCGGGGGAGCCGGTCACGATTGACGCGCCGATTCGGGACGAGGTGTTTTGGGCGTTGTTGGAAAAACTGGAAGAAAAGACGCTGTAATCGGTTGATTACAGCGTCTTGTTTATATGTGCTTCTTACGCTAAAACTCCGGCCCTACACGGATGAACAACATGCCGTCCGCGATCATCATTGACCCGTCGGCGGGGAATATGGTGAGTTCGGAGAGGGCCTCATAGTGCTCGCTGCGAATTGTATCGTCTCGCAGGAATTGTAAATTGATGTCTTCGCCGAGGAAAATTTCGAAGAATTGGCGGTAGGAATGCCAGTTAATCAGCCCGTTTGTGGTGGGGAATCCGAACATGGGGCTATGTTCGTGCAATTGGGAGATGACGGCATCGCTCCCGGCAGAATGGCGGCCGACGAGGACAACGGGCATATTGTCTTCATATCCGGGGAAGGCGCGGACACGTTGTACAAGCGTGGAGGAGACATGAGTCGTCTGGCGGATTGCCAAATCTGTCTGCAGGTAGTTCCCGTTCAGCACCACGAAATAATTGTAGGGGACAAACACGAGCACGGCCAAGGACACCCAGCAGACGAAGATGCCGATGTATTTCTTGACGGATGATTTCATGTCTTGCAGGGACAAATCCAAGCGGTCTGACAGGGCGGCCATGAGTACGAACACAAGGGCAAGCGCGTAGAGCAGCATGAGATATACAAAGTGTGCGCCCATGATATAAATCGCATTGACCGCCGCCGGGAAGAGTGCGACCAGCACAGCGAGCAGAATCAGGTGCGGGATGCTGCGTTTATTTGGCCGCTTATTTATGACAAGCAGGACGATTATCAGCGGAATGAGAATCAGCGGCAGAATAAACGGGAGCCGTGTGGAGAGGAAGCCGTAGGAATGCTGTGTGAAGAATCCAAAAAATTCTTGGTATGCAAGTTCAATCAATCTCGGATATCGGTAGAGCGGCAGTTGGCCCATTTGGTCTATGCCCTGATACCCAGAGAGTGTAACGCCCCTTGTCGTGAGCATATATTGCAACACGGAAAAATATACCGCCAGCCCCAAGACGAGGCAGGAAACATATTTGAGGCCCCGCAGCAGAAGCGTTTTGATACTTTCCTGTTTGCTCAAGATGTCGAGAATCAGCATCATCACAAACAGCCCGGCCGCTAGTGTGATATAGGTTTGCACAATAGCAAGCGACAGAGCCAAAGAGAATGCGCCGAAAATAAATCCGAAGCGGAATTTTTTACATAAAAGCACAGCGAAACACGCGAGGAGGACGCTCAAAAAGACAGAGTCCGCCACTTGGATATACGCAAACACAACGCCCGCCGCAGGGAAGGTGACCAGAATCAGCCCGACCAAAACGGAGTAGAGGGGACGCTTTACCTCCAGACACGCCACGACAATAGCGGCTGTGAGTGAGAGGTAAAACACGGACAAAAAGCCGATGACCCACGGCACGGGGATGGCACCGCTGAGTGCGATTGCAACTCCTTGGAACCATCTTCCGCTCGTCAGCGTATGGGGGGTGTTCCCCGCCGCCATTTGCCGGAAGTAGGACATGCCGTCGTGGTTGAGCAGGAAATTGGCGAACAGATACCCGTGCACCAACACACCGGCGATGAAGGTGGCGCAAAAGGTGATTTTGACGTTCTTCGGAATGCGCCGCCGGAGGTCGCCTAAGACCTTGCTCGGCGGGGAATTGATGTACTCTCGCATAAAACGCCTCAACTCTCGCAGGCTTCGCAGACTGTCATCGGTCCTGCCGCGCGCATGCCGCAGCGGCAGACATAACCGATTTGTCTTGCGGGGTTCCCCACCACCAAAGCGTGCGAGGGAACGTCTTTCGTCACCACGGAACCGGCGCCGACCATCGCATAGGCCCCGATGGTCACACCGCAGACGATGGTAGCGTTTGCGCCGACAGAGGCACCTTTTTTTACCAGCGTCCCCGTAATCCTCCAGTTGGCATTTGTCGCACGGGGGAACATATCGTTGGTGAAAGTCATGGACGGGCCGAGAAACACGTCATCCTCGACGGTTACGCCGTTGTAGACGTTGACGTTATTTTGCACCTTCACATTGTCACCGATTATGACGCCGGTATCGATGTATACATTTTTGCTGACAATGCAGTTCGCACCGATTGTCGCGCCCTCCCGCACTTGCGCGAGGTTCCATATTTTGGTGTTTTCCCCGATGTCCGCCTGCGGGCTGACATCAGCCGTTGCGTGTATGAACGTTCCCATAATCTTTACTTCCTCTCAAAATCTCGGATGGCCCGGATCACCGCTTCGACCTCTTCGTCCGTCATCTCCGGGAAGATGGGCAGGCAGACGGTCTCTTTGGTGAGCATTTCGGCCACGGGCAAATCACCCTCTTTGTAGCCCAAGCCCTCGAATGCTTTTTGTAAGTGGAGCGGGACGGGGTAAAACGCGCCGGAGCCTATGCCGCGCTCCGCCAAGAACGCGCCCAGTTCTTCTTTTTGCCCGGTGCGGACGGCGTATTGGTGGTAGCAGCTCTCCCCGTAGGCGGAGGGGGCGGGGACGGTGACGACATCGCTTAGTCCCGCATCGTAGCGGGCGGCAATGTTTGCTCTTTTGGCGTTGTAGTTGTCTATGTGCTTCAGCTTCAGGCTCAAAATGGCGGCCTGTACGGCGTCTAAACGGGAGTTGTAGGCGACGAGGTAGTTGAAATACTTGTAGGGGTTATACAACGCGTCTGCGCCAATGGCAGCACCTTCGGCGAACTCGTCCCGTACGCCGTAGAGGAGTTCTCTGGCCTTTGCACCTGTTTTGGCCATGCCGTGTTCACGGAAGGCGCGGGCGATGGTGGCGAAGTCGTCGTCATTGGTCGTAATCATGCCCGCGTCGCCGAATGCGCCGAGGTTTTTGGTCGGGTAGAAGGAAAAGGTGACGAGGTTGTCCGACGCGCCGATTTTTTTACCCTTGTAGACACTGCCGATGGCCTGTGCGGCGTCTTCGACCACTTTCAGGCCGTGCTTTTTGGCGATTTCGTTAATCGGATCCATATCGCAGGGCCAGCCGAAGATATGTACGGGCAGGATGGCCTTGGTTTTCTCCGTGATGCAGGCTTCAACGGCGGCGGGGTCGAGGTTGAAATCCGATTCCCGTACGTCCGCAAAGACGGGGACGGCACCGATGGCCGCAATGGCCTCTGCTGTTGCGAAGAAGGTAAAGGGTGTGGTGATGACCTCATCACCCGCATCGACGCCGCAGGCGCGCAGGGCGAGCATGAGGGCATCCGTCCCGTTGGCACAGCCGATGACGTGTTTCACGCCGAGGTGGGCCGCCATTTCCTCCTCGAAGGCGGTCACATACTTGCCGCCGATGTAGGCTCCGCTGCGCAAAACCTCGATGACCTTAGGTTCCAGCTCTGCCTGCAGTTCCGCGTACTGCCGTTTTAAGTCTAAGAATGGTACGTTCATATCTCCCTCTCCTTTATGAGTTAATTTATAAACTTATCGTAAAAATAATCACGCCAAGCACAATGATACAGTTTCCGATGACACGTCTGCGGGTGATTTTTTCTTTCAGGAACATCCTGCTGAAGAGCATAATCAGCAGATAGGCCAGCGATTCGATGACCGCGCCGTATCTGTAATACATGCCCGTGAAAGCGTAGATGGTGAGCAGCATACAGATGAAGATGATGCCGTAGGAGGCGATTACTTTCAGGTTCAGGTAGTCGAAGATGAAATGCTTTTTCTTCTCGCCGCTACTTTTTTTGAGCAAAATCTGCGCCAGGCAGGAGAGCACAACCGCTGCGAAGGCGACCAACATATACTTAATCATGCTACACCTCTCCCGTCGATACGATATAGATGCCCGCCACAATTATGAGAGAGCCGATGATGTTGAACATCGTAATCTCCTCTTGGAAAAAAACAATCGCCCAAATCAGGCTCAAGATTACCACAACACCACGATAGGCCATGGCAGCGACGAGGTCAAACTTCTTCAGCACTTGTTGCCAGATGATGGCATACAGGCCCAGCAGAAAAACCTGAAGTCCTACGAATAGAAAGAACCGCATAGTGAGACCGCCGCTCATGGCGGCCATCTTTCCGACTACGCCGACAAAAGAGAAGAGGAAAAACGCCCCCAAGAGTTGGAAATACCGATTTTTGAGCAAACGCATCTATTTAATCCCTTTCACCTCGGATATGAGAAACACAGGCCGATTTCGCGCGGCGTCGAATGTGCGCCATAAGTATTCCGCGACGATGCCGAGCGAGATGTTGGTAATCCCGAAGCCGATTGCCAGCAGTGAGGCCAGCGTCGCAAATCCGGCCGCAGCACCGGGGTTTAGTATGCGGTTTACGATTGTGAACACGCCGAATCCGACCCCGGCGAGGAACATCAGGATGCCCATGATGCTTACGAAGCGAATCGGCACGAAGGAAAAGGCAACGAAAGAGTCGATGAACAGCTTCATCTTCTTGCCGAGCGTCCATTTGGACACGCCGCCGACGCGGTTTTTGTAATCCATTTTGATGGTGACACTTTTGAAGCCGGCAGCTATGATTTGCAGCATCAGGGAGGAATTTGACTCGATATTGTTGTTGAGATAATCCCTGATTTTGCGGTTGAACATGATGTTATTCACGCCGCCCGCGCCGTAGTTTTTCACGGCCCAACGCCGCATCATGGCGGAGTAGAGCAGGGAGCAGGCGCGGTTAACGGGGTTCACTTTGACGCGCTTTTTTTCCACATATACCGCGTCGAGACCGTTTTTGATGGTGTCGTACATGAGGGTGACCATTTCGTCCGGCTCCTGCAAATCGGCACCGACGTAGGTGATGTAATCGCCCTCTGCATGGAAAATCCCGGCTCTGATTGCCGCGTGGGAGCCGTGGTTTTTGGAGAGGGTGACGAGTTTGACCGCTTTGCAGTGCATGAAGTCGTAAGCGGCGATGACATCGTCCGTGTTGTCGGTGGAGCCGTCGTCTACGAAGATGACCTCTACGCCGAAGGGCTTGTCCTTGGCGTATTGATTGATGAAGTCGCAGTATTGCGTGATGCAGTCCGCTTCGTTTAGAAAGGGGACTATGACGGAGACTGTATCCATTGGGTTGTCCTCCTCACTAGGTTTTATCGTAGACCAAAGTGACATCATCGTCTGTCACTTGCACTTTGCCGACAATTTTCGCAGGCGAGTCCGCAACGATGGAATAAGGCGGCACTTTTCCGCTCACTAATGCGTTTGCCGAAATCAGGCTGTGGTGTCCGATGTGCGTACCCTTTAAAATGATAGCTTGTGAGCCGATAAAGCAGTTATCTTCGATGACAACTGGCTTATATTCGTATGGGACTTTCCCATCGCTCAGCGTATGTTTGAATGTGTCATGGGAGTAAATCATCGCACCTGCCGCTATAGTGACACGGTTGCCGATGGTGAGGCCGCCGCCGCCGTCTAAAATCGTGTACGGTCCAATCCAGCAATGATCGCCCAGTTTTACATCGCCGATGACGGTGCAGGATTCATAGACGGTGGTGCTGTCATGTCCGGAGAGTTGCTTGCCCTTTTCTTTCCAGTCAATCAAATTTTCGGTAAAGGGGTTCACTCTGTTGTAGGTCTGCTTGGTGTGTCGATTCAACTGCTCCCGCAGTTCGCTGAGTTCTCGCAGTAAGCTCTCGTTCATTGCATGTACCAATCCAACGTTTTCACGATGCCTTTCTCAAAAGGAATCTCACAGGCCAGCCCGAGCAGTTCCTGTGCTTTTTTCGCCGAGGCGCAGAGCCGCTTTACATCGGCTGTCCGCTCGGGTTTGTATTCGATTTCGCCCGTGTAGCCCATGTAGTCGCAGATGTGCTTGACGATATCGACAACTTGAATCTCCACCCCGGAGCCGAGGTTGATAATCTCGCCCCGCAGATGGTCCCGCTCATAGGCCGCGAGCAGGCCTTTTATCGTATCGGAGACATAGATGTAGTCTCTGGTCTGCAAACCGTCACCCTCGACGAAGGGGGCCTCGCCGTTTTGGATGCGCCGCACCGTGGCGGGGATAATCCCGGCTAAGGGACCGTCCATGTTTTGTCTGGGGCCGTAATTGTTGAAGGGGCGGATGATGACGACGTCAAAATTGTAAATGTTGCAGAAGGATTTGACCAGCAAATCTGCCGCCGCCTTACCCGCCGCGTAGGGCGTGGTGGGGTTGAGCGGGTGGTTTTCATCCATGGGCGCGTAGAGCGCGGTGCCGTAGACCTCGGAGGAGGAGGCGTGGATGAGGGTCTCATACTCTTTGTTGCGCAACAGGTGCATGAGCACATCTGCGATTTTCACGTTTACCATATAGGCCGTGTGGGGGTTGAAGAAGGAATAAATCAAGGCCATCGTCGCCATGTTGTAGATGACTTGGACTTCTTCTTTGCGCACGATCATCTCCATCGTGTGCAGGTCGGCGGCGTCCTCTTTGTAGAAGACGATGCGGTCTTGGATGGCGTCCAGATTATCCAGTTTGCCCACGAAGAGGTTGTCCACAACGACAACCTTTCGTGCACCAGCCCCGAGTACGCCCTCGGCCAAGTGACTGCCGATAAATCCGGCACCGCCGGTGATTAGTACAACTTTGTCTTTCAGTGTTCTCATGGTCTAGCCTCCCAATAACTCGGTTTTAACATCTAAAAGTGCCTGCAGCACCCGGACTTGGTCTTGCTCTGTCAGTTGCACGTACAGGGGCAGTGTGACGGACAGCCCGTCTAACATATAAGAAACCTTGAAATCCTCCGGTGCAAAGCCGCAGCGATCTCTGTAGTGTCCCAGCATGTGGGTGGCGTGTGTGCCGACACGGGTTGCGATGCCGCGTGCGTCCAGCTTGGACATGAGTTCGTTGCGCAAGTGCGCGGCTTCTTCGATGTCCCGGCACCCCAACCGTTCCATGTCCAGCACACACACGTAGGATTGATAGGTGTGGAAGTAGCCCTTGGGGACGTGGGGGGGGGTTAGGAAGTCTATGCCCATCTCCCCGATGAGCCTGTCGTACAATGCCGCCTTTTGTCTGCGTGTGTTCGTGATGAAATCCATCTTGCGCATCTGCGCGATGCCGACGGCGGCTTGGATGTCTGTCATTCTGTAGTTGTAGCCTAATTCGTTGAAGTCCGGCATGAGATAGCCCGCCTGTTTGTGGCGGTCGATTTCGGATACTGTGGCTCCGTGACTGCGCAGGGTTTTCATGTATGCCGCCCGGTCCGCGTCATTCGTCAGCACCATGCCGCCCTCGCCCGTGGTGATGGATTTGCGTGGATGGAAGCTGAGACAGGCCATGTTGCCGAAGTCCGCCTCGGGGCGGCCGTCTATCTTGGCACCGAAGGCGCAGGCACTGTCCTGCAAGATCGATAGGCCGTATGTTTCCGCGATGGCGTTGATGCGCGGCAAATCGGCACACAGGCCGAAGAGATTTACGGCGATGATGGTTTTGAGCTTGTTGCCCGTCTGTTTGTTGATGAGATTGTCATCATATTGCTCCCGGATGATACGCTCTATCTCGTCCGGGTCTATGTTGTAGGTGTCCGCAGTGACGTCCGCGAAAATCGGGGTTGCGCCTGTGTAGAGCACGGAGTTTGGCGTGGCCGTGAAGGTAAAGGACGGGACGATACAGTCGTGCCCCTCCCCCACGCCCAGAGCTAAAAGAGCGAGGTGCAGGGCTGTTGTGCAAGACGTTGCGGCGACGCCGTGTGCAACGTGTTCATAGGCCGCCACCATTTGCTCGAACGCCGCAACCTTGCTCCCTTGGGCGACCCAGCCGGAGGCGATTACCTTTGCGACTTCCTCGGCCTCTTCGTGGTCGAAATAGGGTATCATAACGGGGAGATTATCCATTGGCACACTCCAATCGGGGGCAGTTTGCTGTCAGGCTGTGGACGGTTTCTGCGTATTGCACGGCCTTTGTCGCGTCTTCGCCGTGGGTGAGTGCGTCTCTGCCCTCGGTAATCGCTTTGGCAAACTCCATCAGTTCCGCTTTGAGCGGCTCGACGTTGGGCAGCATGATTTTTTCTACGATGCTCTCCTGCTTGTACATGGGTGTGTAGCCCACGTCTAGGGCAAAGCTTGTCTTGCGGGTGACTTGCAGGGTTTTGTTCAGTAAATCCGCCTGGATGAAAGCCTGTTTGGTGTGGACATCTATGGTGCGGATTTTATTTTCCGTCACGCGGCTGGCGCAGATGGTGGAAATTGCGCCGCCCTCGTGTTGGATGACGGCTTGGACGTAATCGGAGTAAGATTTGCTCCTGACCGTCAGCGCGCTCGCGGATACGGTGGCAATCGGGTCGGGCAGGAGGTAATTCAGCACGATGTCCAAGTCGTGAATCATCAAGTCGTAGATGACGTTGGTATCCCCGATTCTGGGATCGAAGGGGCTGCAACGCTTTGCGTCTATGGCGATGATGCCGGCACTGCATTCGCTCTCCAGTATTTTTTTCATCTCGATGACGGCGGGGTTATACCGCTCGATATGCCCGACCATCAGCGTTTTGCCGGCCTTTGCAAAGGCTTCGCACAGCAAAACACCGTCCGCTTCGGAGAGGGCGATGGGTTTTTCGATGAGGGCGTGCTGTTTATACTCTGCGGCGAGCAGGCCGTATTCGCGGTGCAGAGAGGAGGGTACGGCCAGCACGACGGCGTCCGTCTCCCGGAAGAGCTGCTCTACGCTGTTAAAGCACGATACGTCAAACATTTCACGGACAATGTTTCTGCTCGCCTCCGCTTCGTCGTAGCATCCGACGAGTTCATAATGGCCGGGCAGGGCGAGAATATTCCGCACATGGTTCCGCCCCATGCTTCCGACACCCACAACACCAATTTTAATCATGGTTTTTTACGCTCCTTCACTATCGATTTATCTGCCCAATAGCATACCATAAACAACCACATATCGCAACTAAAAAAGATAAGGGGGGCGACTTAATGTGAGGTAGTAGTGGGTGGAAACAGGGAACCCGCTGTCGGATGACGGCGGGTTCTTTTGCGTTTAGTCTTCTTCCTCTTCTTCGTCAGAGACGTTCTCATTTGGGAAAAAGGTGCTGAGGCTATCACGATATCCTGCATTTTCCGGTTCCAATTTTACTGCTTTCTGCATTTCGGCAAGGGCGTCCTCGTAGCGTTCCATTGCGTGTAAAGTGATGCCGAGGCTATTACGGTATCTTGCATTTTCCGGCTCCAGCTCTACGGCTTTCTGCTTTTCGGCAAGTGCGTTCTCGTAGCGTTTCATTGCGTGTAAAGTGATGCCGAGGCTATTACGGTATCTTGCATTTTCCGGCTCCAGCTCTACGGCTTTCTGCTTTTCGGCAAGTGCGTTCTCGTAGCGTTTCATTTCGTGCAAAGTGATACCGAGGCTATTACGGTATCTTGCATTTTCCGGCTCCAGCTCCACGGCTTTTTGCTTTTCGGCAAGTGCTTCCTCGTAACGTTTCATTTCGTGCAAAGTGATGCCGAGACTATCACGGTATCCTGCATTTTCCGGCTCCAGCTTTACGGCTTTCTGCGTTTCGGCAAGAGCGTCATCGTAGCGTTTCATTTCGTGTAAAGTGATGCCGAGACTATCACGGTATCCTGCATTTTCCGGCTCCAGCTCTACGGCTTTCTGCGCTTCGACAAGTGCGTTCTCGTAGCGTTTCATTTCGTGTAAAGTGGTGCCGAGACTATCACGGTATATTGCATTTTCCGGCTCCAGCTTTACGGCTTTCTGCGTTTCGGCAAGAGCGTCATCGTAGCGTTTCATTTCGTGTAAGGTAACGCCGAGACCATGACGGTATCTTGCATTTTCCGGCTCCAGCTCCACGGTTTTTTGCTTTTCGGCAAGTGCTTCCTCGTAACGTTTCATTTCGTGCAAAGTGATGCCGAGACTATGACGGTATCTTGCATTTTCCGGCTCCAGCTCTACGGCTTTCTGCTTTTCGGCAAGTGCGTTCTCGTAGCGTTTCATTGCGTGCAAAGTAACGCCGAGACTATAACGATATCTTGCATTTTCCGGCTCTAACGCAATGGCCTTGTTCATATCAACAAGGGCGGCTTCATTGTTGCCGTGGCTTCCGGCAATCATTGCATTTAAGAAAAACGCATGTGCCATATCGGCGGTATCGTTGCTGATTGGTTTAATGGGTTCTTGTGTGCCTGCTTCAAATCCTGTGTTGCTATCTGTTGCCTGTTGTGCCTGTCGTATGATGTTTTCTGTTGCCGCTCTCCACTGATTTATTGAGTTGCCTAATCGTTCTCGCTCGTCGGCAAACCATTCTTCCATTTCTTCTTTCTTTTTCTCCATGGTCTTGATACCATCGGTCAGCCGATTCAATTCTTCGGTGAATAATTTTCCCATATCCTCTTTTTTTCTATCTATATCGTCGATGACATCCTTTTTTACAAACACATAGTTCATAATCGGCATGGCAATTGCAAAAATTGTAAAAGCGAGCACAAACATTGTGACTAAAAAAGTCACATGGCTAGTAAAGCTGTCATACTGGGATTGCAAATGTGTCATTGCATAGGATAAGGTATAAACGGTCTCCGGGTCGGTGATGTGCAGATTTATAACACCTTCCCCACTTTCTGCGGCAAAGGTTTGGATTGCGTCAAAGTTCTCCAATATCAAATTGATTTGGGTTATTTTTTCAAGATTGACATTGCCCATCCGATGAAACATAAAAGCAGAAACGACCGCTGCGGCCAGTATAGCTACAGCGGCGAGGACGCATAGCGTGAAGGGGATTCTCTTTTTCATACAACCACCTCTGAAAATCCGACATATTTCGTAGCCATTATACAGGCTCACAGCGCACAGCGCAACGGTAAACACAGAAAAATCCCCTCGGAACGCACATTTCAGTTCCAAGAGGACGGCAAACATGATATACTCATACCCGAACAAACATTTCAACACAAGGCGAGGGAGACAATGAAAACATTAGAAACAGAACGCTTAATCCTACGCGCATGGACGCCGGAGGACGCAGACGATTTCTATGAATATGCCAAGCACCCCGAGGTGGGGCTGAACGGCGGGTGGCCGCCGCATACGAGCAGGGACGAGTCCCGGCAGGTCATTCAATATTTCATCGAGGCGAATGATATTTGGGCGATTGTGTGCAAGGAGAGCGGCAGGGTCATCGGGTCGGTGGGGCTTCATGCGGATAACAAGCGGCCGAATATCAAAGTAAAGGAACTGGGCTTTGTGCTCGGTGCCGACCATTGGGGCAAGGGACTTGCAACCGAGGCCGCCCGGTGTGCGATTGCGCACGCGTTTGCGGATATGGAGCTTGACCTTGTGTCCACCTACCACAAAACGTTTAACGCGCGCGCAAAGCGAGTGATTGAAAAGTGCGGCTTCACCTGCGAGGGCATACTACGACAGGCCAGCAGGCGGTATGATGCGCAGATTTTTGATGCGGCTTGTTATTCCGTTTTGCGGTCTGAGTATGTGAATTAAGTATGCAGAAGCTCCCGGACAATGTTGTTCGGGAGCTTTTTTGTGTTATTGACTTGTCTTTTTATCCAACCCCTCCAACAGCCGCACAACCTCCCCGCAAATCTCCTCCGCCGCTTCCATGTTGGTGCTCTCGGCGAACACCTTCAACACAGGCCGTCCCGCCGAGGGGGAAACGTGCACCCAGCCGGAGGCCACGGGAACGCGGAGGCCTTCTACCAGCTCGACTTCGCCCTGTTCCGCGACGCTTGCCAAAGATTGCATAAGGGCGGCGCGGTCGCCTGTGGTGGGGAGCTCTCGGCGGGCGGTGCGGAAGGTGGGGATGCGCTGCGTGATGGTGTGGAGCGTTTCGCCGGAGGCGGCCATCGCGCCCGCCAGACGGCAGACGGCGAAGACGGCGTCCCGCAGGTGGGGCAGGCGGTAGTAGTGCTCGGCTGCGCCGGGGTCACGGCCCAGGCGGAGGATGTTTGCGCCGAACTGTGCCGCCAGTTCATCTAAGGCCACGGGTGCGGCGTAAGGGATGGCGATGGTGTTCTCTCCGGCCTCCAGTTCGAGCAGGACGAGGGCGGCGAGGAGTTGCTCGGTTTCCAGGATGTGGCCCTCTTCGTCCTCGGCGCGGAGGAGGGTGCCGCCTCGGGCAGTCTCGAAAGCGGGAACGCCCCGACCGTGGGCGGCGGGATTTGCGCCCATGTGTGTGAGGGCTTGGCGCAGGGCGCGGTTTGCGCCGCCGTTTCCCCTGACCTCCACGGCGATGGGGGCGGATATGCGCTTGGGTGCGCCGCAGTTTGCGGCGGCGGTGATATAGGCCTCTAAGGTCCCCGCGGCGGCGGTGATGTCGCCGGTTTTGGCTCCCGTGGCGCGGCGGAGTTCCCCGGCGGCGAGGGCAGCTTCGATGCGGCGTTCCTGCTCTCTGAGGAGGGGCAAACCCTGTGCGCCGTAAAGTTTGAGGCAGAGTTCGCCCTCTCGGTCATGGACGAAAACGGTTCTCGCCAGACCGTAGAGGTCGGCTGCGTAGCTGGCGGCGGCCTCGAAGGGGCAGTCGAGTTCCAGCGCGAATCCGCCCACGGCAGAGACACCGCAGGCAATTGCCCGGGCGGCGAGACGGCTTGCGGCATCGCCCGCACAGCCGACACCGACCCGCCCTTCCGCGCCCAGCGCGGAGCCGATGGCGAGCGCGGCCTCGGGTGTGATGACCACCCCGGCCTCGCCCCGAATCACCCCACCGCCGGAGAAGCGGAGGTTGCTGCGGGGGCGGCCTGTGATGAGATTCTCCGTCACCCGACTACCGGGGGGCAGTTCCTTGCCGGGCCAGATGCGGACTTTGGCATCTACCACGCTGTCCTCGCCGAGAATCGTGCCGTCACCGATGACGCTGCCCTCACCGAGTATGCCGCCGCGGCGGACAGATACGTTTCGGCCTACGATGGCACCGTCTAAGCGGGCATCTTGCCCAATCAGCGCACCGTCCACCATGGAGCGGGACACGCTTGCGCCGCTTGCGATGTGGCTCCCCGCGCCGATGATGGCGTGGGGGCCGAGTTTTGCGCCTTGCTCCAACACCGCACCCTTGCCGATATAGCAGGGGCCGAGGACGGCCACACCGGGCGGAATGGGCGCGTGTGACCAGATGTTCTGGCCTCTTCGGTCTGCGCCGAGGTCGAGCGTGAGTTTTTCATCCAGTGCGTCCATGCCGCTTTGGAGGTAGGCCTCGGGGCTGCCGATGTCGCACCAGTAGCCGCCCGCCTCCACGCCGTAGACATTCATGCTTTTTTCGAGGAGCTTCGGGAACAAATCCTTGCCGAAATCGTAGGGGCCGTCTGTCGGAATTTCCGCAATCGCCGCCGGGGAGAGGATGTAAATCCCCGTGTTGATGCGGTTGGTGAATACCCGGTTCCAGGGCGGTTTTTCGATGAAACGCTCAACTCGTCCGGCCTCGTCCGTCATGACGAGGCCGTATTCCAAGGGGTCGGGGTGGGCGTAGAGGACAATGGTGGCGTCGGCCTGTTTCTCGAAGTGGAAGCGGATACAGGCCTGCAAGTCGAAGTCACATACGGCGTCGCCGCTGAGGATGAGGACGTGTTCCTTGCCGATGAAGTCCCCGCAGGCCGCTACGCTCCCGGCTGTGCCGAGGGGGGTGTCCTCGATTTGATGCGTGAGCCGCATTCCGTGGGCGGAGCCGTCGCCGAAGTAGTCGGTGACGATTTGGGGCAGAAAGCGCAGGGTGAGACAGGCGTCTGTGATGCCGTTGCGTTTGAGCAGATTCAGCGTGTGTTCCAAGACCGGGCGGTCGAAGAGCCGTACCATGGGTTTGGGGATGTTGAGGCTTACGGGCCGCAGGCGGGTGCCCTCGCCGCCGGCCATGATGATGGCTTTCATGGTATCCTCCCCTTTTTCGCCGCCTTTGGCGGCGTAATTAAGAATTAATAATGCAGAATTAGAAAGCACTTAGGGTAGGTTCCGTGGGGAACCTACCCTAAGTGTTTCCATATGCGGGAGGGATTAAACTTGCTTATCTTTTGCGGGCGGATAGTTCGAAAAGTATATGCCATGTGGTACCGTTATCGTGGCTTGTTCGGTTTTGCCAATGGAACTTGTTTTTCGTAATGCCTGAAAATACCCATTGAGTCAGGGTGTCGGGGTCGGATTTGTTTGTTACGATGATTTGCTCTCCGACTTGCTTTCCCTCCAAGAGATGGGTTGCGCCGGAGAGGCCGTAGAACATGTCCCATGCGTCTGTCGCCTGATTGTAGAAGCGTACGGTTGTGCCGTATTCGGCGTTCGGGTTGGGGTTTTTCTCGCATTCTTTGCGAGAGGGGCAGATGAATACATCCTGTATGGCCGTGCCGTCTAAAATCCACGAGAAAATCCACTCGCCGGGGATGCACTGTTCGTTCGGGGTGCCTTTTCCGAGGATGCCTTCAAATTCCCATTCCCCGACGAATTGGCCGAAGAGGTTTAGCTTTTCCCGCAGGTCATCTTTGCAGGTTTCGCAGATTAGGGCGTTTGAGAAATCGTTCATCGTGTCTTCCGCGTTTGTTTCGGGCGGTTCTTTGGACTTCATTTTGAAGTATTCTTTTACATTCAGGGCAATTGCGATGGCAAAAAAGCCCAAGGTGAAGTATATAAAAAATCCGAGATAGCCGACCCCTGCAAGGAAGCCTGCAACCCCTTCCTCCAACAGTACGGGCCCGAAGAAGCGGCTCGTTATCCACATTTGGATGAAAACCACCGAGAGGATGGCTATATAGGCGAGGGCATAGTTTGTGATTGTCTTGAGCTTAAATCTTTCTATGACGAAAAAGAACAAAATCGCAAAAATGATGAGCAAATCTTGCGTGAAGAATCGGCTCAGCACGACTTGGAGGACGCTGTTGTCAAATCCGCCAAAGGTGGTCTGCATGACGGTGTTGAACCAGTAGAGAATTTTGGTGGTGGCGAGATACAGAAACAGCATCTCTTTTACTGTTGACCACTTTTTCTTTTTCATGGGTGGGATGCTCCTTTATGGAAACAGGGGACAGGATTATGTGCTATCCCGTCCCCTGTTTTTAGTTTGTTCTGTTCGCGGTTCGGGCAGCTGAATGCCGCCCCTACGATTACACCCGCTGAGCCTTAATCAGATTCGTGCTGCCGCTTTTACCCGACGGGACACCGGCGGTGATGACGACGAGGTCGCCCGTTTCCACCATGCCGATACTTTTGGCCGATTCCACGGCGATATCAAACAGCTCGTCCGTGCTGGCGACATTTTTGCCGTAGCAGGGAACCACGCCCCAAGAGATGGCGAGTTGACGCTGCACTTTTTCCACGGGTGTCACGGCGATAATCGGACAGCCGGGGCGGAAACGGGAAATCATGCGTGCGGTGTGGCCGCCTGTGGTGACGCTGACGATGGCTTTGGCGTTGAGGCTGGTCGCCGTGGCACAGGTGGCGTGGGTGATGGCGTCGTCAATGGTGACTTCGCCGTCTTTGGCGGTTGTGTAGCCGGGCTCGTAGGCTTTGGCTCTGTCGGCGCGCTCTACGATGCGGACCATGGTGCCGAGGGCTTCGAGGGGATATTTGCCGTTGGCCGTTTCGCCGGAGAGCATGACGCAGCTTGTCCCATCAAAAACGGCGTTGGCCACGTCCGATACCTCTGCCCGTGTCGGGCGGGGATTTCTGATCATGGAGTCGAGCATCTGCGTGGCGGTGATGACGGGTTTGCCGCGGCGGACGCACTCGGAGATGAGCATCTTCTGGACGTGCGGCACTTCCTCGGCGGGGATTTCTACACCCAAGTCACCGCGGGCGACCATGATGCCGTCCGATGCCTCGATAATTTCGGCGGCGTTGGTCACGCCCTCTTGGTTTTCGATTTTAGAGATGATGCGGATATCTGTGCCGCCGTTCTCGCGGAGTACACGGCGGATGGTTTCCACGTCGCTGGCTTTGCGGACGAAGCTGGCGGCGATGAAGTCGAAGTCATGCTTGCAGGCAAAGATGATGTCCCGCTCGTCCCGCTCGGTGATGGCGGGGAGTTGGACGTTGACCTCGGGGAGGTTGACGCTTTTCTTGTTGCCCAGCGTGCCGCCGTTTTGGATGGTGCAGAGGATATCCGTGCCTTTGATTTCTTGCACGATGAGTTCAATCAGCCCGTCGTCGATGAGAATGCTCTTGCCGGGGGTGATTTCATTGCAGAGGTTTTCGTAAGTGATGCTGACGCCCTCGGCGGAGCCGATCTTATCGGTGCAGTAGAGTGTGAAAGGCTTGCCCTGTTCGAGTTCGACCTTGCCATCGCCCAGCTCTTTGGTGCGGATTTCCGGCCCTTTGGTGTCGAGCATGAGGGCGACGTGAGTGCCGAGTTCTGCCCGCGCTTCCTTGACGAGCGTGGCTCTGCCGAGATGCTCTTCGTGGTCGCCGTGGGAAAAGTTGAGGCGGGCACAGTTCATGCCCGTTTGGATGAGGGCCGTGATCATTTCCTTATTGGAAACAGCCGGACCCAGGGTGCATACGATCTTGGTTTTACGTGTGGTTTTCATATCATTTATCCTCCAAATATTGTTTTACAGTTGTTGTGTGTGTTGGGCGGCGGGACGTTTATTTGTAGGGGCGGGGTTTTATCCCTGCCCGCGCGTTTCGGTTTGTTATTACGGTGGTTTTGCCTGCCGGCGGCGTTCTTTTTGTCTCGCCAAAAAGAACCAAAAACGCGACTTATGGGCTGTGCCCCTAAGAACCCCCTGCGGGTTCTTACGCTAGATAAAACGCCGTACGCGTGTGGCGTGATGTGTTACGTGCCATGCGCGCTTTATTGTTACGCTTGTGACCCGCGATTATGGGCGTCTGCGGCTGACCGCTTATCATGTTCTCCCCCGCGCGCGGGTGGTGGGGGTGTCGTAGGGACGGCCGTCCTCGGTCGTCCGTGTGTCGGTAGAGAGGAAAGGTGCGAGCGACCGGGTCGGGCCCTCTTCGGTTACGCACTCGCGGCATCCTTGCGTCTATCGGCCACGTATTCATCATACGTCATGCGACGATCGCGGATGGTGCCGTCGGGCAGGAACTCAATAATCCGATTGGCTACGGTTTGGATGAGCTGGTGGTCGTGGGTGGCGAAGAGGATGTTGCCGTCGAAAGACTCTAAGCCGTTGTTGAGGGCGGCGATGCTCTCCATGTCGAGGTGGTTCGTCGGCTGGTCGAGCATTAACACATTGGAGCCGGAGAGCATCATTTTACTGAGCATACAACGGACTTTCTCGCCGCCGGATAGGACGCGGACTTGCTTGTACACATCGTCGCCGCTAAAAAGCATACGGCCGAGGAACTGGCGCACGAAGCTCTCCCGCTTGTCCTCGGAGAATTGGCGCATCCAGTCTACGAGATTGATATCGTCCTCGAAATAGGCCGAGTGGTCACGGGGGAAATAGGCGCGGCTTGTGGTCACGCCCCATTTGAGCTCGCCGCTGTCCGGGTCTGTTTCTTCGGCGAGGATTTGAAACATGGTGGTAATCGCCAACTCGTTGTCGCCGATGAAAGCGACTTTGTCGCCCTTGCCGAGCAGGAAACTGACATTGTCTAAGAGCTTCACCCCGTCTACGGACTTAGTGACTTTCGTGACGGCGAGGATGTCCTTGCCTACTTCCCGCTCCGGCTTGAAGCCGACCCAAGGGTAACGGCGGGAGGAGGCGGGGAGTTCGTCAATGGTGAGCTTTTCAATGAGCTTCTTCCGGCTGGTGGCCTGACGGCTCTTGGACTTGTTGGCGGAGAAGCGTTGGATGAACTCTTGCAGGGTCTTGATTTTGTCCTCGGCTTTGCGGTTTTGTTCCTTCATCAGCCTTTGGATGAGCTGACTGGACTCGTACCAGAAGTCATAGTTACCGACGTAGAGCTTAATCTTCCCGAAGTCGATGTCTACGATGTGGGTACAGACGGTGTTCAAAAAGTAACGGTCATGCGAGACCACGAGGACGGTGCCGGGGTAGTCGAGCAGGAACTCTTCCAGCCAGACGACGGAGTCGATGTCGAGGTTGTTGGTCGGCTCGTCGAGGAGGATGATATCAGGCCGCCCGAAGAGGGCTTGGGCGAGGAGCACTTTGACCTTTTGCCGCCCCGTGAGCTCCGACATCTGCTTGTCGTGCAACTCGATGGGGATGCCCAGCCCGACTAACATCTGGGCAATTTCGCTCTCGGCTTCCCAGCCGCCGAGTTCTGCGAACGTTTCTTCCAGCTCCGCGGCGCGGAGGCCGTCTTCGTCGGAGAAGTCCTCTTTTTCATAGATGGCGTCTTTTTCCTGTCCGCAGGCGTAGAGCGGGGCGTTGCCCATGAGGACGGTTTCGAGCACGGGGTAGTCGTTGAACCGCTCTTGGTCCTGTTTCAGCACGGACATGCGCACATCGGGTTGGATGCGCACATCGCCGCTTGTGGATTCAATTTCGCCGCTGATGACCTTCAAAAAGGTCGATTTCCCCGCCCCGTTGGCTCCGATGATGCCATAGCAATTGCCGGGCGAAAATTGGATATCTACCCGGTCGAAGAGTTTTTGGGAGCCGTAGTGCAGGGCCAGGTTGTCGATTGTAATCATTTGCGTACCTCTATTGTTTGTTGTAGGGGCGACCGACCCGGCCGCCCGTTGTTTCAAAGTTGTGACAGGGGCGACCAAACCGGTCGCTCCTACAAGGGCTTAAAACATGCCCGGCTTTTTCCAACCACCGTCTTGCGAGGGCTTGCCGGTTAATTTGTTATAGTAGTTCACGTAGGTGAATGTGGTGTAGGGCAGGTACCAAAACAGGGCCAGATACGTAATGAAAGGAATTGTTGTAAGCAACCACCAGCCTAAGAAGCTGATGAAGAGGGCGAAGAATTCTACTTTACGGCCTCTCATAAGGCGGTTTGATTCTTTGAGACACCAAAGCGCGCCTTTGCCGGGGTGGTCTAACAGGATGAGGTTCGCCTGTGAGAAAGCGGTGAACACCCAGATGCCGGGGAAGATGAAGAGAATGAGGCCGCCGATGGTCAGGACGGTTTGAATCAGTCGAATGGTGACGGCTTTGCGGAAGTAGGTGAAGCCCTCGAACAGGCTGCGGGGGCTTTGGGGTTCGTTTTTGACCACGCTGCGGGCGTAGTAGAGGTAGCCCAAGTCCAGTACCCAACGAAAGACCCATGGGACGATGAAAAAGAAAGTGCCGGGGATGGTGAAAGACATTTCCGGGAGGATGGCTTGCAGGACACCCGGCCGGAAGAGGTCTTCGGCTACGGGCAGGAGGTTCTCTGCCAGCTCTGTTTGGAAGCGGCCGATGTCCGAGAGACGGAACACAAGCTCCAGAAGCAGGACTATGAGGATGAGATATAAAAGGGTGATAGAGAGCACGCCCGATTTGCGGGGTGTAAGGATGCACAGGCGAGCTTCACGCTTTAGTTGTCCCAAATTCATCTATCGGTCACGCCCCTTTGGGAGTATCTTTATAGAGCCAACCACCATTCTACCAAAAAAACGGCTCGCTGTAAATCAAAAGTGCAGTAATATTTAGTGATTCTTCCAAAAATATGAAAAGGGCGCAGGGCGGCTTGACAGGATAGGTTTGGTATTGTACTATATATCTACTCTGTTGAAAAAATGAACACAATATATTGTGCCGCGGAGTGTTTTCGGAAAGGAAGATCGATATGAGTACAGCCAAGACAAATACCATCACTTTAATCAAAAAGCGGGATGGCCGCACGGTTCCGTTCTGTGTGGAGAAGATTGCACAGGCGGTTGCGCAGGCCTTTGCCGCCACGCACAGGCCTGACAGCGAAGACATTGCCCGCAGTCTTGCCGGCGAAGTAGTGTCCATCCTCGAAGTAGAGGGTGAGACCGAGCCGGACGTGGAACACGTACAAGATATAGTAGAACGTGTGCTGATGGACAACGGCTATATCGCGACAGCAAAGGCATACATCCTCTACCGTGACCAACGGAGCCGCCAGCGGGAACTGAAGAGCCGCCTCATGCAGAAGTATGAGGAGATTACCTTTGCCGACGCGCGGGATTCGGACATCAAGCGGGAGAATGCCAACATCGACGGTGACACGGCGATGGGGGCCATGCTGAAGTTCGGATCCGAGGGTGCCAAACAGTTTTATCACAGCCATGTGCTCAACCAAACCCACGCCAAGGCGCATTCGGACGGGGATATTCATATCCACGACTTGGATTTCCTGACGCTGACCACAACTTGCTGCCAGATTGACATCATCAAGCTCTTCAAGGGCGGCTTCTCCACGGGGCACGGGACATTGCGGGAGCCGAACGATATCAGTTCTTACGCCGCGCTCGCCTGTATCGCCATCCAGTCCAACCAGAATGACCAACACGGCGGGCAGAGCATTATCAATTTTGACTACGGCATGGCGCAGGGCGTGGCCAAGACCTTTGTGCGGCTGTACCGCCAGAACTTGACCAAGGCACTCATGCTCTGGCGGGAGATGGAAGACCCGGAGCAGGACATCAAGGCGATGATTGCCGATATCAAGGAACAGACGGGGCTTGTGCCGACCTTGGAGGGCTCCGAGGCCTATCAGGCGGAAGAACTTGTCCGATTGAAGGCGGTTTACGGGGATGAGGCGGGGCTGAAGAAAGCGCAGAAGCTCGCGCTTCACCACGCCATCAAAGAGACGGACAGGGCGACTTTCCAGGCGATGGAGGCATTCATTCACAACCTCAACACCATGCACTCCCGCGCCGGGGCGCAGACGCCGTTCTCATCCGTCAACTACGGTATGGACACCTCGCCCGAGGGGCGGATGGTAATGAAAAACGTCATGCTGACCACGGAGCAGGGTCTCGGCGGCGGGGAGACACCGATTTTCCCGATTCAGGTATTCCGTGTGAAAGACGGCATCAATCTCAATGAGGGCGAGCCGAACTATGACCTCTTTAAGCTCGCCTGCCGTGTGAGTGCCAAGCGGCTGTTCCCGAATTTCTCCTTTGTAGACGCGCCGTTTAACCTCAAATTTTACGACGGCCGCCCCGAGACGGAAATCGCCTACATGGGCTGCCGCACACGGGTCATCGCCAACGTCCACGACCCGAACCAGCAAATCGGCAACGGGCGGGGGAACCTCAGCTTTACCTCCATCAACCTGCCCCGTCTTGCGATTCGAGCCAAGGGTGATATCCGCCGCTTCTTTGACGATGTTGACCAGAAGATAGACCTCGTTTGCGCACAGCTCTTGGAGCGGTATGAGATACAGGCGCGCAAGAAAGTGTTCAACTTCCCCTTCCTGATGGGGCAGGGGGTTTGGTTGGACAGCGAGAAGCTGAAGTGGGAGGACGAAGTCCGTGAGGTGCTCAAGCACGGGACGCTTGCCGTTGGATTTATCGGACTGCCTGAGACTTTGAAGGCCCTCATCGGTGCCCACCACGGTGAGAGCGAGCGCGCACAGAATTTGGGGCTTGAGATTATCAGCCACATGCGCACGAAGTTGGACGAGAAAACCAAACAGTTGAAGATGAATTTCACGCTCATCTCCACCCCTGCCGAGGGCTTGGCGGGTCGGTTTGTGAAGATGGACAAGGCTCTCTTCGGTGAACTGGAAGGCGTTACAGACAAGGATTACTACACCAATGGCTTCCATATCCCTGTGGATTATCCCATTACCGCCTTTGAGAAAATTCGGCTGGAGGCTCCCTACCACGCGCTCACGAATGCCGGGCATATCAGCTACGTGGAGATGGACGGCGACCCGAGCCAGAACTTGGAGGCCTTTGAGAAAATTGTCCGCTATATGCAGCAGTCGGGCGTGGGCTATGGCTCCATCAATCACCCGATTGACAGAGATCCGATTTGCGGATTTTCCGGGATTATCAAAGACCAATGTCCCGGCTGCGGCCGGCGGGAGTCTGCGGGGGATGTTCCCTTTGAACGGATTCGGCGGATTACGGGGTATCTCGTGGGGACGCTTGACCGCTTTAACAATGCCAAACGTTCCGAGGAGCGTGACCGGGTGAAGCACGGGGACTAGGGCTTGTAAAATGCAAAGGGGAAACTTTTGAGAAAAAGTTTCCCCTTTAGTTGACTTTGTGTGCAGTATCTATTATAATAGCTCGGCAGGACATGGAGAGATGTCCGAGTGGTCGAAGGAGCACGATTGGAAATCGTGTAACGGCAAAAACCGTTCGGGGGTTCAAATCCCCCTCTCTCCGCCAAAAGAAGAAAACAGGTTGGAGATGGTATTCGACCGGCAGATAACCCCTAATTATAGGGGTTATCTGCTTTTTAGGCTCTAATATTACCCAGCAATAACTAAGATTATATCTACTAAGTGATATCATCCACCAATATTAAAATGCACACATCAAGATAGTTGTTGCGCAATCATGCACACGCCTCTTGCTGGGAAGATTTTCAGCTGAACTTGGTTGGGCGCAGGATTACTAATAGGGCATTATTAATAGGTGCCAGCGGGCGGCAGTTTATATACTAATTAGTGTAGTCGAGACTACTTAGTAAGTCGTGGTTCTTAAATGAGGATAATGCCAGACGTCACGGTGTTTTCTGCGCTCCTAAAGTTTGAGTGATAGGTCTAACGAAAAGTCATTTCACTCTGGTGATTTATCGTTCTATTTACGCATGTCGCTAAGTCATTTTTATGGTATAATATGCGTATGGGCAAAAATCGACTGCTAAGGGGAGGGATACTATGTTTAATGCGCCTACAGCTGTTTTGCGAATTGACAATCAGATTCTAACTATCGACAAGGTTATCTGTGATAGCATTGATAAATTTGATGCTTCAGAAAGAGGTTTTCTTTCTCAAACTATTTTGGCGCAGTTAAGAAACTTCGTTGAGCACGTCATGCTCAAGATTTATGCTAACGGTCAGGATATAGAAAACTCATACCAAAATATCTGCAGCTCAATTGAGCATATAAAAACAAGGGGCAACTTGAAATTTCTACGTCGATTTCATGATTTTCTGCAAATTGTAGCATCACACTACACCCTTGAGGAGGAAAACTCCGAGAGGTTGATGTTAAAATATTACGAGTATCTTTTGAGAATCAAGAGCTTCCTTAAATCTAGTTATTCTTTAGATGTGCTTGAGAATCTTGATAACTTTCCGATTAATACAGACACCAACCTAAAAGAATACTACGAGAAAATTGCAGCACAAATAGATGCAAAAAGAGCGCAGGGGGCGCACTCGGAGCACAATGATAGGTTCTATATTAAAAAAGTAAAGCCATTCTTCGTAAATCAGAAAATATACTATGAAGTTACTTTTGTCCCCGCAAACAATAAGGCAAGTAAATTTGACAGGATTATCGCTTTTACAGATCTAGAGGTTTCAAAATATTATGCCGCAAAATTGTATCTTGCGGATGATAGTATACAAATTCTCCAAGAAACAATGCCGATACATATTATCGTGGATTGGGAGACATCTATTCGGCCTTGTGAAATCGATAACTTTTCCAGAATATTAGGTAAACGCTTAAATACAAACACTCGCTCTGCTGAATATTCCAGTCTAATGCGGTTCTTAACCCAAACAGGGTTTACACTAGTCGAAATAATGGATTTTTCAGATGACCACTATCAGCGTATTAAGGATCATATTTTATCAACGACAAAGGCCTCACACTTCTTTGATGTCTTAGATAAAAGCCGCCATATCATAAGAAATAATTCTCCGGGCAGTAGTGTATTGAGGTACCTACTCTACCATCTCAACAATAATATAATTAAGGCACAACGTGACGAAAGCAATCGCTACTTGTCAGAACTTTATTTAAGCAATGGCTGCATCCCGTTTGATAAAATGCCGTTTAATACTTCATTAAGAGGACACAACCCGAGACTGTCTAATTTATTTGAGTGTATTGATGCGACCGACCGAAGGCATGAGCTTTTTGCGCGGTTTATTAGAAATAATACTGAGTTAAAGGGGCAACTCTACACATCGAAGAAGGACATTGCTGGATTTGAGGATATTGATGCGCTTATTCAGACATATAATCGCAGACTTTGGTCTGGGCATGCTGGCCGCAGGCTAGAAGTTCGCAATGATCATGTCTATATTCGTGAGTATGAGGATGATACTATCTTTATTGTTGAAAAACTCAAAGAGTTGACTATCAAAGGCGTCACAAATTATTCTAACTCGGTTATTTCATGGCTCAAATCGAACGATCACAAGATGGACTGTGAAGAGAAGAAGCAAGCCCTAATCCAGATGTTTGAAGATTCAACAGTTGTGCTAATATATGGTTCTGCTGGTACTGGCAAGTCAACGCTGATTAACCATATATCCCATTTCTTTTCCGATAAGAGTAAGCTGTATCTAGCAAATACCAACCCAGCAGTTGATAACCTTAAAAGAAGAGTGGACGCAGCTGATGGTAGTTTCTCAACAATAAAAAAGTTCTTGATGAGTAAACGTACCCCTACTGAATACGACTTGTTAATAGTTGATGAGTGCAGTACTGTGAGCAATCGAGACATGAGGGCTATTTTAGAAAAAGCCACTTTTGGACTTTTAATATTGGTTGGTGACATATATCAAATAGAATCAATTCGGTTTGGGAATTGGTTTAATGCCGCACAAAACTTTGTTCCGAAAACTTCTGTATCTGAACTGACTACTCCATATAGAAGCAAAAATAAGGCACTACTTGAACTGTGGAACAGAGTACGTTGCATGGACGAGGCGATTCTTGAGCTTATTACAAAGCAAGGTTATTCCGCTACACTAGATGCGTCGATTTTTGAACCGGCGGAAGAGGACGAGATAATCCTTTGTCTTAATTACGATGGGCTATATGGAATAAACAATATCAACCGCTTTTTACAGCAAAGTAACCCGAGTACACCTGTATACTGGGGAGTCCAAGATTATAAAGTTAACGACCCCATACTGTTTAATGAGTCAGAGCGGTTTACTCCTCTGATTTATAATAATATGAAAGGGCGAATTGTTGCAGTTAAGGCTTTCGAGAAGGAGATTCAATTCGATATAGAGTTGGATAAAGCGATAAATGGAATGGATGCACGTGGTTATGATTTTGAACTACTTGAGGATGTTTCGCCAACTGGAAATTCGATAATTCGTTTTTTCGTAAATAAAAACAAAAGCACAGACGAAGACGATGACATGTCTGCCTCTGATGTAGTGCCTTTTCAAGTGGCCTATGCCGTATCTATTCACAAGGCCCAAGGATTAGAATACAGTTCTGTAAAAATCGTTATTACTGACGAGATTGATGAGCTAATTACACACAATATCTTCTATACGGCCATTACCCGTGCAAGAGAGAAACTAAAAATATACTGGACGCCCGAAGTTGAGAAAAAAGTATTGAGCAGTATTAAGCCTAAAGCCAATGGTAAAGATGTAGCTCTGCTGAACGCCAGCCTTAAGGCATGATACACACTTACTGCCCAGATTTACACACCCAACAGATGGCAGCACACGTCTATTTCCAACGTGGGGTCATTAGACAAGTTCCCCACAGGGCAAGCCCCGTGGGGAACCCTTTTTATCTACATAGCGGGCATAGACGGAACTAAACTGCCCTAAGACTTTGCCGATGGCGGCAAGTTCCGCATTAACGCAACGAATCATTTGCGGGAAAATCACCAAGCGATTCAATTTAGAATCTCCGCCGCTTGTTCTTGCTCCATTGGAAATGATGGACTTTAGCTTGTCGGTGTGGTACAATTCTTTTGTCTGTTGCCTGACCTTTCGGCGGGTGATGTTGAAATTTTATGAAAAGAAAAGGAGATACGTTCATGTTAATTGTTACAACCCCTATTTTAGAAGGCAAGAAGATTATTGCGTATAAGGGGCCTGTGTTTGCGCAGGTTGCGGAAGGTGCGGGTTTGGGCCGCGGATTGCGGGCTGCGGGGCGTGCGTTTGTGAAAGGCCGCTCGCCGAGCCATGAGGAAATGGTTATCAAAACACGTGAAATTGCGATTCAAGAAATCGCGGAAGAAGCGAGAAAACTTGGTGCCAATGCTATCATTGACCTAAGTTTGGACTATGAGATGATGGGGCAAGATGCCGTTTTGATGTTCAAAGGTTCGGGAACGGCAGTAGTTGTGGAATAGTTTCGTTTGGGGCATAAGGCGGGTGTGCTCATGACCGCTGAAGCCTTTGCTGCAGGCGGCGATTTAATCGCCGGATAAAAATCGAGGGGTCGGTTCTCTACAGAACCGACCCCTTTGATATTGTTTTTACCCAAACCAGACCCCAATGACAAACAAATCCCCCACAATTCCAATCTCAAATCGTCCGCCCATCAGTTCCACGAGGCTTTTCGCGATATACAGCCCCAACCCGTTCCCCTCTGTCTGTCTTGCGCGGTCGCCGCGGATGAACTGTTCTGTCAGTGCGTCGCCGGAGAGGTCTATGGGGGATTGGGAGGTGTTTTTCAGCGTGAAACCGACCTTGCCTTCCCGGGCCGTGAGCTCGGCGAATACGCGGGTGCCTGTGAGGGTATATTTGGCGGCGTTGGAAAAGAGGTTCTCCAGCACACGCCAGAGATGGCGGCTGTCTGCGTGGGCGAATACCGGCTCGTCCGGCTCACGGAGCACCAGCGTGAGGCCGCGCTCGGCGAAGTCCTCGTCGAACTCCCCGGCGACTTGGCCGATGAGTTCTGTGAGATTGACTTCTGTCAGCGTGACGTTTACGTTGCCCGTGCCCGCCTTGGAGGCGTCCATGAGGTCGTCAATCAGCGTTTTGAGCCGTGCGGATTTTTTGTCGAGGACGGCGACGTACTCGGCGGCATCACCCTCCAGCGGCTGGGACTTGAGCAAATCCACGTAGTTGATGATGGATGTGAGCGGGGTGCGGATGTCGTGGGACACGCCTGTAATCAGTTCGCTTTTGAATTGCTCGGCGCGGACCTTTTCGGCGTTTGCCGCAGCGTGCCTGGCGGAGAGGCCGAGCAGGACGGCGGCGAAATAGGTCAGCCCCGCGAGGTTGATTGCGGAGAGGGCGAGGAAGAAATTAGAGAGGTCGTAAAACCAACGTGTGGTCATAAAGGGGTACATCGGATGCAGGCCCAGCGACAGATGGAAACGGAGCAGGGTTGCGACTTCGGGGATTAGGACGAAGAACACGATCAGATTGCCGAGAAAAAGCAGGACGAAGAGTAGGCCCAACGGTTTCCAAACGGGGTATGCACGGAAAAAGCGTACCCAGTAAGACGTGCGCAGTAAATCCTTGTCCCGTATGCGGGCGGCGAGCTCTGTGATGAGTAAGATGACGGTCCCGTAAGCGAAGAGGGGCGGGAAAAAAGAAAAGATATCATCCCAATTTTCGTGGGCGGCGGAGATGAAAAACGGCACAAGGAAGCAGGTGAAAATCACAAGGACGGAAAAGTCGAGATTGCGCCACAGGCGGAAAATCGGCTCTTTTTTTGCCGGGCGTTTGGTCATCCAAACAGAGAGGAATAAAAGGCTGACGCATAGTGCCAAAAGCAAGCCGGAGAGCAGACCGTCGAAGCGGAGCCGGTCTCCGAAGAAGCGTGAAAACAAGACATTAAGCGTGTGACTTTCGGCCCGCAGGAAAGACACGGCTGCGAGATATCCGATGAAGAACAGGGCTGCTTTTGTCACGGGCGAACAGAGGAGTTTACGCATGTTTCACTACCTTATACCCCAGCCCATAGACCACCTTGAGGTAGCGGGGTTCTTTCGGGTTGATTTCGATTTTCTGCCGAATATGCCGAATGTGGACAGAGACGATTTTAGAGACGTGAAAAGCCGGCTCGTCCCAGACGGCCTCATAAATTTGCGCGGAGGAGAACACACGGTCGAGGTTGGAGATGAGGAGCTTTAGGATGTTGTACTCCAAAGCGGTGAGCGTAACGTCTTCGCCCTCGATGCGGACGCGTTTTTTGTTGTCGTCCAGTACGAGGCCGCCTGTTTGGTAGACGCCTTGTTCGGGCGTAGTCCCCCCCTCATTCAGACCGCCCAACCGGGCATAGCGGCGCAGGGCGGCGCGGACACGGGCCATGAGTTCCACGGGCTGAAAGGGCTTGGTGATATAGTCGTCCCCGCCCATGTTGAGACCGAGGATTTGGTCTGTCTCCTCACTTTTAGCGGACAGGAAGAGGATGGGGACATTGCTGATGTCCCGGATTTGCACGGCGGCGGCGATGCCGTCTAATTCGGGCATCATCACATCGAGCAGGATGAGGTGGACGGGGTCTTGCGCCACGCATTTGACCGCTTCATGGCCGTTTGCGGCCTCAGCGACTTTGTAGCCCTCTTGCCGCAGGTAGATGGCGAGGGCGGCTCGGATGTCTGCGTCATCGTCGCAAATTAAAATGGTATATTCCACGCGTTACCTCCATGCGGTCACGATATAGCCTCCCGTATTTGCGGTGGAGACCTTGAAGCTCAAGTCTTCCGGCACGAATATCATACCATGTTCGGGGCGTTGGTACAAGACATAGTAGTGTCTGCCGTCCAGCGTAAGCTCAAGGCCGCCGCTTGTTTGCAGGAATTGGATATATTCTTCGAGAACCATGTCGTGCGTGGACATGTACCATGCGTGTACCCGCCCGACGTAGCGGAAGTGCCACGGTTCGTAGGCCACGCCCGTGATGTCCTGTTTGTCGTGGGGGTAGCGGCGGATGAGCCCGAAGCGGGGGGCGTTTTCTGCGAGCCAGCGGGCTTCGTCCGAGCCTGTCATGCTGATGAGGTCATCTGTGCTCAGGATATCGGCGGCGAGGCCCAGTTGGTGCTCGCTGTGGCCGGGCGGCATGACGAAAGAGCGGTCGGCGGCGTTTTCGTAGAGTTGCCGCTGTTCTGCGTCACTACGGAAGCCGCTGGCGATGAAGAGGTTATGGATGCCTGCACGCTCGGCGGCTGCGAAGAGGTCTGTGATGGCCTGTTTGGCGGTTTCATGGAGCGTGACATCTACCGTGCTGACAGGGAGGGCGGGCCAGACGGTTGTCAGGCGTGTGCCGCCGACCCCGGTGCTGATGGGACGGTCTCGGTTGACGAGCTTGAGGTATTGCGTGTCCGTGAGGTCTGCGGTGCGGGCTTGGGCGGTGAAGTGCGGGAAATCCGTGTGCGGTGTGACGCCGCTGTTGCTGTCAGAGGAGAGGGGCGGCCAAGTGAGAAAAGGGCCGGTCTCGCTGTTGGGGGAAAGGAATGACCAGGCGAGGAAAGCTCCGAGCAGGAGCACGACGAGGGCGAGCAGTTTCGGCCAATAGCGTTTTGGCTTTCTTCGAGTGTGTGTCATGATTGCATCCTCCGTGTTTGTTGGGATGCTTCGTAGTGTAGCGAAGGAAATCGTAGTTGGGGGGGAGGAAAGGTTAAGATTTTTCGTAGGGGGGTGTAGGGACGGGGGTTTGCCTCCGCCCGTGGGGGTGTGTTTTGGTGGGCGTTTGTAGGGCGGCCGTCCTCGGTCGCCCGTGTGTTTGTTTTTGTTCTTACGTTGAACTTGTCTGCCGGAAGCGGTATTTTTGCACGGGCAAAAGTACCCAAAAACCGCTAAAGAGAAACCAAGGTTTCTCTTTAGGATCTCATCGTTTGACTTTTCGTTTGTGGCATATTCAGCTCGGTATTTTCCGGTTCGTCCGCCGGAGGGGGCGTTGGTGGTGAAAGGGTTCTTGCCTGCAGGTAAGCAGGAGCTTGGAGGGTTTTCGCTTTTATAGTGATATAGGAATAAAGGAAACGGATCCAATAGGCTTGCCGCCTATAGAAAACAGGGGTGACCGCGCGGGGCCGCCCCTGTATATTACTTCTCAATCACAAACACGACCATCGACACAAACATTTCCTTCACCACCGGCAAGCGTGCGAACAGTTTCAGCGGCCGCCTGAGCGGAACTTCTCTGTAATAGACAGGCTTTAGCCCCGTGGTTTTGAGAATTTTCTTGAACCGCCGAATTGTCATTTTGTTGATATATGAAAAATACGCCGTTCCGTCCGCCCGTTCGGAGGTGCGGAAATGGATGCGGTCTTGGGCGTCGGGGCGGTCTTTGACGGCGTCTTTGTAGAGTTCGATGAGCGTTTTTTCGCTGAAGAAGAGGTGAATCCAAGGCATACCCAGCGCATCGCTGAGGTGTGCGCCGTAGGGGTGGTAGTAGGGGGGAAAGTTGACGAATAGCCTGCCGCCTTTTTTCAGGACGCGCAGACATTCCGCGAGCACACGCTCCGGCTCGTCTACGTGTTCCATGGCGTCGTTCATGATGATGGTGTCTATGCTATTATCCTCAAAGGGGAGGGCGGCGGCATCGGCTTGGATGAAAGTGAATTTGTCGGTGAGACCCAGTTTTGCGGCGAGGGACTCGGCCTCTGCGCGGAAGCTCTCAAGCAGCTCCACGCCGTAGATTTTCTCCACGCCGAGCTTGGCGTAATAGAGCGTTTTGCCCGCCGCAGCGCAGCCGATGTCTACGACGGTTTTGCCCTCGAACATGCTTTTGGCATCGGTGAAGTCCAGATAGAATTGGATTGTCTTCTCGCCCCGTTCGTATTGCCATTGGGCGAAGGGCATGGAGCCGTCGGTGGCCTCATTCCACGGGTGCGGCGGGATGCGGAATTTGGCGTTTATGGCGCGGCATAGTTTCACTTTGCGTGTCATGGCGGTCTCCCTCGGGTGCCTTCAAACCCGGCCTGTTTTTAGACAGCGGGAAAACGCACCGAAGATTTTCTTGTTCCCCCCGCCGTAGGCGGGGGGAACAAATCTAAATCAGCGCAATTTACCCGCAACCCTGTTTTTAGAGATAGTATCACAGAAAAGAAGGTGCGTCAATGTTGGATTTATGCAGATTTTTTGGCGAAAAAAGTTGAAAAAACTTTCTGTATGTGGTAAAATATAATACACTTACAGACGCTGCGGCGTTAAAAATGAAAGGGGACGGATTATGAAAGGAACTTTGAAGCGGGTACTTTGTTTGGTTCTGGTGGCTTGTATGCTGGTCGCGCTTGCACCCATGGGAGCGATTGCGGCTCCGGCGGATGAGGCACGGTCGGTGCGGGACGCACGGGCTATGCCGGAGCGGATGACAGCCATTATGGATCAACTGGGTACGATAGAGCGGAGCGCGGAGGATGATACTGCGGCCATTGCGTTGCTCAACATGCAGTCACGGCATCAGGTGCGGCAAGTGTCGGCGGGTATGGCGCACTCTGCGGCCGTTTTGACTGATGGCAGCCTGTGGGCTTGGGGTGTCAATTTGGATGGCCAGATAGGCCAAGGTACATTTTGGGGCACACATACCAGCCCGGTATCGGTGCCCAGCGTAAATACGAATTGGGCAAGTGTATCGGCAGGCAGCTTCCACACAGTAGCCATTCAGACTGACGGTACTTTGTGGGCTTGGGGCAACAACTATTTTGGTCAGCTTGGCGATGGGACAGCAACCAGCAAATCCTCGCCCGTCCGTATCGGAACGGCCTCTAATTGGGTTAGTGTGTCAGCGGGCTTTGCACATACCGTAGCGATACGAACAGACGGCAGTTTATGGGCTTGGGGCAATAATGAGGTTGGTCAGCTTGGTGACAATTCCCTGAATAGCAGGCTCTCCCCTGTGCGAATCGGTACCGCCTCCAACTGGGCAAGTGTCTCGGCGGGCGGATTCCATACTGTAGCCACCAGAACCGACGGCAGTATTTGGGCTTGGGGGGACAATGAGTTCGGCCAATTGGGGGTCGGCGGAACGAATGACAGACGTGTACCCACACGTGTTGGCACCCTGTCCACATGGAGAAATGCTGCGGCAGGTTTTTTCCACACCACAGCCACCAGAGCAGATGGCAGCCTTTGGGCTTGGGGCAACAATTGGTTCGGCCAGCTCGGTGACGGCTCGTGGGTTGAGCAACGAAACGCACCCGTACGTGTCGGTGCGGCCAACAACTGGGCGAATGTGGCGGCGGGAATCGGACACACGGTCGGCAGCAGAACGGACGGTACGCTCTGGGCTTGGGGTTTTGGTGAAGCAGGCGCGCTCGGCACCGGCAGACCGACGACATACAATACGCCTGTCCAAATCGGCGCAGGCGCGAACTGGACGGGCATAGCGACGGGCGGCGATCATACGCTGGTTATCATGGACGGCAGTCTGCTGGCTTGGGGGTGGAATGAACAAGGACAGATTGGTAACGGCACGTGGTCCGCATCTCCGACTGCACCTCAGACCGTCATCCAACACACGATTCTCAACTTTACCCCGCTACAAAACGCGCTCGCTCTTGCAAATCAGCACATTCAGGCGAACTACACGTCCGCCACTTGGGCACCGTTTGCTACTGCGCGGACGAATGCGCAGAACACTTTGGCCGACCCAAATGTGACACAGGTGCAGATTGACAACGCGGCGGCCGCGCTCATAACAGCCATGGCGAACCTCGTCGCGGATTTGCCCGCGGGCTTTCCCTTTACCGATGTGGTGAACGTGCCTTGGGGCTGGGCGCAGAGTTTTGTTCGGGCGGCACATGAAGCAGAGTTCATACGCGGTATCCCGGGCGGTACATTCAATCCGGGCGGTGACCTCACCCGTGCGCAGGCGGCGCAGATACTGGCGAACAAAGCGGGTGTCGGAACACCGGGACATCTGCCGTTTCCGTCAGATGCACCTTTCCGGGATGTACCCGCACATGCGTGGTACGCGCCTGTCATCCATTGGGCATCGGAGCGAGATATCATGATTGGTCATGCCGACGGCAGATTCGCACCGGGTGACTCAATTACACGAGAGCAGTTCGCCGTGGTTTTGCGGAACTTTGCGGCGTACCAAGGATATGATGTGTCAAGTCCGCCGGAAGGCGGGGCGCAGTGGCCTTTCATTGACAATCATTTGATTTCTTGGTGGGCGATGGATGCCGTCCGTTGGGCGAATTATTACGGGATTATCTTCGGCGATGCCCGCGGGTTCCGTCCCGGGGATACGGCCAACCGTGCGGAAGCCGCGACTATGGCCGTACGGTTTGACAATGCGGATTTGCCGGACGCGCCGGTGGTTGATTAGGTTGTTTTTGAGTGACGAGAGGCCGGGCATTTGCCCGGCTTCTTTTTTTGCGCATGTACTGTAGGGGGCGGCGTCCTCGACGCCCCGTGGTATTGTATGTGTGGCGTGCGGGGCGTCGGGGACGCCGCCCCCTACAACGAACGCGTTTTACACTTGAAAAAATCTGCGATACATAGTACAATGTTAGGTAATTTAAACGCTTTGGCGTTGAAACGGGAAAAGGAGACGGTGTTATGAAAGGGACTTTGAAGCGGGGGCTTTGTTTGGTTTTGGTGTGTGTTATGGTGTTGGGGCTTTGGCCAGCTGGGGTGGTGGCGAGTGAGGGCGAAGTCGCTACGGGATTCGTGACGGAGCCGATGATTTCGGCGGGGTGGCGGCATACCATAGCACTAAGGAACGATGGCACAGTTTGGGCGTGGGGGAATAATTTCAATGGCCAACTGGGCGATGGGACCACAACTAATAGTGTCGCCCCTGTACAGGTGCAAAGTCTTAGCAATGTGATTGCGATTGCAACGGGACGTGAACATACTGTTGCGCTCAGGCAAGATGGTACTGTATGGGCATGGGGACTGAATGCGCATGGTCAATTGGGTGTCGGTTCCACAGTTGCCAGCAACACCCCTGTACAGGTGCGGGAACTTGACAATGTGACTGCAATTGCGGTGGGGGATGGACACAATGTTGCACTCAGAGAGGACGGAACAACATGGACATGGGGGAATGGTAGTGTCGGCCAACTGGGTAATGGTGTGAGGAACACTTTCAGCACTACTCCCGTACAGGTACAAAACCTAAGTGATGTGACTACGGTTGCAGCGGGTCATTTTTTCACCTTAGCACTTGGGGATGACGGTACTGTCTGGGCATGGGGGAGGAACAATTTTGGTCAGTTGGGTAATGGTCGCGGCGGATGGGGTACGGCAGATTGGAGTGGCCTCCCCGTACAGGTGCAAAATCTCAACAATGCGACAGCCATTGCGGCGGGAGGAGGCCACGCCGTAGCTCTTAGAGAAAATGGTACGGTTTGGACGTGGGGGAATAATTTTAATGGCCAACTGGGCGATGGTACAACAGCCGACCGAAACACCCCGGTGCAGGTGCGAAATCTTAGAGATGTAACAGCAATTGCAGGGGGCGCGAACCACACCGTATCGCTCAGAGACGATGGCACAGTTTGGACATGGGGATGGAATAGGCAAGGTCAATTGGGCGATGGCACTACAACCCAACGCAACACCCCTGTGTGGGTGCGAAATCTTAGTGATGTAACAGAGATTGCGGCATGCGGGCACACAGTAGTAATTAGGGGCGATGGCACAGTTTGGGCTTGGGGAGGAAATTCATCGGGTCAACTGGGTGATGGTACCGTATCTGAGTCCCTCAACACCCCTGCTGCACCGTACACCCCTCGTCCTATCCCTGCACAAACGCTTGGGCCGGAGGGGGAGGGGTTCCTAAACCTTGGTACGGCACCTAACCCCCCCACCGAGTTCACCGTCCTCCAAACCGCCGTTACCGCAGCACTCGCACGCAATGAAGCCGACTACACCTCGGCGAGTTGGGTACCCTTTGTGAATGCCCGCTCCGCCGCCCAAACAGTTCTGAACAATGCAGATGCAACACAGACACAAGTCGATGACGCGCTGGCGACACTCAAGGCCGCACAAGCGGCACTAGTGCCGACAGGCCCGCCCCCGCCCCTCTTCCCCGACGTCCGCGCAGACCACTGGGGCCGCGCTTTCGTCCTCGACGCACACGCATCCGGCTTCATGAACGGCAACCCCGACGGCACATTCGCGCCCTACGGGCAGCTCACCCGCGCACAGGCGGCGCAGACGCTTGCGAACATCGCCGGTGTCGGCACACCCGGTGTTTTGCCTCGTCCGACGGAAAATCCCTTCCGGGATGTGCCTACGCATGCGTGGTACGCGCCTGTGATTTACTGGGCATCCGAACGGAACATCATGAACGGCCACGCCGACGGGCGGTTTGCACCGGGTGAGCCGATTACGCGGGAGCAATTCGCCGTGATTCTGCGGAATCTTGCGGCGTATCAGGGGTACGACACGAGAAGTCCTGCAGACGGTGGGGCACAGTGGCCGTTCTCCGATGGTTCTTCCATTTCTTGGTGGGCGGTGGATGCCGTCCGCTGGGCGAACTATTACGGGATTATCCTCGGTGATGCCCACGGGTTCAGACCGGGCGATGTGCCCTTCCGCGTGGAGGCCGCGACTATGGTCGTGCGGTTTGACCGCGCGGATTTGCCGGACGCGCCCGAGCCGGAGCCCGACCCGCCGATTGACTTCACCGTCTGGGGTTGGGCGCAATGGCAGCCGTATCTCAGTCAATACAGTTCCTCCGTCTCCCTGCCCGATCGGCGTTTAACGGACGGCGAGCGGCAGGCGTGGATTGCCGAATACCAAGCTTTGGGTGGCGTTTCGGCTTTTGAATTGGAAGTCATCCGACTGGTCAATGAGATCCGGGTTGCGCATGGTTTGGCCACCTTGGAGTTAGACGAAACCTTGGCTATGGCCGCCCGGTTCTATGCCTATACCATGGCATATTTTGACACCACGCTCGGCCACAATGAGGGGCCGTATCGGGTGCCCGACGCGGTGCACGGCGCGTCCGCGAACGTAGCGGAAGCGTTCGGCGGGCGGTTGCGCTGGGGCGGCGGGAACGGTGCCGCGGGACACAGGTCGCCGCAGATACTGGTAAACGGGTGGATGAACTCGGCGGGACACAGAGACTATATTCTGTCCCCGGAGCATCGCTTTATCGGACCCGGAACGCATCTGGGCGGTCAGTGGGATATGTTCCATTATTTGTTCTTGAGTGACCAAAGCAGTATCGATTAATAGGATGACGAAGAGGCCGGGCGGATGTCCGGTCTCTTTTTTGCGGGGGACGTGGGATGCGGACAGCCGAAGGCCGTGCTTACGGGGAACGCCGCCCCCTACAACGAACACGCTCCGGTTCTGCCGAAGCTTCGGCAGAACGCTTTTGCTTTGCAAAAGGATTTATGGTATACTGATTCTAAGTGACCAAGGAGGGATGAACTATGAGAACAGTTGGCACAGAGGCGATTGGCGTCCGCACACCGATTATCCAGCCGGGGGATGCCCTGCCGGAGATTGTCGTGGAGTCCCTGCTCGCCTATTGCGAGGAGGCCGGGACGGTATTGCGTGACCGGGATATTGTAGGCGTGACCGAGGCCGTTGTGGCCCGTGCGCAGGGCAATTATGCCACGACGGTACAGATTGCGGCGGACGTGCGGGCGAAGTTTCCGTCGGGGCCTGTGGGGATTGTCTTCCCCATACTCAGCCGAAACCGTTTTTCGATTTTACTCCGTGGGATAGCCGCCGGGGTGGAGAAATTGTATATCCAATTGGGCTACCCCTCGGACGAGGTGGGCAATCATTTGGTCAGCCCGGAGCAGCTCTATGACAGCGGGGTGAACCCCTATTCGGACGTGTTCACAGAGGCCGAGTTCCGCGCGAAGTTCGGCGATATCCGCCATACTTTTACGGGAATTGACTACTTAGAACTCTATCGCAGCATGGGCAACGTGGAGATTATCCTCGCCAATGACCCCTGCGAGATTTTGAAGTATACGAAGCAGGTCATTGCCGGGGATATCCACACGCGGGGGCGCACCAAGCGTTGCTTGGAGGACGCAGGGGCGGAGCGGGTGCTCACGCTGGCGGATTTCCTCTGTGCGCCGGTGGACGGGAGCGGGTATAACGAGCGATACGGCCTGCTCGGATCCAACAAGGCGGACGAGGGGCGGGTGAAGCTGTTCCCGCATTCCTGCGAGGACTTCGTTGCGACGCTTCAGCGGCTGATTTTAGAGCGCACGGGTGCGCGGACGGAAGTTTTGGTCTACGGCGACGGGGCGTTTAAAGACCCCGTTGGGAAGATTTGGGAACTGGCTGACCCCGTGGTCTCGCCTGCCTACACAGATGGCCTTTCCGGATTGCCGAACGAGTTGAAACTCAAATATATCGCCGATAACGAGTTTGCCGACAAGCGAGGAGACGAGGCGAGAGACGCCATCGTCCGCCGCATTGCGGAGAAGGACGCAGACCTCAAGGGTAAGGACGAGACGGAGGGCACCACGCCCCGCCGTCTGTCGGATTTGGTCGGCAGTCTTTGCGACCTTGTGAGCGGCAGCGGGGATAAGGGGACGCCTGTGATTTTGATTCGGGGGTATTTTGATAACTACGCCTCGGAATAATGTAGCGTGTAGAGTTTAGAATGTAGAATGGAGGGTTTTTATGTGGACGTGTCCGAAGTGTGGACGGGAGTTTAAGAATACGAATCAGAACCATTTTTGTGGGGAGATTGATACGATTGACGCGTATATTGCGGAGCAGGCGGAGGATGTGCGGGAGATTTTGTCGCAGGTTCGGGCTGTGATTCGGGAAGCCGCGCCGGAGGCTACTGAGAAGCTTGCTTGGAAGATGCCGACCTTTTGGCAGGAGAAGAACGTGATTCAATTTGCGGCGCACAAGAAGCATTTGGGTTTGTATCCCGGGGATTTGACGGGGTCGCCCTTTGCGGAATATCAGAGTTCCAAGGGGACGATACAAATTCCCTATGATAAGATTGATTTGGACTTGATTGCCGACGTCACTCGCTGGCGGGTCAAGTGTGTGACGGGGCAATGAACCCGCAGGTGTACAGCTTTGACGCTGTGATTCGAAAGGTGCCGGATATCGACGGGGCGTTTGTGGTGTTTCCGTATGATTTGCGGACAGAGTTCGGCAAGGGGCGGGTGAAAGTTCACGCCACCTTTGACGGGGCGCCTTATGACGGCAGCATCGTCAACATGGGTGTGAGGAACCCGGACGGGTCGGTGTGTTATATCATCGGCTTGCGGAAGGATATCCGTGCGAAAATCGGTAAGCAGGCGGGGGATAGTGTCTGCGTCACGATACGGGAAAGGGCGTAGTGTGTATGCCGAAATATCGGAAGATGCTCCCCGATTGGGAAGCGCCCTACATCCAATCGCTGGTCTCGGCGATTGCAGGGCAGAGCAAGGCGACGCTGGCAAACTGGTGTGTGGACTACGCTGAGGCGTATTTATTGCCCATCTACGAGGCGGCTCATCCCGATGATGCACGGCCACGTAATGCGCTGACTGCGGCGCGGGATTGGCTGGCCGGTTTGATTAAACTGCCAGAGGCGAAGGCGTATATCCTCGACTGCCACACCGCCGCACGGGAGTGTGAAAATCAGCCCGCCGCTTACGGTGCGGCACGGGGCATCGGGCAGGCGGCCTCGACGATTCATGCCGCCACGTACTGTGCGGGGCTTGCGCTCTATGGGGCTTTGGCTGTGGCCTATGACACCTTGGGTGCGGATGCCGCTTGGGCGGACTTGGAGCGGGCGGCGGGTGAAGAATGCGGACACATGGAGACGGCTCTGCGGGCGGTTTCCGTAGCGGACGAGCCGAAGCCGGCGAAACTCAATTGGAACTGTTAGAGGGGTAATGTAACATGGCAATTTGGCAACGTTTTATTACAGGAGACATACGGAGTTCAAAACACATCGGCGTAGCTTTGGTTTTGATTGTGGTGTTGCTTGTCGCCTTTTTGATTTTCGCTCCGGCACGGGGAGACGCGAACGAGACGGCTACTGTGATTACGGCTTCCGAGGCCAGAGAATTGATGGAGGACGGACAACGGTTTGTCCTGCTGGACGTGCGCTCAGAGGAGGAGTTTATTTTGCAGCATATCCCCGGTGCGCGTGTCATTCCGTACACGGAAGTCGCCGAGCGAATGTCGGTAGAGTTTCCGGATCGTGAAACACGAATTTTGGTGTATTGCCGGACCGGCGGCAGAAGTGCCGCCGCGGCACAGTCGCTGACGAGGCTGGGGTATACAAATGTGTATGATTTGGGGGGAATTAACGGTTGGCCGTATGAGACGGCTTCGGGCTGATATTGTCTGTGCAGGGGCGGCTCCGCGTGGCCGCCCTTTAACATTCTGCAAGCAGACATCTAAAGTTTAGGGGGAATTTTTCAATGAGACGAATCCTAGTGTTATTTATCTTTGCACTTTTGGTCGTGACACTCTCGGCTTGCGGCGGGGATGATTTGCCGTATGTCTCGGCGGACACGCCCACGCCGTACGTGACAGTTACCCCTGTGCCGACGCCGTATGTGCCGGAGGTTCCGTCCTGGGAGGCGGCGTTGGAGGAGTTTTTGAGTGAGCTTTTGCCGATATTTGCGCCGCTCACAACGGAGCCTGACCCATGGGATGTGTGGGATATCAGCGGGTGGCGGGAGTTTGTTGTTGATTACTCATTCGAGGTTGTAGAGGGAGCGGAGCAAATGCACCTCTATATCGCTGACCCGGTGACGGGGGAGCGGGCTGACGCGGATACGCCCTATGTTTTGGCGCGTCACTCCGAATCAGAACACCAAGATATCACAATCACCCATCTCGCTAACAGTTTTTATCTGCATGATATAGACGGCGACGGCATCCCCACTCTGTTGATTCGCTGGATGATACCGCACGGAGACCGTTGGGGCGGTGTGCAGATGTTCCGTTATATTGACGGCAAGTACACGCCGATGCACGTATTGACCGAATCTTTTTGGAATTTGGGCGAAGAGATAGAAACGCCATTTCTTTTTGAGGCGGGCAACTTTTCCGGGGTTTCCGAACTGTTTGCAAGAGATTCCGAGGGGCGGGCGATGACGCTGGGTATCGGCGGCGCGGGCGGTGTTGAATCGCACGGTTATATCTTGCACATGGATGGTGACAACGCAAAGCTTGCGCCTTTCTTTTGGATTAGATTTGGTTGGGACGGAGAGCCGGGGGAGGAGATGCAAGGTCGGATTTTTGTTGATGAATCCATCGTAGAAGAGTATACACATTTGTCCGATATAGACGAGATTGACGCTCTCTTCTTCCCATGGGAATGGACACGCGGCGGGGGCGACCTAACGCCTCGGGCAATTCCCATCCTGCCGGATATCACAGTCGAGCCGTTTCCGCGTATGACGGAGCTTGAGCAGAGGCTCACGGAGCGCATTACGGCAAGACTAATCGCCGAGGGGCGGATTTTGCCGTAATCTAAATGTTTTTTGCAGGAGCCGATGTGTATACACATCGGCTCTGTACATTTTAGCGGAAATCATGTATACTAACTGCGTATGACCTACAACCGCAAGCTCATGATTTGGAGGATTTTACTGTGCCAAATTTTTCTTTGTCAGATTTGTCATATTTGTTACCCGTAGCGTTAATCTTACTGCTCCTCAGCTTTGCCCTGTACTACATATGGGCCTGTATGCCGCGGAGCGGGACGGTGGAGTGGATTCACCTGCGGGAGAAGCCGAGGTTCGGCTTCTTCGGCGGGCGGTTTCCCTTGGGCTGGCTCGATGTACTGGCCATCGTGATTATCGTAGGGGTTTGGATTCCCCTGTCCCTGTTCAATTTGGGTGACAGGGATGCGCCGCAGTCGTTCCACGGATTTGGGCAGGAGGAGTATGTGGTCATCGACCTCGGTGATACGGCTGATATCGGGCAGGTGTGGTATTACACGGGCTTGGGTCAGGGTGAATACGCGCTCTATTTCTCGTCCGATGGAGAGGAATGGCATCGACAGGGAGAAATGGCGCAAAATTTTGCCTGGCAATTTAAATGGTTTGAGGCCGAGGTGATAAACGGCTCCGGTGTGCGCTATGTCCGCTTGCGGGCAGAGTCCGTTGATTGGCTTCGATGGGTGCGGGCCGAAGCGGCAGAGGACGGCGGTGTGCGCTTTGTTCGGGAACGCGTAGAGGGCGGCACGATCTATCTCGGTGAGCTCGCTTTTATCAATACAGCAGGACGGCAATTGGAGCCGGGGCGGTTTACGCTTCAATGGAGCAACCCCGCACGCGGGGGCGGCGGTCTTTTTGATGAGCAACACACCGTACCCGACCGTGCTACTTTCATGAACAGCATGTACTTCGATGAAATCTACCACGGACAGGCGGCCTTTCAGATTTCCGAGGACCTGTGGCCCGAGACGGAGTTGTCCCACCCCCCGTTGGGGAAGATACTCATAGGATTCGGCATCAGCATCTTCGGTATGACGCCCTTTGGCTGGCGGTTTATGGGTGTGGCCGTGAGTGCCTTGATTTTGGTGATTTTCTACTGCTTGGTCAAACAGATGTTCGGCAAGCGATTCGTGGCGGTTTGCTCGACCATCGTCTTTGCGGCGAGTTTTATGCACTTTGTGCAGACGCGGATTGCGACCATTGATACGTATGCCGTGCTTTTCGTGATGCTCCAGTTTTGGTTCATCTACCGCTATGTCACGCAGGATTACGATACGCCGTTCCGCAAGACCCTGCCCTCGCTGGCTTTGGCGGGTGTGTTTTTCGGGTTGGGGGCGGCATCGAAGTGGTCCGTCTTGTACCTTGCTCCCGCGCTTGCGATTCTCTGGTTGGTGTATCAAATCCTGCGGCGGAATCATTACAGAGATACGGAACAGAAGGGCTTCGGGAAGTATCTGCTCAAGACGATTTTGATGTCTTGCGTCTTCTTCCTGCTCGTTCCGGGTATTATTTATTATCTGAGCTACATTCCCTACAGTAGTGCGATGGGGTATGGGCTGTTCAGCCGCGGACATCTCGGCATCGTGGTGGAGAACCAACGGTTTATGCTTTGGTTCCATGATGCTGTCGCCGGGGCAGAGCATGCGTTTTCGTCCTATTGGTGGCAATGGATGTTTAACATACGTCCCGTCCTGTTTTACTCCGAGATTACGCCGGACGGGTATCGTTCTGCGATGATGACATTCGGCAACCCCGCTGTTTACTGGGGCGGCTTACTCGCTCTTGTTGCCATGGCCGTGGCTTGGGTGCGCCGCAGGGACGGCAGGGCGTTTGCGATTTTGCTCTGCTACTTTGCCCTGCTTCTGCCTTGGGTGTTTATTCCCCGTACTTCGTATGCCTACCATTATTTCACGAACAGTATTTTCTTGGTGCTCGCGCTCGCCTATGTGTTTGACCACCTGATTCGGCGGCAACGCGGGCCGTATAAGACTGCGGTTGTGGCGTTTACCGTGGTGACGGTGGGACTGTTTGTCATGTTCTACCCGGTCTTGTCCGGTTTCCCCATACCGGATTGGTTCGGGCAGAATGTGCTGCGGTGGTTTGAGTTGTGGCCGATTTATCCGGTTCGTTAGGGGGGGCTTCCATGCGATATGACATGCACGTCCACTCTAACATCAGCGGTGACTGCGCCGAGACGATGGCAGACGTCTGCCGCGCGGCGATTGATAAGGGGCTCGCGGGGATTTGCTTCACCGACCACTGCGATATGATTAGCGGCACGGCTCCCGGCGAGGCGGCCGAGACGTGTTTTACAGATTGGGAGCGCAGTTATCGGGAGATTACGGCCGTCCGAGCGGAGTTTGGTGACCGTATTGAGATTTTGCACGGGATTGAGCTCGGCGAGTTGGTGCAGGATGCGGCGCGCGCCGAGCAATTCGCCGTCCGTGCGCCGAACTTGGATTTTCTCTTGGGGAGCGTCCACGCTATACCCGGCCATCCGGATTTTTACTTTTTGGACTACCCCGACCTCGCCTTTTGCCGTAAGATGACAGAGCTGTATATAGACGAAAACATCCGCATGGCAGAGCTGAACTTGGCGGATGTCGCGGCACATATCGGCTACTTGAGCCGCTATATCTCCCACGCGGGGATGTGGGTGGATTTGATGGATTACGAGGAGCGGCTGCGGCATTTGTTCGGTATCCTCGTCCGAAACGGGCGGGGGATAGAGGTGAACACATCGGGTCTGCGGCGCAACCCCGGGCCGAATTTTACGATGCCTGTATTGCCGATTGTAAAGCTCTTTCGGGACTGCGGCGGGGAGATTGTGACCATTGGATCCGATGCCCACTTCGCGAAACATGTCGGCAGTCACTTGGCCGAGGCGGAGGAACTGTTGCGGACGGCGGGGTTTCGGTATGTGACCGTGTTTCGGCAACGCAAGCCGGCGTTTATCAAACTGTAGGGGCGGCCAAAGCCTCCCTCGCTTGCGAGGGAGGTGCCCCGCAGGGGCGGAGGGAGTCGTCCTTGACCTTGACCTTTGCCCCGCCGGAGGCTGGGGCGTTTCTTCAAAAACAGGAGGACATTACCATATGATTGCAATTGCATCCGACCACGGGGCCTATGCCCTCAAGGAAAAAATCAAAGCACACCTCGCGTCGCAAGGCCGCGGGGTGGAGGATTTCGGTACCCACACCACGGAAAGTTGTGACTATCCCGATTTTGCGGCAGAGGCCGCCCGCGCTGTGGCTGACGGGCGGTGTGCGCTCGGCATCGTGCTTTGCACGACGGGCGTCGGGGTTTCAATTACGGCCAACAAGGTGCGGGGAATTCGCTGCGCGCTCTGCACGAACACCGTCATGGCCGAGATGACACGGCGGCACAACGATTCCAATGTGCTGGCTCTCGGCGCAATGGTGACGGGAGAACTGGTATGTCTCGCCATTGTGGACGCATGGCTCGGCGCGGTCTATGAGGGCGGACGGCATCAACGGCGGGTGGATAAGATGATGACTTTGGAGCAGGAGTAAACCCCGGTGGCAAGACGACAGAGAGAAAAAATCTATCGGCGGCGACGGCCTGTGCGAACCCTGCTTCGGGTTCTGGGGGGCCTTATTTTGGCGACCCTCATCCTCTTGGTGGCGGTCTTTTTTTGGTTTCAGAGCTACATCGTCCACACGCTGGACGGAGTGCGTTTGGACATCCCGTTTTTACGGGGAATATTGGACGATATTCCGTACATCATTGAGGATGAGCCGGAGCTGCCCGATTTGCCGTTTTTGGTGTTGCCCGTCATCCCCGAGACGCCGGAGCCGGATGAACCGCCGACTGACCTGCCGCCGTTTCGCAGCGTATTCCTTGCGGCGTCGGACTTGGAGGGTATGCCGGATGTGAACCTGACCTTGGAGGGCTTCCGTGCCGATGCGGTGCTGCTCGCCGTGAACGATGAGACCGGCCGCCTTTGGTGGACGAGCGACACGGAGACGGCCGTGGGCTATCAGCTCTACGGCACGGGCGAGATTGGGGAGATGTTGGAGGATGTCGGTTCGCAGTTCAGCCGTTCGGCTTTGCTCGTCGGTTTTCACAACGAACTTCTGGCGACCCGCAACCCCGCGGCGGCCTTGGACGGGTTCCCCGGTTGGGTCAATCCGCAGGAGACGGCAATGCGGGACTATGTTATGGACTTGGGACTGGAACTCGCGCGCTTGGGTTTTGACGAGATTGTGCTGACAGATTTCGCTTTTCCGCTCGGCTACCCGACGGCGGAGGACGCCGTGATTTTAGACTTCCTGCAAGACTTTGCCGCCGCGCTTGCGACTTTGGACGTGTCGCTCTCTGTGCTGACACATGAGCATGACTGGTACGACCCGGACGGCGGGGTATATTTCCGTCCGGCCTTGTATCGGCTTGCGGATGTTGTAGTGCGGTTCTACTGCATTTTGGAGCCGAGGACGCTGACGGACGGGGAGCGGTATGACGCTTTGATGGCGGCGGTGCAATCGGTGCTCGGGGGCGGGACGGGCCGGTTTGTCCCTGTCGGTACGGGGAGCGGGCCGGATGAGGGAAACTGGACGGTACGGGTTTCGTGATTTGCAGGGGCGGGGTTTTATTCCCGCTCCTTTGCGTATAAAGACAGACGGGTGAGGGTGAAGCCGCCCCTACAGATAAAAAAATCGGGCGCATTGCGCCCGATTTTTTTATCGATTATCCACATTCTCAAAAAACAAATCATGATTCTGTAAGCGATGCGCCGCCATGGCCTCATACTTCGTACCCGGTTCCCCCCAGCAGGTGTAGGGGTCTATGCTGATGCCGCCGCGGGGAGTGAATTTGCCTTGGACTTCGATGAAACGGGGCTTCATCAGCGTGCGGAGGTCTTTGAGAATGACATTCATGCAGTCCTCGTGGAAGCCGCCGTGGTTACGAAAGCTGAAGAGGTAGAGCTTGAGGGACTTGCTCTCTACCATCAGCGTCTCCGGGATGTAGTTGATGTAAATCGCCGCAAAATCCGGCTGACCTGTGATTGGGCAGAGGCTGGTGAACTCGGGGCAGTTGAATTTGACCATGTAGTCGAGGTCGGGGTGGCGGTTCTCGAAAGTTTCGAGGACGGCGGGGTCGTAGTCCGTCGGGTACTGCGTACCTTGACTGCCGAGGTGGGTGAGGCCGGGGATGTGGGTTGGGACGTTTGGGTGGTTCATAATTTAAAATCCTCCGTTGCTATACTAATTTTCGATGGAAATCTATCGAAAATACGCCTGCTTTGCAGGCCGGTTTTTCGCAAAAAACACGTCTATATGAGGTTTTTCTTAAAAATATCTTTGGAGACATTTTTAAGAAAAACTAGTATCGCTTGTGTTTTTCAAGTGGTTGATGAGGGCATCTGTGTCGTAGAACATGGCCTCCAGAGATTCGGATAACATGATGTTATCGTAGCCGTCGATAAAGGAGCGGGCATCGGTTTTGAGGCCGATGCAGCGTTTGCCGAGGGCATAGGCCATGCCGAGTTCAAAACACGCGCCCTCGTCGGGGACGCGGCCGTCGAAGAGGAAGAGCAGGATATCGCAGTCTTTCACGGCTTGGATGTCGCTGTTGAAGATGCGTGTTCTGAGTTGAGACGGATTCGCCTCTCCTGCGGATTCGTCGGCGAATACGCCGCCGTCTGTCTGCGGAAGGTAGGTGTGGAAGCCGCTTTTGCGCAATGTGGTGTGGAGGGCTTCGTTTCTCTGCTTTTCCATGTCGTTGAATAAGGGGGCTGCGAGGTAAATCATGTTGGGGGTCTCCTTTTTCTCTGCGGGCAAACGGAAAGGCCGGGTGTCTTATACCCGGCCGAACAAAACGCGGCGTCATGCGTGCTTACGCCGGAATCCTAGTTTTGTTTAGGGACAGGATGGGTTGCGAACTGTCCTATTTGATTGTGGGGGTTAGTGTAGCAGAATTTTTTGAGATTGTCAATTTTACGTCTACGTCGCCACCGCTACTGCGGCGGCAAACAAATCTTGATCCAAACACTTTCTCTGCGCCAAGCCCTCTTCCATGTCACAACTCATCACACAGCCGTCCTGCTTGATGACCAGACGGCTCCGTTCCCCGGCTATGAGCAAACCCGCCGCGTGGCAGCCCATCTGCGTGCCGAGGACACGGTCCATTGCGCTGGGCGTGCCGCCTCTTTGGATGTGGCCTAAGATGGTGACACGAGCCTCAATGCCTGTTTCGGCCTCGACACGCTCGGCTACAGCCTGTGCGCCCTTGCCGTGGCCTTCGGCGACGATAAGCATATGGTGATGCCGTCCGCTCAAACGCCCCATGCGGATGGGTTCGATGACGACTTTGTGAAAATCAACCTCCTTTTCGGGGAGTAAGATACAGGTCGCACCCACGGCGACGCCGACGTGGAGGGCGAGGTGTCCCGCGTCACGCCCCATGACTTCTACCACGCTGCACCGCTCGTGAGACTGCATGGTGTCCCGCAGTTTGTCGATGGCATCTACTGCCGTGTTGCAGGCGGTGTCAAAGCCGATGGTGTAGTCGGTGCAGACGATGTCGTTGTCGATGGTAGCCGGGACGCCGACCGTGGCGAGGCCTCTGCGCGCTAAAGCCAACGCACCCCGAAAACTGCCGTCCCCGCCGATGACGGCGAGACCCTCTATGCCCATATGGCGGCAGGTTTGGACGGCTTTCTCTTGCCCCGTGTCCGACAGCATTTCTTCACAACGGGCGGTGTAGAGCATCGTACCGCCCCGGGGCAGGACGCCGTCTACACCACGGCTTGTGAGTTCGATGATATCGCCGCCGATGAGACCGCTGTAGCCACGGCGAATGCCGAGAACGGATACACCTTGCGCCGTTGCCTTGCGGACGATGGCACGGACGACTGCGTTCATCCCCGGTGCGTCCCCGCCGCTGGTGAGCACGCCGATGCGGTTGATTTTTTGTGTCATATGGGTATCCCCCTTGATAATGGCATTTATAAGGGACGATGGTAATCGTCCCGCCGCTGCAGGTTGCAGTATGGGTGCGGGCGGATTGCTGTCCGCCACTACAGCCTACATATAACAGTATATCACAAGTTGGCCGCAGTTTTTCTCTTTTTTATTCGTTTCTTTGTGGTATAACAACCCGACCCGCTAAGCCGCCAAAGGCGGCAAGCGGGTACCCCGGAACGTTGTATCATAAAAGGCGGCACTAACGTGCCTTGTTCTGCCGAGGTTTCGGCAGAACGTTTTTGCTTTGCAAAAGGATTTATGGTATAACAACCCGACCCGCTAAGCCGCCGAAGGCGGCAAGCGGGTGCCCCGGAACGTTGTATCATAAAAGGCGGCACTAACGTGCCTTGTTCTGCCGAGGTTTCGGCAGAACGCTTTTGCTTTGCAAAAGGATTTATGGTATAATACCATGTTAAACAGGAAAAATCCACCTTAAGAGAGGGGACACATATATGGGACTGATGAACAAAGTATTCGGCAGCCGCAGCGACAGGGAACTCAAGCGCATTATGCCGACCGTGCAGCAGATTGAGGCATTGGAGGATTCCTACCGCAGTCTCACGGACGCGGAACTCAAGGCCAAGACGGCTTGGCTCAAAGAGCGGTTGGCGGACGGAGAGGCCTTGGACGATATTTTGCCCGACGCTTTCGCCACCGTGCGGGAAGCGGCTGACCGTGTGCTGGGGATGCGGCATTATACCGTTCAGCTCATCGGCGGTATCATCCTCCACCAAGGGCGGATTGCGGAGATGAAAACGGGTGAGGGTAAGACTTTGGTCGCCACCCTGCCGAGCTATCTCAACGCGCTCTCCGGTGAGGGCGTTCACGTGGTCACGGTGAACGACTACTTGGCGCGGCGTGATAGTGAGTGGATGGGGAAAGTCCACCGCTTTTTGGGGCTGAAAGTCGGGCTTGTCGTGCAGGGTTTGTCGAGTGCCGAGCGGCGGGCTGCTTATGCGGCCGATATCACCTACGGTACGAACAACGAGATGGGCTTTGACTATCTGCGTGACAATATGGCCATCTACAAACAGAACATGGTACAGCGCGGCCACGCCTTTGCCATCGTGGATGAGGTGGACTCGATTCTCATTGACGAGGCCAGAACACCGCTTATTATCTCGGGGCAGGGGGACGCGTCAACCGACCTCTATCGGCAGGTGGATCATTTCGTGCGGGGTCTTAAAGCTAAAGTCTACGCCAAGACGGACGAAAAGGCCGAGGAAGAAGCAGGCCTCGATGCCGATTACATCGTGGACGAGAAGGCCAAGACGGTAACACTCGCTTCACGGGGTATCAAAAAGGCGGAGCATCATTTTAATATCGAAAACTTAGCGGACGTTGAAAACGGCACGCTCATGCACCACATCAATCAGGCCATCCGCGCCTACGGCATCATGCACAAGGACATCGACTACGTGGTGCGGGACGGTGAGGTTATCATCGTGGACGAGTTCACGGGCCGTCTCATGGTGGGGCGGCGGTATTCGCAAGGTTTGCATCAGGCGATTGAGGCCAAAGAGGGCGTGACGGTGGAAAAAGAATCCAAGACGCTCGCCACCATCACCTTCCAAAACTATTTCCGCATGTACGACAAACTCTCCGGCATGACGGGTACGGCTCTCACCGAGCAGGAGGAGTTCATTGCGATTTACAGTCTCGACATCGTAGAGATTCCGACCAATCGCGGGCTTGCTCGGCGGGATTTGCCGGATGTGATTTATAAATCCGATACGGGTAAGAACAGGGCGATTATCGAACAGATTATTGACTGTCATGAGAAAGGCCAGCCCGTGCTGGTGGGTACGGTCTCGATTGAGAAGAGTGAGCTGTTATCGAAGCTTCTCACCAAGCAGAAAGTCAAGCACCATGTGCTCAACGCCAAGAATCACGAAAAAGAAGCCGAGATTGTCGCCCAGGCGGGCAAGATGGGTGCCGTGACCATCGCTACCAACATGGCGGGCCGTGGTACGGATATCGTGTTGGGCGGCAACGCCGAATATATGGCACGGCATGACCTCATCAAAGCGGGCTACACCGATGAAGTCATCGTAGATGCCACGGGTTTTGCCGACACGGATGACGAGGACATCAAATCAGCCCGTACGATGTTTGGTGAACGTCTGGCGGCGCATAAGGCGGAGATTGCGGCGGAGGCCGAGCGGGTGCGGGAAGTCGGCGGCCTGTTTATTTTGGGCACGGAGCGGCATGAATCGCGGCGCATTGACAATCAGCTCCGCGGCCGTGCGGGACGGCAGGGTGACCCGGGTGAGAGTAAATTCTATCTGGCGGCCACGGACGACTTGGTACGCCTTTTCGGTGGCGAGCGGTTTGAAGCTCTCATGGAGCGCGGGTTTGATGAGGACACGCCGCTGGACTTCAAGCTTATCTCCGGCTTCGTGGAGAATGCGCAGAAGCGCATCGAGAGCCAGCACTTCCAGTCCCGTAAGAACGTTTTGGAATATGATGATGTCATGAACCGTCAGCGTGAACTGATTTACAAACAGCGGCAGGCGGTGTTGGACGGCAAGGATATCGGCGAGAACATTCAGGGTATGATAGTCGATGTCATCGAGGCGCAGGTGTCGGGTGCCATTACCCCCGGTGAGCCGTTGACGCGGAGTGACTTTGCCCGTATCATCGCACCCTTCGAGGGCATTTTCCTCGCCCCCAAGGCGTGGCAGCCCAGCCCCGAGCAACTTGCGGCCTTTGATGAGGAGAGCCTCACCGAAGAACTTGAGCGGCGGGCGATGGAAGTCTATGAGCGGCGTGAGAAAGAGTTGGGGACGGCAGAAGTGCAGGGCAAGCAACTCTCCGTCATGCGGGAGTTAGAGCGCATTGTGCTCCTGCGTGTCGTGGACGAGTTTTGGATGGACCACATTGATGCCATGCAGGAACTCCGTCAGGGCATCGGTCTCAGGGCTTACGCCCAGCAAAACCCGGTGGATGCCTATAAGCAAGAGGGCTTTGAGATGTTCGACGGTATGATCGGCGGCATCAAGGAAGAAGTCGTGCGCCGCGTATTTACCGCCCAAGTGCGGAAAGACCAGCCGACACAGGCATTAGAGCGCAAGAGTGTGGCGCAGAACGTTGTAGCCGGAATGCAGGCAGGCGGACGGCAGAAGCGTCAGCCCGTGCGGGTGGAGAAGAAAATCGGCCGCAATGAGCCGTGTCCCTGCGGGCGGATTCGGGATGACGGAAGTCCGATTAAGTATAAGAATTGCTGCGGGCGAGACGCTTAAAGGCAAGGTCTTGTAGGGCGCGATGTCCTCATCGCGCCGCATCATCCTCGCAACAGCGCGCGGCGCGATGAGGACATCGCGCCCTACGGAGGGTTTAAGGGGCATTTAATGGCAATTGTTACTCGTCGGGACGGCGATTTAGTATATTTGGTTGACGAGGACATCCCCGTGCCGCATATGTTTACCACTCGGCTGGGTGGGGTGAGTAGCGGTGTGTATGCGTCTTTGAATTTGGGGCAGAATCGTGAGGATGATGCGGTCGCGGTTGCCGAGAATTATGATAGGGTTACGGCGGTGTTGGGGACTTCCAAGGAACGCTTGGTGTTTTCCCGGCAGGTGCATGGGGATGTGATTCGGACGGTCGGTGAAACCGATTGCTTGGGCGATGTTTTCCGTCCCATCACGCATGAGGCCGATGGGCTTGTTACGGCGGAACCGGATGTGACTCTGGCGGTGTTTACGGCGGACTGTATCCCCATCCTGCTTTGGGACGCGGGAACGGGGGCTGTGGGTGCCGTCCATGCGGGCTGGCGGAGTACGGTGTCGGATATCGCGGGTAAGGCTGTGGCGCGGCTTATTGCTTTGGGTGCTGATACTGCGGACATCCGTGTGGCAATCGGGCCGGGGATAGGGCTGTGCTGTTTTGAGACGGGTGCGGAAGTGCCCTCGGCGGTGCGGGCGGTTTTGGGCGCGGGTGCCGAGGACTGTATCCGGGGGACGGATAACGGCAAGTCCATGGTGGATTTGAAAGCGGTCAATCGCCGCCTGTTAATTCGGGCGGGCGTGTTGCCGGAACGGATATCGGTTGCGGCCGCATGTACGATGTGTGAGCATGAGACGTTTTGGTCGCATCGGGTAACGGGCGGTGTACGCGGGTCACAAGCGGCCATGATACGGATGTAGGGGCGCACCGTGTGCGCCCGGCCCTTGCCCTTAAAATTCCCCTCCTTGGAGGGGTGCCGCCGCAGGCGGTGGGGTGGTGCCCTTAGGCCCCCTCGTTTACGAGGGGGCTGTCACGAAGGGACTGGGGGAGTAAGCACGCATTCAAGGATAAGGGAACTCCCTCCGTCCACCGCTTCGCGGTGGCCACCTCCCTCGCTTGCGAGGGAGGCTTCGGGGTCTTATGTGTCGGCATAAAATTGAAACGGCGGGCGAATACTGTGCGCCCCTGCAACCGGGAGAACAAGCGTATATGAAACTACAAAAAAGACTCCTAGCCATCCTCCTGGCGGTCACCCTACTAACCGCCACCCTGACCGGCTGCGGTCTGTTTACCGCTCCGGAGGGTACAGACGCGGACGAAAATCCCGAAGTCACGCCGGGGCCGATTCCGATTGATTTGAGCGTCCCCTGCGATGGGAGCATCACCATCGCCTATGTGCCCTCGGATGCGATTAACCCCTACACCAGCACGAGCCGGGATAATTTGTCCGTGGCGGGGCTGATTTATGAGGGGTTGTATGCCTTGGGCGAGAACTTTACCGCCGTGCCGACCTTGGCACAGGGGCTTACGACTTTGGACGGGCGGCGGTATACGCTGGAGATTCAGAGCGGTATCACCTTTCATAATGGCACGCAGCTGACGGTGGAGGATGTGATTTATTCCCTCAACCGAGCGCGGAACTCCACGCTCTTCGGCGGGCGGCTTGACATCATATCCGGCTATGAGCGGCGATATGATGCAGACGGGACGGTGCTGGATTATGAGATGGACATTACCCTCACCCGTGTCCACGGGAACCTCCCCGTGTTGCTGACTTTCCCCATCATTCGGCAGGGGACATTCGGATGGAACGCGCCGCCGGGGACGGGGCCGTACAGTTTTGTAAGCGAAGACGGCCCGCCGCGGCTGATCAGCTTTGCAGAGCATCGTTATAGTGCATATCTGCCGATTGACACGATTTATCTGGAGGAAGTCATCACTATGGAGCAGATGACGGCGCACTTTAACTCAGGGACGCTGGACATTCTCGCCCTGGAGCTCACCGCCGTGGGTGAGCCGAGACTTGCCGCCTCACGGGAGATGCGGCACTTTGAAGCCGGCCTCATGGACTACGTGGGTTTCAACATCCGCCGCCCGGAGGTACGGCAGGCGGAGGTGCGGCAGGCCATCAGCTACGCTATCGACAGGGTCTATATTACGGACAACATCATGCGCGGCAACGCCGTGGCATCCACTCTGCCCTTGCATCCCTCGTTGTTCTACTACGACCACATGCTGGCGGCGGATTTCAGCTTTGACCTCAATTTCGCTCGCCAAATTTTAGCCGGTGAAGCAACATTGGACAGGCCCGAGTGGCAGGATGAAAACGACGAAGGCGATGAAGGGGGCGATGCCCACATCATCCCGCCCCCCGCGCCCGATACTCCCGCTGACGGCCCCGCCGAAGATGCGGATGAGGAAGACGGGGAAGAGGACGAGGAAGAGCCGCCCCCCGTGCAACTCACCCTTCTCGTGGCGAGCGGCAACACGAACCGCATGGAAGTGGCCGTGTATATTGCCGCCAACATTGCCGAGTTGGGGTATCAGGTCATCGTCGATGACAGACCCTACAACGAATTTCTCGCCGCCTTGGAGGCGGGAGATTTTGACCTCTTTTACGGACAAGTGCGGCTTCAGCCGGATTTTGACTTGACAGAATTGCTCTTCGGCAGCCTCGCTTTCGGCGGCGTCAGCGGTCTGGTGGACAGGTGGCTTATTGACGACTTTCTCGCCTCCGGCCAGGCCGACAGGGCCGAGCGGGCGTATCGGATGTGCCGGGAGATACTGACGGAGGTGCCCTTTGTCGTCATCGGATTCCGCCATCTGTCGGTGGCGACCCAGCGGGGCGTGGTCGTCGGGATGCAGCCGACACAGGAGAATGTGTATCAAAATGTTTGGGAGTGGATTATCAATCTCCCTTCACAGGAGGAAGCGGAAGTTGAGTAGAATTATACAGCTCATTCGGGATTATAAGCGCGTCATTATCTACGCCATCGTGGGCGGGGTTAACACGGGGGTGGACTTTGGTGTGTTCCATCTTCTCTACCTGTTTACCCCGATTTCGGCGGCGTTCAGTCAGGCCGTCAGTTACACGGCGGGCGTGGCGTGCAGTTTTGTGCTCAATCGCAACGTTACCTTCCGAGACGGGAACCATCCGGGGCTTGCCCAAGAGGCGGGACGGTTTGTGGTGGTGAACCTTATTTCTTTGGGTGTTAGTGTGTTGGGGATACATTTGCTGGTGCTGGCGGGCTTACATACGACGGTTGCGAAGGTGCTGATTACTGTTTTGACGGCGGGGATTAACTATTTTGGGTATAAGATTTTTGTGTTTCGGGTGAAGGGGAGATAGGGGAGCGGGTGATTTTTGGGTGTAGGGGCGAGGTTTTATCCCCGCCCGTGTGCTATATTTTAATTTTACGTTGGTTACGCCTTGCCGACGGGGTTTTTCTTTTTACTGGGTAAAAGGAAGCAAAAAACACGTTTAAGAGAAACCAAGGCTTCTCTTAAAAATCTCATCCTTTGATTTTTCGCTCGTGGTGATTTGAAACTCGCCCTATTCCGGTTCGTCCGCCGGAAAGGGACGCTTGTGGCAAAAGGACTCGCGCTTACAGGCAAGTGGGGACTGGGAGGATTAGACGGTTTTTGCAACCACCACCCGCGCGCGAGGGAGGACGTTTGGGCAGTCTGTCCGCAGATGCCTATAATTGTGGGCTCCGAACGTAATAACAGCGCGCGCACGGCGTGTAATACATCACGCCGCACGAGTACGCCGTTTTATCCGGCGTAATAACCCGCGGCGGGTTCTTAGGGGCGTAGCCCCTAAGTCGCATTTTTGGTTCTTTTTGGCGAGACAAAGAAAGTAGGCCCCGCCGGCAGGCGAGCCCGACGTATCAGTAAAAATAACCGCACAAGCGAGGACAAAACCCCGCCCCTACAGCACCACCTAAAAGTGCAACAACACAGAGCAGGGACGGCCCCCCATCAAATACAAAACCCCCGTGTCACTCCGGCGACACGGGGGTTTTAGTTATTTGCTTAGATTAGTGTACGAAATCTGCGATGTTTTTACCTGTCATCTCTTCAATCAGTTTCTCCTGAAGCCCGTGGAAGAACTTATGCAGACGGCAATCGTCTCTGGCACCTTGACTGCAATGTTGATCCGCTTGGAGACAGCGGTTGATTTGCAGGTCGCCTTCGATGGATAGAAATACATCGTAGACGCTAATCTGCTGGGCCGGGCGGGCGAGACGGTACCCGCCGTTTCTGCCCTGTACCGCACTAAGCAGACCTTTTTGCTTGAGTTGATTGGCAATTTTGATAAAGAACGGGTATGTAATGCCGATCGACTGAGAAATGGTCATTGCTGTGGGCAGGTCTTCTTTGTGTTTGTGAAGATACTTCAGGATGCGGATGGCGTAATCTGTCGAAATTTGAACTTGCATAGGTGTTCCCCCCACCTTATTCTATTTAGCCCAATATCAGGATATTGCGACAATATTGGCCTATAATGTTACCTCAGTATAAATGTTTCCATTTGATTTGTCAATAAGAAAACAAAATATTTTTAAAAAACTTTTACAAAAATAATCTTGTTTTTATGTAAACCGATTAAGGGCGGCGATAAATTTGTACTTTTTTCGAGGTTTTTTCTATCGTATTCATGGTTGGGTATTGGCTTGTCGGGTTATGCGTGGTATAATAATTGATGGAACTAAAATCTCCGTTCGAGGAGGCAGTTATGAAGTATATTTTAGTCATCGGCGACGGCATGGCGGATAATCCCTTGGAGGCGTTGGGCGGAAAGACGCCGTTGGAGTATGCGAATATCCCCGTCATTGATTCTCTGGCCGCAAAAGGCCGTGTGGGCAGCGTACAAACGATACCGGACGGACAGCCCGCCGGGAGCGATACGGCTTTTCTTACCATTTTCGGCTGTGACCCCCGTGTCTATAACAAGGGGCGTGCCCCGTTGGAGGCGGCGGCCTCGGGCATAGCGGTCGCGCCGGGTAGTGCGGCCTATCGCTGTAATATGGTGGCATTGGAGGATGCGGACGTATCTTTTGCCGAAAAGCGTGTCCTCTCCCACAGCGGCGGTGAGGTGGAGGGAGATGAATCCCTCGCACTTGTGGATGCCCTGTTCGCCGACCCGCGGTTTAAACAGTTAGCCGACGAGGCGGGGCTGACAATTTATCCCTCGCCCGGGTTTCGGCATATCACCGTGCAGACAGGGGCGGATTTGGACGGCTTTCGGGCCTTTCCGCCGCATGACCATCTGGGCGAAATCATCGGGCCGATTTTGCCGCAGGGCAACGCCGCGGCAGACGCGCTTCGGCGGCTCATGGAGCTGGCACATGAGATATTGGACAAGCATCCCGTGAACGAGGCCAGGCGGGCGGCTGGGAAGCTCCCGGCGAACGGCATCTGGTTCTGGGCCGAGGGGACGGCGGTCGCGCTCCCGCAGTTTGCCGATACATTCGGCAAATCCGGCGGGGTGATTAGTGCCGTGCCGCTCTGCCACGGGATTGCGGCTCTGACGGGCTTGCTGCCCATTAAAGTAGAGGGCGCGACGGGCAAGCTTCACACCAATTATGAGGGCAAGGTCGAGGCGGCGGTGAAGTCCCTGCAAGAAAACGGCGATTTCGTGCTCGTCCACATCGAAGCCCCCGACGAGTGTACGCACAACGGGGACTTAGAGGGTAAACTGCAGGCCATTGAATGGATTGACAGCCGCGTGACGGCGTATTTGCTCAAGTGTTTGGAGCAGGCGGGGCTGGATGAATATCGCATGCTTATCATGTCCGACCACAAGACGCTCATGGCTACCCGCGGGCATGACGGGGAACCTGTGCCGTATTTGTTGTATGACAGCCGAGCGGCGGGGAACAGCGGCCAAGTCTACAATGAAGCGAGCGGCGCGTCCGGCGCATACCTTGCCGACGGAACACAATTATTGAACTTACTATTCTCAGACGAACGTTAGGAAGATTTATGGAAATACGGGTACAGGCTTACGGAAAATTGAATCTCTCTTTGGACATCCTGCGGCGTCAGCTCTCGGGCTATCACGATATGCGGATGGTCATGGAGACGGTAGAGCTTTGCGACGATGTACAGATTAGTATCGCAGAGGGCGACAGAGTGCGGCTTTCGACAAATCTGCACTATCTGCCCGTGGATGACAGTAACATCGCGGCCGAGGCCGCGGAGACATTTTTTCAGGAGTTGGGGATTCCCCGAAAACAAGTGACGATACATATTCACAAGCGTCTGCCCGTCTCGGCGGGTGTGGCGGGGGGGAGTGCAAACGCCGCCGCCGTATTCCGCGGGCTGAATCAGCTCATGGGGACAGGTCTTAGTGCGGAAGAAATGCGGCGGCTCGGTCTCTTACTGGGATCGGATGTGCCTTACTGCATCAGCGGCGGTACGGCTTTGGCCGAGGGGCGGGGCGAGGTGCTCACGCCGCTTTGTCCCTTGCCGCTCTGCCATATTGTGATTTGCAAACCGAGATTTTCCATCCGCACGGCTGACCTCTTCGGTCGGATTGACTGCACAAAAATCCGTCACCGTCCCGACACGGCGGGGATGGTGGACGCACTCAAATCCGAAAACCTCGGCCAAGTGGCGGTACGGATGTACAATGTGTTCGAGGATGTGTTGGACGGCAAGCAGAAAGAGGTGTTTGCTATCAAGACGGCCCTCTTGGATGCCGGAGCTTTAGGCGCGATGATGTCGGGCACGGGGCCGTCGGCGTTCGGGCTGTTTGATGACGAACAGGCCGCACGGGGGGCATATGAACGCCTGCGGGCGGTGTACCCGGAGACGTATTTGACGCGAAATCGCAGGGAGCTTTTGGTTTAAAATACCAATGCACCGTCAATACTATGGACATCACATAGTATTGGCGGTGCGTTTTTACATGAAACTGAAAATCTGGGAACTATCCATCTGCGTTGCTCTGGTAATCGCTGTCCTGTGGGGCGCGCTTTTAGAGCGGCGGCAGACGGAACTGGCCGAACAGCTTATTCGGCTCCATGTCGTGGCTCACTCGGATGAGGTGGCAGACCAAGACTTGAAGCTCCGCGTCCGAGACAGCGTACAGGCGGTGACGGAGCCTCTGCTTGTCGGCGCGACCAACCGAGCCGAGGCCGAGGCGGAACTTACGGCGCATTTACCCCTGATTCGGGCCGCTGCGGCGGAGGCCGTGGCCGATTGGGGCGGTAATTATCCTGTGCAAGCGGCTTTCGTGTGGGAGCGGCATCCCGCGCGGGCGTATGAGAGCTTCACCCTGCCCGCCGGGCGGTATTACGCGCTGCGGGTGGAGATTGGTGCGGCGGCGGGGCAGAACTGGTGGTGTGTGGTGTTCCCGCCGCTCTGTCTCGAAGCCGCCGGCGGGTCGGAATCTTTGGAGGCCATGGGGCTGTCCGAGGATGAGGTGGCTCTGATCGCGGGCGGTGACAGGGGGCATACGGTGCGGTTTCGGGTGTTGGAGGTTGTGGATGGCGTAAGGGCGTGGTTTGGGCGGTAGAAGTTATTTAAAGCAAGAAGTCCCTTGGGAGCGAGGAACACGCTTCCAAGGGACTTTTATCATAGGCTGTCTTAGCCGTTCTGCACAATTCTGCCAATCAACACCATGCGGGCATTGTTAAACTCATAATTACACGTAGACAGGGTTACAATGCGGTCATTCTCGGCGGTACCGATGTCCCGATAGTGTCGTGCGATATCCCGCACATAGCCGAGGAATGCAATCTTATCTTCGGCTGTTGTAATCAGGGGATCGTAAATCATGGCGTCGTTCGGCCGGATGACCGCAAAGGCCATGAACTCTATTTCGTAAGTTGCATTTGTGAGGAATATCGTACCTGTCGGATTGGCTTCAAAAAATGCTTGGTCATCAAACTTTTGCAGTGCGGCGAACATACTGCCGCTTCTCATGTGGTGGCCGTAGATGAGGGTGTGGAAGTCGGAAAAGCCGCTGTTGTTGCGGTAGTCCATGAAAACCGTACCGGCCGATGCGCGCTGTTGATGCAAATCTCGACGCAGATAGTAGTCGTTATCTGTACCCTGTACAAATGGGTAGTCTACCTCGGTGTTCGGGATTGTCAGCCAGCCGACTGCATCGGGGAACTCTGCCTGCAAGTCCAAAATACTTTGGTTTACCTGCGGGACAGGGGCGCGCTCCGCAAGGAGAGCGGGTGCGGGTTCGTCGGAGGGCGATGCTTGCAACATCGGATGAAACTGCATCAGCCATCTGTGCAGCTCGGCCTCTTGTGCGGTGTTTTGGTTGATGTCTTGAAGCCTGTAGCCGCTGTAGCCGATTACGCCCAACAGAGCAAATACCGAGAGCAAAATCAGGAGCCGTTTCATTGCTTGCCCCTCCTCCTTTGTTTGCCCGACTTCCAGCCGAGCCAGAGGATGAGCAGTATCAGCGTGCTGCTGCCTGTTATCAGCGCAATCCAAAATGCCGGGTTGCTGTCGTCTCCTGTTTTCGGGGAGTCCGGGATGTCGGGCTTTCCGGGTGTGCCCGGGGGCGGAGCGGGTGTTGGTGTGTCCGGTGCGCTTGGGGGCGGTGGCGGCGGTGGGGGTTGGGGCGGTGTCGGGTCGGGTGTGTTTTGGGGTGTATAGCTGTGGTCAAATGCCATCTCGGATATTTTGCTGTCGTCCTCGACAGAGATAATCACGATGGCGGTCAGGTCTTCCGTGACATGTACCGTAATGGTATATACCTGCCGGTCTATGATGTGGCCGGGTCTGTCTTCCGTTATACTGCGGAGTTCATACACATATACGCCTGTTTCGGTGAAGCGAATCGGGCCGATTTGCACCGTGTCGGTGCCGGTGACTGTGAAAGTGTAGCCCTCCGAAGTGCTGCCGCCGGGCATGGGGGCGGCGGGGGTGCGGGGTGTCAGCCGATAGGTAAATATGCCGCTTGGCGGGGCGGATGTGCCGTCGCTGACAAAGCTTTGTTGTATCGTCAGCGTGACTTGCCCCGCCGTTGCGGCATAGGCCGCAGGGATAGACAGAGAGCTAATCAGGCAGATGAAAACCGATAGAATGGCCAGAACGCTTCTGACGGCTCTTTTTGGATAGATACTACTCATGATTACGCATCTCCTTTCCCGTGCGGGAACGCTTCCGTTTTGTATAAATCAAGATGATCGCCGCCGATATCAGCCAAGCCGCTAATGCCGCTATACTGATTTTCATCCACAGCGCGGCTTCCGTCCATAGGTTCGTTAATCCGTCTATCACCGGGACGGCCTGCTGTGTATGCACCTCTTCTGTCAGGAAAGGATTGTCGCGCGTTTCGGCGGTGATTCTGCCGATCAGGATATCCCGTCCGTTGGTGGAATTGGGTGCACAGGTGGAGAGCAGGACGATACGGTCGTCTGTCGTCACCGATATATCGGGCCGCGTGTGGATGGCCGTTTGCAGAAGCATATCCAAATATGCCTGCCTGTCTTCCGGTTCTGTGATACCGTTCCGAAATACCGACATGTCGTAGGCATCTGCGTGTACGAACGCAAAGAACTCTAAGCCGTGTTCCCGTCCGTCGAAATAGAGCATCCCGTATCTGCGGGCCTCAAAGTAGCTTCGCTCGGAAAACAGGGCAATCTCGCCGAACATGACCCGATTCTCCATGTGGTGTCCGTAGACAATACTGCTGAAGTCCGAAAAGTTCGGGCCGCTGCGGAAATCCAGAAAGATGGCACCGGAAAGGGAGTGTCTGCCTCTTGCGTCCGTGTTGACATATCGGATGTTGTCCTGCCCTTGTACCATGGGGTAGTCAATGTTTGTCCCGTATACGGTCAGCCAGGCGAATACATCGGGGTTGATTGCCTGCAGGTCCGCAAAGCTCGGGCCGCCCTCGCTTTCGATGGTGGGGTTGTACCGTTCGTACTGCACGGAACTTGCCGCGGCATGTACTTGGCCGGAGTCCCATATGGCATAGCCGCCGAAAGCGAGCAGAGACAGGACGACGGTCAGCACAAACAGGTTTACGAGACCGTTTACAAACCGTATGGTCCCTCTGCCGAGCTTCGTTGTCCGGCGCATATGAGGTCCTCCTTTCTCGGGTCTCGGGCTATGCCGTTGTGCAAGGCATAGCCCCTTTTTTACGTTCTGTTAGCAGCTATACGCTTGTCTGCTTTTGCGTACTTTCACCACCAGGAAGATAATGAGCGCGCCTGCTGCCAAGATAACCATGCCGATGAAGGGCAGGTCGTTTAAATTCAAGCCCGTGGGTGTGACGCTGTCACGGGTGTTTGTGAAGTCCGCGCTGTTGGCGCGCTCGCCGACGCGCTGTGCGCTGGTAGAAAGTGCGCTGTTTAGAGTGCCGGGCGGGCGGGCCGCGGACACGTTGTCTGTCGTCACACTAACGCTGGGGATATAGTGGGGCGTTGCCGCTTCTTCTACGGTGTAACTCGTACCGACCGGGGTGTCAACGAATACCAGCTTTTGCCCCGCCCTCAGGCGGAATTGCGTTGATCCGCTGGTGGAGATTTGAATGTAGGTGCCGCCTGCGTCCGTGCCGGTTGCGGGAGCGGTTGGGGTGACATTTACATTTTCAGCGGGATTGACTACCGCACCGTTTTCTACCACATATGCTCTGAAGAATGGGGGAACGTTTTGCACGAGCGTGGGGACGGTGAGTGTCATGTTGAAGTTGAAGTATTGCGTTCTGCTCGCAAAGTCACCTGCGACTTCCTTGCTGACACTCAGCGTGGACTTAGTGACGGGGGTCGGGTTTTCCGGGCCATCGGGGCCGTTGGTCCGTACAAAGTCGTTTGTGAAAACCATCTGGCTGAAGAGGTAGTTTTCTCCGTCGCCGCCCGGGGTTGCGTCAACCTTGGCGTTCGCGGTTTGCCCGTTGTTGTCCGGTACGGTGACACGGACTCCGACGGCGGAGACAAAAGTGCCTGTGCCGTCTTCGGTGTTTTCCACATAGACGGTGAGTGTGTATCTGGCGGCACCCGAATAGGAAAGCCATTGATTCGGGTCATTATCAATTCCGGGGTTTGTGTTCACCAGTTCTCTGAGTTCATACACATAGATGCCCGCGTGGGTGAAAGTGACGCCGGAAAACAGGTTGCCTGTCTCTTTGCGGATTGACATGATGCTGGCGGGCGGGTCAGTAGGGTCTCTGTCTGCTGCGGTGAAACTGACGGTCAATGCTGCGGAGTTTAAGCTCGGCATGGCTGCGTCTGTTGCGGGGGCGTTGCCGTCCACACTCATTTTTTTCGCCTCGAAGGTGAAGGTGGCGTTTGGTGTAATTGTACCTATCGGCAGCCGCAAGTGTTTTGTAATGGTCGCTTGTGCCGGATTTGCCTCTGTTCCGATTGCGGCTCCGTCGGCGTTCAGGTTGGTTGCGAATGCGGGGGTGATGCTCGCGAAACACAGGAGAAGTACGAGCGCGAGTATCAGGATAGATTTCGATTTTTTAAACATGATAATACCTCCAAAAATTTTGTTTTTCAGCTTACTATGTAAACGCAGTATTCTGCGTAATTGCTTTGCCGGGGCGGGACAGACTATAGGTTTCTGCGCCTGATGACTGTAATCACGCTTCCCAGCGTGTCGTCTATATTTACCGGGCCGTAAACACGGCTGTCTGTTGCGCCCTCTCTGGCGTCTCCCAAGACGAATACTTGTCTTTCGCCTACCGTGAGGGGGAAGGGGACGCCGTTTTCATACCGCCACGTTTCCTGAAAGATATTCGGCTCCTGCTGTGTCGCACCGTTGACGATGAGACTGCCGTCTATGATATCCACCGTGTCCCCGGCTCTGGCCACGATTCGCCGCACCTGACGCTCGCCCTGAAAGTCGAGCAGGATGAGGTCGCCGACAGCGTAGGTTCGGTTCAGGCGGTAGAACAGGACGAGGTCGCCTGTCCTGACCATAGGCCCCATGTCGGGATCTGTGGTGCGGTGGAAGCCGTAGAAGAACGTGAAGAGTATTGCAACGGCACCGACGAGCACGGAAATTTTGAGCCCTAATCCGCCGAGCTCTTTCCAAACGGAGGGAGGACGAGGTCGGCTTTGAGGCGGTGCTTGCGGCAACTCGTTTGCAGGAGAAGTTGTTGTGTCTGCAGGAACGACAGGAGTTTTCGCTGTGTCTGTAGAAATTGAGGGAAGTTCGGTTATGTCTGTAGGAAATGTAGAAGTTTCTGTACTGTGTTTGGGTGTTTGTTCTGCTTTCGCTGCCGCAGTACGTGCGATGCGGTCGTAATACGCAATTACCCTTCTGTCCGGGATGTTTCTCACTTTGACCGATACTTTTTTCACCGTGCCGACCTCCTTCCTTCCGAAGTGCTTTGTAATCATGTATCTCGAAAGGTGCGTAAAATTAACCGCTTGAGTAATGATTACATATTAATAGTACTTCTTCTCGGTTTGAGCGGCTACACCCAAAAGGGTACTTTTCGTCAGCAAACGCATCTCCTGCATCTGCGTACCAAATAAGCCGTATAAGCCCCGGCGGCGGACAGGAGGACGAGCGCGGGGAGGAGCAGAGCAGCTCCCATATTGCCGAGGTTCAGCCCCGTGGGCGGGGGGGCGACTCTCTCGTTTGTAAACGCGAAGGTTCTGTCCTCTGCCATCGGGCGCAGGGTGGTGTCATTCCCGAGAACGGTGACATCTGCGTATTCGCTGTCTGTGAAAGATGTCATAAAGTTCAAGTCCACCGTCTCGATAATCTGCACAGAGCCGTTCCTCGGGAGCTCTTCTATCGTGATAGCCTGTCCGTGTCTGAGCTGAAAGGTCGCGCTCCCGCCGTCACGCAATGTCAAGATGCCGTCTGCCGGAACTGTTGCCCCGGAATCGGCAAGGACATTGCCGGTAAAGTTAAACTGTGTGCCGGCGGGCAGGGGGGTGCCGTCTGCGTCTGTCAAGAAGATTGTGAAGTCAAAGTCCAAGGTTTTGTTGCCGAGTGCACCCGTTACTTCTTTCGAGACGGTTAGTGCGGTGGTTTTTACTTCAAAGAAGTTGCCGTTTACATGGGTGTGCAGTCCTATGATACATAACAGGGATGCCGCTGTCCTGTCGCTCGTGAAATCAAACGGAACGTCACTACCGTCCTCAGCGGTTTCATTTGTTCTTGTCCCGACATCCCACCAATCGAACACCCATGGCGGAGCCGAGTCTGCGGTAAAGGTGACCGCCGCACCGTTCCGGATGAAAGAGCCGCTCGGTACCGGGAATCGGTTTGAGCCAACCTGTGCCGCAAGCTCTCCCTCGCCTTCTCCGACTGCATAAGTCACGCGCCAGAACTGCGGGCCTGTGGAATTGATGTCATAGTTGGTAAAGGCGTGGGGCGTGATGGTTGCAAAGTTGTCGGAGCCGGCGGGGTTTTGGTCAATGACAGGCAACCCTGAGACGCTCACCGTGCCGGGGTCGATGCGGGGACGCTGTGCCACCGCTAAGGGGGTGTCAATCCGTAAGCCGTTACGGGCCGTGTTGCCGGAAAATACGGCTGCCGGATTAATTGTGACGTTGCTGAGATTGGTATGCGGTACAAACAGCCCCCCGCCATCATGGGCAATGTTGTTGGTGATAGAGCCGCTTCGCATATTGAGAACAATACCTGCATCTCTTAGAAATACGCCGCCGCCGTTTTGCTGTGCGGTATTTCCGTTAATCGTGCCGCCGCTTATGTTCAAAGTACCGGAATCTTCTACAAATATGCCGCCGCCATTGTTCGGGCTGTGGTTGTCTTCAATCCGTGCGGTGCCGCCAATTTCTACACGCCCGCCGGTCATGAACACGCCGACACCGTGGCGGGTCACAGTAGTGTGCTCGCGTATTTCTCCGCCGGTCATGTTTAAGGACAGTTGTGTGAAAAATCCTCGGCCTAAATATACCCCGGCACCATTCCCTCTTCTCAGACCTTGTGAGGGGGAGGTCGTGGTGTTATTGTCTGTGGCGGTGTTCCTGCTGATTACCCCGCCTGTCATATGGAGTTGGGCACGGCTCATGACGCTGACACCGCCGCCGTTGCCGGAGAAAGTAGAAACACCGGCCGCTGCGCCCACGGCGTGATTATCCCTGATGGTGCCGCCATTCAGAAAGAATCTGGCTAAATCAGGTGCACCTAGCACGGCGGTTCCTGAGACAAACACCCCGCCGCCATTCGCTAACAAGAACAGATTGATTGTGTTATCCGCCGGGTCGGCACCTGTGGATGTGGCAATGTTTCCGTAAATGTCGCCGTCATCCATCGTAAAAACTGCGTCATCATATACGTGTACGCCGCCGCCGTTACCGGCAAGTACCGTCATGGTTCCGTTGGTCATAGTGGGTACAGAGTTGACTGTTCTCACAGCTTGGTTATTCCGAATCGTACCGCCTTGCATGTGAAATCTTGTGCCGGCACCTGTCAAGTATACACCGCCGCCATTCGACAGATTCAGCGCATCACCGCCGGAAAATGAGCTTGCAGCCGTCCCCGTAGCTGTGGCGATATTGTTTTCGATATACCCGCCGCGCATATTGAATGTCGCTCTGGCCGTTACATATACGCCGCCCCCGTTACCCGCGCGATGGAGATATCTGTTGTCTTGCGTTATTGCGAAGGAAGCTCTTGTCCGTATGGCCTGATTGTCTCGAATTGTGCCGCCGTGCATGTTAAAGGAGGATGCGGAACCCGTGACAAACACCCCGCCGCCGCTGGATGTGACGAGTGCATTCGTCGCATCGGGGTTCGCTGCAATCTCGTTCAATCTGGCCTGATTTTCAAAAATTTCACCGTCGTACATGTTAAATGTACCGCCGTTTTGTATGAATACAGCACCGCCAACGGCTCTTTGCGTCGCTTGGCCTGCGTCTACTCTCTCTCCTCTGGCCACATTGTTTCGGAGAACGCCGCCGTGCATCGTAAAGATACCGCGGGTGTTCACATGTACCGCGCCGCCGGAGTTGGCAGCTGCGTTTGTGTGCATTTCGGAACCCGGCATCATCGTGAACCTGCCGTCCGTTTGGATATCGACGGGGCCGTTGTTGTCCGTACTGCTGTTTCGGATGACACCGCCGCGGCACAGAATCAAGTGCCCCCCGCCGCCTGCGCCGGTGATGCCGGCAACTGCTCCGGATTCAAGTGTAACACCGCCGCCTCTGGCGTTGTTGGTCTGCTGAGCCAAGGGAAGCGGTGCGGGGGCAACGTCCGGTGTGCTCGCAGCTGCTTGGGGTGCGGTTTGCAAAATGATATTCCGAAATACCAGCCCGGACCGCGCCGTGCCGTCTCCCCGCACCCGAAAAGCCCGTGTCAAACCGCCGCCCCCGGGCGTAGTGTCGCTGTTGCCGCCGTGGGTATCGCTGATGACTGACTGCCCGTTTTCGGCAGTAGGATGGTTGCCGATTAACACAACCGTGGCTCCGTTTCTGACACCGACGATGGTCATTGTTCCCGAGTTGACGTTGCCTATGTTGATGTGAAAGGGTATGAAGATATGTGTCACGGCATTCACCGGGGCCGCTTGGATTGCAGCTTGCAGCCTCGCATACGCTGTGCTTGCGGGCGTCGGTTCCAGAGTCACCACATGGTTGGGTACGGCATACCATATCTGCGGGTCGTCTATTTCTTCTTGGCTGAAGAAACTTGCGGACCGCGGGGTAATTCCCTCGCTTGCAGGCTCCGCTTCCATCCGCATTTTGTATATGGCTTCCGCTTTCGGCCATGTTTCGTATGCAGGCCCCGTTTCCGGCCACGCTTCGTGTACAGGTTCTGCTTCCGTCCCTGCTTCATGCTCTGTTGCCCATACGGTTCCTGCAAATGTGCCGAGCAACAGGCTCAGCAGTAAGAGGGTTGCTATTCCGCGTTTCATTGAAGTACGTCCCCTTTCTCAGATGGAAGTTTCTTTTCTCGTTCAAGGTCTTCGATGTAAACCAAGACCGCGTGCCTGACAAACTCACCCAGCCCTCTGTGTTCGTTGGCTGCGTAGTGGCTTATTTTGGCGTAGGCATGTTCGTCGAACCTTGCCACAATTTGTTTTGCTTTTGTTCCTCTTTGCATGTGTGGGTTTCAGTCCTTATATGGAGTATTGTCTAAAAATTAAACTTGTCTGAAACAGTTATTTTTATTATACGCTTGTCAAAGTTGCCGACTACACCCAAAAGGGTAAAAAATTGATAGGAATTCGGATTAGGCAACTAAATCCGCAATGTTCTGTTGCGTCATTTGTGAAACCAATTGCTCTTGGATGCAACAAAAGAAGTCGCGCAGGAGGCAATGCTGCAGCTCACCTTGCGTACAGATATGGTTCGCTTGGAAGCATCGGCTGATGGCAATCTCCCCCTCCGTGCACACAAGCACATCATAAACGCTGATTTGCTCAGCCGGCCGCCCGAGCCGATACCCGCCATTTCGCCCGTGTTCCGCATGGAGCAGGCCGTTCTTCTTGAGCTGATTTGCGATTTTGATAAAAAACGGGTATGTAATCCCGATCGCCTCCGAAATGACTGCCGCTGTACGCACACCCTTGTTGTTTATGTGCAGGTATTGCAAAATTCGGATGGCATTGTCTGTAGAACTTTGGATTCTCATGATACGCACTCCTTCATTTCAGAAATGTTTATGATTTAATTATACTTTTTTCGAATTGTTTTACTACACCCGAAAGGGTAGAAATTCGACGGAAAGCGAAACAAAAAACCGCCCTTCCAATCTGAATGGACAGATTGGAAGGGCGGTTCGGCCACAGTTTTTCCCTGCGGTGTTTACTCAATCAATTTTTGTTCCAACGCAATCCGAACAGCATCTACGTTGTTGTGTGCGCCCAGTTTGGTGTATACGGACAGCAAGGTTTTCTTTACCGTGTTGACGGACAGGTAGCGATTGACCGCGATTTCCTCACGAGAAAGACCGTGATATAAGTCCAGTAAAACCTCCCGTTCTCGTTCTGACAGGGAAGCGGACTCTTTGATGTTTGCTTCGTGTTTAAGTGTGGCTGCGATAACCGCGACTTTTTTTACATAGATGGAGGTCTTGCGGTCAATTGCCTTCAGCCATGCTTCGGGGATGCCGTAATCTGTCCGCTTCAAAGCGGCGATAATCAGGGGGTGCAGTTCTTTTCCGAGCTCAATGAAAAACAGCTCAAACACACCTTGGAATGACAGGTCATATGCCCGTTCAAAATCTGCCATTGCCCCGTCTGTATCGCCTGTTTGTATGCGGGCGACGGCGGACAGGAGTAAGAGTCGAAGCTCCCCGAATAAAAACCGTTCTTCCGGGGTTCTCGGATGGGAATTGCATAAAATTGTAAGTGCCTGTTGGTATTTCTGCGCGGCGATGTGGTACATGACGTCGATATGCAGTTCTCTCACGGGAATGTGGAGGATAGACGCCGTCTCTTTTTCCTCTGTGACAAGCCATTGCGGAACACGCTCGGGCAGGCCGATTCTGGCGTAAAATATCCCCGTATATAAATCACAGTACAGTCGGCGATTCCAGAAATCCGGGTTATCCAAATGGGCGCAAAGTTGTTTTAACAGCTTTTTGACCAGAGAAGTATTGCCCTCTTGCATGGCGATGTGGAGCAGATATTTTTCCGCCAATGCCTCGATGCTGTATTGTCGGTTTTCCCGTGCTTTTAAGATGGCGTTGTGTGCATGGTTTCGTGCAAGGTCAGGCCGGTTTTTGAAAAAGGCATATTCGCAGGCGACCAAATCCGCATAACCGGCGTATATGCGGTGAGGTGTTTCTGCAATGAGGAACTCGTTTTGCTCTGCGGCCTCTAAAAATTGATCGAATTTCGGTAAGTCTGCGCCTTCTCCGACAGAACAGGCAAAAGAGCGGAGGTCGGCATTGATAAAGGCTCCGCTTATCTTAGTCGGCGGGATAGAGAATTGCTTTGCATACGCAACCGCTTTTCTCAAATACGCCGTACTGTTATATTCATGCGTAACGGTGCAAAGGTACATATTGATATAGGGCAGGCTGCTGTAAGAGGTATACAGCAGTACTGCGGCGAACGGGTCATCCGTATGCTCCCATTCGCGGATGACGGCAAGGGCTTTCTCTTGTGCTTCTCTGTATCGGCCCGCTCCGGCGAGTAATACAGGGATGAAATAGCTTTTTAAAAACAGGAAGTTGGGGTCGTTTTGTTCGCCGCTTTTCGGATGCAAATTTTCTAAGATGTTCAAAAAATATTCGCTGACGTCACGGGGGAGTCTGAAGGGGTAGGACAGGAGGGTTTGCACCATGCGCTCGTATTGATGCGACTTTGCGTAATAGTGCATGGCATCCATATAAAAGTCGTTTCCGGCGCACCAATCGGCCGCCTGCCGATAGGTTTCCTGCTTTTCTTCGTGGGACAAGAGGTGTTGTTTGCTCTGCAAAAATTCCAAGTAGAGCGGATGGATTTTAAAATCATTGGTAAAACTGTCGAACCAGAGAAAGGATGCGAGCCCCGGTGTGTTTTGCAAAAATGCAATGTCGGCGGTGAATGCTTGGAGCGGCGCAATGGGCAAGTCGGAGAGCAGCGACATTTTGAGCAAGGCTTTTTGTGCAGGTGCGGGAAGTCGGTCCCACGCTTCGGTCTCAAACAATTTGGAGGTGTTTTGCCGCACGGTATCCAATGCGTGTTTGAAATGGTTCGGCGTTCTTTTTAATAAGAGGACGAGCATATTGATTGCCAGTGCCCAGCCTTTTGTCGCATCCATCAGTTGGGAGATGTGCTCGGCAGAAAGCGGGATGGCATACTGTCGGAAAAAGGCGGCGGCTTCTGTGCTTGTAAAGCGCAACTCGTCTTCCGTTATCATGCTCATCTTGCCTTTGGAATGCAAAGCGGCGACATTGAAGGTAGGTTCTTTTCGAGAAATGATAATCAAACACGCGCCGGGAAGCTGCAGGTGCGCGCAACGCTCTGCAAAGACAAGTGCATCTTCGGATTGCAGCAAATGGAAATCATCGAGCACGAAAAAAGATTTGGGCAGATGCCGCTTTGTGCCGCGTACCATTTCCGCGAACTGTTTAAAGCGGGAAAGGGTTTCCGGGAAGCCGAGTTCACGCAAGCTTACGGCCAAATCCGGGTTGCTGACAGAGATAGTATGTATCAGACTTTCCCAATAACGGGAGCCGATGTTATCGCTTTCGGTCAGCTGTATCCAATTGACAACGGCATCTTGCTGTTGCTCGATGTAGTGACGCACCGTTTGGGTTTTACCATAGCCGGCACCTGCGATGACATAGACCAGCGGAGAGCGGGCCGCCTCATCAAACAGCTTGTCCAAACGGGGACGGGGCATATAGTGTGCGGTCAGATTCGGGTGCGAAAAGCCGGGTTCGTTTGTTGTGTACATGATAAGCCCTCCGTTCTTCGGGAAAGGGGATAAACGAGCAGTTTTATAAAGCGTAGCATAGAAGTTGTTACGAAGTCAAGGCGTTGGTACGGAGAGGATGTGAACAAACAATTTCCACCACAATTCACAGAAATTTCACCCCCGCCCTCTTGACAATATATGGTTGGGATGTTAAATTAGTATTAGCACTCTCGGCCTTTGAGTGCTAATTGAATGGGGGCGTTGTACAATGTCGCTTTCCGAGCGGAAGAAGCGGATATTGAAAGCTGTTGTGGAGGATTATATCGGCTCTGCCGAACCCGTCAGTTCCAAGGCTTTGCAGGGGCGGCTTGATTTGAGTGTGTCCTCTGCCACCATTCGGAACGAGATGAATGAGCTGGAGCAGATGGGGCTTTTAGAACAGCCTCACACCTCGGCCGGACGCAGACCGACGGCGTCGGGATACCGCATCTACGTCAATGAACTCATGGGCAGCGGCGACGTGACGCAGGACGAGGCCGAGGCGATACACGAGAAGATTCGCAAGGGCGATGAGCCGAGCAATGCAGTATCGGACGCATCGAAGCTTGCGAGCCAAATCACGGCCCTGCCGAGCTATGCGATGCAGGCGATGCCCGGTGTCGTTACGGCGCAGCGGTTTGAACTGGTGTACATTGACGACCACACGTTTATCATCGTGGTATTGCTCTCGAACAAGAGCGTGCAAAATCGGCTGGTGACCTTGCCCACAGTAACGAAACCCGCGCTTTTGACCAAGCTCTCGGCTCTGTTCAATGCCAGCTTTACGGGCAAGCCCGAGGGGGATATGACCACGGAACTCATCGCCGCCACAGAGCGTGCGGCGGGGGATGTGACGGGCGTTACGGCCGTGATTGCGGGCTTTGTGATGGAAATCCTCATGCGAACGCAAGTGCGGCACACGGTGGTATCCGGCACATCGAACCTGTTGGAGCATCCGGAATTTCAGGATGTGGAGAAAGCACGGCGCGTGTTGGGCTATCTCTCGAACGAACAGGAACTCTTGCGCCTGCCCGCACCCGAGGCGGACGGGGTCAAGATTTTCATCGGCGCGGAAAACGTGGCCGAGGCCCTCAGGGATGCCAGCGTGGTTGTGGCGAAGTATGACGCCGGGGATAACATGCAGGGCATCATCGGCGTAGTCGGCCCCACGCGGATGGATTACGCAAAAGTGGCCGCGCGGCTGAGTTACATCGCCGGCGGTTTAGCAAAAGTATTGGCCATGGGTGTACCCATCGGCGAGATTAGCGGAGGCGAGGACGAATGAGCAAGAAAAAACAATCGGACGAAGAAATGGAAGAAACTCCAATCCAAGAGACGGAAACAGAACAGGAAGTTGATTTGGTCACGGAACTGGAAGCGGCCTTGGCGGCAGAGCAAAATCGCGTATTGCGCTTGGCCGCTGAATACGACAACTTCCGCAAGCGCAGCCAAAAAGAGCGGGAAGCCTTGTATGTGGACGTGAAAACGGGCGTAGTCGCCTCGTTTTTGCCCGTCTATGACAATCTTGAACGAGCTTTGAAGCAGGAGACGGACGATGAGGCCTACTACAAGGGCGTGGAGATGATTATGGCTCAGTTGCAGGAGGTTTTCTCCAAGCTCGGCGTCGCAGAGATCCCCGCTGTGGGTGAGAAATTCGACCCGGAGCTGCACAACGCGGTATATCACACCGAAGATGTGACCTATGGCGAGAGTGAGGTCGTGGAACAGTTTATGGCCGGGTTTATGCTGGGTGATAAGGTGATACGGCACTCGGTCGTGAAAGTGGCGAACTGATTCGCAGGGGCGGCCTTCGGCCGTCCGCTGTAGGAAATTTGATTTTAGTGTTAAAAGGGGCGGACGGCCAAAGGCCGCCCCTATAAAGGGCAATAGGCCCAACGATAAAATAACGGAGGTATAACGACATGGGTAAGATTATAGGCATTGATTTAGGCACAACCAATTCCTGCGTGGCAGTCATCGAGGGCGGGGAGCCGGAGATTATTGCGAACGCTGAGGGCAACCGCACCACGCCGTCTGTGGTGGCGTTTGCGAAAGACGGACAGCGGATGGTGGGACAGGTGGCGAAACGCCAAGCCATCACCAATCCCGACAGAACCATCGCCTCGATTAAGCGGGAGATGGGTACGAGCTATAAGGTGGACATTGACGGCAAGCAGTACACGCCGCAAGAGATTTCGGCTATGGTATTGCAGAAGCTGAAAGCGGACGCAGAGGCCTATCTCGGCGCACCGATTTCGGGTGCCGTCGTCACCGTGCCGGCGTATTTCACCGACAGCCAACGGCAGGCGACCAAGGACGCGGGCAAGATTGCGGGCCTCGACGTCAAACGTATCATCAATGAGCCGACGGCGGCGGCCTTGGCCTATGGGCTGGATAAGGAGCATGACCAGAAAATCATGGTCTACGACCTCGGCGGCGGGACCTTTGACGTGTCCGTGCTGGAGATCGGTGACGGCGTCATTGAGGTGCTGGCCACGGCGGGGAACAACCGTCTGGGCGGCGATGATTTTGACGAGGCGGTTATGTACTGGCTGGTGGCGGAGTTCAAGAAGGACAGCGGCATTGACCTCAAGAGCGATAAAGTCGCCATGCAGCGTCTGCGTGAGGCGGCGGAGAAGGCGAAGATTGAACTCTCCAGCGTGACCTCGACCAACATCAATCTGCCCTATGTCACAGCTGACGCGTCGGGGCCGAAGCACTTGGATATCACCCTCACACGGGCGAAGTTTAATGAGCTGACGCATGATTTGGTCGAAAAAACCGTCGGCCCCGTGAATCAGGCATTATCCGATTCGGGTTTGGCGGCGAAAGACTTGTCCAAGGTGTTGCTGGTCGGCGGCTCTACTCGAATTCCCGCCGTGCAGGACGAGGTGAAAAAGCTCACGGGCAAAGACCCGTTTAAAGGCATCAACCCCGACGAGTGCGTGGCGGCGGGCGCGGCGATTCAGGGCGGCGTACTCGGCGGTGATGTGGAGGGGATTTTGCTCCTCGACGTGACGCCCTTGTCGCTCGGCATTGAGACGCAGGGCGGCATCTGCACGAAGCTTATTGAGCGTAACACAACCATCCCCACGAAGAAGAGCCAGACTTTCTCCACGGCGGCGAATAACCAGACCAGCGTGGAAGTCAACGTGCTCCAAGGCGAGCGGGAGATGGCGCAGTATAACAAGTGTCTCGGCAAGTTCCACCTCACGGGTATCCCCGCGGCTCCCCGCGGTGTGCCGCAGATTGAGGTTACCTTTGACATCGACGCAAACGGCATCGTGAACGTCTCTGCGAAAGATTTGGGGACGGGCAAGGAACAGAACATTACGATTACGGCTTCGACGAATTTGAGCAAGGACGACATCGACAAGGCCGTCAAAGAGGCCGAACAGTATGCCGCTGAAGACGCCAAGCGGAAAGAGGAAGTCGAACTCCGCAATCAGGCTGACCAGATGGTGTATCAGGCGGAGAAGACATTGGAAGACCTCGGCGACAAGTTAGAAGAGGCGGACAAAACTGCCATCAAGGGCGGCATTGAAAAGGTGCAGGAAGCCCTGAAAGGCGAGGATTCGGAGATGATTCGCTTCGCCACCGAGGAGCTGACGAAGGCCTTGCAGACCGCAAGCGAAAAGCTCTATGCCCAAGGCGCACAGCCGGGCGCGGAGGGGGCAGGCGATGTCCCGCCCGAGGGCGATTATGTGGATGCGGATTATGAGGTCGTGGATGAGGACGAGAACGCATAAATTTTAATTGTAGGGGGCGATGCCACATCGCCCCGCGGTGATTATTACAGGACGAGGGGGCGGGCCGATGAGGGCATCGGCCCCTGCGTCTGTTATTCAGGAGAATGTGTATGGCGGGGACGAAGCGGGATTATTATGAGATTTTAGGGCTTTCGAAAGGGGCGGATGACGCTGCGATTAAGAAAGCCTTTCGGAAGTTGGCCAAGGAGCATCACCCGGATGTGAATCCGGGGAATGCGGAGGCTGAGGCGCGGTTTAAGGAAGTCAATGAGGCCTATGAAGTTCTTTCGGATGCCGACAAAAAAGCAAAGTATGACCAGTTCGGTCATGCGGGGGTAGACCCGAACTTTGCCGGTGCCGGCGGCGGGTATGACGCCTATGGCGGCTTCGGCGGGATGGACTTTGACCTCGGGGATATTTTGGGTTCTTTCTTCAACGGCTTCGGCGGCGGAGGGGCCGGTCGAAACGCGCCCCGCAAGGGAGAGAGCATCCACCTGGAGGTGACCGTCTCTTTCGAGGAGGCGGCTTTTGGCTGTGAACGGGAGGTCTCGGTGCCGACTGTTGTGGATTGCGAGACGTGCAAGGGCAGCGGGGCGGCTCCGGGGACTACGGCTGAGGTCTGCCCGCAGTGCCGTGGTACGGGTTCGGTGCAGACAGCGCGGCGGACGGCGTTCGGGGTGATGAACACCGCGGGGCCGTGTCCCAAATGCAACGGTACGGGCAAAATTATCCACCAGCCCTGCGAGACCTGTAAGGGGCGGGGTAAGGTGCGGAAGAATCAGAAAATTACGGTGAAAATCCCTGCGGGGATTGATGACGGGCAGACGGTTTCAATACGCGGCAAGGGCCATGCGGGGCAAAACGGCGGCCCGGCGGGTGATTTGCTCGTGACCGTGGCCGTGCGCCCGCATCCGACGTTCGAGCGGGACGGTACGAGTGTACATAGCCGCATTTCCGTGTCTGTCGTTCAGGCGATTTTGGGCGATGAGTTGGAGGTCGAAACGCTGGACGGCAAGGTGAAGTATACCATCCCCGAGGGCACGCAGTCCGGCACGGTGTTCCGCCTCAAGGGCAAGGGGGTTCCGTATCTGAACGCCGATCGGCGGGGAGATCAGTTCGTGACGGTCGCCGTGGAGATTCCCGGCGGGCTGAATGAGGCGCAGAAGGAACTGCTTGTGAAGTTTGGGGAGAGTATCGGCCAGACTGCCGCCGGGGGCGGAAAAGGTTTTTTTCGTAAGAAGCGGTAACTCCCCTGGTCAGCTGCGCTGATAACTGACGCCCCAAGAGCGCAAGGCGAAGCCGTAGTGCGATTGGATGGCGGAAGGAATGCCTGTGGTGCAGCCCCCTCAAAACGAGGGGGCCTAAGGGCAAGAGCCCGGAGCCTCCCTCGTTTACGAGGGAGGTGGCCGCCGCGAAGCGGCGGTCGGAGGGAGTTCGTGCGTAGGGGCGGCCATTGGCCGTCCGCTGTTGGATAGGTGCTGCAACGTTGAAGGGCGGACGGCCAATGGCCGCCCCTACAAGGGGTACACATGAAACATAACAAACCAAATACTCACCATACTGACATCGCCATTATCGGCGGCGGGGCCTCCGGGCTGGCCGCTGCGATTGCCGCCGCCCGTCACGGGGCGGCGGTTACGATTTTGGAGAAGCTGCCGCGTGTGGGCAAGAAAATCCTCGCCACGGGTAACGGGCGGTGTAATTTGGGGAATCTGTCGCAGGATGCGAAGCATTGCCGTGGATTCCCTCCCCCCGAGACGGTCTTGGCGCAATTTCAGGGCGAGGAGGCGTTTTTCCGCTCCCTCGGATTGCTTGTGCGGTCGGATGAGGCGGGGCGGCTCTACCCCGCCAGCGGACAGGCGAGTTCGGTATTGGACGCCTTGCGGCTGGAATGTGCCAGACTCGGAGTTGCGGAGATTTGCGCGTTTGATGTGCGGGAGATTCGCCCGTCGGACGGTGGGTTTTTGCTCCTGTCTTCGGATGGCAACACGGCACGGGCGCGGCGGGTGATTTTAGCCGCCGGGGGGTGCGCGGGGCCGCAGTACGGGACGGACGGTGCGGGTTTTCGCTTGGCGGAGGCCACGGGGCATACGGTGGCGAATCCCTTCCCGGTACTGGTACCGATTCCCGTGGAGCCGCAGCGGGTGCGCGCGCTCAAAGGTCTGCGTGTGCAGGCGAAGGTGACGGCATATCGTAACGGGCATTTCATGGCCGCGGAAGAGGGACAGGTGCAGTTTGCCGAGGGTGTGCTGTCGGGGATTTGCGTGTTCAATCTGGCGGCGTATCAGCCGGATGTGCTCTCACTGGATTTGCTCCCTTGGTGTGACGAGCCGCATGTGCTTTTGACAGAGGTGATGCAGACACGCGCTGCCGCTCTGCCGGAGGATCAGCTCACGGGGCTGTTCCCAAAGCGGATTGGGCAGGCCTTGCTCAAGGAGACGGAGATTACGGGTAAGCCGCTTGCGGACTTGGTGAAAGACTGGCGGTTCCCCGCAAAGCCCGCTACGAATTGGGAAGCGGCGCAAGCCACGGCGGGTGGTGTGATACATGTTACGAAAAATCTCGAATCTCTCGTTGTGCCGGGGCTTTATTTTGCGGGCGAGGTTTTGGGTGTCCACGGCGACACGGGCGGGTTTAATCTGCGGTGGGCGTGGGCGAGCGGGACGGTTGCGGGAGAGCAAGCGGCGAAGGGACTGGAACGATGAGGAAGATTACGGGTGTCAAAGCCCCGTTGGATTTTACGTCTGCGTGGGTACGGGACGAGGCCGCACGGCGATTGGGTGTATCTGCGGATACGCTCGGGTCGGTGCGGCTTTTGCGGAAATCGCTGGACGCGCGGCGGCGGAATATCCATTATGTGCTGACCATCGGTGCGGAGATGATTGACGAGGCTGTGTCTGCGGAGCAGTCACGGAAATTGCCCGACTGGCCGTTTGCGCATCCGCCTGTGGTGGTGGGCAGCGGGCCTGCGGGTTTGTTTGCGGCTTTGACCTTGGCGGAAGCGGGTGCGCGTCCGCTTGTTTTGGAGCGGGGCGATGACGTCGTCCTGCGGCGGGCGGCGGTGGAGCGGTTCTGGGCGGGCGGGGAACTTGATCCCGAGAGCAACGTTCAGTTCGGCGCGGGCGGTGCGGGGACGTTTTCAGACGGCAAGTTGACCACGGGTATCTCCGACCCGCGCATTGCCGAGGTGCTGCGAACCCTGCATCGCTGCGGCGCGCCGGAGGAGATTTTATACGAGGCGAAGCCGCATATCGGGACGGATTTGTTGATGGGTGTCGTGCAGAAGTTGCGGGCCGCCATTGAGGACTTGGGCGGCCGGATGTTGTTTCGGGCGAAGTTTGTTGATTTCCGCACCGAACGGGGTCGGGTGAGCCATGCGGTCTACGAGCGGGGCGGGGAGACGGTTACTGTGCCGACATCGCATATCATCCTCGCCACGGGTCACAGCGCACGGGATGTGTTCGAGCTTCTGCATGAGCGGGGTGTGGCCTTGCAGCAGAAGCCCTTTGCCGTGGGGGTGCGGATTGAGCATCCGCAAGCGGTGATTGACAAGGCGATGTATGGGGATATGGCGGGGTTGCCGCTTTTACCGCCTGCCGACTATAAATTGGCGGTGCGCTTGCCTTCCGGGCGGGGGGTATATACCTTTTGTATGTGTCCCGGCGGGGTGGTGGTTGCCGCCGCTTCGGAGCCGGGGGGCGTGGTGGTGAACGGCATGAGTTACCACGCAAGGGACGGCGAAAATGCGAACAGCGCGCTCTTGGTAGGCGTTGCGCCGGGGGAGTTCGGGTCGGCGCACCCCTTGGCGGGGGTGCAGTTCCAGCGGGAGATTGAGGCGCGGGCGTATGGACTGACGGGGCAGTATTTGGCTCCGAACTGTACGGCGGGCGAGTTGCGGGATGGGCGGGCGAACGCAGTTCGTCCTTGCGGGGTGATGCCGAGTTATAAGCCCGGCACGACACCCGCCTTGCCGCGTGCGTATTTGCCGCCGTTTGTGGCGGAGGCTCTGCGCGACGCGCTGCCTTTGTTCGGCAGGAAGTTACGCGGGTTTGATGCCCCCGAGGCCGTGCTCACGGGGCCGGAGGCGCGGAGTTCCGGCCCCGTGCGAATACTAAGGGGCGATGACGGATGTAGTGTGAGTGTACCCGGTCTCTATCCTAGTGGTGAGGGTGTGGGGTATGCCGGGGGGATTATGTCGGCGGCTGTAGATGGGGTTCGGACGGTGGAGCGAATGTATGATTATACGATTTTGAATGAATAATATTCACATTGGGCAATGGTTTCTGTACGCGAAACCTCCCTTTCCGAGAGAGGTGACAGGCTTAGCCTGACGGAGGATTGCCCTTGCCCTGAAAATTCCCCTCCTTGGAGGGGTGCCGCCGCAGGCGGTGGGGTGGTTTCCCTTCGCAGGGGCGGGGTTCCGTCCATGCAATGACGTTCAAAACGCAAATTGCACGGGACAATGAGGGCATCGCGCCCTACAGACATGCGCACACCCCGCAGAACCACCCCGTCAGGCTTCGCCTTCCACCCCCTCCTTGGAGGGGAATAAGGGCAATCCTCAGTCAGCGTCGCTGACAGCTCATTTGGTAAAGGAGAGCCTTCGCGGCTTATGTTGCATTTGCCGCAGAGAGACAGGGATATGATTAGAAATGACGGACGGCCAATGGCCGCCCCTACATTGCGGTCAATGATTTTGTTTTAGCTTTTCAAAATTCTACTTGCATAAAAATTCATAACATGCTATACTATCAAGAATCGAAACTATCAACAGGAGCATACGCCCATGAAACCACGCATATTCATCGACGGCCGAGAAGGCACCACGGGTCTGCAAATTGATGCACGTCTCCACGGGCGCACGGATATCGAACAGATTATTATTCCCGATGCCCTCCGCAAAGATACGGCGGCGCGGACGGCGCGGCTGAATGCGGCGGATTTGGTCTTCCTCTGCCTGCCGGACGCGGCGGCACGGGAGGCGGTGGAGCTGATTGAGAACCCCCGTACACGGGTGATTGACGCATCCACGGCGCATCGGACGATACCCGGTTGGGTGTACGGTTTCCCCGAACTCACGCACACACGGCGGGGCGAGGTGAGAGAAGCTCTGCGGGTGGCGAACCCCGGCTGTCACGCCACGGGTTTTTTGGCGATGGTCGCCCCATTGGTCGCGGCCGGCGTTTTGGCGGCGGATGCGACGGTGCCCTGTCACTCGCTTACCGGTTATTCCGGCGGCGGGAAAGCAATGATTGCCGCATACGAATCCGAGGGTCGGCCTGCGGATTTGGATGCGCCGCGGATTTACGGCTTGGGGCTGAGACATAAGCATCTGCCGGAGATGATGACGCAGGCGGGGCTCACGATGCCGCCGCTGTTTACGCCGATTGTGGGTGATTATTATGCGGGGATGGCTGTATCGGTCTTGCTTCATCGGGGTATGACGGGCGGTGTGACATCAGAGGAATTGCAGGGCATTCTGGCGGCGCATTACGAGGGCGAACGATTTGTGTCCGTTGCCCCTTTCGGCGGTGAAGAGACACTCGCCGCGCCCGGTTTTATCGAGGCAAATGCCCATGTCGGGACGAATGATTTGGAGATTCTCGTGTTCGGTAACGGTGAGCAGACCTTGCTCTGTGCCCGATTTGATAATCTGGGCAAGGGTGCATCGGGTGCGGCGGTACAGAATATGAATTTGATGTTGGGGTTGGATGAAGCGGCGGGGTTATAATACTGTAGGGCGCGATGTCCGCATCGCGCCGCCGATCCCATAGACACGATACACGGCGCGATGCGGACATCGCGCCCTACAAGGAGGATAAACCATGCAACAAATACCCGGCGGCGTGTGTGCCGCACAAGGATTCTCGGCGGGGGGCGCGCATTGCGGTCTCAAGAAAGTAAAGCCTGACCTCGCGCTTATCGTCTCTGCCGTGCCTGCTGCTGCGGCGGCTACTTATACGAAGAACGTGGTGCAGGCCGCACCCCTGCATGTGACGAAGCGGCATCTGGCTGACGGGATGCTCAGCGCGGTAATCGTCAACAGCGGTAACGCCAACGCCTGTGCGCCGGATGGGGAGGCGAATGCGTTCGCCATGTGCGCCTCGGCAGCCGAGGCTTTGGGCCTTGCGGCAGAGCAGGTGGCGGTGTCCTCGACCGGGGTAATCGGTGTGTCTATGACGCCGAAAATGCCCTTGGTACAGAACGGAATTGCTTCGCTTGCGGAGTCGCTTACTGCGGACGCGGCGGGTTCGGACGCGGCGGCGAAAGCGATTATGACCACGGATTTGACACAGAAAGAAATGGCGGTACAGCTCACGCTGGGCGGTAAGACCGTTCACTTGGGCGGCATTGCCAAGGGGAGCGGGATGATTCACCCGAATATGGGGACGATGCTCTGCTTCCTCACGACGGACGCGGCGATTGCGCCCGCGCTTCTCAGCCGTGCGCTGGGACTGGCGGTGGAGCGGAGCTTCAACCGCATCTCCGTGGACGGGGACAGTTCGACGAATGATTTTTGCCTCATCATGGCGAATGGACTGGCTGGGAATGCGGAAATTTGTGAAGAGAACGCCGACTATGCGGCCTTTTTGGCCGCCCTTACGGATATTTGCGTCTATCTGGCGCGAGAGATTGCGGCCGATGGTGAGGGGGCGACGCACCTTATCACTTGCACGGTAAAAGGTGCGCCGGATGAGGAGATTGCCACGACGATTGCACGGAGTGTAATCAGTTCCTCTTTGGTCAAGAGTGCTGTGTTCGGCAAGGATGCCAACTGGGGGCGCATCCTTTGCGCTATGGGATATGCGGGCGTGAACTTTGACCCGGAGCGGGTGTCTGTGTCCTTCGCCAGCGAGGCGGGAGAGGTTCCCGTGTGTAAAAACGGCCGAGGGCTTAGTTTTGACGAGGAACTTGCGCTGAAAGTTCTCACGCCGCATGAGGTGGAGATTTGCATCGACATGGCGCAGGGGAATGCGGAGAGCACCTGTTGGGGTTGTGATTTGACCTATGAATATGTGCGGATTAACGGGGAGTATCGGTCGTGATTGCGGGAGGTGTTCCCGCATGGAATCCGCCCTACGAAATGCAGAAAACGGAGATGATACCATGAATCATATCGATAGAGCAACCGTCCTCGCTGAAGCTTTGCCCTATATCCAAAAATACAGCGGGCAGACCATCGTCATCAAATACGGCGGCAACGCCATGACCTCGCCGGAGCTGTTTGACGCCGTTATGGGTGACATGGTACTTCTTGGCCTTGTCGGTGTACGCGTCGTCGTCGTCCACGGCGGCGGGCCGGAGATTAGCGAGGCTTTGGAGAAAGTAGGCAAGGAGTCCCGCTTTGTGGAGGGCTTGCGCTACACGGACGAGGAGACGATGGAAATCGTCCAGATGGTACTCTGCGGGAAGATTAACAAGAATCTGGTGGATACGCTGGGGCGTTTGGGCGGCAGGGCGTTGGGGCTTTGCGGGATGGACGGCGGGATGCTGAAAGCCCGGCAGTTAAAGTTGGACGACGGGCGGGACTTGGGCTTGGTCGGCGATATCACCGAGGTAGACCCGCGGCCCGTGGTGGACGCTTTGGAGTGCGGCTACATCCCCGTGGTGTCCACGGTGGCGCAGGGGATAGACGGGCCGCACGCTTACAACGTCAATGCCGACACCGCCGCCAGTAAGTTGGCGAGTGCCTTGGGTGCGGCGAAGCTGATTTTGCTGACCGATGTGCGTGGGCTCTTACGTGACAGGACGGATGAGACGACCTTGATTTCTAAAGTCAAGGTGAGCCAGGTACCCTGTTTGGTGAAAGACGGGGTCATTTCCGGCGGGATGATTCCGAAGATTGACTGCTGTGTCGAGGCCGTGCGCCAGGGGGTGCATGATGCCTTGATTTTAGATGGCCGCGTGCCGCATTCGATTCTGGTCGAGATGCTGACGGACAAGGGCGCGGGGACGATGATTTTGCCATAGGGCATTTATTTGTAGGGGGCGGCGTCTCGACGCCCCGCGGCATTGCGCATATGGCGTGCGGGGCGTCGGGGACGCCGCCCCCTACGGGATTACTCCCCCGGTCGTCTGCGATCGGAGGGAGTAAGCTTAGAACCAACTCACAATGCGAAACAATCGGAGGACAAAATTTTGAACAGCAAAGAACTAATCCAACTCCACGACCAATATATTATGGGTACATACGGACGTTTCCCCATTGCCATCTCCCACGGACAGGGGGCGAAGCTTTACGATTTTGACGGGAAGTTGTATATTGATTTCGCATCCGGCATCGGGGTGGCATCCGTCGGGCACGGGAACCCGGCTTGGGCGCAGGCGATTGCAGACCAAGCCGTGCGGCTGGGGCATGTGTCAAATTTGTACTACACGGAGCCTGCGGCGCGGGTGGCGGAGACGCTCTGCGAGCGGACGGGGATGCGCAAGGTGTTTTTCTCAAACTCCGGGGCGGAGAGCAACGAGGGCTTGATTAAGCTTGCTCGGAAATACAGCCGCGACAAGTACGGGGCGGGGCGGAGCAAGGTTGTGACCTTGCTGCAATCTTTCCACGGACGTACGGTCACGACGCTTGCGGCTACGGGACAGGACGTGTTTCATCAACACTTTTTCCCGTTCACGGAGGGCTTTTGCCATGTGCCTGCGGGCGATATGGCGGCACTCCAAGCCGCCTGCGGAGATGATACTTGCGCCGTCATGCTGGAGTTGATTCAGGGAGAGGGCGGCGTTTTGCCCTTGGAGCGGGACTATATCCAACAGGTGGCGGCGTTTTGTAAAGAGCGGGATTTGCTCTTGCTCATTGATGAGGTGCAGACCGGCATCGGGCGCACGGGGCATTTATTTGCGTTTCAGCAGTACGGCATCACTCCGGACGCGGTGAGTTTTGCGAAAGGCATCGCCGGCGGCGTGCCGTTCGGCGGTTTCCTTGCGGGAGAGATGTGCTGCGATGTCCTCGGCCCGGGGACGCATGCCACGACCTACGGCGGTAACCCGCTCGGTGCGGCGGCGGCGCAAGTGGTGTTGGAGACGTTGACGGAGGAAATGCTGGCCGAGGTTGCGGAGAAAGGCCGATATATCCAAGAGAACATTGCGGCAATGGGCAGTCCCTACGTAGCGGAAATTCGAGGTTTAGGGCTGATGATAGGCGTTGTCCTCAAGGATGTGGGCCATAAGGAAGTGGTGGGACGGCTGAACGATGCGGGCTTGCTTGCGCTGACGGCGGGGAGTGAGACGTTACGGTTTTTGCCGCCGCTCACGATTAGTTATGAAGAAATTGACGCAGGGCTTGCTATTTTGCAGTCTGTGATTGTATAATTGTAATGATAACTGATGGGACGTAGGGGTCGATGCCCACATCGGCCTGGTCTTTTTTATACGTGATGATTGCGGGCCGATGTGGGCATCGGCCCCTACTGTACACTAGGAGGTTCATATGCAAAAGCACCTACTCAAACTGCTCGACTACTCCCGTGCGGAGATTGAGGAAATCCTCAACGTGGCCGATCAGCTCAAGTATGAGCAAAAGAACGGTATTCCGCATAGTTTCCCCCGCGGGAAGACCTTGGCGATGATTTTTGAAAAGAACTCCACCCGTACACGGGTTTCGTTCGAGACGGGCATCTTCCAACTCGGCGGGCATGGGATTTTTCTGTCGAGTACCGCCAGTCAAATCGGGCGGGGCGAGCCGATTGCCGACACGGCGCGGACGTTGGCGCGGTACTGCGACTGCATCATGATTCGTACCTACGCCCACGAGACGGCGGAGGAACTTGCGAAATGGTCCGACGTGCCTGTCATCAACGGTCTGACCGACCGCTACCACCCCTGCCAAGTGCTGGCCGACCTCATGACCATTCGGGAACACAAGAGCCGCTTAGAGGGCTTGAAGCTCTGCTATATCGGGGACGGGAACAACATGGCGAACTCGCTTATCGTGGGCGGCCTCAAGTGCGGGATGGATGTGTCTGTCGCCTGCCCCGAGGGCTACGGGCCGCACCGGGAGGCATTGGAGTTCGCCGCCACCGTGACGGGAGCCAAGTTTACGCTCGTCGCTAACCCCAAGGAGGCCGCAGCAGGGGCCGATGTCATTGTCACCGATGTCTGGGCCAGTATGGGGCAAGAGGGCGAGGCCGAAAAACGTAAGATTGCGTTTGCGGGCTATCAGGTGAACGATGCACTCATGGCTTTGGCCGCGCCGGGCTGTATGGTGCAGCATTGCCTGCCCGCGCACAAGGGTGAGGAGATAACGGAGGAAGTCTTTGAGGCGCACGCCGGGGAGATTTTCGACGAGGCGGAGAATCGGCTTCATGCGCAGAAGGCGGTTATGACCTTGCTCATGCAATAAACACGGGTGTTTTTGTAGGGCGCGATGTCCTCATCGCGCCGCATCATCCTCTTGAAATCTATGCACGGCGCGATGAGGACATCGCGCCCTACGATTGGAGAGAATTTCCATGACAAAACCATTTATTATACGCAAAGTAAAATCGCTGATTCCTTATTTCTTACTGGCCTTGGCCGTGATTGTGGCGTATCAAATTATTAGTCAGGTGAGCGGGATTGCGGACGGTGTTCGGTGGATTTGGGGCATCGTTTCGCCGTTTTTCTATGGCTTTTTGATTGCGTATATTCTTAACATCCCGGCGTCCGGTATCCAATGGCTTCTGGGAAAAACACGGGTCAAACTTATTGTTCGATTCAAGCGGCCGCTGAGCATTTTGCTGGTATTTCTACTGCTGATTTTGTTCGTGGCCCTGCTTTTGAATCTGCTGATTCCCGCCCTGATTGACGGTATAAACCTCTTCATCTCCAATTTTGATACACACTACGCAAATGCCATGGGTGTGATTCATAATATCAACAATATGGATTTATTTGGGTTACACATTGATGTAGACGGGATTGCGCAGGATGTCTTAGGCGGAATACAGGCTTGGTTGCAAAACTTCACTTTGGATAACCTCGCGGCACCCATCAATGCGGTAATCGGGGCGTCGGGCGCGGTGTTCGGCGGGCTGTTCCGTTTCTTTTTGGCGATGGTTTCCTCCATTTACATTTTGGCCGGGAAAGATAAAATCAAAGGCTTTTTCAGCCGGGCACTCCGGGCGTTTACGCCTGTGAAGGTAAACGACGGTATCATCAAATACGTCTGGTCGCTCAGCCGGAATTTTAAGCGATATATCTACGTGCAGACGATTGACGGTCTTATTCTCGGTACGCTTGCGACCATTGCGCTCTGGATTATGGGGTCTCCCTATGCCTTGATACTTGGATTGATGCTGGGTATCGTGAACTACATTCCTTATTTCGGGTCAATTTTCGGAACCGCCGTGGCGGTCATCGTGGTCGCATTTACACAGGGGCTTACTTCGGGTGTGATTGCACTAATCGGGCTTCTAGTGATACAGCAGTTTGATGCGAACTTCATCCAGCCCAAATTGATGGGCGGTTCTTTCTCACTCAATCCATTGCTGATTATCATCAGCATTACCGTCGGCGGTGCCTTGGCAGGGATTTTGGGTATGCTTGTGGCGATTCCGATTATCTCGGTGCTCAAGGACATGATGGATAATGTCATCGCCTACTACGAGCGCAAGCGGTCTCTCGTGCCGCAGGGTGCGGCAGACGCGGATGCCGCCGAAGAAGTTGATGAATAAATAAGCGAAAGGGCTGACGCAGATGCGTCAGCCCTTTTTTAAATCCGTCCACCGCAGGCCGGACACGATTCACTATTGCTCTTCACGAAACGAAATCACCCTTTGATTCTCACTACCTCGCCAATTCAGGGTGAGACTTCTTTGCGCTTCGATGTAGGGCCCGTCTACGAGGACGTCGATTTCTCGGAGCAATACCTCGGTCTCGGGCATCGCTTGGAGCTCTTCCAGCGTCCAGCCGGAGTAGCACCAGACATTCAGCCCGGCATCGTGCGCGGCACGGGCGAGTACTGCGCAATCTTCCGCTTGGAGAAAGGGTTCGCCGCCTGTGAGGGTCAGACCGTCGGTGAGGGGGTTATTCAGCATATCGGCGATAATGGCCTCGACCGCCACCTCTTGGCCGCTGTTTGGGTCGTGGGTCTCAGGGTTGTGGCAGCCGGGGCAGCGGTGGGGGCAGCCCTGCGTGAAGACGACGTAGCGCAGACCGGGGCCGTCTACGATGGAGTCGTGGATGGTGTTGCGGATGCGCATGGGGTGTTCCTCCGTTGGGGTGGGTGTTGACAAAGGGGCTTTGGGGCGGGTATAATAGACATATGAAGAGGGAATTGCCGCTTGTGACGGGCGGCCCAGTCCTCTATAATGAGAGTGAGACGCCTTAGTCTATAAGGCGTCTCACGTTATTTATCCTTGATTTTACACAAGGTGATAACGGCCAGGACAAACGTTGCCAAGGTCAAAAGAACCTCATATGTAACGTAAGTATCCATAGCATCACCCCCTTTCACAAGGGAGTGACCGAGCCGCCTAGCGGCAATTCCAATAGCATTATATAGGGTTTTGGGGGTTATAGCAAGTTTTTTGCGCGTATCCCCGCAAAAAATCGGGGACTTTGTCTTTGATTTTTTTCTACCAGCATTTAAAACAATGTCACCTGGCTTGTATCCGGCAAGCCGTCCAGCACACCGAGCAACTTTAACTGCTCAATGTGCGCGACGGACACCTTCGGACACCGCGCCAGCAAGTCCTCTACCGAGAGAAACGGTCCGTCTTCCCGATAGGTTACGATATCCACCGCCGCCGTGTCGCCGAGGCCCGCTACGGCGGTGAAAGGCGGAGCCAACGTATCGCCCTCAATTTGGAACTTCAGAGCGTCCGACTTGTAGAGGTCAATTTCGCTGAAGCTGTAGCCCCGCAGGTGCATCTCGTAGCAGACCTCCAGCGTGACGAGCATGGTCTCCTCTATGGGCGTGGGGTCGGGGTTTCTGTTGATTTCATTGATTTTGTTGCGGATAACATCCAGTCCCCGGCACATGAACGCCGCATCAAAGGCTTTGGCGCGGACGGTGAAGTAGGCACTATAGAACGCCAGCGGGCGGTGTACCTTGAACCAAGCGATGCGGAAAGCCATCATGACGTAGGCCACGGCGTGGGCTTTCGGGAAGAGGTATTTGATTTTTTGGCAGGATTCGATGTACCATTGCGGTACGCCGCTCTGTTCCATGGCGGTTTTCCACGGGGGTTTGAGGCCGCGGCCTTTTCTAACGCTCTCCATAATATCGAAGGCCATGCTCGCCTCTACGCCTTTTTCTATAAGAAAGAGCATGATGTCGTCCCGACAGCCGATGACTTCGGTAATGGATGCCGTACCGCCTAAAAGAAGATCTTTGGCATTACCGAGCCAGACGTCCGTGCCGTGGGAGAAGCCGGAGAGGCGGATGAGTGTGTCAAAGGCTTCTGGCTTGGTGTCGTTTAACATTTCCCGGGTAAACCGCGTGCCGAATTCGGGGACGGCGATGGTGCCCGTGGGGCCGATGGTGGGGTCGTCATCCGGCAGGCCGAGGGCGGCGGGGGTGCGGAAGATGCTCATGGTTTCGGGGTCGTCTAAGGGGATGGTGCGGGGGTCTATGCCGGTGAGGTCTTGCAGGACTTTGAGCATACTGGGGTCGTCGTGGCCGAGGAGGTCGAGCTTTAAGAGCGTGTCCTCCATGGCCTTGTACTCGAAGTGGGTGGTGATGATGCCGGAATCCTTATCGTCCGCCGGGTGCTGGACGGGGCAGAAATCGGAGATTTCATTGGTCTGCGGGATGATGACCAGCCCCCCGGGGTGTTGACCCGTGGTGCGTTTGACACCGACTAAGCCCTCGGAGAGCCGCGCCTCTTCGGCACGGGTGACGATGCGGTTGCGTTCTTCGAGGTATTTCTTGACATAGCCGAAAGCTGTTTTAAACGCAATCGTACCCACGGTGCCGGAGCGGAAGACGTGGTCGGCCCCGAAGAGGGCGATGGTCTCCTTGTGCGACCTCGCCTGATACTCGCCGGAGAAGTTGAGGTCGATGTCGGGCGTCTTATCGCCCTTGAAGCCGAGGAAGGTGGCGAAAGGGATATCGAAGCCGTCTTTTTCGTAGTCCGTGCCGCAGTTCGGGCATTTGGCATCCGGCATGTCCGCACCGCAGCCGTAGTCTGCGCCGGAGTCGAAGTCGGCATGTCGGCATCCGGGACAGCGGTAGTGGGGTTTGAGGGAGTTCACCTCGGTAATCCCCGCCAGATAGGCCACGATGCTGGATCCGACAGAGCCGCGGGAGCCGACCAGATACCCGGCCTTGAGACTGCCCTCAACCAGTTTTTGCGCACTCATGTAGATGACGTCATAGTCGGCATCGGTGATGGGGTCGAGTTCCTCCTTGACGCGGATGCGCACATCGTTGGGCGGGTCGGGGCCGTAGAGGGCTTCGAGTTTTTCGTAGACGAGGCTTTCCAGTTGCGCCTTGGAGCCCTCGATTTTGGGCGAATGGAGCGTCTGCGGCAGAGGGGGCATGTCCTCGCAGAGAGCGGCAATGGCCTGCGGGTTTTTTACCACGACCTCTTGCGCTTTGGCCGCACCGAGATAGGCGAACTCTTCCAGCATCTCATCGGTGGACTTGAGGTAGAGCGGCAAAGGATTATCGCTGTCGGCCATTTTTTTACTGGCGAGCAGGATGCGTCTGTACTCTTCGTGTTCGGGGTGGAGGAAGTGGACATCGCCCGTGGCGACTACGGGCTTGTCCAGCTCTTCGCCCAGTCGGACGATCTCACGGTTGATGTCCCGCAGAGCTTCTATGTTTTTGACCTTGCCCTGTTCCACCAAGAACATATTGTTACTGACGGGCTGGATTTCTAAGTAGTCGTAGAACTTCGCAATACGCATGACTTCGCCGTGGGGCTTACCGTCCAAAATGGCCGAAAACACTTCGCCCGCCTCGCAGGCGGAGCCGATGATGAGGCCGTCTCTGTGCGCCATGAGCAAACTCTTGGGAATGCGGGGGACACGGCGGTAGTGGTGCAGGTGTCCGGCGGAGATGAGTTTGTAGAGGTTTTTAAGGCCGATTTTGTTCTTGGCAAGCAGGATAATATGGCGGTTGGGGCCGCCTTTTTTCTCGCTCCCATTGCCCAACGCGGACAGCCGGGGGGTGATTTGGTCTACGGTTTCCACGCCCTCCTCACAGAGACGGACGAGGAAATGCTCCATCATGTGCGCCACGGTTTTGGCATCGTCCACGGCGCGGTGGTGGTTGAAGTTGGGCAGGCCGAGGTGTTCGGCGACGAGGTTTAGGCGATGCTTTTGCAGCCCGGGCAGGAGAGCTTGCGCCATAGGCAGGGTATCGATGGCGACCTTATCTAAATCCATCCCCGAACGTTCGGCTGTGGCGAGGAGGAAGCCCACGTCGAATCCTGCGTTGTGGGCGACGAGGGGGCTGTCCCCTGCGAAGTCGAGGAACGCTTTGAGGGCATCGGCAGGCTTTGGCGCGCCCGCTACGTCCGAATCTTTGATGCCTGTGAGTTTGGTGATGTTGTAGGGGATGGGTTTGCCGGGATTGACGAAAGTTTGGAACGTGTCCAAAATCTCACCGCCGCGGAAGCGGACCGCGCCGATTTCCGTCATGGCTTCTTGTTTGGGGTTCAGGCCCGTGGTTTCGAGGTCAAAGGCCACAAATTCGCTGTCCAGCGGAATCGGACAGGGGCCGGAGACGACGGGCTTGTCGTCGCAGTCGTTGAAGAAGTAGCCCTCCAAACCGAAGATGACCTTGAGGCCGTGCTTCTGCCCTGCTTTGTAGGCATCGGGGAAATTGTGCGCCACGCCGTGGTCGGTGACAGCGATGGCGGGGTGACCCCATGCGGCGGCTTGGGCGACTGCGGCGGCGGGTTTGGTCAATCCGTCGAGGGCGGACATGTTCGTGTGGAGGTGGAGTTCGACCCGCTTTTCCTCGGCGGTATCTTCCCGTTTGGGGGCTTCGCCGACGTTGATGTCGGCGGGTTCGAGGCTTAGATCGCCATCGTAACGGTTGAAGCTGACGTGGCCGCGGATGTGGAGGTACATGCCGTTTTTGATTTTAGAGCAGAGGGCTTCGCCCTCTTTGGCGTCGGGGAAGAATTTGGAGACACGGACGCTGCCCGTGTAGTCGGTGACGGAGAAGCTGAGCACCCACGCGCCCCGCTTTTCGATGTGGCGGTGTTCGGCACCGAACACTTCCCCTGCGATGTGGACGCGGCCGGATTCGAGGTTCACTTCCCGCATGGGCATGGGCGCGCCTTTGGGTGGACGGCCGTTGCCGTAGAGAGATTTGAGGGGAGACGGGCGGCCGGGGGCGGTTGTCCCTGCGGGGGCGGGTTTGTCCGTTCCGCTTGGTGTAGGGACAGAGGCTGCTGCGGGGTAGTCCGCTCGGACGTAGACACTCCTCAGCCCGTAGGCGGCGGCGAGTTCGCGCTCTATGGTGCTGACCTCCACCGGGGCCACGGGGCCGCCCGGGAAGCGGATGGTAATTTCCATATGAAGACGTTCCCGCTCGATGGTGACAGCGGGGACGAGGGCGTTTTGCAGCAGGGTGCGTTGGTGGGGAGCGTTGCAGCAGTCGAACATTTCGTAAAAGGGGTGGTTGCTCATGGTATCCTCGCTTGTGTAGGGGCGGCCCTGCGTGGCCGCCCTGTGTGTGGTAAAATTATTAGAACGGCGGACGACCGAGGACGGTCGTTTCTACGGATGCGTGTTATGGGTGACAAGAAGTGTTAGCCCGGGTTGCGGGCCAACACTTCCGGTTAGGTGCGTTCGTTTTTTCAGACAATCGAAAGTCTATGCGGTTTCCGATGTGTATGCGTGAACTCGTCTCGGGGCGGCGAGGGTGAGCGCGGCGGCGAGGAGGGAAGCATAGCTGTAAACTACAATGGGCGAAAACGGCGGCACAGCCATCCAAACGGCCATGAGGCCTCCTGCCAAAGAGAGTAAGAACAGAATCCACAGGATGATGGTGATGAGCAAAATAATGCTGAAAGCCGTGCGTTTGTGGGCGTCTCTGAAGAACATAACACAGAAAGCGGCCGTGTGAATGACACCCGCCGCGAGCCAAAACATGCCAACATGGCCGCCGAGAAACAGCGAAGGGATAAAATATGCAAGGATTGCGAGTATCTGTAAACCCAAAGCAAGAGCGCGCAGGACTTTGTTTTTCCGTTTCATGTTGTGCCCCCTAATGATATGCCGCAAGCAAGAGTGCTTCCAAGAAAAGGGAAAACGCTCGCATGTTTGCGTCTATTTTCCCGGGCCAAGCTTCGTTGATATAGGCCATGTTGTCCTGCGGGCTGTGGAGTACGCGCATCATATCCCAAGATACAACCATATAATCCATGTCATACCAGCCGTCTATCGCATCATATCCCACCAAGAACATTGCCGTGTGTCCCCAAGGAAGAAACGCCAAGTGGTCACTCGGGCCGAATACACCGTCCGGCCAAGCGTGGAAGGTGATGCCGTGTTCGACATACATGTCCGTTGCGATGCTGTCCCATGTCTCTGTGATGCGGTTGGTGCCGGGGCGGCCGTTTGTATCATAGCCTCCCATGTAGAACAAATCCGGCCCTTCTAAGAGGATATCGGCGTTTATCATGAATAAGATGTTATCATGTTCCGTCTGAGATAGGGAATTTGCATAGTAATGGGCACCCAAGAGACCGCCCTCTTCCGCGCCGAAGAACATATAGATAATGGTGTAATAATTATCTGTCTCAAGCATACGCTGTGCGCTCTCCAGAAGCAGGGCCGTACCCGAGGCGTTGTCACTGGCACCGGGGAACATTACGGTGTCATAGTGCGCACCGACGATGATGGTTTTCTCGCTTCGGCCCGGTACGGTGAGGATTACATTTTGGCTCAGGCGGGAGTTTCGCATACCGAAGTTTACGAAAGGGGAGCTGTCAATAAAATATGCGATATGCGAGGTGAGGGCCATGTATGTCAGGCTCTCCGCGTCTGCCAAGCTGAATTCCTGTACCTCTATATCGTCCCACGTATAGCCCATGGCGAGGAGCACTTCGATTAGCCATGCGGCGGTGTACATTTCCCGGTAAGAAAAGAAGAATCGATTATAGAAGTCGTCATTTAAAATTTCGATGTAAGCTACGGACGCTTGCCCGTGGGGGGTATCTGCGGCGATGTGCGGGATTTGTCTGCTTGCCGTGAAATTGGCGGGGACGAATGAGATGTCGGTATCCCCGCTGTCCCGTATGCCGCTGACGATGCCGACCAAGCCGACGAGCAATACGACCGCAGTCATCATGATGACTGTGCCTTTGCATTTCATATGGGGTCCCCCTTTCATCTCAGAAACATCATGTCATTTTACCACAATGCCTGTCGAATTTCCAGAGGTGATTATCCGCTTATTGTGCTATCATCTCCATCAACGCATCCACCAACCTATCCATCGGCACCTTGCCGACCGTCTCGCCGTGGCGGAACAATAGCCCCTCCCCCGCCCCGCCCGCGATGCCGAAATCGGCAGCAGACGCTTCGCCGGGGCCGTTGACGGCACAGCCCATGACAGCTACGGTAATCTCCCGCGTGCTATCCGCCAGTCGTTGTTCGACTTCGCGGGCGAGGGGGATGAGGTCAATGTTACACCGCCCGCAAGTGGGGCAGGAGACGATGTTCGGGCCGAAGCGGCGCAAACCCAAGCTCTGCAAGATGGCACGGGCGGCTTTGATTTCCTCCGCGGGGTCATCGGTCAGGGACACACGAATGGTATCGCCGATGCCGTCTAGGAGCAGACTGCCGATGCCGATCGCGCTTTTGACGGTACCCATATAGGCTGTCCCCGCCTCGGTCACGCCGAGGTGGAGCGGGTAGCTCGTCCGGCTGTGGAGCAGGCGATAGGCCGCCACGGTATCGGGGACGCTTGAGCTTTTGACGGAGAGACAGATGTCGTCGAAATCGAAGCGGTTTAGAAGTGCTGTGTGATACAGCGCACTTTCCACCATAGCCTCCGGTGTATGACCGAATTTGGCGACGATATCCCGCTCCAATGACCCGCCGTTGACGCCGATACGGATCGGAAGTCCCCGTCCGGTACAGGCGGCCGCGACTTGCCGTACCCTGTCGTCATCTCCGATATTGCCGGGGTTGATGCGGATGCCGTCCGCCCCTGCGGCGGCGGATTCGAGGGCGAGGCGGTAGTCGAAGTGGATGTCGGCCACGAGAGGGATATGTATTTGCTCTTTAATCTGCGCCAGCGCGTGTGCCGCCGCTAAGTCGGGGACGGCGAGGCGTATGAGTTCACAGCCTGCGGCCTCCAACCGATGGATTTGCGCCACGGTGGCGGGGATGTCGCCTGTTTTGGTGGAGGTCATGGACTGGACGACAACAGGGGCGCCGCCCCCGATAGGGACGCCGCCCACGGTGATTTGTTTGCGTGTGGTGGTGTTCAAGGTGTTGTCCTTTCGGGTATTTTGTAGGGGCCGATGCCCACATCGGCCCGTGGTTATTGCAGGAGATGCGGGTCGATGTGGGCATCGACCCCTACAATTACCGCGCCGCTATCTGTATAATATCATTGAAAATAATATAAATCATAAACCCGAACAAAAGTGCCAGTCCGGCGGTGTTGATATAGTTCTCGACTTTTTGGGGTACTTCTTTGCGTGTAATTTTCGCAATTGCCGCCGTGACTAACATGAGGAATATCCGCCCGCCGTCGAGACCCGGGATGGGCAGGAGATTCATCATGGCCACGCTGATGGAGATGAAAGCCGCCAACATCGCCAGACTCAGGGTGGCATCTCTGGCTGTTTCCGCTGTCGTGCCGACTTGGTGCATAATGTCCACGATGCCGACGACGCTGGAGACGTCCTCCATCCCTGCTTGACCGCTCGTGAACATGCGGAACATGAGGGGGATTTGACGCATGAGATCCCGGGTCTGGTTCCAAGTGTGACCTAATCGGTCACCGAAGGTGGGGTTGTCAATGCGCTCGAAGTAGAAACCGAAGCGGGGGGCGGAAGGGTTGCCCTCGGCGTCGTAGAAGATCTGCCGTTGGAGGGGGAGGTCGTTTAGCTCCACTCTTTGTCCGTCGCGGATGACGACGATATCCACCGTGTCGCCGGTGCGCATTTCGAGGAGCATATCGATGTTGGGGCGTTGATACACACGTACGCCGTCAATGCTGTGAAATTGGTCGCCTACCATAAAGCCCTGCTCTCCCGCAAGCGGGAGGCCGTCGGCCAGCCCGGATAGTGTGGTCGTGGACAGAACGGGTAAGGCCCCGGCGACGAGAAGCAAAATCAAGAACCCTGCTGCAATGTTCATCACAGACCCGGAGGCGAAGATGATAATCCGCTTCCAAATTGGTTTGGTGAAGAGACTTTTGTCGCCCTGTATCTCGTTGTCATCCCCGTCCAATGCACAAAAACCGCCGATGGGGACGGCGCGGAGGCTGTAAAGGGTCTCTTTGCCCTGCTTTTTCAGCAGTTTCGGCCCCATGCCGATGGCAAACTCCGGCACACCCACCCGAAACGCCTTGGCGGCGATAAAGTGGCCGAATTCATGGACAGCGATAATGAGACCGAAGATGAGGATGGAGATTAGGATAAACATGGGTGCTCCTTTGCGCGGGCAAATTTAAATCATCGCCGCAGGCGATACCACAATTGCTCATTGCTAATTCGCATATGCAGAGCATATGCGCTTACCCTTGTAAAAATACCGGGAGCCAGAATACCAGTACGGTGATGAAGGGGGCGAGCAGTATCATGCTGTCGAATCGGTCTAACATGCCGCCGTGACCGGGGATGAGGGAGCCGAAGTCTTTTTTGCCGTATTCCCGTTTAATCATGGAGAAAGCCAAATCGCCCAGTTGTGTGACCGTACTGCCGAAGATGGCATAGAGGGCGGCGGCGAGGAGGTTGTACTCTGCGCCGAAAGCGAGAATCATGACAAGACAGTAGATGAGCATAAAGGCTAGTGCCGCCGCAAAGCCGCCGAGACTGCCCTCGATGGTCTTTTTGGGGCTGATTTTCTCAATGAGCTTGCGCTGACCGAAGAAAAAGCCCGCAAAGTAGCCGCCCGCGTCAGAGATAAAGGCGATGGCGATGGGAATCAGCACATAGACCCGCCCGTCAAAGAACAGGCCGCCGCTCCCGAAATCTCCGAACAACATCCCCTCCGGGATGGCGCGCAAGACGGCAAGTGTTCCCAAGAGCAGCGGAATGACCCCGCCGGCGAAGAACGTGAGACCCACAAAGGAAAATGGGATGGCTCTGTCTGTGTCATAGGCCAAGATGGCCTCGACGAAGAGGGCGATAAGCAGCAAAAGCGCAACAAACAGCCCGCCCATGCTGATGCCGGGGAAGCTCTGTACGAGCGGAATCAAAAATGCAGAAACCGCCGCATAGCCGATGATGCGAGGATTTGTGTCAACCCGTGTGGCCATCATAAATTCCACCGCACAGAGTGCCGAAACGGCACCCAAAAGAATCCCGAATGCCCAAGGCGGCAAAAGGAAAATAACCGCCAACAAGACGGGAATGGCGACGGCTGCGACGATGATGCGTGTTTTCATATCTGAATCCCCTTTTTTGCAATTGACAATTGATAATGTACAATGGACAATTGTGGTATCGCCTACGGCGATGATTTTAAATTTGTCTGCGAAGCAGACCACATTCATTGTCAATTATCAATTGTCAATTGTACATTGATTTAAATGCCCCCATACCGCCTGTCTCTCTCTTGAAAGGCTATGATGGCTTTGTCGAGTTCATGCGGGTTGAAGTTGGGCCAGAGGGTTTTGGTGAAGTAGAACTCACTATAAGCGGATTGCCAAAGCAGGAAGTTGGAGAGCCTCATCTCGCCCGAGGGGCGGATGACTAAGTCCGGGTCCGGGATGTTTGCGGAGTAGAGGTAGGTGCTGAAGCTCTCCGCTGTGAGGGGCGGGGCGGTTCCGTTTTTGTAAGCTTCGGCGTAGGCCTCTGTTGCACGCAAGATTTCATCTCTGCCGCCGTAGTTGAGGCAGATGTTGACCTGCACGCCCTCGAACCGCTTTGAAATGGCCTCCGTTTCGGCGATGAGGGTGCGGAGGTCTTCGGACAGGACGCTCGTGTCACCGAAGAATTTGAGCTTGACGCGGTCACGCTCCATTTGGGCGATGGCTTCGCGGAGGTATTTCTCCAAGAGACCCATGATGGTGGCTACCTCATCCGGGGGGCGTTTCCAATTCTCTGTGGAAAACGCGTAAACGGTGAGGTATTCGATGCCGATATTTTTGCAATGGGTGGCGATGGCGCGGAAATTTTCCGCACCGGCGGCGTGACCCGCCGTGCGCGGCAATCCGCGGCGTTTGGCCCAGCGGCCGTTACCGTCCATGATGATGGCAATATGACGGGGGAGCTTGCTTAAATCAGGCTCCCCCGCCGATTTTGATTTGCGAAATAGGCGCATATGGAACAATCCTGTCCGGGCGGATATGGAATCCGCCCCTACGATTTGGGGTTAGAGCTCCGAGAGCTCTTTCTCTTTCTTGGCCGTGAGGTCGTCGATTTCTTTTGTGTATTTGTCCGTGAGTTTTTGCAAGTCCCGCTCGGTGTTTTTCAGGTCGTCTTCGGTAATCTCAGACGCCTTTTGCTGCTTTTTGAAAAACTCTACCGCGTCTCTGCGGATGTTGCGGATGGCGACTTTGCTGTCCTCGCCGTACTTTTTGACGTTCTTTGCCAACTCTTTTCTGCGCTCTTCCGTGAGCTGGGGGAAACTCAGGCGGATGATTTTTCCGTCATTCGTCGGGTTGATGCCGAGGTCAGAGGTTTGGATGGCTTTCTCAATCTCGCCCAGAATGCCGCCGTCATAGGGTTGGATGGCGAGGGTTCTGGGGTCGGGAGAGGAGATGGTGGCAACGTTTTTGACGGGAGTCGGCGTGCCGTAGTAAAGGACGGAGATTTGGTCCAGCACGGCGGCGTTGGCTCTCCCCGCCCGGACGGAGTTGAACTGGTTCTCCAACACGGAGATAGATTTTTGCATACGGTCTTCGTAGGTTTTGTATTCGCTCATTTTGGTGCTCCTTTCAGTCGCTAATGTAGAATGTAGAGTTTAGAATGTAGAATGAAGGGCGGGCGGCAGGATGCCGCCCCTACATTATCGTTTGACGGTGGTGCCGATTTTTTCGCCTTGGACAACTTTGAGGATGTTCCAAGGGTCTTCCAAGGCGAAGAGGACGACGGGAATGTTGTTGTCCATGGAGAGGCTTGTCGCCGTGGAGTCCATGACTTGCAGGTGTTGGGCGAGGACATCGTCGTAGGTGATGGAATCGTATTTCACGGCGTCGGGGTCTTTGTTGGGGTCGGCGGTGTAGACGCCGTCTACGTTTTTGGCGAGAAGGATGACCTCCGCGTCGATTTCCGCCGCGCGGAGGACGGCCGCCGTGTCCGTGGAGAAGTAGGGGTTGCCCGTACCGCAGGCGAAGATGACCACGCGGCCGCGCTTGAGATGCTTATCCGCCTTGAGCCGGATATAAGGCTCGGCGATGGCACGGATTTCCAAGGCCGTCTGCACACGGACGGAGACGCCGCATTGTTCTAACACATCGGCCAGCGCGAGGCTGTTCATGACGGTGGCGAGCATACCCATGTGGTCGGCTCTTGTGCGTTCCATTTTGCCGTCGCCGTCTTTGACGCCCCGCCAGAAGTTGCCGCCGCCGACCACGATGCCCACCTGGACGCCTTGGTCTACGCAGGCCTTGATGACTTCGGACACACGGTGCATCATGTCGAAATCCAAGCCGAACCCCGTGCCGCCCGACAGGGCCTCGCCGGAAAGTTTGAGCAGGATGCGTTTGTACACAGGCTGTTGCATTGGCAGATACCCCTATCATGTATGGTTGGTTACTATCGCTTCCATTTTAAACTATTTTTTGCTTACTCACAAGAGGTTTGAAAAAATTTCCCTGCATAATTCGTTGTGCTTCTCCGTAAATTAGTATGGACAACCATTAAAAATTGAAGGCGTGATGCCGATGGAAGACAAGAAGAAACTCTGTATTGACCTCGCGGTGGTGTATCTGCTGAATGCGGCCATTATCTTAATGGCTCTCTGGATATAGGCCGCCGCGGAGTGACTTGAAAGGAATGGATACCCTATGATTATGGATCGAATCGCCCTTATCCTCGCGATTGTCGGGGGCTTAAACTGGGGCATAGTGGGCATTTTCGGCTTTGACATTGTGGCGGCTCTCTTCGGCGGGCAGATAGCGGTCGTGAGCCGCGTGATTTACACATTGGTGGGTCTCTCGGCCCTGTGGTGTATCTCGCTCTTGTTTCGAGAAAGAGAACTCGCCAACGAGCGGGTATAGCGCAATCGCAAACAACCCCGGATGCCGCTGTGTCCGGGGTCACTTTTTGTCGAGGATACAAGATTGATACACATGTGTAACTTTATGTAAACATCAGGTGCATATTTGCAACTATTTTCCCTGTGGATAAGTCTGTGGATAATGTGTGAAACCCTATTTAATTCAGGAACAAGGTTCCGTGAAACAAAAGCGAGGGTATACAGACTGCGGTGCATAATCGATAATGTGAATGCCGCGAACGTGAAAACAACGATTTTTTGCCTGAGGGAATTTTATCTTTTTCTTTACTTTTTTATTCTGTATGTGTTATGCTGTACAAGGCAAGAATCGAATTATTGTGTAGAAGGAGAGAAAACCATGTCAGAATTTATCATTATCGCAAACAACACCTGTGACCTGCCGGAAGAGATTTTGAAGCCCTTAGATGTCATCGTCCTACCCCTCGGGTTTAACATCGGCGACGAGAGCTTCAAGGAGATGGATGTCGTAGAGTTTTACAAGCGCATCCAAGACGGGGCCATGCCCACGACGAATGCGGCCAACATCGGTGAGTACATAGAGCTCTACGAGCCGGCTCTGCAAGCGGGGAAAGACGTGTTGAATCTTGTTTTCTCCTCCGGTCTCTCCATGACTTATAACGCCGCCGTCATGGCCGCGCAAGAGATGTCCGAAAAGTACCCGGACAGAAAAATTTACGTGGTGGACACGGCCGCCGCTTCCTTGGGCGAGGGCTTGATTGTCCGTGGTGCCGCTGAGATGCGTGCCGCAGGGAAGAGCATTGACGAGGTCAGAGACTGGGCCGAGGATACTAAGCTGAAAGTGGCACATTATTTCACTATCAACGATTTGGGTCATCTGAAAAGAGGCGGCCGTATTTCCGCCGCACAGGCTGTCTTGGGCGGGATGTTGGGCGTGAAGCCGATTTTGCGTGTCAACGATACAGGCCATCTCGTACCCATGGACAAGGTGCGGGGCCGTCAGGCGGCTTTGCTCAAACTGGTGGACTTAGCGAAAGAGAATGCGGTAGATATTGCGAATCAGACCGTCTACATCAGCCATAGTGCCTGTGAAGATGAGGCCGTATGGCTAGGCGAACAAATAAAGGAAAAGCTGGGCGTGAAAGATGTGGTCATCAGCTATGTCGGTCCCGTTATCGGTTCGCACACGGGCGTTGGCGTGATTGCGCTGATGTGTATTGCGAAAAGCCGCTAGGGGTTCTTTTGATGGAAGAAATCGCCCGCAGTTTCTTTTGCAAAAACTGCGGGCGAAAAATTACCTCTTGCCATGAGGCGGGAGATGTGGTACACTATGTGTTGCGAGCGGGGCAACCCGCCGTATGCACGGGCCTTTAGCTCAGTTGGTTAGAGCATCCGGCTCATAACCGGACGGTCCCGGGTTCAAGTCCCCGAAGGCCCACCAGCTCACTACCGGGGAGGTTGCGTACTGCACCAAACCGTTATTCGCTTCAAAGGGAAATGCCCTTGCCTTTAGACCCCGCCGGAGGCTAGGGGGTTCCCCAAAGGGGGACCAGTCCCCCTTTGGAGGTGCATCGTGAGCGAAGCGAACTAATACGTTTTCCGCAGGAAACGTATGCACCTAAAGGGGTATAGCTCAGTTGGTAGAGCAGCGGTCTCCAAAACCGCGTGCCGAGGGTTCAAGTCCTTCTGCCCCTGCCAAAATTCCCGCAATCCTTGTAGTTTCAATGGGTTGCGGGTTTTGCTTTCCCGCCGTGTACGAATTGTGTACGAATGAGTTTTCAGAACCGCTAGTCGATGCCCCCAAAAATGACAAATGATGACCATACTTTTTACGGTGTGGTCATCATCTTTTCTTATGCGATTGCGTTCAATATATCGACTGCTTTTTCTTCCTCTCGTGAATACAAATGACTGTATGTATTCCATGTTTCCTCAACTCTTGTGTGTCCTAATCTTCTCGCAATCTCCTGTATGTTGATTCCTGCATTTGCTAATACGCTAACGTGTGAATGCCTAAAATCGTGTACACGAATCTGTTTTATTCCTGCCAACCCTGCAAACTGTACTTTTCTGTTGTAAATTGACCCATCTCTCAAACATCTTTCGCCACTACTGCAAATCAAATCATCTTCGCTAAAACCTCTCAACTGCTTTTTGCGCTCCTTATGTGTTTTCAAAATATCAATCAAAGGTTGAGGTATTTGCAACGTGCGTATAGATGATTTTGTCTTTGGCGGTGTGATTATATCAACTCTCTCTGACTTACTGTATTTCTGTAAAATACTGCGCTCAACGTTTAACAACGCACTTTCAAAGTCTATATCGCTCCACCTTAAACCATGACATTCACCTTTTCGCAACCCTGTGTAGAATAAAATATTGAAGAACACATAATACTCCCACTCTGAATAATCCTTGTGTTTCTGCTCATGTTCTTCTGCGTGTTCTTTCGCTACGCTGATAAACTTCTTAAATTCCTCTGCCGTATAAAATTTTACCTTTGGTTTAACATACATTGAATCTGTGAACGTTCCTAATTTTGTCAGATTATTCTTTTCGATATACTCCATTTTTACCCCCCAATTTAACATTGCTCGTAATGTTCCATATGCGTGTTGCCTTGACCTTAACGCCAACTGTTCCTTTCCCTCTATATATATTTTCCATTTTTGAAACAACCTAACTGTTAATGCGTCGATGTACACATCTGCCAGCATGGGTTCAATGTGCAAGCGATAATCACGACGATTTGATTCTAGCGTTGATTCTCTTGTTGACCGCTTTTTAGATGCCATGTATTCATCATATAACTGCTGTACAGTCATCCTCTGTTGAATATGACCCCCCTCTTTTATTTGCCTTTTTCAAAATTGCGCTCAACTGTTTTTGCGTCCTCTTGCCCAAATACGACCTGTGACAGTTTTTTGTGTTCGCCTGTTTCATTACAAGTATAACTGACAAACACCCTGTATTTTTGTTGACCCTCTTTGTTCTTTACGTTCTTTCCCTTATATTTAACCGGATATTTCGGCATATATTGTGTTGTCCTTTCTGAAAAATCGGCTATTTTGTGGTTTTCGTGTTTAGCATTATAACAGGAATTTCACGATTTACAATACTAAAGTGAAGAATAGCCGATTTTCACAATATTATTTTTTATGCAGGCAAATCTAATGCCCTAATTTTTTCTAATCTACTTTCTAAATCGCTAATATCTAACCCAAAGACTTGATATGCGACTTCTGTGTTTACGGTGTTCGCTCCGTATGAAAAAATATCTCTCTGATACTGTTCGTCCTTGACATACTTCTTGATTTTTGCAACAGTAGTATGTGAAATATCCCCGAAAAGTTCAATAATCTGCTTATTTCCCAATTCTGGATAACGATAATAAACGCTCAAAGCGTTTTCGATGGAAGTGATTGGGGGTATGTTTATTTTTCGCAAATAATCACACTCCTACAGGTTGGACATATACCCCCATGAGTTTCATCGAACAAATCCATCCAACTGGTATCATGTTCGTCTGTGACCCAATCAATGTTCTGCTCGTCGAAGTAGAAGTCCTCGTTTTCGTTCAGAAGTTCGTTTGTAAGTACCATTTTTGGCATTTTCATGCTCCTTTAATAAAAGTATTTGGATTAAATCCATACCTTTATTATACGAAGTCAAATTGAAAAACTAGCCAAAACTCATTGTCTTTTTGCACAAAGTTTTATTGACTTTTTAGATTTTGCTTGTGCATATATACAGACGACTGAAAGCGCATAGGCAGACACATATGAAAGCATTGAAATTACAGGGATTCAGCCATTTTTCCAATAAAAAATGAGTGGAGAATACTCCCCACCCATTTACTTCCACTCCAACCAGACAATATCTTACATATCGTCAAAGTCTTCTATGTCCTTTTGGTCTACTGGCTCAAATAATTCCGATTGCTTACCCAATGAATTATTTTTTACTGCCTTGAGATATTCCTCTGTGGAATATGTATTATATTCGCCCAATCCAGTAAAAACCATGACTTTACTGATTCTGCGTAACCATGCTCCATAAACGTCAGGATTTTTCTTTTTTATATCCGCATACTGCTCTTCTAGTCGCAAATTGCTGATAATATAAACCTTATTATAGCAAGCAATTTTATTGAAATATTTGCAGGGCAGCTCTAAAGGATAACGATCTAAAAAATTCAAAATCTCTGTCATGCTGAAGTGACTTGCAAACTCTTCAAAAACCATTACATCCTCACATTTATACTTATTAAAACAACCGTGCTTGTAATCTGTGATTCTGCAAATGTTTCTATGTCCATATTTGCCCGTAACATATCTTGACTTACCCCAACCAGTTTTACCTTGAATATAGACAACCTCTAAATCCCTTTCCACGTCTATATACTTTTCCTCAATAATCATCTCTCGCAATCGACCCAACGCAACATCTTTACTTGCCAAATGTGGGAGAATCTTAATAACATCATAGACATTGTTGCCATCCTCAAACATCTCTTTTGCAATATCCCAATCAGTTCGCTTGCCTTGTCTATGCTCTGAAATTTTGCCCCATTCTTCAAAAGTACCATCAATGCTTGTTTCTGCCTTGTGAGCATAATCACCTTGCTTTAATAAGTAATCCCTTGATTGCTGTGGAGTTCCAAACGCTGGCTGAATGTGTGCCGTATGAAACAACTTCTTTACAGTATCCCATCTGATGACATTTGGACTTTCCCAATAAAGATGGGTATGCTCTGTTCCACTTTCTGATACCTCATCACACATCGCCCAAAAAGAAATGTTCAACTGCCCCAACATCTCTTTGATGTACTCATGGCTAAAAATAGGCTTTGGGTTGTTGATTGTCAAGAAATATCTCCTGTGCGTAGTGTAACTGCCTTTGTCATTTGGCCCTCCGTGCATTTCTTCATACGGTGTTAATAGCTTGTCGTTCAAATTGCTTACCTCGCTTATATTTTAATAAAATTTTTGCAGATAACCTCTGCTGTGGTTTCTTTGGTTTCATCGTAGAAAACCCTTTCTTGTTAGATTTGTAGCCTCAAGCGAAGCTACACACTTCTAATATCATTTCTGTCTTTGGCCATCCTGTAATCAAGTAGACAAGTCAACCAATGATGGTTGGGTGTGCTTGTCTAATGGGAACTGGAGGGTGTGTCGTGTGACGTATGTTGATGTAATACTAAAAATCAACATAGGTGTTTCTGTGCTCCGCTAACGCTCGCACGAAACACCTTTCACTTTAGCCAACTAAACTAGACCATCTATCACGCTCCTATCTGTTCGACCCTTAATCTGTTTTCCTCTGCTACTTATATTATACCAACTCAAAATATTTTTTCTTTCAGCTCACTTCTGCCCACAAAAAATGACAGTGAACTCTCTGCCACAGAATCCACCATCAAGCTATCTCAACTATTATTACTATATACTACTATATACTTATGCCACAGGTTGCAGACAATCCAGAACACCCACTAGAACGCTCTCGACCCATATCATACAATCATATACGCAATGAACTGGACACGCTAGAAGCGTAAATCTGGTTGTCTGGCGCGCTATGAAATTGGGTGCTGACAATATTTTTTAACTTTTTTTCAAATGTTGTAGCGAGGACATAAATCTCTTTGGTATAATATAGGCGAAAGGAGGAACGAGAACGAATAGAATCTGGTCAGAATATTTTGCTACAAAAAATAATTTTAATTACAGAAACGAGGATTTATAAAAAACATGAAACAATTTAATATCGTATATGTACAATCAAATGATGCAATAAATGCACATCAACACGTTCGTCAAAACGATCAATATGTTTTTACATATTATTTTGACACGTTGAACGATTTTTATTTCTATGAAAATATTGATTGTTGTAACGCATTTTTTATTGACGCATTTGACAGTAGTTTGAGTTTGCAGGATTTGCAAAATTTTATCAACAATCATTATGCAGATGAATTTTGTCGTTGTAATCACAATCAGTGTAAAACGACATTTTATTTTCATTCAGATTTGTCGTTGGAACAACAACGTAAAAAAACAATTCAATATGTCAATCGTGTGATTGTTGAAAATGAATCAGGTTCATTTGATGAACATTTCAATGTTACAGAAAAGATTGCATAAATAAGTTCATAACGAAAAACGTACACATTTATGGGTCAGATAAATGTGTACGTTTTATTTTATTTCAAGGCAAATTTACAAGTTCGCTCCATCTTTGCTATGTCTGTTACTTCGCCAACCTTGATGAAGTGTAGCTCTGAACTCTGTAATAAAATTGACCCCTCGCCTTTTCCAAAATCCCTTTGCTGTACTCTCTGCTTGACCTTATCCATGTACTCTGGCATTAACATCTCATAGATGCCCTTATTGAATCCCCCTAAAATACAAATCACACCGAAATTTAATCTTGACCCTTGTGGAAATGATGATGCAAAAGCGATTTGGCAACTGACTATCAATCTCACGCAAACACTTCTAGCGAGCATTAAAATTTCTGATACCTTTCTCATAACTTCCTCTGCTTTCTTCTTGTCCTCATTATATAACGCCAGTACGTTAGCTGCATACTCATCCCATATCAATGTCACTTGATGCCTTGTTTTGTCCTCTCCTGCAATCCTTGCTTTCATAGTGCCGTATACAATATCTAACGCCTTTAATGTGTTCTCATACCCAAAATATCTGGCTTGACTTCTCAAATGCTCATAGGAATCGTCTTGCTTATAATCTGCAAAGTAAAATACTGATTCTGTGTCTGCCTGCGTTAGCTTTGCAAATAGTTGACTTTGTAGGTATGTTTTTCCGCTCCCACTAGAACCATTGATTAACATATGACTGTTTGTGCCTGCTGATATATCTGTGACTATCTTTTTCTTAATACCGTAATTTTGCCATGCTACTAAATCATACCCCAAACTAAATTCCATCCTCAAATAACCTCTTTTCGCTTTCCTCAATTCTTCCTTTTCTGGCGTCAAACGTGATAATATCCCAATTCCCCTTGTAATTTGAAAAATCGCTGATAATTGTATAGTTCAATGCACTTTGGATGCAACTGCGTTTCTTTTCCCAATCTTCAACTGGAACACCTTTTGACCGAAACTTCATTGTAATGTAATCGCCTTTGATTCTTCGCCTGTATGATTCTATCTGTGTATCTGCTATATTGCCCAACTGCTTTTCTGCTTGCTCCATCTTTCGAGCTATCACCATCTTTCGAGCTATCACCATCTTTGCTAAATGACTGGTTGCACATAAAAAGACAATGACCATCCATCCACTAATCGAAACAATGAACAAAACGAAATATGCTAGAACGCTCAATACTGAATTTCCTATATTTCCAGAGTTGAGATACAACGCAATCACCCAAACCGTGCAAGCAATGACCACAACCCATTTTAGAATGATAATTCTTTTATTCATCTACGAATCTCCTTTATAAAAAATGGGGAGATGTAAAAATCCCCCCAATCGTTCCTACTGTTTTTTGTTATCGAGTGATGGCATTGAACTTGATTTATCTTGCTCCTGTCTAATGCTTTGTACTTTGCCTTTCATATTAAACTGCAAATTCAAAACATCGCCCTGTTTCAAATTCTCTGGCAATCTGACTTCTGACCGCACAAACAATTTATCTGTCATCTTTCCTGTGACTGTATCATCCTCGAATGAAACAAATAGTTGTGTTCCCTTGACTTGCTCTCCATTGTCTGACTTGAAATCAAGCTGTCTATATCCTTGTAACGTTACTTGCATAGGTTTTACCTCTCTTTTTTCTGCATAAATTTATTTGCCCGCTTTTGCTTTTTACTGCGAACATATAAATCAATATCGTAAAACCTCTAGCTTTTTCTAGTTTGCTTGTCCTCTGCTTTATATTGTTATCGTTTTCAATACTGATAGGATTTGGTGCAGGAACCTTTTAAGGACACATCTTCCTTTTTGTCCTCTTTTGAAAGCGAATTTTTTATGTTCGTTTTAGAACACCATAGATTGCGACTAGACACATGATTGCTTTTGGGCGTGTGATTTGATATGCTGACATGAAAAAGCCGCATAGACGTTAATCTATACGGCTACTATTATTACTATGTACCTCTGTTGCGTGTTGCACTACTTGAGATTCAATACTCTATTTCCATTCTCTAAAACTGTTTGGCAATGGCTTGAAACTGTCATCCTTTTCTTTTCTCAAATCTCTAAAACTATCAGGCAATGGCTTGAATACATCATCTTCTTTGGTGTCCTCAATGTCATCATCGTTTTCTTGCTCTTTCATTAGCCATTTCTTCAATGTTTCATTTTCCGTATTCTGTATCATCTGTTCTTTTTGCTCTGCTGTCAACAACCCTGAACAATAAATGTCTGCAATAAATTCAACTTGATAATCGTCAACAAAATCACAATAAGACTGCAAATAATCCTTTGGGAAATGCTGATTTCTGATAGCCGCTTTGATAAATCTACCATCATTTGAGAAGAACAACTTTCGATTCAATATGTCTATAATAATCCCTGTATCATCTGTCGTTTCGACAATCTCCATTGCCTTATCTTGCTCTAATTCTTCTAAATAGGCATACTGACTGTAACTATTTGGAGTTATATTATAATGGGGGTCATTTGCTTGTTTGGCGAATTGTTTGCCAAACATTTCATCTTGAGCAGCTAATGCCTCTGAATATGATGGATAATGGTATTTTGCTTTATATCTGCAATCTTTAAGTGATTCTGCATTACATGGTAAAATTCTTCCTGTATCTGAATCCATATGCCACATAAATTTATACCTCTAACTCTTTGCTTCTTACTGGAGCGTCATCAATATTAATATTATCAATGGTAAGATCTCCACCTTGAATGTTTCTGTTTTGAATTTCTTGATGTAATTTGATTGCTAATAGGATTCGTGGTGCACTTTGAAGTGTGTAGTTTTTTGATACTTTTTGTGCTCTAAGATGCCATTTTTGAAGATTTAAGTTAGCTTTCTCACTTAAATCTTTACGAATGTCATAGTTAAACTCATTTATATCATGCATCATGTTACTTACATAAGCGTCATCTATTGTATATTGGTCATCGGTTAATACCAAAACCGCCCCAATGGTCTCGGCGTCATGTACAACCGGAACAGCATGAACTACCACGTAGCGTATATTTTCGTTGCCTGTATAAAGGGTTCCGCTTCCGGGTTTGTGCGTGTAGTTTTTTTGTGTTCTTACCGTCCCCCCAACTCAACCCGCTATACGCTTCCCCACCATGGAACTTTTCCCGGCCCCCCTGCGTCTACATATACAAACACAAAGAGAGGGTGTCCCCGCATGAAAAAGAGCATTGCATTCATCTTGGCATTAATCTTGTTGGTCTCCGCATTTCTGGTTTCCTGTACTGCAAACGAACACACGCCCGTGCCGCCCGTCCTTGTCGACCATGCCCCTCTCGCCGGTCAGCGTGCATTCGCACCGGCGAGTGCACCGGTCAGCATACGCCATACGGCCGCGCCGCTCTCCGTCCATGAGGCCGTTTTCGGCGCAAATCCGCGGGACGGCTACATCCTCGCCCCTACCATCGTCGGGCGGCAGGGGGTAGACATAATAAGCACTTTCGTCCTGCAAACGCCCGCGGACTACGGTGCATCTATGCCGTCCGTCACCATAGACGGACAAGCACCGCCGCACATCGCCCGTGAGGACGGCACGACCTTCCTCGTCACCCCCGCCATTCCGCTCACGCCGAACAGCGTCTATGTGTTCAGGCTGGACAGCGGCGATGACGCGGATATCACATGGGCATTCCAAACCGCCCCGCATTTTGAAATAAGTACAACCCTCCCCCGCAACGAGTCTACCAATGTACCCGTGTGCACGGGCATTGAGGTGGAGTTTTCCTTTGGCATGAACATCAATATCGCAGATTACTTCAGCATCTACCCTCATGTGGAGGGCCGCTTTATTCATCGTGATTCTACGGCAATCTTCATGCCGACAGACCCGCTTGAAGAGGGTCAAATCTACGCCGTCACAATCCGTGCCGGTATCAGCGCACCCGACAGCGAGGAGATTATTGCCGCAGACCATGTGTTTTCCTTTGAAACGGAATCGGCCGAGGAATCCTCGCAGACAGGGACTGCGCGTGTGCACTTTTCCAATCAAGTCGTAGAGTTTCCGTCATTCGCCCCGCCGCGTGTGAATTACTGGTTCAACTACGACATTGCCGGAAACCGCCCGTCAATCAGCATACAGGTGCATCGGATTGCGAACCGCGACCGGGGCATTGCCGCAGTCAATCAGCTCACCGACATACCGAGCTGGTCACACCGCTTCCATGCCGACCAAGTTGTAGATACCTCCGGCTTGACAAGGGTCTACAATGCGGCAATTACCCGCAGACAGGCCGAGGATGGCTGGGGGGAGGAAACATATACCCTCTCGTCTCCCTTGGCTCCGGGGTTTTATGTGCTTACCGCTTCGGTCGGCGATGCCCGCAGTCAAGTTATCATCCAAATCACAGACCTGGCGGTGCAAATTGTCGCGGACAATGACAGGGCTCTGCTGTGGATCAACGACATGACAAACGGTCTGCCCGCCGCCGGGGCGATGGTATATGACCCCATTGACAACAGTACAGCCGAAACCGGCGCATACGGCATCGCTGTGGCCGAACGGGGCTTGTCTTTCGGCGAGCATCTCATCATCACCGCCCACGACGGCAAGGAGAGCGTCATATTTGCCAACGCGTCATTCCGCGGCGGTTGGGACAGTTGGGCTTGGGATGGTTGGGGACGGGGCTGGGCGGCACAAACTGCAAACAGCCATTACTGGACGGCTCTCCAATTAGATCGTACACTATTCCAACGCAGCGATACGGTCTCCCTTTGGGGCTTTGTGCAAAATCGGCATCAATATGAGTCGATATCATACGTCACCGCCATTTTAACGGAACACACATGGTGGCATGCGCCGGAGCGGGACACCTTGCACAGACAAAACATCCCAGTCGCAAACAGCGCGTATTCCGGCGAGATTCGCCTGCCCCACTTAGAGCCGGGCTCTTATGAACTGGCGATTTATCACGGCGACATCCTACTCAGTTCCACATTTTTTACCGTGATGGACTATGTGACACCGCCTTACCGCCTCAGCATCTCGGCGAGCAAAGATGCCATATTCGCAGGAGAAGAAGTCACCTTCACCGCCGAAACCGCATTTTTCGAGGGGACACCCGTGCCCGACTTGAATATTTCTTATCACCTTTGGAGTTGGGGGCTCACAGCGGGAGAACACGGCACCGACCGAACAAATGCAGAGGGCATCATCGAACTATCCGTCAGACCCTATGCCGAAGATGCAAGCGTACACGGCGAGCAGCATCTGAGCTTTTCGGCGGAAGCCACCCTCCCCGAAATCGGCTGGACACACGAACGGGCAGATGTCCGTGTGTTTGTCAACGATATTGATGTACGCCCCGAGGCAACACGCTCCGGCGGTGACGCCAGCCTTTCTATAGACGTCCACCAAATCGACCTAGACCGTATCAATGACGGAACGGCAAACGGTTGGGGCGATTTTCTGGGTGAGCCGATAGCCGGGCAAGAGATATCTGTTGAACTCTTAGAAATCTACTGGGAACCGATACGGGAGGGCGAACGCTACGACCACATCACGAGACAAGTAGTCCCGCGGTATCGGCATGAGCGGCGTGAGCGGTCGTTGGAACGGTTTACCATGACAACAGATGAAGACGGCAACGCCGCAAGGGAGTTCCAAGTCCCCGACCGCGACAGAGCCAGCTATCAAGCCCGCCTCACCACCACAGACGGCAACGGCCGTGAGATTGTACAGGATGTGTTCATCGGGCGGGACTGGTCGTGGTTCCATTGGAACGCCGAGGATAACGCGCTGTTCCTTGACGGTGTCAATGAGGACGGCTACGACATCGGCGACGAAGTGGAACTGACCGTCATGCGCGGCACCGAGCCCGTGACGCAGGGGAATTTCCTCTTTGTGACCGTGCAAAACGGGATTTTAAGCTACCACATCGGTCAAAATCCGCTGACGTTCACTTTTGACGAGATACATGTGCCGAATGTACAAGTATATGCCTATCATTTCAACGGACACACTTATCAGGCCGGGCGGCAAATGTCCCGGCGGCTGCGATTTGCCGCCACAGACAGGAACCTCGAAATCACAGTCTCTGCCGAGGAAGACTCCTACAGACCGGGGGACATGGTGCGCCTGACCGTCACCACCGCGGATGCAGACGGCAACCCCAAACCCGCCAATGTCAACATCAGCTTAGTGGACGAAGCCCTGTTTGCCCTGATGGATTACACAATAGACACCTTTGCCATGCTGTACGGGAATGTAAGCGACAGTCTCAGGTTCAGCGCGGCAAGTCACAGGACGTTTGAGAGTGACGGGATAGAGGAGGACGGGTGGGCCTTCCGTGGCTTAGGCGGTGGTGGCGGAATGACGTTTTCTGTCATGGCTACGCCGGAGATGGCAGCAGAGTCGGCAGTAGATTTCGATGACGGTGCAACTTACGGCGGCAGCGGCGGAGAGGCCCACATCCGAGCGCGATTTGAAGATACCGCCATATTTAGAAGCTTACGCACCGACGAAAACGGGGTGGCAAGCTTCGAATTTCAACTGCCGGATAACATCACCGCGTGGCGTGTGACGGCCTCTGCGATCAGCGAAGATTTATACGCCGGGAACGCTCTGCAGAACCTACAGGTCACCCAACCCATGTTCCTGCACTATACGCTGAACAGCACATTCTTGGTAGGCGACAGGCCGTACATCGGCGTAAACGCATACGGCACAAGCCTTTCCGGCGGGGAGCAGGTGCTGTTTGAAGTGTGGCGGGAGGATGCGCCCACCGACATTCGCCGTGCGCAAGGTGTATCTTTCGAGCGTGTCAATATCCCTCTTTGGGAGATGACTGCGGAGGGCTTCGGTGCACTTGTCATCCGGGCAACCGTGGGCGGCTACAGCGATGCCGTGCGGCACACGTATCAGGTGGTGAGCTCCCACCGTCAAGTGGACACCGCCGTGTTTTACGAAGTGTCGCCTGACACCGTATTCGATGTTACGTCCGAGGGGCTGACGAATATCACATTCATGGACCTCGGCCGCGGACAATTCTTAAACGACCTGATAGGTATGCGCCACATCTGGCGAAACGGTGCAAGGATTGAGGGCCTTGTCGCAAAGCGGGAAGCCACCGCGCTCATCCAAGCCCATTTCCCGGATACCGACCTCTTCGGTCAAGCGGGCACGTTTGATGTACGGGAATACCAAACCGACAGCGGCGGCATCGCCATCCTCCCCTATGCGGAAGCGGATTTACAGACCACCGTCATGCTGATTCCCTTTATTCAGGACGATGTAAACTTGCCCGCCTTGCGAGACTACTTGCGCGACATTGCAGACAACTCGGTAACCGACAACAGAATGCTTGCGCTGTACGGCCTCGCCCTGCTGGGCGAGCCTGTGCTCTTGGAACTGCAACAATATGCCATGCTATCCGACCTCTCGGTGAGAGATGCCGCCTATGTGGGCTTAGGTCTTGCCGCGCTGGGCGAAACACATGCCGCCCGTGACCTGTTTAATCGCCGTATCGCGCCCCATGTACAGGCTGTTGCGCCCTACTATCGTGTAGAGGTCGGCGGAAGCCGCAGGGATATTTTAGATGCGACTTCGATTGCGGCACTTTTGGCGGCACAGCTCGGAGTATCGGAAAGTATGGGGCTTCACAATTACGCCGCAAGAAACCGTGCCGCAACGCCCCTCATGACAATTGAACATCTGGCATTCATTTCCCATGAAATTGAAAACCACACAGACACGGCCGCGAGTATCACCTACACACTATTCGGAGAAACCGTGACCCGCGACCTCGGACACGGCGGGCAGTTCACCCTGCGAATCCCGGCACAGAATATGGGTGAGTTTAACCTGACTGCCGTAAGCGGAGAAGTCGGTGCGGTTTCGATTGTTCGCACACCGCTTGGGGGACTGTATCTCAGAGACAGCGAAAGCATCGTCCGCCGTGAATTTTTCAGAGCCGGGACAACTGTCAGCACAAACACCTTTGACCAAGGCGACTTGGTGCGTGTACAGATTACAATTGACTATTCCGCAATGGCGGTCAGCGGCTCTTATGTGATAACCGATTTCTTGCCCGCGGGGCTGGTGCATGTATCAAATTCCGCACGTTTCGGAGACCGCTCCGACACAGCGGGCTGGTGGGCACACGCCGCAGCGGAGGGGCCGCGCATCACCTTTTTCGACTTCAATGGCAGACATACCCGCACACGCACATATTATTTCTATGCCCGCGCGATAAATCCGGGTACGTTTTTGGCAGAGGGTACGATTGTGCAGAGCCTTGGCGCGCGGGAGCATTTTATGGTGGGTGAGGATGCCGTGGTGGTGATTGAGGCGGGGTAACACGAGGATTTGTTTGCAGCGCATAGTGAAACCGCCGTAGGCCCCGGAGGGGGATTACGGCGGTTTTATTTGTTAGACGCCTTTGCTCTTGCCCTTAAAAAATAAAACCGAAGCCCAATGCAATGGGTTCGGTTTTGAAGCGCAACGACGCGGTGACGGAGCATGGTTATCGCCACAGGGCGAAGCCCGACGGCGGAAACGGAGCATGGTTATCATTGGTAGTGAATTGGAGCGAATGGTGTTATAGGATTCTCTCGGAAACCGTGTAAAATCAATGTGTTCACCAGCTAGTCAAGTTGCAGTGTTTACAAAACCCGAGAATTTTGCCATAACTTTCAATTAAACCCGATTGCCGCGCTTCCAACGTAGAAGTGCGGCAATCGGGCTTTTGGTGTTGTTTACACTTAGAGCAATTCAGCTTATGAAGCTACTTATTTAAAAAGTGTGCTCGCTAAGGACGGAAAAAGAATTGCTCGAACAGTTTTTATATAATGCTATCGCATCAAAAAGATGTGGCAAGTTACCAGGCGGTATTCTGCCACATCTTTTTATGCGTAAAAAAGACTATCAAAACCATAGGGGTATTTACTTGCCATCTACATACATCAAAATCCCCAC
>WRAK01000003.1 GCA_009780235.1 Oscillospiraceae bacterium
CAGCGCGCCGTCACCGAAAGAGAGCTTGTCCCCCGGCCGCACTTTCCGACCCGGCCGCGCCAGCGAGAGCCACTTGCCCTCGCCCAAGTCTTGCAACAGCACCAACTCCACCGCGCCGCCGCTCTCCCGCTGCCCGAACAGCCGCGCGGGAATGACACGGGAATCATTCATCACAAGGCAATCACCGGGCTTGAGCAAATGCGGCAAATCCGTGAAATGATGGTGGCCCGTCTGCCCCGTCCGCTTATCCAGCGTGAGCAAACGGGAGGCGTCCCGCCGCTCCAAGGGCGTCTGGGCGATGAGTTCTTGGGGGAGGTCGAAGTAAAAGTCGCTTGTTTTCATGGGGTTCTCCGTTTGTTTGTAGTTTTGTGGAGGTATTATACATGCCGGGGCACGGAAACGCAAGAGGACATACCTACCTCTCTCCCTCCCGAATCATAGCCAACACCGTCTCCAAAGCATCCATACCCGGCCGGTTGAAATAATGGGGCGTAACCCCGTAGCCCTCAAATGGACGGCCTTCGGTGTCGGTAAAGTACGCCGTGTCAAACCGTAATACAATCCCGGTATGCGGCAGGGAAATAATCGCCGTGAATGGGTCGGCACCTGTACCAAATACTCCCATCGTCGCCTCTCCCACTACGGTTGCGATGTTATTATACTTCAGCATAGCCGTCGCCGCCTCTGCGCCCGATGCAACATACGCATCAATCAAAAGCCATACTTTCCCGTCATACACGACCTCATTCCGAATCGACGCAAACTGTCCGGTGAAGATACGCGCAGGGTAAACCGTATAGGCCGACTAAACGCATATACAAAATCAATGCTCGCATCCAAATACGGAAGCGGCTGTGTAAACACGGCTTCTGTCGGTTCAACAGAGCCAAAAGCACCTATATCCGCAAGATTGACGGGGTCTGTTCTCGCCATTTTACTATAAACGCCGTCCGTATAAAACAAATACGCAGGGAGAAATAATTGTTCCGTCAACAGCGGTGCCAATACAAACACGTCAAAGTGACTTGTCATCCCGCCCGGATTGCCCCGCAAATCAATGATAAGATGGTCAAAGTCTGCAATCTCTCTATAGAAATCGTATATAATCTCCTCATAATGTCCCATTGCAGGGTCACCCGCCAGGCCGGATACAAGCCCCTCGTCCATAGTCGTATCCAGCATAAAGCGCACCGTCAAATGCGCAATTTCACCGTCTTCAATGATTGCTGTCTCAACAACAGACCTAGAAAAACCAAACTCCTCTTGTTGCAAGGAATCCGCTGATGACACGACAGAACCGCTCACATCCCGCAATACCTCGTGAAACAGAATAGCCTCCGGCCTGGAGAGCGTCCCCAAAATTGTCTTGGCTCGCTCAACACGCTCTACAGGCCATCCGGCAAGCTCAAGTTCCCTGAGCGAAGCTTCATACCCACCCATCACGAGTTCAGCCCATTCCAGCGTTCTGAAAAACTCGTCATAGGGCCACGGAGAACTCAAATGCCCGAGGTGCCCAATCGGTTGCAGAAAATGGACATCCAGCAAATCAGCAAAAGCAAGCGCGTCTCCAATTACAACGGAGGGACTATCCAGCATGTTCCGCACATCATCCGCCAACTCCCGCACATCAATGCCTCGGGTACTGACAGAAATATTAAAAAACGGCCAATTTTCTTCGAGAGCTTGCATCAAATAGTTGAAATCGTAAAGAAAATCTTCCGTGGTCAGATTGTTGAACCTGTAGATTGCCAAATCTTTCTCAGAGCCTTCCGTATCATAAAAACTCCCTGAATCAACGCCCAAACCCGGCGTTCCCGGCGTATAATCCTGCACAGAACAACCCGCCGACAGCACAAAAAGAACAGCTGCCAGCACAAAAAACATCCCTCGTTTGTATCCGGCCATACAATACCCCCCTACAATTTCGGCAGCCTATCCATGTCTTTCTTATGCACGTAGATATATTTCATAATAGCCCCGCGCCCCATAGACCCGCGCCCCGCTTGCCCGCGCCCGTCAATGCGATACTGATATTTAATGTCATGCGCCATCAAGGTATCCAATATTTCGTTAAACTTCTCCACGGAGGAGCCGCAATACACCTCGTGCCGATTCCAAGGCATAATCATTTAATCCACCACCTTTTTGTGAAGCAAAATCGCCCTGACGGCGGCAAATATTGTAAGACCGAGTATTAAAAAGGAAACACCGATCGGCACCCACAAGATATCGATTGCAGCCGCAGGGCTGAAAAGACCACCAGGCGTGCTAAAAAGAGTTGCCACCCATAACAGACAAAATAAAATAACCGAAACCGCAGAAAAAACATATGCGTAAACAGCCCTTTTCTGCCTGATAAATTCTTCGCTGCAAAGCATATTAAAGGCAAATGTGCAACCGGATACTATGTACACGAGAACCAACCACAAATTAGGATACGGCTGAAAACTCATTGACACTCTCAGTCGAATGTTTCGCTCTATAGCCCCAATCACCAAAAGAAAAACAATCGGCCACAGCGCAATGGTTGCGATTCGGATTGTTTCTATCGTCTTTTTCATGACTTCATTTCTCCTTTACATATGTGATGTGCTCTCATTATAACACAACAAAAAGGTACTGACCAGAAATTGTTATCTATATCTGTCATCTATTATCCCCATTTGACACCCCACCCCAAATATGATACTATTTTCTCAACTTTTGCATACCCTATCTCTGTAGGGGGCGGCGTCCCCGGCGCCCCGTCGTATTGCGGCGGAAACAGCACGGGGCGTCGGGGACGCCGCCCCCTACAGGGCAATAACGGAGGACACCCCAATGAAACAATACAAAGTAGGCATCATCGGTGCAACGGGCATGGTCGGACAACGGTTTGTCGCCCTGATGGAACACCACCCTTGGTTTACACTCTGTGCGGTAGCCGCCAGCCCCCGTAGCGCGGGCAAATCCTATGCGGAGGCCGTAGCAGACCGCTGGGCGATGGAGACCCCCATCCCGGCGGATACGGCAGACCTCACCGTCCTCGACGCCGAGGCAGACATGGCCAAAATCGTCGCCGCCGTGGACTTCGTCTTCTCCGCCGTGGATATGAAAAAAGAGGAAATCTACGCCTTGGAAGAGGCCTACGCCCGTGCGGAATGCCCCGTGGTCTCCAACAACTCCGCCCACCGTTGGACGCCCGACGTTCCCATGCTCATCCCGGAGCTCAACGCCGAACACGCCGAGGTCATTGATGCCCAACGCAAACGGTTGGGGACAAAGCGCGGCTTCATCTCCGTCAAATCCAACTGCTCCCTACAGAGCTATATGCCCGCCCTCTACCCGCTCCACAAGCAGTTCGGGCTGGAGAAGGCTCTCGTTTGCACCTACCAAGCCATCTCAGGTGCAGGTAAAACGCTGGACAACGCCCCCGAAATCACCGACAACGTCATTCCCTACATCGGCGGCGAAGAAGAAAAAAGCGAGCGCGAGCCCCTCAAGCTCTGGGGCACGGTGCAGGACGACGGCATCCAAACAGCCGACGGCCCCTCCATCACCGCCCAATGCGTCCGCGTCCCCGTCTCTGACGGCCACATGGCCGCCGTATTCATGTCTTTCCCTCCCGGCAAACGCCCGGAGCCATACGAGGTTAAAGCCTGCTGGGCCGAGTCCTCCATCGGTGACCTGGACCTCCCCTCGGCCCCAAAGCGGTTCCTTCATTACTTCGAGGAAGAAAACCGCCCCCAAACACGCTTAGACCGCAACTTAGAACACGGCATGGCCATCTCCATAGGCCGCTTTCGGGAAGACACACAATACGACTACAAATTCATCTGCCTGTCGCACAATACGCTACGCGGCGCAGCAGGCGGCGCGGTATTGATGGCAGAACTGTTGTGCAGTAAGGGATACATTTAACCCCATGTAGGGGGCGGCGTCCTCGACGCCCCGTCTATATACTAAAATACACGTCGTATACATGTCGTAGGGGCGACCATTGGCCGTCCGCCGGTTTGACGTTCCGTAAATATCTGACGAACGGACGGCCAATGGCCGCCCCTACAATAATCCCGCCCGCCAACGGCGGGCCACCACAATTGTTCATTGTTATCTGTTAATTGAAAACGGGAGGCAATATCCATGAAAACCCCACTCTTCACCGGCTCCGGTGCAGCCATCTGCACACCCTTTACCGCAGATGACCGCATTAACTTCGACAAACTGGCGGAGCTAATCGACTTCCAAATCGAAAACGGCACCACCGCCATTATCATCTGCGGCACCACGGGCGAGACTTCCACACAGACCTTGGAAGAACACATTGAGACCGTGGACTTCTGCGTCAAACACGTCGCGGGACGGGTCAAGGTCATCGCGGGTTCCGGCTCCAACGATACCCGTGCCGCCCTCTGTCTCAGCCAAGAGGCCGAGAAATCAGGGGCCGATGGCTTACTCGTTGTCACCCCCTACTACAACAAGGCCACGCAACGCGGATTGGCAGACCATTTCTTTCACATCGCCGACCGGGTAAACCTCCCCATCGTCCTCTACAACGTCCCAAGCCGTACAGGCGTAGGGTTCACGGCGGATACATACAAAACACTCAGCAAACACCCGCTGATTAACGGCACCAAGGAGGCCTCCGGCGACTTCTCGCTCTTAGCGCAAACCATCGCCGCCTGCGGGGACGACCTCCATATTTGGAGCGGCAATGACGACCACACCGTCCCCATGCTCGCCCTCGGCGCACGGGGTCTCATCTCCGTCGCCGCCAACGTCATCCCCCGCCAAATGGCCGAGATGTGCGACGCGGCTCTGGCCGGTGATTTCAAACGCGCCGCCGCCATCCAACTCCAATACAGCGCGCTCTTGGACGGCCTGTTCATGGAGGTCAACCCCATCCCCGTCAAAACGGCGATGAATCTCATGGGCATGGACGTCGGACATCTGCGTATGCCGCTGTGTGAAATGGACCCGGGGAATTTGGCGAAATTGAAGGCGATTATGGTGGATGCAGGCCTTTCCTTGACGCAATAACGCAACATTCGGCGCAACAACGTAGTGTAGGGGCGGCCATTGGCCGTCCGTACGTTTCCAATTTGACACAGCGTTTGGTAGGCGGACGGCCAGTAGCCGCCCCTACATTGCCATGTGTATAACACGGGCGAACACAACACCGCACAAAACATAGGACAGGGGAACACACAAATGCTAAAACTCATCATCTCCGGCTGTAACGGCCGCATGGGACAAGCCGTGACCGCCATCTGCGAAGCCGACGAAAAAATCGACATCGTAGCCGGCTTCGACACCTACACCGAGCGCGAAAACAGCTACCCCGTCTACAGAGACCCTGTGGAGTTCGGCGGCAGGGCGGATGCCATCATCGACTTCTCCCTCCCCACCGTCTTGGACAGCCTTTTGGCATACGCCGTCCGCACGAAAACCCCCGCCGTCCTCTGCACCACGGGCTACAGCGAGGATGACGAGGCCAAAATCAAAGCGGCGACAGAAACCGTCCCTGTGTTCAAGTCCGGCAACATGAGCCTCGGTATCAATCTGCTGGCCGACCTCATCAAAAAAGCCGTGCAAATTCTCGGCACGGGCTATGATATCGAAATCGTGGAACGCCACCACAAAAACAAACTCGACGCCCCCAGCGGCACCGCTTTCATGCTCGCCGACGCCGCCAAAGAAGCCCTCCCCTACGACCCCGACTATGTCTACGAACGCCAAAGCGTCCGAGAACCCCGCGGCTCCCGTGAAATCGGTATCTCCGCCGTCCGCGGCGGCACAATCGTCGGCGAACACGAGGTGATTTTCGCCGGCTACGACGAAGTAATCGAACTCAAACACACCGCCCTCTCCCGCAATGTGTTCGCAAACGGCGCGGTCGCGGCGGCAAAGTATATGGCAACGGTGGTAAGCCCCGGCTTGTACAACATGAACCACCTAATTTCAAAATAGGGGCAGGGTCATCCAGCCCGCCACAGCATCACCAACCACAAAACCCCCGCCACCCGGCGGGGGTTTCGCACGCCACAACCACCCTACAAGGACATCGCCCGCGTCACAATCAGCCCCAAAATAAACAAACTGATCAAAGCCTCAGACCCCGCCATCATCTTCGCCATCGGCGTATACGGACTCAGCGCGGCGGGCGAAAACGAAGTCGCCGTTGTAATGGACAGGTACAGATAATCCACAAACCCCGGCGTCCAATCCTTGGACGCAAACCGCGGGTCGTCCGACGTCTGCTGCGGGAACACAAAATCTGGATAAATCTTATTGCGGAATACCGTCGGCAAGCCCAAAGCGCGAATCTCAGGCCCGCCCGTATCCAGTTCCCAATACGCCAAAGAGAAAACCCCGATATTCACAACCCACAAGGCAAAACCCGCAAGCAACAACTGGTGCGAAAGCGTAACCGTCACCGGGTTGAGCATATCGTAGATAAACCACCCCATACAAACCAAATTGATGAGCGGCAAAAGCACAACAACCGCAATCGACAACACACGCGCCGACCGCGACGGCTTCGTATGACTGCCCGAATAGACAAGGATGGACGAGGTCAGCATCACACCCGAGATAAGCGGCAATATCCAAACAAAATCAAGATTAATTGCATACGCAATCCACGTCTGCCCCGCCATGACCACCAAAGTCATAACAAGAGCCGCAATGCGTGTGCGAAAATAAGAGCGCACTTGTGAGCTTCTGGTTTTTGTGTTCTGTTTCATGCGAAAGCTCCTAACAGATTTATTTTTCCGCCTTATGCTTCAACATCCGCCGCGCCACCGCCCGCATCACCTTATACGGCGGCCGCTCCAAGAGCCGCACCGTCTCCTTGAGCATTTTCCGCACCGGTATCCCCTGCGGACACAGCGGCTCACACAGGCCGCAGCCGTTACACCGGGACGCATTATGCCCCTCTGTCGTGGCCACATACCAGTATTGGCTCTTCCACCGTTTCCGAAATGCCGTGTCGTTGAGACAACCGAGACACAGCGGAATATCCACCCCCTGCGGACAGGGCATACAGTACCCGCAGCCCGTGCAGTCCACTTTGGTAGCCGCACGGATAAGTGTTCGCGCCTCGTCGTAACGGGCGAGGTCTTCCTCGGTGAATGTCCCCGGCATGTGGTCGGCGGCTACGCGGACGTTTTCCTCCACCATCTCCATCGTCCCCATCCCGGAGAGTACCGTGAGCACATTCGGATGGTCCAGCACCCAACGCAAAGCCCACTCCGCGGGCGAACGTTCACCGGGCGCGGATGCCCAGAGGCCAGACACCGCAGGCGGCAGCTTGTTCACGAGCATCCCGCCCCGAAGCGGCTCCATCACCATGACGGGTATCCCCCGCTCCGTGGCGTAATCAAGCCCCCGCTTACCCGCTTGGTAGTTGATGTCGTAGTAGTTGTATTGAATCAGGCAAAAGTCCCAGTCATAGGCATCAATCAGCTCCAAGAAATCCGGCCCCGTGCCGTGGAAAGAGAAACCGATTTGTCCAATCTGCCCCGCGTCCCGTTTCTTCTGCACCCACGCGGCGATTCCCATTTCACAGAGCCATTTCCAGCTCTGCACACCGGGCAGCGCATGAATGAGATAATACTCCACCCGGTCGGTTTGGATCCGTTCGAGTTGCGTGTTGAAGAGACGGTCAAAATCCTCCGGCTTCTTGACACCGTAATAGGGCAGTTTCGTGGCGATATTCACCCGCTCCCGCAGGCCGTCTTTGGCGAGGATTTTACCCAAGACAGCCTCACTCTTCCCGTAGGAGTAGGCCGTGTCAAAGTAGTTGACGCCCTTGTCAATGGCAAAACAAATTTGCCGCTCAACCTCTGCGATGTCTTTGTGGAATCGGAGACACCCGAAGCCCAAGGCCGAGAGTTGTTTGCCCGTTTTGGGGTCTGTACGGTACTGCATAGACTGCACCCTTTCTGTCTTCTGTCATATACTAAACTACGCCCGCAAGACGGGCGGATTATGTGAGTGCGGAGGACTAAAATATGTGTTGTTTCTTCGGCGGCTGCCGCTGTTTCCACAGGTGCCATTGCCACCATCACTTTCATCACCACAATCGTTGCGAGGATCGCGACCGTGACCAAGAGCGGGACCGCGACGACGAAAGGTCGGGCCGCGGCTGTAATTGCAACTGCAACTGCCGCTAAACCCCCTGCGAGGTGCCTGCGGCACCTCTACATAGACTGCTGCTCCGTCGCAGGAAACAGCACCGTCACCCGTGTCCCGCCGCTGTCCCGTGCCGTCACTTCCACCGTACCGCCGTGTTGCAGCACCGTATCCCGCACGATGGACAGGCCCAGTCCGCTGCTGTCCTGCACGCGGCTCCGCGCTTTATCCACCCGGTAGAAACGATCAAAAATGTACGGCATATCCGCCTCGGGGATACCGATACCCGTGTCCTCCACGGTGAGCCGCACCCTGTCCTCTACACGGTCAAGACGAATTCGGAGCGTCCCGCCCTCGACATTGTACTTAATGCCGTTCTCTGCCAGATTGAACACGATTTGATATACATCATCCTCCGTGGCGAGGATAAAGCACGGCGCACGGAAATCGAACACCATCTCCACCTGCCGCCCCGCGGCGAGCGGACGCAGCATATGCCCGGCCCGCACCACAACCTCGGCCACATCCACAGGGACAAGCTCCGTCTCGGGCGCATCGTCTAAGCGGGTAAGCTGCAAAAGCTTCTCCGTTGTCCGTGTCAGCCGTCCCGCCTCTTGGCCGATGTCCTCGACGAACTCCCGAATCGTCCCCTCGTCCATGTCCTCACTCTGCACAATGCTGTCCGAGAGCAATCGAATCGAGGCCAGAGGCGTTTTCAGCTCATGCGATGCGTCCGACACAAACCGCCGCCGCATCTCCTCCGTCTCTTGGAGCCGATCGGTGAGCTTGTTAAACGCCTGCCCCAATTCTGCCAGTTCGTCCCCGCCTTTCACACGGAGTTTATAGTTATAATCCCCCTTGCCCACGATACGAATTGCCGACAGCATAGCCATCAGCCGCCTTGTCAGCGTACGGGAGAAGAAAATGGCCAAGAGCAGAGCCACCATGAAAATTCCGATGGAAATGTTGAACAAGTTCTGCCGCAATGCCTCAATCAGCTCTCCCTGTGCCCTGTCTTGCTCATGGAGGTATACGGCCCCGATGACCGCGTCCCCGCTCATAATCGGAACGGCACCCCAGGAATAAAAACTGCCGTCCGCAAAGCGGCTGAAGAACACCTCATACCCGTCTAAAGCCTCGATTGCCCGGTCAAAAAGAGCATAGGTCTGCAGGCCGTCTTCCCCATGCGCCGTGTCATAGAGAATCAGCCCCTCCGCGTCTGCGACCACAATCCGAGCGAAGTCATGGACGGGGAGATGCCCCATCGTCTGCCCGATTGCGCCCCGCTCCAAGCGTTCCCCGCCGCCGAGTGCCTCGCTCACCATAAGCGTCTGCCCCATGAGGGACGACTGCTTAGCGTAAAACACCAGATTCCGTGACTCCATCATGGGATAGGTATTGAGCAAGAGCAAAAGCCCCACAATAAGCGTCACATAGGTCAGGGCAAATTTGAGCTGCACACTGCCTGTGAGGCGGCCTTTTTTATGTTTCTGCTTTGAGGTAATAGCCCACACCCCACTTCGTCATAATCCGCGCCGGGTTCGCCGGGTCGGGTTCCAGTTTCTCGCGGAGCCGCCGAATGTGTACATCCACCGTCCGGATATCGCCATGGTAATCGTAACCCCAAACGATGTCAAGCAAATTCTCCCGACTGTACACCCGTCCGGGATTTTTCATGAGCAGTTCGATGAGGTCAAACTCTTTGGCCGTCAACTCCACCGCCACCCCGCTCTGCTCTGCGTGCCGCCGCAAAGAGTCGATGACGATATGCCCAATTGCAATCGCCGCACTATTATCCTCTGCAGGCCCTGCGTTGCTCTGCAAATTACTCCGCCGCAACAACGCCCGAATCCGCGCCTTGAGCTCCAGAACGTTAAAGGGCTTGGTGATATAATCATCCGCCCCGTATTCAAAACCGAGGAGCTTGTCCGTGTCCTCGCTCTTCGCCGTCAGCATCACAATCGGCACCGTGGAAAACGCCCGAATCTGCATACAGGCGTTGAGCCCATCCAGCCGCGGCATCATGAGGTCGAGGATAATCAGGTCATAATTCCCGACCCGCGCTTTCTCCACCGCCTCAATGCCGTCATAGCCCACGTCCACCTGATAGCCCTCGTTCTCCAAGTTAAATTTGATACCCTTGACGAGCAGTTTTTCATCATCTACCACTAAGATACGCATACATTGCCTCCAAAAAATCTCTTCGCATCCCCCGTCCTTTTCGCTTCAGCGAAAAGCTTTTTGCCGTAGAGAGTGCATGATAGTGTGCGACAGAGGCGAAAAATGGAATCCGTCTTTTTTCGGGATTCATTCCCGAAAAAACTCCATAACCCGCCGCAGTGACCCGCCCCGCAGGGCGGTTCCCTCCAAACCAAATGCTTGCATTTGGTTTGAGGCGTTAGCCACACCCCTATTCTACAGTTATCAAATCCCGAATATCCGCAAATCGTGCGGAGCCGATACCCGACACGTCTGTAATCTCCTCAATAATCCGAAACGGTCCGTGCGCCTCTCTGTGGTCAATAATCCGCTGCGCAATCGCCGGCCCGACACCGGGCAAGGTCATCAGAGCATCTGCCTCGGCGGTGTTGATGTTGACAAGCCCGTCACCCGACTCCGAAACAGGGGGCTGCGGAGTGATGTGGGTATCGCCCTCTACAGGGGCAGTCTCACCCGTATCTCGTGCGGCTCTGTCCGCCAGACGCTGAGACAATGCCTCCAGCTCCGCCGCGTCCACGGCACCGACGGCGTACTCCGTGGTCACGGTGAATTCCCCCGGGCCGCCCGTGCGCCCGAAATACAGCCCCGTCAGAAACACAACAGCGACCAAAACCAGAGCTGCCAATGCCTTTGCGATGTTCGTCTTGCTCATGTGCACCACTCCCCTTGGGGTTTTTAGGACAAACCCTTAAAATTTACCGTTGATTCTGCACCCGATTTACGCTATAATGGTCAGGGTTCAAGAATAAATATATCATACCATACATCATCGGAGAGTAGAATGAAAAAACGACATATTTTTACATTATTTACAATTTTCCTGTTAATCACAGGCTTGGTCGGCTCTGCCATCGCCCTCCCGGTGTCCCGTCCGTCAGTTGAAGCGGCGGACGCCATCGTGTTGGCGGATTTAAACACAGGCGATATCATCTTCGCCCAAAATGAACACAATCCGATTCACCCCGCATCCACCACAAAGATTATGACCGCCCTCTTGGCCGTGGAAGCCTTAGAGCGCGGCGATGTCAACATCAATGACATGGTCGCCACCTCGGAGACCGCACTGGCTGATATGATAGAGGCTGGTTCTGCCATCGGCCTTGAAGTCGGCGAGGAGATGACCTTTGAGGCCCTGCTCTTCGCCTCCATGCTCATCTCGGCCAACGACGCAACAAATGTCATCGCCGAACATATCGCAGGCTCTATCGACAACTTCGTCCAAATGATGAACGATAGAGCGAGAGAACTCGGTGCCTTGAACACCACCTTCCGCAACCCCCACGGTCTCACACAAGACGGCCACATGACCACCGCCTACGATATCTTCCGCATCAGCTATTTCGCCGTCTCCCTCCCCCGTTTTGCTGACCTCTACAGTATGCAGGAGCGGCCTTTCCGCGCTACAAACGAGCGTCCGGCGGGCATCTTCACCTCAACCAACCGTCTGACTGACCCGGATGCCGACGGATACTACCCTGGTGCCTCCGGCGTCAAGACAGGCTTCACGCAAGCCGCCGGCATGTGCCTCGTCTCCACCGCCACAAGGGACGACATCTCTCTCCTCGCCGTGGTTATGGGCGTACCGACGGGCATTGATGGCGTCAACCACTTCACCGAAACAGCCGCCCTCTACGACTGGGCCTTTGAGAACCTGACCTACACCGAACTCCTCCCCGCCACGCTGGAGATTACCCGTATCCCCATCTCTCTGGGTGACGGCAGAGAGACCATCGGCCTCCGCCCTGCAAACGCGGTGAATGCGTTGGTGTTCGAGGGCATGTCCCTGCAAGATGCCCGTCAAGAAGTCACTCTCTTCTACGATGATGACAACCCCCTCATCGCCCCCGTGAATCAGGGTGACATCTTAGGGGAGATTACCCTACATTACGGAGACCGCACCTTCGGTCCCATCCCGCTGGTCGCGGCGGAAAACGTAGCCCTCTCCCGCACGGCCTACATGCGGCAGGAGTTGGAATCAACGCTGGGAAACATCTGGGTGCTCGTTGTAATTGTCGTGCTGGTACTTTTGGTTTTACTCTACATCGTGTATGCGGTTAACCACGCGGCGAAAAAACGGAAAAAGCGCAGGGAACGAATGGCGCGGAAGTAGTAGTGAGAACATTATAGGGGCAGACCTTGTGTCTGCCCTGTTTTTTCGTTCCGCGCCTTTGTAGGGGCGGATTCCATATCCGCTCTGTGCGGTTGCGTTTTAGATTGCGTCACAGGAGTTGCGCTTGCTCAGCCCGCTCTGTTTGTTATTGCGTTGGGCTTGCCTGCCGACGGCGTTACTTTTTTTACACGCCAAAGTTTCTCTTTAGAATCTCATTCTTTGACTTTTCGTTTGTGGTGGATGCAACGCGTCATCTTCCGGCTTGCCCGCCGGAGGGTGTTCCGTCGTACGGTGTTTCTGTCATTATGTTTGTTTTTTCGCAGATGTATAGCTTCATGCTGCTCACCTCTTTGCCATTATACCACACCGCACAACAAACCCGCCGCCCAAATACGGGCGGCGGGTTCTTCACAAGGGGTTATTCATCTCCCAAGCCGAAGCTCACGGCGATTGCATTGTTAATCTGATTCATCAGACTGTTGTCCAGCTTGCCCATGCGTTCTTTCAGGCGGCGTTTGTCTATGGTGCGGATTTGTTCCAGCAGAACCACGCTGTCACGGGTCAGACCGTAGCTTTTGGCCTCCAGCTCAATGTGGGTCGGCAGGCGGGCCTTGGAGGTCTGGCTCGTGATGGCCGCCGCAATCACGGTGGGACTGTGCTTGTTCCCCGTATCGTTTTGCACGATGAGCACAGGGCGCATTCCGCCCTGCTCGCTGCCCACTACGGGACTTAGATCGGCATAGTAGATGTCACCCCGACGTACACCGTTACTCACAACAATTCACGCTCCGATGAAAGATGTTTCGGGGTGTTACCTTTTTATGTTTTCCTCCGCCAAAGGCGGAGGAAAACATAAGGGTTAGGTAAAACGCCCGATGTTTTTCCCGGCCCACGGTGATTGAGACACTATGTAACCGGATTACTATAATTCTTCCATAGAGGGGTGCAATTTATACCATAGGATGGTAAATTTTTCGTAGGGACCCGGGCGATTTATAATTGCCCCTACATAGCCAGTATATTCAGCCTTACCCGCCGTGGGAATATACACGGGGGACACGGGCGGAGACGGCGCAGAGGAGTTCGTAGGAAATCGTTCCGAGTGTGCCCGCGTGTTCGGCGACGGAGATGGATTCGGTCCCGTCCGTGCCGAAAACCGTAACCGTGTCACCGGGTGAAATTTTTTCTAAGCCCGTGACGTTCAGCATGGAAAAATCCATGCAGATGCGCCCCACTTGAGGGACGCGTTGACCGTGGGCGAGCATGTCCATCCTGCCGGAGAGATTGCGGTGTAAGCCGTCGGCGTATCCGATGGCGGCCACGGCGATGGTCTCGGTGCCGCTTGTCTCGTAGGTGCGGCCGTAGCTGATAGATTCGCCGTCTGCGAAAGTGCGGCATTGGATGATACGGGTTTTGAGCGACATGACGGGGCGCAAATCGGCTCCGACATCCGGGGCGGGCGGGAGGCCGTAGAGGGAGATGCCGGGGCGAATCATATTGAGGTGCGTTGTGGGCAGACGCAGGGTTGCGCCGCTGCCCGCTGTGTGGCGCAGAGGGATTTGGCGGCCTGATTCGGCTTCCAGCCAGTCTACGGCACGGATGAAGTAGTCGAGTTGACCGAGTGTGTAAGAATCGTCCGTGTCGGCGGCGGCGAAGTGGGTGAAGATGCCTTGGACGTCGAGGTGCGGGAGCCGCAGGGTTTTGAGGGTGTCCATGGGTTCCCGGTTACGGCAGGGGAACCCGAGGCGGCCGAGGCCGGAGTCGAGCTCGATGTGGACGGGGAGGGTGAGGCCTGTCCCGTTTAGGGCGTGGCTCAAGGATTCGGCCATTTCCAAGCTGAAGATGGTCTGCGTGATGCCGTTTCGGGCGAGGGGCTCCGCATCCGTCGGGTGGGCGTAACCGAAATTCAGGACGGGGATGGTGATGCCGGCCTCCCGCAGTTCCATCGCCTCGGGGACGCAGGCCACGGCGAGGTAGTCCGCGCCGAGGTCAGCGAGGTGGCGGGAGACGGGGACGGCTCCGTGGCCGTAGGCGTTTGCCTTGACCGGGGCGAGGAAGCCGCAGCCCAACGGGGTTTGGGCGCGGAGGGTGTTGTAGTTGTGTGCGAGGGCGTCGAGGTGGATGGTGGCCCAGGTGCGGTTGGTTGTTTGCATGGGGGTGTCCGTCCTTTTGTTGTCTTATTGTTGTGAATGAAAGCGCGTGGCCTGTATGGTGGTAAGTTGTTCTTTTGCAATATGGGCTGTTATTATTGTAAAACTAGAGGCATTGACCGTTATTATGGTATTTTCTGTATATACATACCAGTTCTTTCCTTGCTTGATAATGCTATTTGCAGTTTTAATTCTATCCTTACACCACGCAACAACGTCTGTATCAGCCAGAGCCAGATTTTTCCTAAGCCGCTCGACCCCCAGCTCTGTTGTATGTATTTTGTTAAGGTTGGCCAGTAAATTTGAACTCATTTTATGTCACCGCCTAAGCGAATTTAAATGCCCGTATAATAACTACATATAAAAAACACGCCACAGAATTAAAATAAAGCCAATGGCGAACAGCGTTGAGAAAATCAGTTTGTTATGTCTCGCCAACCATGCGGGGAGGAAAATGTCGAATCCGACTTGGGGGTTATCGGCATACCTATAGCCCAATAGAGTAAGCGGGCATTTTCCTTTGCAGAGCAGCAGGACGATGCCCTCTATGCAGACCAGTCCGATGCAGAGCCAGACTAATGGGGTGATTCTGTCAAATATACCCGCATAAAAGATGTATAGGATGGCGGCTACGAAGATAAGCCAGATTGCGGTGTGGATGAGTTTGATGCGGGTGAGGGGGGTATTTTTCATGTTTGCTCGCTATTTGTTGGGTGAAGTTATCATGCACATAAGCCGCGAAGGCTCCTTTTCCAAAGGAGCTGTCAGCGAAGCTGACTGAGGATTCACTTTTGCAATGTTGGTGGCAGAGGCGACGAATCCTCCGTCAGGCTTTGCCTGCCACCTCCTTTGAGAAAGGAGGCTTTGCGTTCATTTTACCATAATCCGACCAAAACTCCAACTATATTTATCTGCACATGCGTAAAGGCGGGGTTTTATCCCCGCCCGTGTGTCAGTATGAGAAGAAACGTGCGGGCGACCGGGTCGGTCGCCCCTACATTGTGTCACCCCAGCCCAAACAACGGTCCGCCCTCGAACGCAACCGTCAGCACCGCGAAACCATCCTCCAAAATCTCTGCCTTAATCGGCACGCCTGTCTCGGCATCGAACCACGTCATGTGTTGCACATTGTCCGAGATTGCCGTAGTCATGACGACACAGCGGATGTCGTGGAACGTTTCATAGTGTGCCGCCGTGATGATGCCCTCTTTCCATTGGAATACAATCATCGGCAGGGCGGCGAGGGGGCTGAGGCCATCTTCGGTGAGGGGGCCTGTGTTTAACTCCGCGCCCTCAAAGTGGAGGACGGTACCGCTTTCGGAGACCTCGATGACTATCCCGGCAATGAGTTCCGGGGCAAGGACTTCCAGCGTACTTGCCGCCGAGTCGAAGCGGAGGGTGAAGCGGTGGACACGGTCGCCGTAGTCGGCGGTGAGTTCAGCGGCAAAGCGTTGGTCGGAGGCCAGAAAGCGTTCCCGGAGTTCAAGAATACGTTCGTTTGGATCTTGCTCGCCTGAACAAGCGGTGGCGGAAAGGAGCAGCATCAGAGCGAAGAGCAGGGCGGCTAGACGGCGCATGGAATCACCTCGTGATTGATTTCAGAACCTCCGGGATGTAGTCTAATAGGTCGCTGGGGAGCATACTATACTCGCCCAAGGCTTCGGCGGCCAGGTCGCCGGCTTTGCCGTGCGCCCAGACTGCGGTGGTTATCGGCGATAGTGTTGCAATCATGCCCGCCAATACGTCTCCGCTGCCGCCTGTGGCCATGCCCGGATTTCCTGTTGTGTTGACGAAGACTGTGCCTGCCGAGACCGCTATAATTGTCCCCGGCCCTTTGAGTACCAGCGTGCAGTTATGCCGCCGGACAAAATCACGGGCAGCTTTGAGCCGGTCCCCATGAGAGAGGTCACCACCGAGGCGAGCGAACTCACCGTCGTGGGGGGTTAGAATTGGGCGTCGGTAGGGGGGAATCTCGTCCAGTACATCTATATGCCGGGACACGGCGTTTAGACCGTCGGCATCGAGGATAATCGGGACTTCAGAGGTGCGGATTAGGTCGCAGACGAGTTCGTCTAGCTCCGGGCTTTGCCCCATGCCGGGGCCGATGAGAAGTTTGTCCATGCCTTGTAATCGCTCTAAAATGATGGGAAGGGCTTCTTTGCTTATCTTCCCATTGGTGCTGGGTAGCGGGAATGGCATAGCCTCCAAGTTTTGAGCGGCAACGATGGGGTAGATTTCTTCGGGGACGCCCATGAAGACAAGGCCTGCACCGCTGCGGAGTGCGGCTTTTGCGGCGAGGGTGAGTGCGCCGGTGTAGCCGACGGAGCCGCCGATTAGTAGGAGTTTTCCGGCATTGCCTTTGTGCATGAGATGGTGGCGGGCAGGTAGACTGACGCGATTGGCTGTGATTAGGTGTGTTTTGGTTGGTGGAACGATTAGAGATTTCGGAATGCCGATATTTACGATTTTGACCTCACCTGCGTATAGGATGCCTTGTCCGACAAAACTGCCGGGTTTGGGGAGGGTGAAAGTTACGGTATAATCCGCTTCAACGGCTGTGCCGAGGATACGCCCCGTGTCGGCCTCGATACCGCTGGCGATGTCAACGGAAATGACGGGGGAAACAGGGTAGCCACAGGTGATTTCGTTGATGAACCCTATTGTATCTTCTGCATTGCCCTGCACTTCGGCGTTTAGCCCTATGCCGAAAATAGCGTCAATGATAACGCCGGGGGTGTCTGTGAAAGTATCTGCATGGAAAAATTTCGGGTCAAAAGTCTCCAGCGCCCCACCCAACTCTTCCAACCGCCGTTCCATCTCCCTCGCATCCTCACTAAGCTTTTCCCGTTCCGTCACAAGACAGACCCGCACGCTATACCCATCCTTCATTAGTGCAACGGCAGTCGCAATCCCGTCCCCGCCGTTGTTGCCGCTGCCGCAGAAGATGAGGGCGTGCTTATTCTCGCCCATGACCTCCTTTGCGAGCTCTGCGATGTGGGCGGCGGCGTTTGTCATGAGCGTGGTGGAGGGGATGCCCGCTTGTTCGATGGCGAGGCGGTCGAGTTTTTGCATTTCGGCGGCGGTTGCGAGTTTCATTTGTATGACCTCCTTGTGAAAAAAGCCTGTTTTATGAAAAACAGGCTTGTCCAGGTCGCAAAGACCTGTTATAATGTTTTAGGAATTGCCGCTAGGCGACTTGGTCACGCCCTTGTGAAAGGGGGTGACGCTGTGGTTACATATGTGGAGCTGTTTCAGTTCGGCATGTTGATTGTAGCAGTTGTTGCTCTGTGCTTACAGCATAGACGTAAATAACACGAGACGCCTTAGTACTTAAGGCGTCTCGAACCCAATTACAGGACCGAGCCGCCCTGCGAAAAGCGGCAATTCCCTTTTGTATGTCTATTTTATCATATATGAGAAACTATGTCAATCCCGGATAAAGGAGCAAAGATAGATGAAAGAACAACTAACCGCCCTGAAACACGAAGCCTTAGCGGCCATTGCGGGAGCTGAGGATTTACAGAGCCTCGAAGCACTCCGCGTCCGATTCTTGGGCAAAAAGGGAGAGCTTACCGCCATCTTGAAGCAGATGGGCGGACTTTCGGCGGAGGAGCGGCCCGTTATCGGGCAGATGGCCAATGCGCTCAGCGAAAAACTCACGGGTGCCATCGCCGCACGGCGGGAGGCCTTGGAGGCCGTGGCTCTGGACGCACAGCTAGTGCGGGAGAAGCTAGATATCACCATCCCCGGTACGCGGGAGGCGGTGGGGAAGCAACATGTCATGCGCAAGACGCTGGACGAGGCATTAGATATTTTTATCGGCTTGGGCTTTTCCATTGCCGAGGGGCCGGAGGTGGAGCTTGCGGTCAACGTGTTTGATAAGCTCAACACCCCAGATGCGCATCCGTCCCGTGATTGGAGCGATACGTTTTACTTCGACCGTGACAGCGAGTATGTGCTCAGGACGCAGACCTCGCCTGTGCAGGTGCGGGTGATGGAGAATCAGAAGCCGCCTATCCGTGTGGTCTCCCCGGGGCGGGTGTATCGGAAAGATGAAGTAGATGCCACGCATTCGCCGATGTTCCATCAAATTGAGGGCTTGGTGGTGGACAAGGGCATCACCATGGCCGATTTGAAGGGGACGCTGAACGCGCTGGTCGAACAGCTCTACGGTGTGGGGACAGCGACACGGTTCCGGCCGCACCATTTCCCGTTTACGGAGCCGTCTTGCGAGGTAGATTGTCAATGTTTCAAGTGCCGCGGCAAAGGTTGCCCCATGTGCAAGGGTGAGGGTTGGATTGAACTGCTGGGGGCGGGCATGGTGCATCCGAATGTGCTCCGTAATTGCGGCATTGACCCGGAGGTATATACCGGGTTCGCTTTCGGTATCGGCTTGGATCGGATGACGATGATGCGCTATAATATCAGCGATTTGCGCTTGATTTTTGAGAATGATTTGCGGTTCTTACGGCAGTTTTAAATTTGTAGGGGCGGCCAATGGCCGTCCGTATCGGACGTTTGATATCATATCGGGGGCGGACGGCCAATGGCCGCCCCTACAACGCATATGTGAGAGGTTATAATATGAAATTATCGAAAAAATGGCTGGCGGATTTTACAAATATCACGGCGGACGATAAAGAATACGCTGATCGGCTTACGATCACCGGCTCCAAAGTCGAGGGGACGGCGGATTTGGGGGCCGATGTCAAAAATGTAGTGCTGGGGAAGATGATCAGCGTCGAGCGGCATCCTGATGCGGATTCTCTGTGGGTTTGCACGGTGGATATCGGGGCGGCCGATCCTACCGTGATTGTTACGGGGGCGGATAATCTGAAAGCCGGGGACGTTTGTCCTGTGGCTTTGCATAAGTCCAAATTGCCCTGCGGGAAAGAGATTAAGAAGGGCAAGATTCGGGGCGTGGAATCGAATGGGATGCTCTGTTCTTTGGATGAGCTGTGTTTGGATTTGCACGACTATCCGCACGCCGCCGAGGATGGGATTTTGGTGTTTACGGCGGATGAAATCAAAGGGTTTCAGCTCGGTGATGACATTCGGCCTGTGTTCGGAATGGACGATAAGGTCGTGGAGTTTGAAATCACCAGTAATCGGCCGGATTGTCTGTCTGTGATTGGCCTTGCCCGTGAGTCGGCGGCGAGTTTTGATGTGCCGATGACGGTAAAGGAGTCGGTCGTGCAAGGATCTGGCGGGGACATTCTTGACTATTTGGACGCGGAGATTTGGGACGAGGATTTGTGCCGCCGCTTTACGGCACGAGTGGTGAAAAATGTCAAAATTGCGCCCAGTCCGGTGTGGATGCGGCAGCGGCTCCGTGCGGCAGGGGTGCGGCCGATTAATAATATCGTGGACATTACAAACTATGTGATGCTGGAATACGGCCAGCCGATGCACGCCTTTGACCACGCTTGTTTGCAGGGCGGGCAGATTATTGTGCGCCGCTCCGGGTCGGGGGAGATAATTCGAACGCTTGACGGCGTGGATCGGGAATTGGATGATGCGCTGGTGATTGCGGATGAGGAAAAAGCCGTGGGTATAGCCGGGGTCATGGGCGGTGCCCGTAGTGAGATTACGGATTCTACCACGACGGTGGTGTTTGAGTCGGCGAACTTCAACGGCGTGAGTATCCGTAAAACGGCGGCCCGGCTCGGGATGCGGACGGATGCGTCCGGTCGGTTTGAAAAAGGGCTTGACCCCATGAGTACGCTGCCCGCCGTCCAGCGGGCGTGTGAGCTGGTGGAACTTCTGGGTGCGGGCGAGGTTGTGGACGGTATCGTGGACGTGATTGCGTCTGACCGTTTGCCTGTTAGCTTGCCGCTAGAGGCCGATAAAATCAACGCCCTGCTGGGGACGAAGATTTCCCGTGACAACATGGCGGCAATTTTGGAAAAAGTAGGATTTACCGTTGACAATAGCAATCTGGTGACCGTCCCGTCTTGGCGGTTGGATGTGCATCAGTGGGCCGATTTGGCGGAGGAAGTGGCACGGTTTTATGGATATAATGTAATCCCCGCCACGATGATGCGGGGGGCCGCCGTGCAGGGTGGGTTTAATCCGCGGCAGAAGCTGGAACGGCAAGTCGGGGTTTTGCTTCGCAACCTCGGTTACAATGAAATTTTGACCTACACGTTCACCGGGCAGGTCGCCTATGACAAGGTGCGCCTCTCCGCCGATGCGCCGGAGCGGAACAGTCTCACTATCCTCAACCCACTAGGCGAGGACACCAGCCGGATGCGGACAATTGCCATGCCTGCGATGTTGGAAACGCTGGCACGTAACGCCAGTTACCGCAACGAATCAGCTCGACTCTATGAGTTGGGGCGGGTATATCTGCCGAACGCCGAGAGCGAGACGCTCTGCGATGAGCGGCTGCATTTGACGCTGGGTGCGTATGGTAACGGTGCGGACTTCTTCGCTCTCAAGGGGGCCGTGGAGGCTTTGTTGGAGGACTTACGGATTACGGGTGTCATCTGGACGGCGAAATCGGACGACCCGATTTATCACCCCGGCCGGTGTGCGGAGCTTGCCGTGGATGATCAGGTGTTGGGCCGCTTGGGGCAAGTGCATCCGTTGACGTGTAAGAACTTTGGCTTGGAGGGTGAGGTATTCGCCGCCGAGCTCGATTTGGAGGAACTCTTTGCCGCCATGGGGCCAGAGCGGACCTATGTGCCGCTGCCGCGCTTCCCCGCCGTGACACGAGATATCGCCGTGGTCTGTGACGAGCATGTCACGGCGCAGGAGTTGCAGGCGGTCATCGCCGGAGCGGGGGTGAAGAAGTTGGTGGAGAGCCGCTTGTTCGATGTTTATACTGGTACGCCGATTCCGGCAGGAAAGAAGAGCATGGCCTTTGCACTTCAGTATCGGGCGGAGGACAGAACGCTCACCGATGAGGACGCAGACGGGGCCACAGCTAAGATTTTAACGGCCTTGGAAACGAAACTTGGTGCCGTGATTCGGTAATCTGCGATTTTTCTTTGCAATTCGGCAGGTAATTACTCTTTACAGCCGGGTAAAAATTTGATAAGATGGGATTAATAGATAATAAATGAGGTGGTCTCATGGAAGCGTATACCCAAAAATTTGATGTGGTGAGCCGTGATATGGAGATTCGGGAGATTATGCACTCGGTGCATGACTCTCTGATTCAGAAAGGGTATAATCCCATCAATCAGCTTGTGGGGTATATCCTCTCGGAGGATCCCACGTATATCACCAATTTCAACAACGCCCGCACGCTGATTGCTCGGATTGACCGGGATGAGTTGTTGCGGGAACTCGTGACGCAGTATTTGGAGCAGGAGCAAGCATAATGGATGTGCGTGTGATTTTGATTCCATGGGCGGTTGTCGCGGCGGTTGCCTTGTTGGCCGTTGCGATTGCGGTGTTTTTTGTGGTCTATGCGCTTCGGAAACGCGGACGGCAGGCGGCTGTAGATGTGATTGTGGAGCGGGATCCGTGGGGAGATGCGGTTTCGGAGCGGCTTGCGGCGGTGGAGACTTCTTTGACGGTGGAGAAAGTTCTGTCGGAAGAGAGCGAAGTTGCGCCGGAGGGAGAGGTTTCGTTGGAGGAAGAAGTTTTGCTTGAGGAAGTTGAGCCAGAGGAACAAGTTGAACCGGAAGAAACAGAGAACCCATCGGTGTAGCCGATGGGTTCTTTCTATGGTTATTACGTTGGGTTTGCCTGCGGCGGGTCTACTTTTTGGGCGTATGCGCCGTGCGCGCGGACGGGGTGGTTGTGTGTGCGGAGGCCCTCCAAATCCCCAACACACCCACAGCGCGATCCCCTTTTGCCGCAACTCTGCTCCGGCGAACGAGCCGGAAAATGACGTGCTATAAATTACCACGAACGTAAAGTCAAAGGATGAGATTCTAAAGAGAAACTTTGCCGAGACAAAGAAAGTAGGCCCCGCCGGCAGGCGAACCAATGTATGAATCAAGAAAAAACAAACATACTCCCTCCCCCACCCGCATAAAAATACTAAAAGAAATCAATCCACCGGGGGAATCCATATATGTTTGAACAACTCATCGGCGAATATACTGTAGAATACGCAAACACCAAAGTCGGCCGCCTCACCGTGTCAAGCCAAGGCCTCACCGCCCGCTTCATAGCCGAATGCGTCGTCGCCACAGCGGAGATACTGCGCCTCGCCGTCCTCGTGGGCGACCGCTATGTCATCCTCGGCGTCCTCCTCCCCGACGGCGACACGCTGCGCTTCACCAAAGCATACAGCAAAAACGACCTGCGTCTCAAAGGCCTCACCTCCATAGACGCCTGCCGTCTGGTCTCTAAACACGATGCCTTAGTCGCACCCACACCTATGCCTGCACCGGAGCCGAAACCTACGCCCACCCCTGCGCCGGAACCCGCACCCGTAGAGGACGATAACAATCGTCCCGCCGCCGATATCACCGCGCCCACTCCCGACCTCGATTGGGAGCTTGTCCGCCCCCTCGACGAAGACGCCATCCTCTTCACCCACGCCGCCCAAATCCCTGCACCCGAACCCTTGGTTATAGAAGAACCTGTCCCGGAGCCTAAACCCGAACCCGCCCCGGAACTTGCAGCTGACCCCATCCCCGATCCTGCGCCTCCCCCGCCCCCCATTAAATGGACACCTCACCCCGCCCCCGGTATTCTCTTCACCGACCCCGACCTTGTCACGGCCAGCGCGAACATCCAAAACGCCATGACCCGCCCCTGCGGCAAGGACTGCATTGAACTCGCCGTCCCCTTTGAAGCGGGGCAGCCTTTCCCCCTCCTCCCCATTTTTTGCTTCGGCAAGGCCGCGGAGATTGCCGACAGGGCGTATCTCGTGTTTCGGATAAAAAATGGAAGTCTAGCCGAATAATGTGAATATTCCTTCCCTCCCGAGAGATACTACCCACGTATCACACTTCACAGGAGGGAATATTTTATGCCAAGCTTAACATCAAAAGAGCTCACCGCCTTGGAAGACACAATAGGCAGCGAGCAAAACCTCGTCAAGAAGTTCCAAGCCCTAGCGTGTCTCTGCGACGACAGCAAAATTCAGCAGGAGCTGGAGGGCATGGCGCAAGTACACCAGCAACACGTCAATTCTCTGGCGAAATTCTTACAATAGGAGGCCAAACACCATGTCAAACCCCACAAGATGTGCCCAACTCCTGACCGAAAAGGAGATTCTGCAAGACTGTCTCAGCAGTCAAAAACACGCCGCCGCCACGTTTAACACATTCGCCGGAGAATGCGTCAACGAACAACTCCGCACGACTATGCTCAACATCCTAGACGAAGAACACAAGATGCAGGCGGATATCTTCAGCTGTATGCAATCCAACGGCTGGTATCAGGTCGAACAGGCCGACCAGCAGAAGATTCAGCAAGCGAAGCAGAAGTTCTGCGGGTGTTAGATGCAAAAATACGGTGCCGTTTCGATGCGGCACCGTATTTCTTTCTAATTGAGTACTTACGCGCTTACACCATCAGCACGGTTCCGATAAATATTGGTAAATTCGTCGAACTGTCAATGATTGCAAATAGAAACGGTCTGTCAAGCCTCACAATCTTTGGTTCTTCTATCGGAGCACTTGCGGCGTCCACAGCAACCACCGTAGCAGCTCCTGCTCTTGTACCTCGTTCATCCACGGAGATGAATGTCTTATGCAAGACCTCGCTGATGAAAAGATTTCCGATTGAGGAAGTCGCCATTCTGCCAAAATCAGCTCTGTATTCATCAAATGCCTCATGTATTCCGAGCGTGTTCAGCGCATCAATCATGCTGATTTCATACTCAAATTCAAACTTCGGCATAGATGCGCGCACTTCTTCAAATTGCTTGTTTTCCAGCATGCTGAGAAACCCGGTTCCCGTAAGTGATTCTATATATGCTTCTATTGTAATACCTTCGTTCGGAAGTAACGCGACAAACGAATACGAACCTCCGGCATAAGGCTTGATGAAACCCGTCGCCATGCCATCTTCAATAAACATGCTCTCTGCTGAGTGCATGAATTCGACCCTTTGCTTGTTCCCGTGAATATCTGTAAATTCGCCTTCCCATATATCGGATTCATCATATATCCTTGCCCACTCAGCGTCGAATGCAACAGCATTTATGAGAAATAAGGCCTCGTCTCTTATTTCGTCGATAATGCTGTCAATCATTCCGTCGGTGTTCGCGTCTACCCAATTGTTGATTTCGTCAACTGTTTGGTCATCGAAAGCGGCACTAAATATCTGCGCGCGGTAGAAGTCGGCATTTGTCTGTAGAAACGCAGGCTCTACGCGCAGAGTTTCGTCATCACGAAACCATATTGAGTTCGCGATACGCAGCATGGAATTCTCCGCGCTCGGAAGTCCGTTAACATAGCTGTAGAGGTACTCGTTTAAAGAATCTAACGGAATACCGCCGCCAAGCAGTACTTCCAGTTCAGCGAGAGTATCGCCGTCCGCGCCGTTTGAAGTCATAGCGAGAGCGAGCATAACTGACGGCGGTGAAATCAGAGAATTCCCGCCGCTTGCTGTGCTCTCTTTGAACAATTCTATCGAGAAGTCTGCCATACTCGCTACAAATACATTGTCTGCAGGCTTCCCGGAAACGCCGCGGGAAGTGATACCGTCCATCAAATCGACAGTCCCTGCCGCCGTGGTACATCCGACTATACCGACTAAAATTATCGCTGCTAAAATAAACGCCAAATAAATCCGAGTGTTCTTCATAAGTGTGTCCTCCTTAATTATGCCGGTTCATTATTAGACGCACTAAAACACAATATGTTCCCTTGACGCCTCGCCCTCCATACCGATGGTTTCCCTAACCCTGATAATACACAATCCCCAACTGCGTCCGATTTGTCACGCCCATCTTCTCCATAATCACGACAATGTTATTCCGCACCGTCCCCTCGCTCAAAAAGAGCTGGGCGGCGATTTCCTTGTTTGTGAGCCCCTGCGCCACGAGCCGGGCGATGTCCCGTTCTCTGGCTGTCAGCTCCTCCAATGCCGGGTTCTCGGACGCGGCGAGCTTCTTCAGCACATCGGCACCCAGTACACCCGTGCCGTCCATCATAATCCGAAGTTTTCCGGCGATATCGGAGATTTTATCGGTCTTAATCAGATACCCGTCCGCCCCGGCGGCGAGGGCTTGCTGGATATTCGGCTTGTCGTCAAACGTAGTCAGCATCATGATGCGCACATGCGGATACCGCTGTTTAATCAGCCGTGTAGCGGCGATACCGTCCATACCGGGCATACGGATATCCATCAGCAAAATCTCCGGCGCAAGCGTCTCACACAGCTCCACCGCCTCGGCACCGTCGGATGCCGTGCCGACGACTGTGATATCTTCCTCCCGTGCAAGCGTGAGGGATAGGCTTTTGCGAATTAGGGGGTCATCATCGACTATGAGTAACTTCATCTCTCTCCTCCTTGAGCGGAATCACGCAGACAAGGCGAAAGCTCACCCCGCCCGCATCAACGGACAAGTTCCCGCCGATGGCGGCGGCGCGTTGGCGAAGATTGCGCAACCCGCTCCCCGCCGCACGGGACGGGGCTGTCACACCGTCATTTTCAATACAGAGCCGCACGAGATACGGCGTCGCGTCCAAATCTACAGTCACCCGCTTCGCTGCGGCATGACGGCTCACGTTGGTGAGGCTTTCGCTCAGACAAGACTCCAACATATTCCAAACATACATCGGTATGCCGGACGTGTCCCCATAGACACGAAACGTCACGGCATGGCCGGGAAATCGATTACAGATTTCCTCCAAAGTCTCCACACCCAAAGTCGTAACAGCCGACAGATTGTGAACAGCCTCACGGATTTTGTTCGCCCCGCTGTCCAGCCGCTCCAAAGCGGCATCATATAACTCCAGCGCGTCCGCGCTCGCCCCGTCCATCATCGCACGCGCCGTCTGAAGCGAGATATACGCCGCCACAATCTCATGTCCCGCGTTGTCGTGGATGTCACGGGCAATGCGTGTGCGCTCCGCCACGGCAGTCATGCGCTCAACCTGCGCGAGAGCCGCCGTGAGGTCGGCTTGGAGTTCTTCCAGCTCATAGTATCTCCCCGCCGACATGTCACGGGTCTTAATTTTCTCCTGTCGCTCCCGCTCCCAGAGGCCCAGAAACACACCGCCGAGCGCAGAGAGTATAAGTACAGCAGCGAGAAACGGGTCAAAGTAGAAAAACAAATATAATCCCGCAAGCACCGCCCAGTAGGCACCGAAATACATGGCGGCAAAGAGCGGCACGGCCAAGGCATACGGCGCATAGTCCCAAAGGGCAAACATGGATATACAAGCCATCAGGTCAAATAGCACCGTGCGATTCAGCCTCGGAAACCGCCAGCGCAGAAGTGCCATGATAACCAAAGATAAAAGCAGGAAAAAGCCTGCTATTTCATCGCTCCCAATCCAGAGGGCGAACAACAGACCGATTCCTGCGATTTGACATAAGCGAAAGCAAAAGCGGGGCGACAGATAAGTCTTCATACAATCCTGCGTTTTCCTCCATAGAGCAAGTAAGCAATCGCAAACAGTAACATGGCGGCGATAGCCAGCCAGTATTCCCCGGACACGGTTCCCAGCTCTTGGACAACATCCAATCCGCGCATGGCCCAGTAGGCCGGAAAGACGGCACCCACGTATTGCAGCGGGCCGGGAAAGACTTCTACCGGGAATGTCATCCCGCCCAAGAATGCCGTTAAGAACAACACCATGCTAAACCCTGCAATGTTGCCCTCCGCACCTTTGAACAGGCAATGCCAAGCAAAAGCCATCGTGACAGATGCGAGCGTGAGTACAGTATAGCACAGGAACACCGCCAAGGAAAGGGTGAGGCTCCAATCGTACAGGATTGCGCCCAAAATCGAAATCAAACTTATCTGCGCAAAGAGCGGAACCATGCAGGCAAACAGGTTTTCCGTCAGATACCGCCGCATCGTAACGGGTGCCGCCAAAATGCGGAGGACGGCACCGTCTGCTTTGTCCGTTAAAATGCTCAGGCTCGATAAATACGCGCTGCTCATAACGAGGATGGCCAGAAAAGCAAAGCCTGAGATGAATGCCCCGTCTTCCCACAGAGAGGGAATCAAAATCAGTACGACGGGCAGTAAATAGGTGGCAATCAGCGTAAGCGGGTTGCGGATTGCACGGAGCAGGGCATAGCGAAAGATGGTCACGCTTTCCGCCTCCTTCCGAGTGCGAAAACTAAGACTGCAAACACGGCGGTGATTGCCGCAAGGATACCAAGATTGAACAGAGCTTGGTTCATGTCGTCAAACACAGGCCCTGCGTATAAAATCGCACGATAGCCGAGAGCCAAAGGCGTACCGTATTCTTGGAGGAACGTAGCAATGGCACTATCGCCCAGCGGGACAAACAGCATACCGCTTAACAGCATCATACCGAAGCAGGTAATGTTGATGGCCACAGACGCCGTTCTGCGTTTTGGTGCAATCTGTGTGATAAAGGCCGCAATCAGCTGGCTCAAAATGGAAACGAGCAGAATCACCGCCGCAAATACGAACGGATTACCCCAACGCACATCAAACGCGATAGCTGATACACCAAAAATTACTGCGGCCTGTGCGATGTTAAATACCCAACTGGACAGGGCAACACCCAATATAAATGTGCGCTGCGGGACGGGGCTTGCGGAGAGCCGCCACCGCACGGAACCTTCTTTGAAGTCGTTGTACATATTCTCAAGCAACAATTCGCCCGAGAAAAACTGGAAAGACACCATAAACATAACGGCAAGGAAAGTCGCATTTGCGGCAACAACATCCCCTGCGGCGGCAACATCACCGCCCTGCAGCTCAAACATCCCGATATTACCCAGCATATTGAGTACCACCAAGGCCAAAGGCAGGGCAATATAAATCAAAAGGTTGAGCGGATGGCGAATCGCCCGCTTGAAGTAGTGCGTAAAAATGAGTGGGAATCTGCTCATGATTACACCTCCCCGTCATCACGGAGACGCTTGCCGGTAAGGGTCAGGAACACGTCTTCCAGATTCGGTTTATCTTCGGAGAAAGAAGTCACGCCGCCGTTGCGGTGGGCGATTTCCATGATACGGTTCACGTTCCCGCTCCCCGCGCCGGAGGTAATGAGATAGTGCGTACCGTTCACCGTCACACTCTTCACACCCGAAATGGCGCGGAGTTCTTCCGTCAGCGCATCGGACGGACGGGCGGCATGGAGGTGGATACGGTCTTCATACTGAATACGGCTCATGAGTTCATCAATCGTCCCCTCGGCGATGACACGCCCCGCGTCCATAATGGAGATGCGGTTGCAAATCGCCTGCACTTCTTCCATGTAGTGCGAGGTATAGAGTACCGTAGTGCCGTTTGCGGCAATCTTCTTGACGGATTCCAAGATGTGATTCCGAGACTGCGGGTCAATGCCAACGGTGGGCTCATCCATGATGACAAGCTTCGGCTTGTGGACGAGCGCGCAGGCGATATTCAGCCGCCGCTGCATCCCGCCGGAAAACGTCTTGGGCCTGTTTTTGGCGCGGTCGGTAAGCCCGACGAACTCCAGCATCTCTTTGACGTTGGCATTGAGTTCCGCGCCTTTCAGGCCGTACAGGCCGCCGAAGTAGCGCAGATTTTCAATGGCGGAGAGGTCATTGAACACGGTAATCTCCTGCGTCACCAACCCCAGGTTCCGCCGTGTCTTCAGGTTGCGGATGCTCTGCTTCTGGCCGAACACCTGTACATCGCCCGCGTCTGCGTCAATCAGACCGCAGAGTGTGCGGATGGCTGTCGTCTTCCCCGCCCCGTTCGGACCGAGCAAACCGAGGATTTCGCCCTCGGCGACGTCTAAGTTCAAATGGTCGAGTGCGGTCGTGTCGCCGTAGCGTTTGACCACGTTTTTCATACTTGCTATCATGATGTTTCCTCCTGCAATTTTTTGTTTTGTGAGCTTAGTATAGCGCATGGGTGCGAGACGCGGTAGTGACATTTGTCACGACTTGCAAAAAGACGGCGCAGTCTATACTGCACCGTCCAAACTATCTCATGTAGGGGCGCGCATTGCGCGCCCGTTCTCTTGTATGGCGCGAGCTCGAAACATGCGGACGGCCAATGGCCGCCCCTACGGGGTGCTACTACTAATATTCCCGCCCGAGCAGCCAATCAGCCAACCACAAGAGCCTGTCGGTATCGTCAAACGCCCCGACGAGTGCCGCTTTCGCCGCATCGGTCTGCTCTCGGAGCATCAGCTCGGCGCGGGCTAAACCGTAGAGCGTCACAAAGGTCGTCTTCCCGCTCGCCGCGTCAGAGCCGATTGCCTTGCCAAGCATCGCCTCATCGCCCACACAGTCTAAGATATCGTCCCGAATTTGAAACGCCGTCCCCAATGCCCGTGCAAATCGGCTCGCCGCTGTCACTTGCGCCTCACTACCGCCCCCAGCGACAACGCCCATCGTACAAGCCGCCTGAATCAAGGCCGCCGTCTTGAGCAAGTGTACCTGTCCGAGTTCAATCTCCGTAAGCGGCCGGGTCTCGCCCTCTAAATCCAACACCTGCCCCGCCACCATACCGTCTTCCCCGGCGTGCCGCGCCAGAATCAGCCCCGCACGGCAGCGGGCATCCTCCGGCAAATCCGCCGCCAGCACCGCACGAAAGGCCGCCGACTGGAGCGCGTCCCCCGCTAAGATGGCCATCGCCTCACCATATTCCACATGGCAAGTCGGCCGCCCGCGGCGGAGGTCATCGTCATCCATCGCCGGGAGGTCGTCATGGCAAAGCGAATACGTATGAATCATCTCCACCGCCGCCGCAAACGGCAACGCACGGTTCGGGTCACCGCCCGAGATGCGGCAAAATTCCAAGGCAAGCACAGGCCGAATTCGCTTCCCGCCGCCGAGGAGACTGTAACGCATGGCGTCATAAAGCGGCTTCCATGCGACGTTCGCTTGAAAAAAACCGTTTAGATATGTTTCTATTTGGCCTGTGTAGTCTTTGTACCATGTTTGCATAGTAAGCATCCTCTCGCTGTGCGGGGTTACGTAGGGACAGACCTTGTGTCTGCCCGCTCTTGACCTTGACCCTAGGCCCCTTCCGCTTGCGAGGGGGCTGTCGCCACAGGCGACCGGGGGAGGCTCTTGACCTTCGTAGGGGCGGCCCCGCGTGGCCGCCCGCCCTTTTTCATCCCTTATTATGAACCCTCTCCCACAGATTCCCCACCATCCAACTTCCCCATAAACAAATAAATCCCCAAAGTCGCAAGAAACCCGTTTGCGGAAATCAGGTTACTAAACCGTTGGAACACGCCAAAATAGGCTTGCGGCGCAACACCTGTCCCGATGCCGCCTACAAACATCAAAACCAAAGCAATCGTTGCACACACGGCAAGTGATACAAACCTTTTCTTGCGATATCCCCCAATCATAATCAGCGCAAGCGACACAATCGAAAGCAAAACAACCGCCCCTGTTACAACAAGGTGCATGATATCCTGAAACATTGCCCCGCCCGTCCCACTCTCCGAAAGGGGGAAAGCAGTAAACCCAACCGCAGATATCCAAAACATAGCCGCAAACAGGTAAATGCCAACCCGCAGCGGCTTATTCCACTTGCCCCGAACGGCAAGACAAACCATCATAATACAAGTAATCCCGGCGATGCCGTATAAGCCGGACAACCGGTGCCAAAGCGCAAGCGAAGGCGCATTGGCCGCGCTTAAATCACTAACCGCTTGGCTCATCCAGTCATAGCCCGGATAGGCAAGCGGCACAAAGATAACTGCCGCCGCATAGGAGAGAAAGCTCACTATGCCAAGCAACCCGCACCAGTAAATAAGCGTTTTTTTCGATTTCACGGAAAACACCCTCCTACCCCTCATCAAACGCCAACTCAACAGGCGCACCGTCCGGCCCTTTCATCAGCCGCACAACCTTCTGCTCCGCCTCGTCCAACTGCTTGCCGCAGGAACCGAGAAGCTTCGTCCCCTCCTCGAACAAAGCCAAGGACTCATCCAGCGGAGCCTGTCCCCGCTCTAAGGTCTTCACAATCTCATCCAAACGTGCTAGTGCCGCCTCAAACGTCACCTTTTCTTTCTTCGCTGCCGGCATAGTCAATCTCTCCCCTCTACAATACAATGTAACGTCCCCTTACTGAGGGTCACGCTGATGTTCTCACCGATTTCCACATCCCCGGCCCGGTTGAGCACCCGACCATCCCCGCTTTTCACCACCGAATACCCCCGACCGAGCACCTTCAGCGGACTGAGCGCATCCAACTTCGCCGCAAGCCCCACATACCGCTCCCGCCGCTCAGCCATCTGCTGTCTGGCAATGCCCAAAAGCCGCTCCCGCACATGTTCATACGCCTGCCGCCGCTGCCCGATGTAACCCAAGGGACTTTCCAACACCGCCTTGCCCCGGAAATCCGCCAGCCGCTCCCGATACTGCGCAAGCTGCCGAGAGATTACCGCCGTCATCCGCTCGCCGTCGTTGTCCAAAATCTCCCGCAGCTCATCCACATGCGGCACGGCCAACTCTGCCGCGTTCGAGGGCGTCGCCGCGCGGACGTCCGCCACGAAGTCGGCGATCGTCACGTCAGGCTCATGCCCCACAGCGGAGATGACGGGAATCTCAGACGCAAAAATCGCCCGCGCCACCCGCTCGTCATTGAATGCCCAGAGGTCCTCAATGCTCCCCCCGCCGCGCCCCGCGATGATGATATCCGCTACGCTATGTCTGTTTGCATAATGCAGCGCACCCACAATCTCAGGCGGAGCCTCCGCACCCTGCACGCGCACGGGCATGACAATGACTTTCGCCAAGGGATACCGCATTCCCAATACCCGTATCATATCCCGCACCGCCGCCCCGGCTCCCGATGTAATCAAGGCTATCGTCCGAGGAAACTTCGGCAAGAGCTTCTTGTGCGCCGGGTCAAACAAGCCCTCTCCGGCGAGCTTCTCCTTGAGCTGCTCAAAGGCAATATGTAAATCCCCCACCCCGTGCGGGATTAGCTGGTTGACATAAAGTTGATACGCGCCGTCACGGGGAAATACTGAAACTTTCCCGCCCGCGACCACTTTCATACCGTTCTCAGGCCGAAAGGTGAGCTTTCCCCCGCTGCCGCGGAACATGACACACCGAAGCGTCCCCTCGGCGTCTTTCAGGCTGAAATAGTGATGCCCGGAGGGGTAGAGTTTGTAGTTGGAGAGTTCTCCCGATACGAATACGTTTTGGAGAACCACATCGGAATCCAGCAGAGACTTGACCCTGCCGTTGAGTTCCGACACGCTTAACACTTGACCGTCCATTTAGGCGTTCTCCGTCAATTCATTCCGAATAAAACTCCCCAATATCCCGTTCATAAACGAAACCACATCCGCATCCTCATACTTCTTCGCCATCTCCACCGCCTCATTGATAGCCACACCGCCGGGGACTTCCGGCATGTACAAAATCTCATACATCGACACCCGCATAATAGCCACCGCCACACGGGAAATCCGCCCGACTTTCCAGCCTTGGGCGTATTTTTCGATATAAAAATCCAACTCTACCAAATGCTCCCCCAAGCCCTCGGCCACCTGCCGAAGATAGGCAATCTCTTTCTTGGAGGGATACTCGGCATACAACTCATCCTCTTCGGCGAGGGTCTGATAGTAGTCCTTGTCCAGCAAATCCTCCAAAAGCACATCCACAGGCCGTGGATATACCCCCAGCGCAAAGGAGATGTGCATGGCAATTTCCCGCAGTTCTGATCTCTTCATGGTTAACCTCTAAATTAAACCCAAAACGGGCGACCGAGGACGGTCGCCCCTGCGGGTTTCATGTATTTTGGTCGATGCCTATTTCTCTTTGCTGAATGCAATGCCGCAGACCGTGACATTGACCGCCTTCACACGCACACCCGTGATGGCCTCTACTATAGATGCCACCGACTCCTGCACGGAAGCCGCCACATCGGAGATGACCACCCCGTACTGCACGAGAACAAAAACCTCCACGACCACTTCATTCTCCGCAAAGGCGATTTTTACGCCCCGTGTGCCGGGCTTTTTACCCAAACGCTCTGCAATCTCGCCGCCCAGCGATGTGGCGAACCCGCCGACCCCGTCCACTTCACGTACAGCCTCGGCCACGATGGCGGCGACGACGTCCTCGGAGATATAGACAATCCCCTGCTCGCTCATGCGGGTGATGTAGTTGTTATCCGGCATAGTATCTCGCTCCTGTCTGTTATTGGTTTGGGAGTATTGTAACATAGATTGGGGAGAAATGGAAGAGTGTTTTATTGAACGGACACGCACAAATATGATGTGATAGGATTTGACAAACACAGATAAAACTGCTATACTCATCTCTGGTTTTTCAACCAAATTAAAAAATCGAGGTAAGATGATGATGAAAAAGACACTCCTGCTGCTGATGGTAATTGCCATGGTCGCGCTGGCTTTTGCAGGCTGCGGCTCCGACGAACCCTACGACGATGACCCCACCGAAACCCCCGTCGAAACGCCTGCCGATGAACCCATTGACGATCCGAACGATGACCCGGCTGATGACCCGAACGATGAGCCCGCCAACAACGCCACGGGTGATACAAATTCCGCACTCATCGGCTCCTGGGATTGGAATGACCTCGGCGTCTACTATGTCTTCAACGCTGATGGTACCGGCACACGCGGCTTTGAAGCTCTGCCTGACATGATGGCAGAGTTCGACTGGACTGCCGAAAACGGCATTTTGCGGATTACCGTAACAGAGGGCTTGGGTTTGACCGGCTTCGCTGAAGAGTGGAACTATGTCATCGTCGGCAATCAACTTGACATTGACAGCCGCCAAGCAGAGGGCATTGAATGGAGCTACACAAGAGCGAACTAGTTATAAGGCAACTTTATAACGATTGTACGGGCGGCCAAATGGCCGCCCGCTTTTTTGTGTGTGGGAAGCCCGCACGCCTACCCGCGCAATCGCCCCGCCATAAACCCATGCGCCCGCTCCTCCAGCGCATCATCAATCGGTGCAAGCTCCACGCCGCCCCCGTACCGCCGCTCCAAGGCCAAGCGAATCAGAAAATCCGCAAGTACCGGGTTCTTCGGCAACACAGGCCCGTGGCTGTAAGTTCCGAACACACCCAGATACCGCGCGCCCTCCGTGCCGTCCTCGCCGTTGTTGCCATACCCCGCCAGCACCTTCCCGAACGGCCGCACACCGCTCCCGAGATACGTCCGCGCGTTGTGGTTCTCAAATCCGACGATGTCCACGGCTTCCCTCGGCTCGTCCCACTCGAACATGTAATCCCCCGTCATCCGCTCTTTCACCCCCACGGAGGTAAAATCAAGCGCACCGATAAAATCCGTCTCCTTGCCGTCCGGGGCCTTGTAAGAGTGCCCCAAAAGCTGATACCCGCCGCCAACGGCGAGCATGACTTTCCCGTCCTCAATGGCGGCCTTAATCTCAGCCCCCCGCCAACCTTGGATTTCATCCAAAAGCACCGCCTGCTCCGCATCCTGTCCGCCGCCGATGAAGAACAAGTCAAAGTCAGCAAAATTCACCCGCTCCCCAAGCGGCGCACCCGTGACAGACACATCAATCCCCCGTGCGGCACACCGCCGTGCCAAGGTTACAACATTCCCTCGGTCGCCGTATAGGTTCAGCAAGTCGGGGTATAGGTGGCAGATTTTTAATTCCATATTGTTAATTCCTCCGTTTGTTTACGCCCTCCGACCACCGCTTCGCGGCGGCCCCGCCTCCCTCGTAAACGAGAGAGGCTTTGCCCCAACACCCTTAGCCCTCAGGCCCCCTCGTTTTGAGGGGGCTGTCGCCGTAGGCGACTGGGGGAGGCCTTTACTCCCAAAACTGCTTCAAGCCATACTGTTTCGCCAGCATATCCCGCAGCGTCAGCATCGCCGTATACGACGGCATAATCATTACCGGCACGGACGACTTTGCCACGGCCGCCAAGAGCTTATCATAGTCATACTCTACGCAAATCTTCGCCTCGTCCACCCCGGCGTATTTCATCCACACGGCCAAATCATCCGCCCGAATACCGGAGCAGGTGACGGACGCGAGCATATCTCCCATCTGTATAAGCGGAGCCGTGTCCACATCCCAGAGCCAAGAGACATCTTTTCCGTCACCGGTTTTATCGTTGAGACAGAACACCAAAGCCATAGGCTCCGTCACCGATGCCAGATAGCGGAGCACCTGGCTGCAACCGATGGGATTTTTCACCAAAATCATCCGTACCGTCACATCCCCGACGGTGAGCCGTTCCATCCGCCCGAACCCGCCGCGAAATTCCCGCAAGGCCGCCGATATGACCGCCATGCCCAAGTTCAGCACATCCGCCGCCGCCGCCGCCGCCATAACCCCCGCGGCGTTGTAGATGTTATACGCCCCCGGCAAGTTCACCGTCACCTGATGGATTTCCCCGCCGACCCGCACCTCAATCGTGGACGTGTCAGGCGCCTCATCCAAAACCGCCGTCACCGCCACATCTGCCGCGGGCCGCCCTGCATTGCACGTATCACAACGATAAAGCCCCAAATGACCGTAGGTCTTATACTCGTACAAATAGGCCGCGCCGCAGGCACAGCGTGCCATGTCCGTGCCCTCGTCGCCGCCCTGCGCAAATGCCGTCTCCACCCCGAAATACCGCACGGCATTCGGCAGTCCCGCCACCATCCCCGCCGACAGCGCACAATCGGCGTTGACGCACACCGTGGCATTCGGCGAATCCTCCAGCCCCGCACGGATGCTGTTCAGCGTATGTGTAATCTCCCCGTAGCGGTCTAGTTGGTCACGGAACACGTTGGTCACGAGCACGATTTTTGCATCCAAATGCCGCGCCGCCCGCCGAAACGCCGCCTCATCACACTCGATGACGGCATAGGGCAAGCGCATCTTGCCCCCAAGGCTCGCATTCGCCACGAACTCCGCCGTAATCCCCGGCAAAAGATTCGCCCCCGAGCGGTTCGAAAATGCGGGAACGGCTCCGTTCTCCAAGCACTGTTCCAACATCCGCGCCGAGGTCGTCTTCCCGTTCGTGCCTGTAATCACAATCGTAAACACCTGCTGTCCCAAGACACCCAAGATGTCCGGACAGCATCTCATCGCAAGTTTCCCCGGCAAATTCGTCCCGCCCCGCCCAACGATGCGCAGTCCCCATCGCGCAACCTTGCAGACGCAGATTGCCAAGCATATTCGCAGTCGCCTCATGTCACTATGTCCTCCAAGTTTCATCCAACTATTATGTCATAAAATCACTATTATAGCAAGATGCAGGACGCGACACCCCGCGCGCGGGGAAGAACGTCCGGGCAGTCTGCCCGCAGACGCCCATAATCGCGGGTCACTCACGTACCAATAAGGCGCGCAAGGCGCGTAATACCTATACCGCACGAGTACGCCGTTTTATCCAACGTAGATACCCGCAGCGGGTTCTTAGGGGCGCAGCTCCTGAGCCGCATTTTTGCTTACTTTTTGGGCGGGACCAAAAAGTAAGGCCCCGCCGGCAAGGCGTAACCAACGCAATAACAAACGGAACGGGCTGAGCAAGCGCAACTCCCACCAAAAAACGCCAACACAATGCAGGGGTGGCCGCAATAGCTATTAACTATTCACTAAACCGCCGCCGCTCATACAACGCATAATTAAACACACTCCCCATAATCAAAATATTCCCGCACAAATACGCCCAAACCATCAGCAAAATAAACGAGGCCAAAGACCCGTAAATCAAAGGATACCGCACCGAGGCCGCCATAAATCCGGAAAAAATCACGCTGCCAATCACCAGCGCAAGCGTAGCCAAAATCGCCCCCGGCAACCGCCGCAACTTCGGCTCTTTCGGGGCGGTGAAGGTATAAATCAAGTGCACCGTCACCACCGCCACGGCGAACAATAGCACAAACCGCACCCGCTGCCAAGCCGCCGCAAGACCGTAGATACCCAGTACCGCCTCCACTTCCTCCATCAGCCATCCCCCGGTGGCAATCATCAAGATGGAGAAATAAATCGTAAACAGGAGCAAAAGCGAGAACGCAAAACTCACCGCCAACCCCCAAAATCCGCAATACCGGGGCCGCCCCTGAATCTCCTCCATAATCTTCGCAATCGCCCGAAACGAAGCCGAACCGGATGCGAAAATTACGGTCACGGCGATAAACAAAATCCGCCCGGACGGTAAAGACCCCACGTGGCTGATATAGTCCTGCACCGCCGTCACCACATCTTGCGCCCAGAGGTCATCGAACAGCCCCTCGATGCTCATCTCAAAGCTCGCCAAAATCGCCACGGCACAGATGAGCAATGGGAATATGGAGAGCGTCAAAAAGTAAGCAAACTCCGCCGCCGACCGACTGACACGACGGGTTTGGTAGGTGCGTACAAGTTCGGTAATAAAGCTGACGATTGGTAGAAATATTCGCATAGTGTGAATCTCCTATCTCATAGAGGCGGCATCCTGCCGCCCGGCCCTTGACCGAATTCCCCTCCTTGGAGGAGTGGCAGGCGAAGCCTGACGGGGTGATCCTGCGGGGTACGTATATGTTAGGGGGCGGCGTCCCCTACGCCCCGCATCCCACATATGCAATACCACGGGGCGTCGAGGACGCCGCCCCCTACACAAAGGTCAAGGGCACCACCCCGCCTCTTCGGGCACCCCTGCCAAGGAGGAGAATTTCTGTTGCCCACACCCCTCATTATGCCCAACTCACCCCCACAATTCCACGCACGAAAAAGAGGGCCATCTTCTCAGATGACCCCCCGGTGTGCAATACAACTTACTTCGAGTTAAAAATCTTAAAAATCGTGTCAAACGGATCCTCTTCGTCATCCTCTCCGAACGCGGGTGCGGCGGGGGGAACGACATCGGCAACACCGGACGCGCCGGCTACATCCGCACGCTCGGCGGCGGCTGAGAACAGGCCTTCCTCTTCCGCGCCGGTACGCTTATCCTCCGCCTTGGGGTAGACGTTGGCCGGGTGGTCGTCAAAGCCTGTGGCGATAACCGTGACCCGAATCTCATCGTCCATATCCTCATCAAAGGTTGCGCCGAAGATAATGTTGGCATCCGGGTGCGCGGCCTCTTGTACGAGGCTCGCGGCGGCTTCCACATCTTCCAGGCCGATGTCCATTGAACCCGTAATGTTTACCAGCACGCCCTTGGCACCGTCGATGGAGGTCTCCATCAGCGGGCTGGACACGGCGGCACGGGCGGCATCTTCTGCCTTGCCCTTACCCGCGGCGTGACCCACGCCCATGTGGGCATAGCCCGCGTCTTTCATAATCGCCGTCACATCGGCAAAGTCCAAGTTAATAAACCCGGTGTTCTTAATCAAATCGGAAATGCTGGTTACTGCTTGGCGCAGAACATCGTCGGCAATCTCAAACCCGTTGGCGAAAGTCACCTTTTGGTCGGTTGCGAACTTGATTCTGTCATTGGGAATCACCAGAAGCGAATCCACCTTGCCGAGTAGCTCCTTGATGCCCTCCGTCGCTTGATTCATGCGGCGTTTGCCCTCAAAGCTGAACGGCTTGGTAATCACACCGACGGTAAGAATGTCCGACTCCCGTGCGATATCGGCCACGACAGGCGCGGCCCCCGTGCCGGTGCCGCCGCCCATACCGGCGGTGATGAAAATCATGTCGGCATCTTCAAAGGCCTTGGCTACATTGTTGCGGCTCTCCTCGGCACTCTTGCGGCCGATTTCGGGGTTTGACCCCGCACCCTGCCCGTGAGTGAGCTTCTCGCCGATTTGGATTTTCTGGTTGGCCGCCGACACCGCCAGAGCCTGCTTGTCCGTGTTGACGGCAATGAACTCGATTCCTTTCGTGCCGGAATCCACCATCCGATTGACCACGTTGTTCCCGGCACCGCCGACACCAACAACTTTGATGGTTACGACATTATCGGGCCCCGCGTCCTGTGTAAAAGACATAGTATATCCTCCTGTCTGAGCAAAACTTTACTGCTTTCAATTTACTTAAATAAATGACCGATGACTTAGCTTACTCAAGATTAACCATCCTCTATTCTACCCCTAAAACGCCCCGAGGTCAAGCCCGTATGATGATTTTTCTCAAAACTTCAGGAATTTTTCGTGTAATCGTAACAAAATACGAGCGGTTTGTAACAGCGGTCTGACAAAAAGTTACATGTTTGGCGAAATTTGTCATGGAAAAAAGGAAACTGTAAGATTCTTCCCTGTGTCCGAAATGACATAGGGACGTTGTTCTTTGGCCGTCCGCCGTTTCGGCTTGCAAGATGCGGAATCAGGGACGCGGACGGCCAAATGCCGCCCCTACAATAACTGCACAAAAAATTCTCCCCTATGCAACCACCTCCACCCATTCCCTGTCTACATACATAGAAAGCAAAAGGAAAGACCTAATCTAAACGGCGCACAAGCAAAGCTCGTGCAAAAAAGGAGGACACCATGTTCCAAATCATATCCGACGGCGGCTGCGATTTCAGCAAAGCGGAAGCGCAGAAGTACAATATCGAGGTCATCCCGTTCTACGTCAGCTTCGACCACGAAAATTACCTCAAAGAAGGCGTAGACATCAGCAAAGAGGACTATTTCAACCGCCTCATGGCCGAAAAAGGCATCTTCCCCAAAACATCCCAGCCCAGCCCGCAGGACTACATAGACGTCTACACCCCACATCTGGAAGCAGGGAGGGACATTCTCGCGCTGTCCATCTCCTCGCACCTCAGCGGCTCCCACAACAGCGCGGTGCTGGCGATTGATATGTTAAAGGAAGAGTTCCCCGACAGAACCGTCCTGCTGATCGATTCCCGCAACGTGAGCATCGGCCAAGGCCTTATTCTGCGAGAAATCATCAAAATGCGGGATGCCGGGTATCCGCTGGAGGAAACCGTGCGGATTGCAGAAAAAATCAAGCAGACCACAAGGGTCTATTTTACATTAGAGAGCTTGGAGTACCTGAAACGAGGCGGCAGAGTCGGCCCCACAACCGCATTGGTCGGCGGCATCTTGGGACTAAGCCCCATCCTGCAGGTGGAGGACGGCCAAGTCTCCCAACTCGACAACGTGCGCGGACGCAAACGTGCGATGAAGCTCATCGAAGAAGCTATGGTAGCTGCCCTCAAAGACGAGACGCAAAACATAAACCTCTCCATCGGCCACGTCGTCTGCCCGAACGATGCCGCCGCATTCAAAGCGGCCACGGAAGCGGCTCTCGATATGAAAGTCGAAAACCCCATCACGGAAATCGGCGTCACCATAGGTTCCCACGCGGGGCCGGGCGCATTGGCATTTGCATATTGCAAAAAATACGATACGGTTTAGGAGGACAATATGAGTAACTGGTATATCATTGCCCAAATTCTGGGCGTCATCACAATCTGTTTTGAGTTTGCGTCCTATCAAATCAAAGACAAGGCAAAATACTTCCTCGTGACCGGTATCGGCAGCTTTTTCTGGATGACGATGTTCGTGGCAATCGGCCTCGCAACGGGGATGAGCACACAGCTCTCCCTCATCGTCGCCTCCACCTACAGTACGATTCGCAATCTGGTGTTCGCCAGAATCTTCACGAAGAACACCCCGCAGAGCAAAGAGGCGGGCCTCATCTTCCTGCTCGTCATGATTGCAGTCGCACTCGTCGCGGGTACGATGGCGGTGATAAACTCCCCCGCCGAGGTACGCTGGCTGCACATCATCGGCATGATTACGGCCCTCGGCTTTGTCATCGGCCAGTATCTGCCCGGTGTCCACTATGTGCGGATTACGGTTGTGTTCTACGCCGTCGCGGTACTGCTCACGCAGACGCCGCTCAACATTCTGCACGGGGATTTCCGTTGGAATATCATGGGGATGCTGATTGAATCGGCAAAGATTGTTTCTGTGATCGTGTTTTATATTCGTTTTTCGTCTAATGCACATGAGCCCGGTTTGAAGTTTGCGAAACCGTAGTTGAAGATTGTGAGAAAAGGCCATCGGTGGCACGCCGGTGGCCTTTTGCTATTTTTGATACGTTGGTTACGTCTATCGGCGGGGCCTTACTTTTTGGTTTCGCCCAAAAAGTAAGCAAAATGCGGCTTTTGTCAAGGTGTAAAATGATATTTGTCCAAGTTCAAACCCCTAGGTTGCGTAGAACGCCAACCTAGGGGGTTTTATTTTACCTTCTATTCAAATCTCTATCTTCCCCCATCACCCCGGCTCTTCCCCCAAAACCACATTCCAAACAGGCGGCAAACCCAAGCTGCGCATAAAGCGATCATGCAAAAACCGCTCTAGTTGTAAAATATCCGAACCGCTCACTTGCCCTCGCACAAATACATCTGCTGCAAGTGGGTTAATTTGTACATTCCAGAAGGGGAAGTCAATAAGGAGAAAGAGCCGATCATGCAAAAACCGCTCAAGCCGCAAAATATCTGCAGCGTCCACTCTGTCATCGTCGTTCACATCGCCCCAGAGGAACCAAATGCCGAAAATATCCGCATTGCCCCCGGCAAAAAACGCCAAGTCAAAGCCTTCGGTTGCAAGAGTGCCCAAACAAGCTCCGGTCGGAAGTGGCAAAGCCCCAAAAGCCCTAACGAGCGCAGGGCGCCTGCCTCTCGGGTTGCTCCGTACCAAATCCTCATCTTCAAACCAACCCCAGAACCCAAGGCCTTCTCCTTCCGCGGTACCGTAGATGTGGCCGATGTCCAGCACTTCCGCCCATGCGGCGCTTGTCGTGTCGGGCATCATTCGGCCGCCGTCCAGCGTAACAGGCACGGCGATGTAGCTGTCACCGCGGCGGCCTGTGCCGCATGTGTGGAAGTGTACGTAGGCATCCGATAACGGAGTATGCCTCTGCCAAACCCATGTGTCCGCCATGGTTGCGCCGTTGAAAGTGGCCATTAGTTCCGCCGAGGTCAAGACGAAGCTTCCCTGTGGGTTTCTGACAGTTCCGGTTCCGACATTTTGCCAGCGGCCGGTGTACGCATCGTTTTGCGGCACAGGGGGAAGCGCAGCGTTACCCGATGCATGAACGACAAACCTGAAATGTTCTCCCAAGGTGAGTTGACGCAGAGAAATTGCGTTCTGAAACATACCGTTCATGTCTGTTACATTGCGGGTGTCCCAGCCGGAGATATCCAAGCTTGTCAGATTCCATGTATCTCGAAACATGCTGTTCATATCTACCACATTACCGGTGTCCCAACCTGACAAGTTCAGATTTGTCAGAGCAGGTGTATATTCAAGTTCATCACCAAATGGCCAAAGCATATAAAACATACCTCGCATGTTAACCACATTGCCGGTGTCCCAACCGGACAAATCCAAGCTTGTCAGACCGTGTGCACGATAAAATAGTGTCATCATACTGGTCACGTTTCCGGTATCGAAATGCTCCAGCCCCTCTATAGTGATTACATTGTTTAAACCGCCAAACAATCCTTGTAAATATGCTCCACCGGTAATCGGCCCGGTAAAGATAATTCTGTCAATACGGGGCGCACGGGAAACCCAAGGACTATTCGCTGGGGAAAATGCCGGCAGCCACGCGCCGGGTCGCTCTCTGGACTCAATAAATCCTTCATCCACCACCAACGTCCCGTCATCATACAACCGCCACGGCGCACCGCCGGCATCGACCGTGCCTGATGCGATTACAGTACTACTTAAAATAGTAACACTAAATGCTTCCGGCATAAAATCTCGGCACAGTTCAATGACAATATGCCAATACAGCATGATCTCTCAAGTCTCCGCTAGGAGTCCGCCGTTGTATGGTAATATCACCGTTTGCGTTGATGCTGTCTACATGAAGGCGATGGCATCCGCTGCCTTCTTCGTTTGAAACAACAACAAGGTAATGCGTATCAAAGAATTCATCCGAATAGGGTTCCGTCACCGCAGCGGGAAGCCCGGACCGGCTCAACTCACTCGAAGTGGTTATGACAAAGATACCTTCGTTGAATTCCGGCCAACACCCCCCCGGCAAGTATCGCACATTGAAGTTATTTGCTGTAAGTTTTGTGCCCGTAGTTGCCATAGTGCCATCTGCCGCTATATCTTGATACACTAATGGCTCTGTCGGCATCGCCGCAAATACAACAGGTGTGGTAAGTAAAACAACAGCCAACAAAAATGCAATATACCTTTTTCGTCCGTTTTTCATTATCCTTTACTCCTCCTTAGTTGAATCTATCCTCATCATCTCACCCCATCACCCCGGCTCTTCCCCTAAAACCACATTCCAAACAGGCGGCAAACCCAAGCTGCGCATAAACCGATCATGCAAAGACCGCTCCAGTTGTAAAATATCCGAACCGCTCACTTGCCCCCGCACGAATACATCTGCTGCAAGTGGGTTAATTTGTACATTCCAAATGGGGAAGTTAATGAGAAGAAAGAGCCGATCATGCAAAAACCGATTAAGCCACAAAATATCTACACTACACACTCTGTCATCGTCGTTCACATCGCCCCAGAGGAACCAAATGCCGAAAATATCCGCATTGCCCCCGGCAAAAAACGCCAAGTCAAAGCCTTCGATTGCAAGAGTGTCCAAACAAGCTCCGGGCGGAGGCGGCCAAGCCCCAAAAGCCCTAACGAGCGCAGGGCGCCTGCCTCTCGGGTTGCTCCGCACCAAGTCCCCATCCTCAAACCAGCCCCAAAACCCATATCCATGCGCTTCCGCGGTACCGTAGATGTGGCCGATGTCCAGCACCTCTGCCCACGCGGCACTCATCGTGTCGGGCATCATCCGGCCGCCGTCCAGCGTGACAGGTACAGCGATGTAGCTATCACCGGAGCGGCCTGTGCCGTCCGTGTGGAAGTGTACATACGTCTCTTCCGGCACGACGGTGAAGCTCACGTTGAATGAGAAGACAGATTCAGCGAAAAACCATCGGAACATCCTGACAGTCGCCGTATGTGTGCCCACAGGAAGGTCGGCCTTTGGACGTATCATAATATAATCACGATCACCTTCATATGGCATATACACCCAAGGTGGATGTTCAACATCTAAGGTGAAACTATCTGGGTTTGGGCCACATAGGAAAATTCTCACCAGATCCGCATGGCGACCCGGGTCTGTTCGTGTTGCCGTCACGGATAAGGCCGGCGGAAGCTCGGACACAGAATAGCCTACGGGGACTGCGCCGAAATCATGATTTTCCCATCGGCTCAGTTTGGCCGGAGGTTCAACTCCGAAATATGCCCCGAACGGCACGGAAATGACCCGACCCGCTTGCGCTGCATTCATAAACACCAAATTGCCCTCGTAAGCACCCCTCGGCACACCGTCTGCAAACGTCATTTGATAGGTAAACGTTTGTACCCCGTCCCTCGTACCGGAACGGGTTAGATTCATACTCACACCGCTGTGGTCACGCAGATGGGAGTTAAACCGCACTTCGGGCACCCATGTGCCCTCGCCCGGGTTGTGGATGGTGACAGTCAATGCTTCGGTTTCGGGTCTTTGTCTTATGATGGCACCAAAACTCAAAGAAGAAACCGTCACTTCGCGGAATAACGTAGGATCTATGAGCGGCCGGCCGGAAGATTCAACCTCTTCCCCCCACGGGATTTCCCTCTGCACGGTAGCAAAGGCCTCGCTCGTCAGGGCATAATACGGGCGCACAAAGCCGGCACCAATGTTGAAGACAGAGTTATCACCTTCGACGCTGAGTTGCCGGGCCGTATTCATCATTCTGGCCTGTATCTCATAGGGCGGCGCGTCCGGGAATGCCTCAACCATAAGCGCGGCAACGCCTGCAATTGAAGGGGCCGATAAGGATGTGCCGGAGGCCGTAATATACCCGCCACCAGCCCCGGTAGTAGTCTGACTACTACCCGGTGCTATGATGTCAGGATTTATGTGGAATGACCACGGAGACGGGCCACGGGATGAAGAGCCGTGGATGCCATCCCGATATCGCCAATGATTCATCATATTATTGCCCGCTTGACCGGCACCGACTGTGATATATAGCCCCGAAGCGTGTACTGAAAACGGACGCGTGCCCAATGCTCCTTGATTCCCGGCCGAATGCGTGATAATCATACCGTCCAAGACCGCAAGGTTCATGACATATCTCGCTACGCCAAAATACCCGCGGGGGGGATATTCACTTCTGTTTACGACATGTATCCCTTCTTGATACGCCATCTCAATTGCCAGCACCGCATGCTGATCGGAGCGATTTACTCTGAAATGCCAGAGTTCAATATCGGGCGCAATCGCAATAATCGGGCCTGTAACCAACATGCCGTGCCCACCCTCACCCGGCACTCTGGCGGGGTCATCGTTATTATCAATGAAGTTCCAACCACGGATTCTGCCGGTTTCCGGGTCTTGAAAGGGGACTAACCGCGGATGATTGTGTGTAACCCCATCATCCAACACAGCGACACGCACACCGACACCGGTAATGCCCATTTCGTTGTGGATGTGCTCTAAGTTAAATAATTCCCCTATTCCGCGCATAAGGGGGTCATCTGCGGAGAACGGGTCTATTCCCGATGCAGGATGCTCGACAATTGAATCAAGCTCCCGCTCTTCCTCCTGCACTTCATTCGGGGTGACGGCAAACACCTCGGGCAAAGCCGCAATTTGTTCCACCATATGTACGGGAACACGCAGAAACACGCCATTGAGCAGGGTGTGGTGCTCACTAAGCGTATCAATCTGCGCCGTCCGCAGTCTCGTAAACGGTTCCATTTGCGCCCAGAACGCATCGTGTCCCATTTGTGCTTGCTCTTCGTAGCTGTGTGCAGACCGGGAACGAATCGCTTGTTCTTCTTGCGCCAAGCGCAAGGCAACCGACGACGGCGTGACAAACTGCACCGCGATTTCAATCAATTCGTTGGGGTCGTCATCCCAGCCATCGGCAAACCCTTGCGCACCGACAGCGGGCTGCAGGGATTGCGTCAATACCGCTGCCGCTGCGTCTTGATATACCGGCGGCTCGGTGGGTGTTACCGCAAGCGCGACCGTCGTGGCAAGCAAAACAACGGCCAACAGAAGCGCAATATACCTTTTTCGCCCTTTGTTCATCATGGTGTGTCCCCCACTTGATAAAATTATGTGCAATCCCCTTGCAAATGTTGCCTAATATTATATGCGCAATCGCTTGAAATGTCAACGTTTTTCTGTAGGGGACGATGCCCACATCGTCCCGTGAACGCATTGCATGTATGGTATGCGGCGGGGCGATGTGGGCATCGCCCCCCTACGACGTACGCGCGATGCCCACCCCGTCAGGCTTCGCCTGCCACCCCTCCAAGGAGGGGAATTAGGTCAAAGGCTTGGACGCCGGAACCCCGCCCGATTACAATGCAATGGGACGTGCGGGCAGGGCCGAAACCCTGCCCCTGCTGTTTTAGCCGAAATACTCCAACACCTGCTCAATCAGAACTTGCTCCATCGCCTCATTCCAAAGAGTCCAGAGGGCGAAGGCATCGAGGCTGCCGTCGGCGAGGAATGCCTCCATGATGCTGCTCTCCACGCATATGAGGGATGCTTCCGTATTGCGCTCGCGTTCGAGCAGTTCCAAATCCGGTATTTCGCCGTCGAACCAGTCTTGGAGCGTCCGGCGGCTCGGTGTGTCAAGCATACTGTGTGCCGCGTGGCGCATCAAGGGGTGTAGTGGTATGGGCCGCTGCCCTAATACTACATTCCATATGGGATCCAGCCCGATCAGAATCATGAGTTGGTCGTGCAAGTACCGCTCAATCCGTAAGATGTCGGCACTATCCACCCCGGCCCCCAGTGTTACGTTAGCGGCAATTTCGTTAATCGTCACATTCCATACGGGGTCCAGTCCGATCAGAATCATGAATTGGTCGTGCAAATACCGCTCAATTCGCAGAATGTCTGCAGCACTCACTACACCGTCGTCATTCGCATCGCCCCAGAGTGACCAGACGGCGTAGAAATCGAAGACGAAGGTGTCATCGTCGGTGCGGGTAAACATCGTGGTGACGCCTTCCTCCTCTATGTGCCGGAAGAACGCCTCCAGCCCGCAGGTATCCGACAGCGCGGGTCTGCGGTGGACACCGTCATTCGTCCTGCCGGAGGCATCTAGGGTCGCATCGTCAAACCAGCCCCAGAACGCTCGGCCCGGTGCGCCGAGTTCGCCGTAGATGTGCCCGATTTCCAAGGCCGTAGTCAGCAACTCTTGGTTGGGCCATATAGACCTGTCTTCTCCCGGGCTAACGAGCATATTGATGACGGGACGTCCGTCAATCGTGTACGCAAAATAGTCCCCGAAGCGTTCCAAGAGCAATGGGTCGTCGGTGTAGAGATGGAAGCGGAGTCGAAACTCGCCCGGCGGTTCCCCTCTGCGGCCTGTGTAGTTGATGTCGTAGTTGTTGAGCACATAGTCCCAGCGGCTTGCGGTTGTTGCCGCAATGTGCGGCAGTCGGTTGTCCGGCGGTGCGGATGCTTCGGCTGCGGCTCGGTTGCCGGAGAACTCTGCGGCGGGGCCTATGTTGAGGTTGCTGTAGGCGGTTAGCGGAACGGTTGGGGCGGAGTGGTCTGCCTGCACGGAATATATCCCGCCGCCGTGGCCTGTGTCCGGATTTGTGGTGGTATTATTTCTAATCGCACCGCGATTCATTGTAAATGCGCCCGGTGCTGTCGCCGCTACATATACGCCGCCGCCGTGGCTTGCTGTATTATTGCTAATCACACCGCCGGTCATGGTAAATGACGAGGTGGAGTTGTCGGCCATATGTACACCCCCGCCGGAGCGCATGGATGTATTCCCCTCAATCAACCCGCTGCGCATGATCACCTCTGCGCCCTCATGTGATGACACAGCGATACCCCCGCCATAAATGGCATTATTGTTTCGGATTATTCCGTCTCCCAGGTTAAACAGAGCATTGGCACCGTTGAGATGTACGCCGCCACCCATAGACATATTTGTAGTGATCCATCGACTGTTTTCAATCACACTACCCTGCTGCATCGTGAGTGTGCCGTTCGCATTCACCTGCACACCGCCGGCATTGGTGCCACCGTGCAATGTGACCCCGGCACCCAGCACCAATTCACCGCTGACGGTAAAGTGCCGTTGTCTGGCTGTCAGCATGTTTGCAATTCGATTCGCACTTGCATCGCTGCTCTGCAATACAATTCTCCGATCCGCCGGGATATGAATCGCATTCGGATTTGCCGCGCCTGCCGTCGTGAGGTTGCCGGCAATCGGGATTATGGTTCGCTCGTCCGCCGAGGCACTATTCACCGCAGCCCGCAGCCCGTCCCATGTGCTGACCGGTTGCAGCGTTGTGGGAATGGCCAGCCGCATATCGAGGATTCCGGTACCGTATCTGGTATTGTCCCAACCGTCCGGGACGTACACAAAGCTTCTTAGTGCCGTATGTACATCCGCGGGACTAATGCCCGGGTTTTCCAGTATGTACATAGCTGCCGCCGCTGCGACAAGGGGTGCCGCCCCTGATGTGCCGCCAAACTCTGAGAAGCCACCCGAACGATTGGGGGCCGTAAGGCGCACTCCCGGTGCGGATATATCTACAGGCCTACCCCAACCGGTAGCCCACCTCCAAGCCTGAAATCGAACCGGTATGTCATTATCGTCCGTTGCGGCTGCAGTAATTACGTTTGGAAGATTGCCCGGAAAAATGCGCTCCGCATAGCCGCGCGGCTCATGCCCCCGGTTCTGAGCTATTGCAATAACGGTCACACCTTCTCTGATAGCCATTTGTATGCTGTCATATGTAGCTATACAAAAAACATCTTCGGATCCCAAACTCATGTTGATTACATCTGCCCCATTGATTGTTGCCCAACGTACCGCATTTGCAACGCTAAGCCAAACATGTCCACCTACCGGACCTGCGCCATGGTACCTCAAACAGGGAAACATCCGCCCATCTAGGAATTGGACATTTAAATTGGGCATACTGTCTACGATAATCCCAGCTATAGGTGTACCATGACCGGCAGGACGCGAGTCTCTATCATAAGGCATATCAGGACCGCCTATGAAGCACCGACGACCAATCACGCGTGATACATCTCCGTCTTGCAAAAAGGGATGATGGGGATATATCCCGGTATCTATAACGGCTACAATAATACTTTGTTCTCCTCTTCCGCTTTGATACAAGAACTCAGCATACGCATGTGCACCGACCCGTTCTGTACCCCATGACAGAGGGCTGGCAGGCCACGCAGGGTTACCGGAAAAAGGTGTTGTCATTTCCTCCATCGGCTGAATCGCCGGGGCTTGGAAGCGATCGGGTTGAACCCAAACAACGCTATCTTGCTCTGACAACCAGTCATAAGAATCCTGCGCTTCTTGTCTTGTTTCAAACTGCAAAACTGTCATATTGCTTGGGCTGTTGAGTATCGTTGTTGCACCCAGATTGGAAAAATCTTGTTCAGTCACGGTTCTGGCAATTAAACGCCTTGATTGAAAATCCCTGCTGAGTGTGACTTCTTGCGTAGCGGAATCCCAAGCGACATCAAATCCAAGCTCGTCCCAAATAATGTCGAGGGGAACCATGACGCTATCATCCAGTATCACAGGGGCCGTATCAACATATTGCGCTTCCCCGTCGATGTAAAGGATGTTTGTATCAAGCTCCATCTCGATCACATGGTCGTCTTCAATCAAAATGCTCTGTTGGACAGCATCAAAATAGATGTCACCACCCGTCTGCTCAATGAGCACGCATCCCGGAATGAACACCTCCCCGTCGATGAGTATCGGAGCGGCCTGTCCTTCGGAATCCGGCTCTTGCTGTACACCATCTACCCACATGTAGGGGGAGCCGATGGCAAATACAATCTCACCGAAGAATCCCTCACACCAAGTGTCTGCGATTAGCTGCGATGCTTCATCAAAAAACTGCTCATACTTGTCGTGCTCGACTTCGGATACGACTGCCTCCGTCGCCGCAAACGCCGTGCTTGGCAAAAGCGCAAGCAACATACAGCAGACTAACAGAACACCAATCCCTCGTTTCCTTTTACTCATCATTGTTCTTGCTCCTCTCGTTTTGTTTTGGGGGATTTCCACATTTCCCCACTTCTGCCTGTAGAATATCATCCCCTTTCTCCACCGTCAAATTAAATTTTTCAACGTTATCTTTTAATATTATTCATAAGCTTGTCAACGATTTCCAACAATATTCGACTTGATGAGATTACTTTTTCACTTTGTGTTACAGACCAACCGCCCGCCTTGGGCAGCTGGTCTGTTCAGTACCGGAGCAAGAGTTACCGCTCCATCCCCCTATCCCGCGCCCGATTCCTTCGCCGTCCCCGTACACGCTCCCTACTCAACACGTCCTCGACAGCATACCGCACCTTCTCCACATCCCTCACCCGCACCTTGAGCAAATCATACCCCACATAAAGCCCCCGCCTCTTCTCCGACAGCGTGTCAAGTTCCTTTTTCCACGCCCGCATCGGAATCTGATTCCTGTCATTTCGACGCCCCTTCAAATACTCGCCCGCCGCTTCATACTGCACGAGTGCGGACTCATTCTCCGCAAAAAACTTCGCTTGCTTTCGAGGCGTCAACGCCCTGTATTCCTCATAAATCGACCGGTGCTCCCTGCGAATGTCCACCTGCCGAATACACTCCGCCAACACGTCCATCCGTTGCGAAACCGGCTTCATCTCCACCCTCAAATCGTCAAGCTGTTTGTATATTTCCCTGACTTTGCCCTGCAATCCCGCCAAATCTCGGATTTCATGTTCCCTCAAAAACGCCAGCGCACCATCGAGTCGTCCCGCCTGCCGCTCACGGCCCAAAATCCCCTCAATCATATCCGCAAGGGACGACTGTGCGGGCTTTCGCAATTCTCTTTTCAACCAAAGCTTCAATTCCTGCAACTCTTTTTGGAGCTTCTTCGACTGCATATTAACAAGCCGAATCTCCCGATTCATATCCCCACGCTCGGTAGCAATCCCCTTGCGCTCCATCTGCGTAGCGGCAACACCCAAATGCACGGTGGGAATCTGCTCAACACCCTGCCGAGTATAGGAGCGATGGTCAACCCTCGCTTCGATATCCTGCCGTTCCAAAGCGGCGTTCACCGCCTCAGCCCAAGCCGCTCGCCACAGTTCCGCTTTGGTCTGCTCGTTCCAATCGATGGCAGGGATGGATTTGCACTTGTATTGGCGTTTCTTCGGGTCATAAATCTTCTCACCGTGCTTGCCTAAAACATACTCTTTCCTCTGCTTATCGCCCCACGTGCCGCCCTCGTTCATTGGGCGCATGGTGAGCATGATATGGGCGTGAGGGTTGCCCTTTTTGGTGTCATGGATGGCAACGTCGACGCACATGCCAACCGAAACAAAATGCTGATTCACATACTCCCGAGCAAGAGAGACATTTTGCTCTTTGGTGAGTTCAACGGGTAGTGCAATCTCAATCTCCCGCGCCAGCTGCGAGTTCTTCGTTTCTCCACAGCGTTCCAAAGTTTGGCGCGGTCAACGTATTCGACAGGCGCATGGTCGGGTAACAAAATTTCCGTATGCACAATTCCACTCTTGCGAGTGTAATCATGGACAACACCATCGTATTCGTTCTGTATAACCTCACCCGCCCGATAAGCGGCGGCGGCGACCGCCGATTTGCCCTTACCTCGGCTGATGATTTTGATACTGCAATGATAAATCGCTATAGGCACAACTTCCTTTCGCTACGGCGGCACAAACATGTCGGGAAGTGTTGACCCCCAACAAGGGGCAACGCTTCCCGACATGCGGCCCGGGGTTACAGGGGACGGCAAGCACCCCTGTCTCGTGCCGGAAGGCACGAGGAGCCGTCGGCAGACCGCGCATACCACAACGGCGTAGCCGTTGTGGTATATAAGTGCGCCCTTGGCCCCGGAGGGCAAGGGAAAAGGGCGTCAGCCCGTTCCCGTAGCCCTCCCGTCACCGCCCGTAAGGGTGGGGGCGGCCTGCTGTGTGGTTGCTGTATTCGCAAGGGCTTTGTTTGTGCTGTCGGTTTTGGTTGCGACTTTCTGCGGGGCTGTATTGTGTGCCGCCGCGTGTTGTATTTTACGCAAAGCTCTGCGGGCAAAATCCGTACCGATGGTCTCCTTGAGAAAGGCTTGGATTTCATCCTCGGTGTAAGTTTCGGCATCGGGAATGAACCCCTCCAGCATCGCGCCGCGCTGAATCAAGCGGCGGGTGCGGGCCTTGCGCTCGTCCGCTTTCTGCTGTTGGACGAGCTGCTTCCGCTGGTTTTCTAGCTGGGCAATCTTGTCCTCAATGCTTGCAATTCGTTCGGTTTTGGTTCTCGTCATGCGGTAGCCTCCATATATTTTCTTGATTTTGAACCGGACGACAATAGCCCCCCTCGTGAAACGCGAGGGGGACTATCTCTATCGTTGGTCTATGCTGTTTTCTGTTCCCGTTTCGCAAGGTATCTGCGTTGCGCCTCCCGATGCCTTGTGCGCTTGTACCTCGCCAATTCCTCGGCCTCAATCTCTTCCGGTGTAGGCTCGGTGATGGGCACATCAAATTTCCCGATAAAGTTCAGATAAATCTCCACTTCCTGCTCACGCTCCCCGCCGGACTTGTCCGCTTCATGGACGACAATCCTCTCCACGAACTCGGCAATCATGGTCGGGGTGAGTTCGATGAAATCGGTGTAGCGTTTCACCAAATCGAGGAATCTGTCCACACGGTCATTGTCCGCTTGAAATGTGGCCAGTTCGGCTTGCAGATTTCCGATGGATTGTTCCAATTCCGACTGCTCCCGCTCGTACTCTTGAGAGAGGGCGGCGAAGCGTTTATCGGTGAGCTTCCCGGCCACATTATCCTCGTAAACTCTGCGAATCAAGGTATCAAGTTCCGCAACCCGCTTCTCATCTCTGGCGATGCGTTTCCTGTGCGTTTTCTCTGTCTCAGCCTCTCGGATGGCAGAATCCGCACGGAGCTTTCGGATGAACTCTGCTTCATTCTCTTTGACATACCCGCTCACGGATTGGAGTGTTTCCAAAACCAAATCCCGCAGTACGGCGGTGCGGATACGGTGCGAAGTACACTTCTTCTCAAAGCGGGTGAATCCAAGATTATATAAGGAACAACTGTACTCATCCCTCACGCTCCGCGTACGAACTTCGCCGCTTTTCGTGACGTAGGTCTGCGGTGTGTTCCTGTGGTTGTACAGCTTCTTGCCGCAGTCGGCGCAGAGCACCAGCCCCGTGAGCGGGTTCGCTTCGCCGAGTGTGTCCGTGCGGCGTACGACTTTCCGGCACCGCTGCGCCGTCTCCCACGTTTCCGGGTCGATGATGGCGGGATGCGTGTTCTCGAAAATGAGCCAATCCGATTTGTCGTTTTTCTTCGCTCGCTTGTCTTTGTAGGATTCTTTGTTGGAGCGGAAATTCACCGTATGCCCCATATACTCCGGCCTTGCGAGGATGCCTCCGACAGAGGCAGCACTCCAAGTATACGGGTCGGCGGATTGGTCTCTCGTGTACTTGACAATCCCGTGGAGTTGCTTGTAGTACGCAGGGCGCGGCACCCTCTCCTCGGCCAACATCCGTGCAATCGTGTGGACGCCTTTGCCTGCGATGACGAGTTGGAAAATTCGGCGTACCATCTCTGCGGCCTCGGGGTCGATAATCCATTTTTCTTTGTCGTTCGGGTCGTTGCGGTAGCCGTAGATGGGAAAACAGGTCAGACGCTTTCCCGCCATGCCCTGTGTCTTTTTCGCGGCCTTGATTTTTCGGCTGGTGTCCCGCAAATACCATTCACTCATGATGTTGAGAAAGGGCGCGAACTCGCCGCTGTCACGGTCTTGGCTGTCGATGCCGTTCGCGACGGCGATGAAGCGCACACCTTTCTCTCGGAAGAAAACCTCGGTGTAAAATCTGGTTTGCAGATAGTCCCGTCCGACCCGGAACATGTCTTTGACGATGACGGCTGCGACATTGCCTTTCTCAATCTCGGCAATCATCGCTTTCCAACCGGGGCGGTCGAATGTCCCGCCGGAGTAGCCGTCGTCGGTGAAGTGGACAGCGTTGCAAAAGCCATGTTGGGCGGCATACGCCTCCAACATGGCTTTCTGGTTTTGGATAGAGCCGCTCTCGCCGATGCAGTCATCGTCGTTGCTCAAACGTTCATATAGTGCGGTGATTTTTGCCTGTCCGGTCATAGGATGCTCCTCCCGGACAGACGGCTCATTTGCAGTAGCATTATTATACCACTAAGCCGCATGGATTTCAATAGATTTCTCAGGTTTTCCTGCCTCCTCTGTTGCGATTTCATTTTGCATCATGCGGAGGATTTTGTCCTCCATCGTCTCTTGATTGATTGGATTAAAACGGGCGGTGACGCGGTAGGTTGTGGAACCGATGCGGCGGGTGAATGTTTGCGTTTGGCTTGTGCTTGATTGTATAGGCGTACCCTCCATTTCTTCCGGTGTGTAAGCCGTGCTTACACGATGTGAACTCTGTTCACACGATAATCTGTGTTTCCGCAGGTGACATGATGTCACCTATTTTTTCTGATTTTCCAATGCTTCCGGTCGTTGTACTGTCTGGCAAACGAACTGTGCCGGACAAGCGTTTTCGTCAAAGTGTACCCCCGTACTACAGGCCGGGGGTACATGCCCGCCGCGCTGCGCGCGGCGAGCCGCCGGACGGCTGTTCGCTTCGCCGCCGCCCGGTGGCTTGTGGGTGGTTGTGGTTTTATGAAGATGTGTTGGCCGGTTGTCCTGCGTTTTGTCGGGGACATACCACAGGTGGACGGCGGAGTAAATGGGCTTTCGCGGCATAAAGTGGGTTTTATTGTTGCGGCCTTCGGGCCGTTATTTGACTTTATTCCACGATCCCATTGACACCGTCGCCCACCTGTTGTGTGTGGTAACCAAGGCGCGTAAGCCGCGCATGCTTCCGCCGCTTACAACGGTTGTACGTTTCAGCTCACCTCGAAGGCCGATTCGCTGTTGTTTTGTTTTCCCGTTTTCATCCCGATGTCGTTCCTGCACTTATGCCTTGTGTGACCTTCGTGCGTTTTCTCGGACGCTCACCCTGCCGCCGTGCCTTCGTCACGGCTGATGCAAAGGTGTGAGTTTCCGATATCCCATCGGCTGCGGATTCGGTTGTCAAAGTGCTTCTATCCCCTCATAAGGTCAGAAAAATTTACGGCGGGGTTAACAACCCTACGACGAAAATTTTTTTGAAGGAAAAAGCAAAAACGAGAATTTCCAATGGGTTTTCAAAACAAGAAAATCCACGCTTTCAGCCGAAACGTCTTGAAAACGTGGATTTCTTGTGGTAGGATTTGAATTATCATATTATGATGCGAGGATATGGCGATATGGCCGAAATCATCAAGCGTACAATCAAAGGCGAGCCGTTTTGGGAGACCTTTCGGAATTGGTATCAGCAGAGGAATACGTGGCAAACGGAGAAAACCGTCTGCGTACTCCGAGGCCTTACCGGGTGCGGCAAGACGACGTTTTTGCGCCACTACTTTAGGGAGAGGAAGGCCTTTTACTTCACCTTTTCCGGGCTGGAGGAGGGGCTTGCGGAGCGGCTGTTTGCAGAGCGTGTATCCGCCGAAACAGGCGTTGTCGTGTCCGATTGGGCAGAGGCGATTCGGGTAATTTCTACGAAATATCGGGTCATCTTGTTGGATGATGTGGCATCCATATCCTCATACAAGCGATTTCAAAAGGCGTTCTATGAGAACATGATAACCGACATTAGCACCCGTCCTTTTGTTGCGCTGATTGCCCAGCCGCCGGATGATGTGACGGGGCTTGCGGATGCGTATGATACAAATTGGCTCGACTATTTTTCCATCCCCGAAGTGATGAAGCTGTATCCGCAGCTTTCCAAGTATGATACCCTCGGTTTGTGCACCGTCAGCGGAGGTATTGCTTGGATTATGCGGGAGTTTGACATGGCACTCAATTTTGAGGACAATGTGCGGAAGATGTTAGAGCCGTCCTCCATGTTTATTCGGTTTATGCCGGAGTTGTTGGCACGATATTTCCGCAAGTCGGACAACTATCATCGCATTCTCCATGCCATTGCAAGCGGTAATCACAGCGTGAGTGAGATTGGGAAGTTTACGAGTTTTGCGTACAACAAGTGCGATAATTATCTGGCGAAGCTGATTGTCTGCGGGCTTGTCAAGGCGGGGAAAGCTGAATCCAAGCGTGGGACGGAGAAGACGGCGTATGTGCTGACGAATAGTTATGTTCGGGCGTGGTACAACTATGTGTTTTTGCATCAGACCGAGCTTCGAATTGGGAGCGAGGAGCTGATAGAATCCATTGTTCGGGGCATCGTTGACAAAGAAATACACGCTTTCCATCTTCAGCGGGCGTTCGTTTGTGCGAACGAGCGTGTTCGGGAATCGTGGGCAAGTTTGGAGATTGGCAGGACGATTGTCCGTGCGCCCAAGGTGGTTAGGGCGAAGAATTTTCGATACACCTTCGATGCGATTGAGCGGAGCGGTGACAAGGCTGTGTTTATCAAGGTGTTTGAGAATCCGACAGAGAATTGCGGGCGGGTGGAGTTGGAGAAGCTGCGCAAAGCCGTGGCGATGGTGAACACATATTATGACAGTCGGGTGTTTATTTTTTCTAAGCGGCGGTTTAGTGATTATGCCGTGGCCGAGGCGGCGAGGGATGATGTGATTAGTCCGGTGGAGGTCGATAGGCTGAGGGGGTAGAAGAAAACCGCCACTTTTCGTGACGGTTTTCGTTCCGTTGCCTTGAATTTTTCGACTATCACCAGCCTGTCCGCGAAGCATTGGTATCACTACAAATGAGCCGTCTGCCCTGTTGTTTTAGTGGTGGACTTTATCAGTTCCACCCTTTACAGGGTACAGCAAAAACACGCGCAAGAGAAACCATGGTTTCTCTTAAGAATTTCTTCCTTTGACTTTTCGTTCGTGGTAATTTGTGACGCGTTTGCTTCCGGCTTGCCCGCCGGAGGGAGCGTTGGTAGCAGAAGAGCTCGCGCCGACGGGTGTGTTAGGGCTTGGAGGTTTTTTGTACCACCAACGCACCCCGTCCGCGCGCGGGGGAGGACGTTTGGGCAGTCTGCCCGCAATTGCTTATCATCGCGGGTCACAAACGTAATAATAGGGCGCGCGCGGCGCGTAGTACCTATACCGCACCAGTACGCCGTTTTAGCCGACCTAGATAGCCGCGGCGGGTTCTTAGGGGCGCAGCCCCTGAGTCGCATTTTTGCTTACTTTTTACACGAGTAAAAAGTAAGGCCCCGCCGGCGAGACGAAACCAACGCAATAACAAAAAAACCCACGGGCGGGGCTGGAACCCCGCCCCACCCCCTACGGCACACGGCAGGAACTTTATACCCAACAAGGAAGAAAGTTCCATTGTGTCGTCTCCCGGCACAACGGCCCATCTTTTTCCCTGTCATAAACTTGTCCTCACCCTAATAAACTAAACCAATCAAACAAACAAGGTGGCCACACAAATGAGCAACATCATCCCCCTCATCGCCCGCTACGACACCGCCGTAGACCTCCTCCCCTACACCCTCCGCGGCCCCGCACGGCTCATCGACGAGCTGGACAAGGCCAAGGCCGAAGAGTTCCGCCTCCGCACCGGCCATGTGCCGACCATCGTACTCCCAGAGGGAGAGCGGCCCTTCGCAAGCGGCGCGGTGACGGCAAAAGAACTCACCGCCGTACTGGAAATCGCCGCCGGTGCCTCTGTCCACGCCGTGCGGGACAGCATAAAGCACGGCTACATAACAGCGAGAGGCGGCTGCCGGGTCGGCCTCGGCGGACAAGCAAGCGTCCGGGACGGGGACGTAACGGGCTTCACCCACCTCGGCTCCGCCGCCATACGTATCACCAAGGAAATCCCCGGCGCGGCGGATGCCATCCTCCCCCAACTCAAAGAACGCGGAAATCTGCACTCCACCCTCATCCTCTCCCCGCCCGGCGGCGGAAAAACCACCGTGTTGCGGGACATCATCCGCCAATGCGCCGACAGCGGCCGGCGAGTCGCCGTGGCGGATGAGCGGGGCGAGCTCGCCGCCCTCAAAGACGGCATCCCCCAGATGGATTTGGGCAGCAGAACGGATGTAGTCGCCGGATGTCCCAAAGACAAGGCCATCCTCATGCTGCTCCGCGCCATGAACCCCGAGGTCATCGCCATGGACGAAATCACCGCCCCGGCAGACACGAGCGCGCTGGAGAGTGCCGCAAACTGCGGCGTAACCCTCCTCGCCACCGCCCACGGCCACGGCATGGAGGACTTACTGCGCAAACCCATGTACCGCCGCCTCCTGCGCAAACGGCTCTTCACCCGTCTGGTCCTCATCACCCGCTCAGCAGGCGGCCGCGCCTATGCGGTGGAGAAGTTGGAGGAACCACTATGCTGAGCATCGTCGGAGCTATCCTCATCATCGGAGCCACCACAGCCGTCGGCCTCTCCGGCGTATGGCGTATGGGTCTGCGCATCCGTTCCCTCACGGGCTTACTGACGGCCATCGAAACCATGAAAAGCGAAATTTGCGACCGCCTCACGCCCATGCCGGAACTCATTGAACAGCTCACCCAAGAAACAAGCCCGCCCGTAGACCGCTTCTTTCAGCGGGTCTCCGAAGAGATGGCAACCATCGGGCTGCAAAGCTTCTACTTCATCTGGAAAGCCGCCGTGGACAACTCCCCGGAACTGGAACTCACCGCAAGCGAAAAACAAACCCTCACCGATCTGGGCCGCTCCCTCGGCCGCTACGACACGGAACAGCAACGGGACGCCCTGGCCTACGCCGGGCGGCGACTGGAGTCCGACCTCCACCGCGCCGAAGAACAACGCAGAACACAAGGCCGCGTCCACGCTGTGCTGGGGATAGTCGTGGGAGTGTTTGTGGTGATTATATTGTTGTAGGGCAACTCCCCCAGTCGCCTACGGCGACAGCCCCCTCGCAAGCGAAGGGGCCTAAGAGCCTGAAAAGCCTCCCTCGTTTACGAGGGAGGTGGCCGCCGCAAAGCGGCGGTCGGAGGGAGCAAACGCCCCGCATCCCAACGCTGCAATGCCACGGGGCGTCGGGACGCCGCCCCCTACACAAAGGTCAAGGGGCAACCACCCCACCCCTTCGGGGCACCCCTCCAAGGAGGGGAATAAGTAGAGGCGGCATCCCTACACCAATCGTATACTGTCAACTGTACACTAAACCAAAAGGCAGGTACTCACCAATGATAGACGTAGACCTCATCTTCCGCATCGCCGCCGTCGGCATCCTTGTCGCCGTGCTCAACTCCCTGCTCACAAGAGCCGGGCGGGAGGACCAAGCTCTCATGACCACAATCGCGGGCCTCATCGTGGTACTCGTCATCGTGGTACAGGAAATTTACAGCCTCTTCGAACTCATCCGCCGCCTCTTCGGGTTTTAGCCATGGACTTGGTCATTCGCGCCGTCATCTTGGGCGTAATCGGTGCCGTCCTCAGTCTCGTCATTAAGAAAAACGCCCCCGAAATAGGTCTCGTCCTCGCCCTCGCCGTCGCGCTCCTAGTCGTCAGCCTTGGCATAGAGCTAATCGCCGCCATCTTAGACTTCACCGAAACCCTCCAAGCCGCCGCAAGCCTCTCCCCCGCCCTCATAGCTCCCGTACTAAAAACCGTAGGCATCGGCATCCTCACCCGCCTCGCCTCCGACATCTGCAAAGACGCGGGCCAATCCGCCATCGCCTCCACCGTAGAACTCGCCGGCACCGTAGCCGCCCTCTACATCGCCCTGCCTCTGATGCAAACCGTGTTCCAAATGATAGGAGGGCTTTTATGAGACGGCTCGTAATTGCATTGATACTCCTGCTCCTCCTTACCGGAACGGCACAAGCAACCGGCCACCAAACCGAAGCCATAGGCATACCCGAACTCGAACAATCCATCCCGCACGAAGCCGATGACCTGCTGCACGGCACCGACCTGACCATCGGGACAAGCTTTGACTCCGCGCTCAATCAAATCCTCGGCAACCTCATGGGCCGCATCGGCGGCGTGTTTCGACAGGCAGCACGTAGTGCGGCCACGGTGATGGTCATCGCCATGCTGGTCGGATTGGTCGGTCGGCTCTATGAGGGCTCCGGCGGCACCGTCCCCGATTTCGTCCCCCTCGTTGGCGTGCTGGCGATTGCGGGCGCGGTAGTCGGCACCTCCGGCGCATTTATCGGGCTGGGGTCTGCGACCTTGCGGCAGTTGGAAGTCTTCTCCCAGTCCCTCTTCCCTGCCATGGCGGCGGCGGGGGCGGCAAGCGGGGCCATCACCTCGGCGGCGGTAAAATATGCGGGGACAGTCTTGTTCCTCAATATCCTCATCACCCTCACCACCCGCATCATCATGCCGCTCATCTACGCCTACATCGCCGCCGTCATCGGCAACGCGGCCATCGGCGGCGAGGGTCTGCGTGCGGCGGCAAACCTCCTCAAATGGGTCATCGGCGTGCTGATTACAACGGTGATGATTGCCTTCGTGGGCTACCTCACCGTCACAGGCATCGTCTCAGGCTCGGCAGATGTCGTAACCACAAGGGTAGCCAAAACCACCATCTCCACCGTCCTCCCCGTCGTAGGCGGCATCGTGGCGGACGCCGCCGAAAGCGTCATGGCCGGAGCCATGCTGATCAGAAACGGCATAGGCGTCATCGGTCTCATCGTCATACTCGCCGTCTGCCTCATCCCCATCCTGCAACTGGGCGCACACTACATCCTATTCAAAGCCGCCGCAGGCCTCTCAGCCCCCATCACCGACAAACGCATCGGCGACCTAATCGGCGACCTGGGCACCGCTTTCGCCATGGTCATGGGCCTGGTCGGGGCGGGGATGATGATGCTGTTTTTCTCAATTATATCCATGATGCGGATGGTGATTCGCTAAAAGCCTCCTTTTCCAAAGGAGGTGGCAGGCGAAGCCTGACGGAGGATTTGTATATATGTTATCACCAGCGTTGAGGAAACGAATCCTCAGTCAGCTTCGCTGACAGCTCCTTTGGAAAAGGAGCCTTTGGTTCCATTCACTCAAAAAGGAGGCTTCAACCATGGCCAACCTCATACGCACTTGGATACTAGGCCTCACCGCCGCGGCTTTCCTCGCCGCCGTTGCTATGACCCTCACGCCCAAAGGCCGTCCCCGCGCCGTGGTCGGCTTGGTGACGGGGCTTGTCACCATCGCAGCTCTCATCGCGCCGATTTTGGACTTCGATTACGAGGCCTACGCCCGCAATGTCGAGCATTTCGAGCTGTCTTTGGAGGCCCGAAATGCGGAGTGGGAAGCGCACCAAGAAGAGCTGACAAGTCGTATCATAATAGAGCGGAGCGAGGCATATATATGGGACAAAGCCGAATCTTTGGGACTGGTCGGCATGGACATCGAGGTGGCCGTGGCCCACAATGAAGCGGGTTGGATGTTCCCCGACCGGGTTTGGATTACAGGCGAATACACGACCGCACAGCAGAGCGCGCTATCGGAATTTTTGGCCGGGACATTCGGCATTCCCGCCGAACGGCAATATTGGAGTAACGCAGATGAATGAAAAAAAACCGAAGCTCCCCATAGACACCAAACAGCTCCTCAAAACAGTAGAGAAAAACAAGTTTATATTCCTGATTCTGCTCGTGGGCGTGGTGGTCATCATCTGGCCGTTCGGCCGCACCGCGCCGGAAGCCATGACCCCGCCCCCACCGCCTCCGGCGCAGCGGCTGGCATTCTCCTTAGAGGAAAAAGAGGCCCGTCTCGCCGAAGCCCTCTCCCAAATCGAGGGGGCGGGAGAAGTCGTCGTCATGCTGAGCCTCAGAACCTCTCTGGAACAGGAGGTCGCCGTAGATGAGGACCAATCCGGCCGACGCGCAACCGTCACCATCGCAACGGGATCCGGAACGCAGTCCGAGGTAACACTCCTCTACCGCTACCCCGAGTTCCAAGGCGCGCTCGTCGTAAGCCAAGGCGCAGACAACGCCTCCGTCCGCCTGCAGCTCACCCAAGCGGTAGCGGCTTTGACGGGACTGGGAACTGACCGAATCACGGTAATGCCGATGGGTGCAACTATGGAAGAATAACCCTTCGCTCCATACAAAAACACCCTTGTGGGGGGCGGCGTCCCCGACGCCCTATGTACGTGCAAATTTCCGATTGTAGGCGCGCGCATTGCGCATCCGCAGGCGGCCGTGCAAATCAAAAAAGCAACCTTTTATCCCGCCATCGGCGGGACAAATAAAAACTGCAATGCAAAACAATCTAGGAGGATGAAAGGTATGAAAGTGTTCAAACGAAATGCGGTAATTATCACAGTACTCTTGTTCGTGGCGGTGGCGGTGTACTTAAACTGGTCGTACAACAGAGGCCAAGACCTCGCCGCCGACAACCCCGTCGTCACCACCCGTCCGTCCGGTGAGCAAGACGGCTCCGAAGACACCCTGCGCCAAAACGAAACCCCCGGCGAAGCGGGCGAAACCCCGGACGCCGAAAGTCTCTACTTTTCCCCTGGCGGCACGTCCACCCTCTCCGCCGCCGCAATCAGCTACTTCGACTCGGCCCGCCTGACGAGAGAACAGGCCAGAGACAGCGCAACCACCCTGCTCCAAGAGGCCGCCGCCATCGGCACGGCTTCCCAAACCGAAATCGACAATGCCCTGGCCGCCATCACGACCATGGCGACCTTCGCTCTCCAAGAAGCGCAGCTCGAAAACATCCTCATGGCAAAAGATTTTGAACAAATCGTCGTATTCATCCGCAACGAGGGCGTCAGCGTCATAGCCAGCGCACCCCCCGCGGGTCTCAGCGATGTAGCCGTAGCTCGGATTACGGAGGCCGTCATCGCCGAACTGGGTGTAACCGCGGCGGATATTACGATTATTCCTGTGAGTTAGATAAAAAAATTCCCCTCCGCAGGAGGGGAATTTTTCATGTTATTTGCACCTGTCCCGCTTCCAGCTGCCGTATCGCACTCGCCACACGACGCTTCGCGTCCTCCGCCGACACACCCGACTGCACGTAGCGAATCGCCGCGTGTTTCTCCGCCGCGCTCATTTGCCCGAAGGTCTCCGCCGCCGAAGGGTGTAGTGAGAGCCCCATCGACAGCCCGAGCGGCAGGTCAATCCCATCCGGGGCCTTGCCCATACCGATGAAAGTTTCGCCCATGTGTCATCACACTCCTTTGGGAGCTATATTCTCCCAAAACAGCATAACTTATGCAGACCGCACATACACCGCAAATATAAGCAGCCGCCCGTCCCGATTAGACGCATCCGCGCAGGTGGACAAGACCAAAAACCGCCCCGTCTCCTCCGGCGCATCGCCGAAAAACGCCGTCACCGCAGAGCTGTCCATCGGGTCAAGCGCGTACACCGCATCTTGCGCCTCCGCCGCCCGCACATCGAACACCCGATACATCAGAATCTCACCCGCGGCGGTGATAATCGTAATCGCGTGGTAGTCCTCTGCAAAATCCACATCCGCAAACTGATGCAAGGGCGCAAACATCGACCCGTCCCGCATGTTATGCCCGTAGAGAATCGTCAGCGGCGAATCAAATCCGCGCACCGCACGGTAGTCCATAAAAATAGACCCGGCGGGGTTTGCCTGTCCCAAAAATGTGGTGCGCAAATACGCCGCATTGTCCGCCGCTTGCACAACGGGATAGTCAATCGACGTGCCCCCCATCATAATCCAACCCACGAAATCAGAGTTTTGCTCAATGAAGCCGCTCATATCCAAACGGTCGGTACCCGGCTGCATGAGGTCTATGCTCTCCCGCAACGCGGCGTACTCACGCCGCGCATTTGCGTCCTCCCGCCACCCGCTGAGCAGCTGCCAAGACGCAAAGGCCGCCAGCAAAAACCCAAACAAAAACACGAATATAAGCACAGGCTGCCTTTTTTTCCGTCTGCCTTGACCTCCGGCCATATTTGCCCACCTCCTATCGATGTTTCACATCCTCGTTCACACACTATTCACAAAGCAACCCCGTAAAATTTATCTATTTTTAGCATAATGTGCATATATGGTTTTGTCAAGAACCCAAGCCATATATGCACAATAAATTCACATTATTCTTAGTCGGCTATCACATGATACCGGAAACTCGGCTGTTCCAAACTCAAATCAATCGTCCCCGTGTCGTGCTCGTCCATCGTGGGCAAGATACTGACCAGCATATTCATCTTGTGGTGCAAATTCCGATTCGGTCCCAACCGCACGAGAAAGCGGCCGTTATAGTAAAGCATCACAGGGTCATATAAGTCCGTCATGTCAATACGGGACACATCATTGGCAATTCCAAGCGTGGAGACCGTCCCCAAAATGTCCTGCAAGTAACGGAGCTTGTCCGCATCCTCCTCGCCCGGTGCCAAAATTTCCCCTACTTCCGATGAAATCGGCATCGGCATCCCGATGACCTCAATGAGCCGAACCAAAGGCACGGTCGCCGCAATCTCCAACACCTTCGCATCTCTGTCCAAAATCAGATACCCGTCCGCCGTCTGCAAGCGTGCCACGGGAAGCGTCTCGGCTACGGTGACGGTCAGTCGGTTCGGAAAATGCCGCCGCACCTCCACCCGTCCGATGTAGGGCAAGCTTGACCGTATCGCCCTGTCGGCGGCTTCATCATTGACGAAAAAGAGATGGTCTCCGAACGCAATCCCCGAAGCTTCTATCACTTCCGCCGCCGTATACCGCGTCTCGCCCTCCACATCGATGACCCCCACCCGAAAGAACACCGTGACACCGAGAAACAGGATGAGACAAATGACCGCAAAAGTCAAGAATCTCCCCAAGAATGAGCGTCTCCGTTTCCGCCGTGGTCGGCGATATGGCCTGTTATATTCCATGTTTATGTATCCTTTGTGTGTTTGTTTTATGCCCTGTGCAGGGGCGGCCGAGTCGGTCGCCCCTACACATCGTCTGTCCGCTCCACATCCGCCCCCAACGCCCCAAGCGTCTCCGCAATCCCGTCATACCCTCTGTCAATATGTTCCGCCTCACTAATCACCGTCTCACCCGCAGCACCCAAGGCCGCAACAACCAAGGCCGCACCGCCGCGCAAATCCGCCGCGGACACCGCCGCACCTGTGAGCCGCTCCACACCCGTGACCACGGCCACACGGCCCTCCAACTTGATATCGGCCCCCATGCGGCGCAACTCCTCCACATAGCGGTAACGGTTCTGAAAAATATTCTCCATAAACACCGTTGTCCCCTTGGACTTCACACAGGCCGTCAGTAAGCAGGGCTGCGCATCCGTCGGAAATCCGGGATAGGGGCCCGTCATCACAGGCGAAATAGCCCGCAGCCGCCCCGTGGAGACAAGCTGCAAATTATCCTCTCGCACGGTAATCTCACACCCGGCCGCCCGAAGCGCGTCGGTCACGGCCGTCACATGCCCCGGCACGATATCCTCAAGTTCCAACCGCCCCCCGGCGAAAGCGACAGCGGACAAATATGTCGCCGCTACGATGCGGTCAGGCATGATGCGATGTGTCACGGGCCGCATCATCCCACCGCCTTGTATTGTAATCGTAGGTGTCCCCGCCCCGTGAATACGCGCCCCTGCGGCCTTGAGGAAGTTCTGCAAATCCACAATCTCCGGCTCCCGCGCGGCGTTCGTAATTATCGTCTCGCCCACCGCCGATACCGCCGCAAGCATCGCATTCTCCGTCGCCCCCACGCTGGGACTTGCAAGGTGAACCGATGCCCCCACCAACCGTTCCGCTCGACAAATGATATTTCCGCCATGCTCTTCAATCTCGGCACCCAATACCCGCAATGCGTCCAAATGCAAATTAATCGGCCTCGGCCCCAGCTCACATCCGCCGGGCATGGACAAAACCGCCTCACCGCACCGCCCTAAAATCGCACCCAAGAAGATAACGGACGACCGCATCTCCCGCATCAACTCGTCGGGAATATCCCGCCGAACAATGGCGGCAGAATCAATATGCACATCGCCTTCGTCCCGTGTGACCTGACAGCCGAGATAGCGCAAAATCGCAATCGCGGCATCCACGTCTTTCAAGTTCGGACAATTTCGGAGCAAGCTCTCGCCCCGAACCAAAATCGAAGCCGCCAGAATCGGCAGCACACTATTCTTAGCCCCTTGCACCCGCAGACTGCCCCGAAGTGTGTTCCCGCCGCATACCTTGAGTTTTCCCATCGCATAGTCCCCCGCAAACGTAATGATGCGTCATCCTATGCAAAAAGGGGCTGTGGGGTGAAATTTGTTGTGGTTTCGTTTGTTTTTGTAGGGACCTCCCCCAGTCAGCTTCGCTGACAGCCCCCTCAAAACGAGGGGGCCTTAAAAGCCTCCCTCGTTTGCGAGGGAGGTGGCCGCCGCAAAGCGGCGGTCGGAGGGAGGCCCTTGCCCTTATTCCCCTCCCGCGGAGGGGTGGCAGGCGCAGCCTGACGGGGTGGTTCTGCGGGGCGCGTATGCCGTAGGGCGCGGCCTACGCCTTCACAATCCCCAATACAATCCTCACAATCTCTTCCGCCGCATCGGGCCGCCCCATACGCCGCATCGCCTGACCCATCGCATCCAACCGCTCCGGCGCATCCAAGAGTTCCGTGACGGTGCGGTACAGCACCTCGCCCGAAGCCTCCGCCTCCCGCAGCATCACCGCCCCGCCGCCCATCTTCAGCGCACGGGCGTTCTCCTCCTGATGATTATTCGCCACATGGGGCGAGGGAACCAAAATCGCGGGCTTCCCCATCGCAGTCAGCTCCGCCAAGGTAGATGCCCCCGCACGGCACAAAATCAAATCCGCCGCCGCCATCACTTTCGGCATGTCAAAAATATAGGCCCGCACATCAATGTCACGTGCAATCGCATCCGTTACGCCGCGGTCAGCCAAAGCGTCCTGCATCTTGGCAAGCCCTTTCTCTCCGCCGCCCGTGGCGTGGATATGCCGAAACCGCTGTGTCTCATAGTTCCGTCCGATAAACGCCTGCATCGCCAAATTCATCCGAGCCGCCCCCAAAGACCCCCAGAACGACACCACCAGCGGCTTGTCCGCAGGGATACCCAGCTCCCGCCGTGCCTCGACCTTCGAGAGCTGTAAAAACGCATCCCGCACCGGCGTACCCGTGCAAATCACATCTTCCCGCTTATAATGCGCCTCTGCCCCGTCAAAGCCGACCATAACCTGATCCACCCGCTTCGCCAACCGCTTTGTCGTCAGCCCCGGCACCACATTGGACTCATGCACCGCCGTGGGAACCCCCATCTTCGCCGCCTGCGCCAAAACGGGAAAACAGACGTACCCCCCCGTCCCGAGAGCCACGTCCGGCTGAAACTCGGCCAAAATCAGCCTCGCCTCTCCCATGGAGACCATCAGATTTTTCACCGTCCTAATATTATGCGTAATGCCCTTGAGTGAAAGCTTCCGCTGCAAATTCGTAATCCGCACCGTCCGAATCTCATACCCCTCACGCGGCACAAGCTCCGTCTCCATCTTCCCCTCGGCCCCGACAAAAAGTATCTCCGCATCCGGCATCAACTCCCGAATCCTGCCCGCAACCGCAACCGCCGGATAAATATGCCCCGCCGTCCCCCCACAAGTAAACAAAAACCGCATACACTTCCGCCCCCCCATAATTGCTAATTGCTCATTGCTAATTCGTCACCCTGCTCTTTTCGCCGGAATCTCTCTGGAGACCCCCAAAACCACACCCATACAGGCAAGCTGCACCAAGAGCGCGGTTCCGCCGTAGCTGAAGAACGGCAGCGAAATCCCCGTAGCCGGGAGCAAGTTCGTCACAACACCCACGTTCAGGAACACCTGAATCGCAAGCAAACTCGTCATCCCCGCCGCAATCAGACCGCCGTACTTCGTCTTGGCGTGCATGGCAATCCAATAGCCTCGAATGATGAGCATCGCAAACAGACAGAGGATGAGCATCGACCCGATAAAGCCCAGCTCCTCGGCAACGATGGCGAATATGTAGTCGTTATGCTCTTCCGGCAAGTAGAGATACTTCTGCCGAGACTGCCCCAGTCCGAGACCGAGCAATCCGCCCGAGCCGATGGCGAGCTGGCTCTGAATAATCTGCCAGCCGTCACCTAATGGGTCGGCAAAGGGGTCTCGCCAGGCGACAACACGGCTAAAGGCGTGGGGCAACCACGTCAAAGCCACATACGCGGCGGCCGCAAGCCCCCCGAACCCGGCGGCAAACCAGCCCCAGTGTACCCCGCCGAGGAACAGCATAATCGCCCCGATACCGAAGATGATAATCATAGCCGAAAGGTGGGGCTGGAAAAAAAGTAGACCCGCAATCCCGACCAAAATCACCACAAAGGGCAAAATCCCATAGCGAAACGTGCGCATTTTCTCCTTATACTCACAAATCATCTTGGCAAAGCAGAGCACCACGGCCACTTTCGCAAGCTCCGACGGCTGGAAGTTCGGCAAAGCACCCGGCAGAGCAATCCACCGTCTCGCACCGCCCGCCGATACGCCAATCGCAAGAACGGCGAGCAAAAGTACAACAGAGATTATTATACTCCAATAGGCAATCCGACTAAACACACTCGTCGGCAGACGGCTGATAAACAGCATCGCCGCTATGCCCAAGACGGCAAAAAGAGTCTGTTGCAAAAAATAAAACGTCGGATTCCCGCCCGTCACCCGTCCCACATCATAGTAAGCACTGGCAAAGCTCGCCGAGAGCACCATAATCACCCCGATGCCAAGCAAGAGCAGGACAAGCAGAAAGAAAGGCAAATCCATCGGTGCCTTCTTCAGCATCCCGGCCCTGTCCAACTCCCGAATCCGAGCCTCACGCCCACGCGGCATACGTTTGATTTCATCCATAATTTCCTGCACCTCCCGGGGAATCGTACACTTGCAGGGACGAACTGTGTTCGCCCGCTCGTCGCCTAATCACATATCATTTGTAGGGGCGGCCATTGGCCGTCCGCCGTCTCAACTTCGCACATCACGTAAAAGGGTACGGACGGCCAATGGCCGCCCCTACACCCGCAATCCGTACCGGCTACGCTCCATACCGCAAATACACCGACAAGTACGCAATCACCGCAAACACCGCACTCACCAGCGTAAACACCGTAAACACCTTACGCTCTTTCCACTTCTTCCCCCGCCCCGTGAGGCCGCCCATCTCGAAGTGGTGGTGGAGCGGAGCCATACGGAAAAACCGTTTCCCGCCCGTGGCCTTGTAGTAGACCACCTGTATCACATCCGAAAGCGTCTCCGCAATATAGACAGCCCCCACGGGGATGAGCACCAGCGGTACGTTCATCGCAAAGGCGATTCCGCAAATCGCCCCGCCGAGGAAAAGAGACCCGGTATCACCCATAAACACCTTCGCCGGGTTGAAGTTGTAAATCAAAAAGCCAATCAAGCCCCCGGCCAACGCCCCCGCGAACAAACCAAGTTCCGCATAAAGCACACCCCAATGTAAGGCCAGAGCTCCGAAACAAATCGCCACCGGCAAGCTCACACCCGACGCCAACCCGTCCACGCCGTCCGTAATGTTCACCGCGTTCACCGTACCCACGATAACAAAAGCGGCAAAGATAAAATACACAATCTCAGGCAGTTGCAAGGGCGGTCTGTCCATAAAGAACGGAATATGCAAACTCGGCGTCAAAAAACCGGAAAGCCGCAACACCAGCACCAGCACAATAGCAACCACCAGTTGCAACAAAAACTTCTGTGAGGCCGTTAAACCAAGATTCTGCTTCTTCTTCAGTTTCTCATAGTCATCCAAAAACCCAATCGCCGCATAGATAAGGGCAAACCCAAACACAATCACATGCCCCCACCGGCCATCCAGCAGAGCCGGAAAGCCCACGGTAAACAAGGCGGCCCCAATCCCGACAATAAACATCAGTCCGCCCATAGTAGGCGTCCCCTGCTTCGCCATATGCCAAACAGGCCCGTCTTCCCGAATAGACTGCCCCGCTTTCATCTCCCGCAATTTGGGAATCAAAAATCGCCCAAACGCCGCAGTCACAACAAAACTCACAAGCAATCCCAATAACATCTCTAATATCATTCGTTTTCCCTCAATCATTAATTCTGCATTCTGCATTATTAATTCTTAATTAAATCGACCGCAGAGCAATCAATTCAGCCACAATCTCTCTTTCATCCATGTGATGCTTCACATGGTTAATTTCCTGATACGTCTCATGCCCCTTGCCCGCCAGCACGATGATATCACCGGGCTTGTGGTTGTCAATGGCGTAAGCAATCGCCTCCCGCCTGTCTTCGATAGAGACGTAGGGCGTCTCCGTATCCCGCATCCCTCCAAGGATATCCTCAATAATCTGCGCCGGGACTTCCGTGCGGGGATTATCCGAAGTGACAATTACAAAATCCGAGAGCGCGGCGGCCGCTTGCCCCATGAGAGGACGCTTGCCTTTATCTCTGTCACCGCCGCAGCCGAAGAGTGTCACTACCCGACCCTCATTCGCAAATCCGCGCACGGCTTTCAACACGTTCTCCAACGCATCCGGTGTGTGGGCGTAGTCGATGAGTATTGTGTAGTCCCCGTCTGTGGGTACCGTCTCCACCCGACCTCTCACACCTTTCGCCTTCTCCAAAGCGGCGGCCGTCTTCTCCAAGGGAATCGCCAGACAGCAGGCGCAGCCAATTACACCCAAGGCATTGTATACGGAAAATTTGCCCGGAATATGCAGCACCATCCGCTGAATCCCGCCGGGGACGAGTGCGGAGAACTCCACACTTCCCGTCTTGAGCCGAATGTTCTTCGCCAGCAAATCCGCCTCGTTCTTGTCCACGGAAAAACTCAGCACATGACAGCCCGAATCCTCCGCCGCCGAGAGCATAATCTGGGCGTAGCTGTCGTCAATATTAATAACGCCTTGGCGGCTCTGCGTGAAGAGCAAAGACTTCGCGCGGGCGTAGTCGTCCATGTTCTTGTGGAAATCCAAATGATCCTGACTCAAATTCGTAAACACACCCACGGCAAAGCGAAGCCCCGCCACACGGGATAAGGCCAGCGCATGGCTGGAGACCTCCATCACCACATAGGTACAGCCCGCGTCCGCCATCTGCCGCAAAAGCTTCTGCAAGACATAACTCTCAGGTGTCGTGCGCTCGGTCTCAACGATTTCACTACCTATCATATTCTCATTCGTGCCAATCAAGCCCACTTTGGCACCGAGACATTGCTCCAGTACACTCTTGAGCAAAAGCGTCGTCGTCGTCTTCCCATTCGTCCCCGTGACGCCCAACAGCTTCATCTCTTCCGCAGGCCGACCGAAGTATTCGGCAGACATCAGGGCAAGCGCAGTACGGCTGTCCTCGACCAATACATAAGGCACATCAATATCAGGTATCCGCTGACAGACTACCGCCACAGCCCCGCGTTCCACCGCCACGGCGATATACTTGTGCCCGTCCGTCTCCAAACCCTCAATGGCCACAAAGAGTTCACCCGGCGACACATCCCGAGAATCATAGCGAATATCACGAACCTCCAAATTAAGATCCGCCGTCACCGCCACAGGCTTAATTTCCTTGAGCAAATTCTTCAATCTCATAAAACATTCCCTCCCGGGTATCTTGCGTAATCGTAGGGGCCGATGCCCACATCGGCCCGCCCCTATCATTTGTTCGACACTACGGCGCGATGAGGACATCGCGCCCTACAAAAGGCTTAAAAGAACCCTGTCAGCGTCGTATCAACCAAGGTAATCTCTACCACCGTCCCCCGGCGGACAATCTCCGTCGGCGGTCTTGACTGGGTGTGAACCACCACGGCATTGTGGTTGAGCAGCGTACCGCTCCGCCGCACATACAGGCCCCGCGCCTCCAAAGCCGCTCTGGCCTCGTCATAGCGCAGGCCCGTCACATCCGGCACGGTCACTTGGTCTTCGGGCCGATTGCTGTCGAGGTATAAAATCACCTCTGTTCCCCGCACGACCACCGCCCCGCCCGCGGGCATCTGGTCAACAACTCTGTCCCCCTCGCCCTGGATGCGGACACGGAAGCCCTCGGCTTCAAGCTCGGCTCTCGCCTCTTCCACCGTCCGCCGCCGTACATAGGGGACTTGGACGTTCACCTGTTGGTCACGGTTCACATTGGGGTCAAGCCCCAGATAGGGCAGAATTTCCCTGAGCATCGCCCCCGCGACGGGAGCCGCCATCTGACCGCCGGAAATATAGGTCGTAGCGTTCGGCCCCGGATTTTGCAGAGCCACCAAAAGTACGATTTCCGGGTCATCAATCGGTGCCGCGCTCACAAAAGATGTGGTAAATTGCCGCACGTTGCCGATTTCCAGCACCGTATCGGTCGAAGTTCCCGTCTTACCGCCGATGCGAAAGCCCTCAATAGCGGCATTTCGCCCTGTACCCCGCGGACTGCTCACGATTTGCTCCATAATATCCAGTACCGCATCACTGGTCTCACGGCTGATAACCTGCCGCCGTGTGACAGTCTCACCCTCCCGCACCACAGTACCGTCTTGTGCCACCACACGCTCCATCACATGCGGCACGTGGATATACCCGCCGTTGGTAAGCGCGGAGACCGCCGTCACCATCCGAATGGGCGTCAAAGTAAAGGTCTGCCCGAACGAAGCCGCCGCTAAAGAGGAATAGTTGCCGTGGCTGATAAAATAGTTCCAATCTATCTCACTCCACAGCAGACCGATTGCCTCGCCCTGCAAATCCACGCCCGTAGTCTCCATCAATCCGAAAGCGCGCAGATATTCAAAGAACAAATCCGGCCCGATGTCCATAGCCAGTTCCACCGTTGCAGGGTTGCAGGAGTGCTGCATCGCCTCGCCCAAAGTCTGCGCCCCGTGCCCTTGCCGCCGCCAACAGTTGACGGGTTCTACACGCCCGGGAACATCCATATAGCCCTTACAATAGAAAATACGGTTAGTATCCGCCGTGATAATCCCCTCTTCCAGCGCAATGGCGAGGGTAATGAGCTTAAACGTCGAACCCGGCTCATAGGAATAACTGATGGCCTTGTTCATCCAACTGTATTGCAGTTCCTCATTCACCGCCGCCCAAAATTCCTCGTCGTTTTCGGGGAACGCCGCACGGAGTTCTTCCATCCGCGCCTCACTAAGCCGCCCGTGGCTGTTGGGGTTGAAATCAGGCAAACTCACCATGCCCAAAATCGCACCCGTCCGCGGGTCCATAGCCAACGCGATACCGCCGCCGCGCAAATCGAAATCCCGCACCGCCTGATTCATATGTTTTTCCATAATCTGCTGAATATTCGCGTCAATGGTCAAATGCAAATCATCCCCCGGCTGGGGCGAGAAATAATCTTCGTAACTGTTGAGCATCATCGCATGGCCCCGTGCGCTCCGCAGCCGCACAATCCGACCCGAAACACCCGTCAGATAGCTGTCAAAACTACCCTCTACACCGTAGCCCATGCCCGTGCCCCCTGCGCCGACAAAGCCCAGCACATGAGACGCCGTGCGCTCCCGCGGGTAGTAGCGGCGGACAGACGGCTCCAAGTGTACACTCCGATGCAGCTCGTGCTCGCTGATAAATGACCGTACTTCATCGGCCAACTCTCTCTCGATGTGCATCCGAATCGTCTGATACTGCGAGGCTATATTCTCCATGCGTTCGAGAATCATATCCTCTTCCACTTCCAAAATCTCCGAAAGCCCGCGGGCAATCAAAAGCCTGTCATGCTCATAGCGGTAGATATCGTTCGGACTGATAAACACATTCTCCACGCTGGCACTCTGTGCCAAAATCGTTCCCGTGGACGAAAACACCGTCCCCCGGCTGGCCGAGACCGTGACCTCCCGCACCTGTTGGGCGATGGCTCGCTGTTCCAACGTGTGGTGTTGTAAAATCTGCAAATAAAAGAGTTGTCCGCCGAGGAGCAGAAACGCAAAAATGCCGCACACCACCATCAATACCAGTGTGCGCCGCCACAATTGTGTCCTTGTTCCAACCGTCCGTCTCCTCAGGTTCTCCATGTGTTCCTCCGGTTCCCTTTCCGTGAGCTCCCGTTTTCTTGCCGTGACCACGAGCCGATGTGGGCATCGCCCCTCAGCCTGTAAACAAAGCCCTTGCCCTACATTTCGCCGAAAGCGAAATGCTTTTTTGCCGACAAGTGCATGATAGTGTGCGCCGGAGGCAGAAAAATGGAATCTGTCTTTTTTCGGAATTCATTTCCGAAAAAAACTCCATAACCCGCCACAGCGACCCGGCCCGCAGGCCGGTTCCTTTTGGAAGACAAAGCCCAGCGAAGCGGGTTTGTCTCCAGTATATTGCGCTATCGTCCGAAGATAGAACTCCACGACTCCCGCAGGGTGCCGAACAGTCCCGCCATGTGGTCAAGCAGTCCGTGGTTCGATTCCTCTTCCACCCGCAAAACCTCTGCCACGTCTCCGCTGATGCCGCTGCCGATGAACACGATTTGCCCCCGTGTGGCATCCACCATGCCGAGTTCCTGCCGTGCAATCCGCTCCACCTCGTTCTGCGAAAAAGCGTGGTCGTGTTCCGCTTGCAACACCAAGCCCTCTGCCCGAAGCGTTGACATCTCCCGCTCGAGTTGTCCCATCTCGCTGGAAATCACCGCAAGCTGCATATGCGAGAGGACTATCATCAAGAGAAGCACACAGGCCGCCATCACACCGAGCACCCCAAACGCGGAAGCCCCCGGCCGCCGCGCACGCCGCGCCCTCGCCCGCTGACGCGGATTTGTCCGAGGCCGCATCCGCTCCCGCTCCGCAGGTGTCGGCGTTCGCTGTGGCCGCGCTTCATACTGCCGCTCTTCCTCCGTCTGAATCTCCGGCAAGGCACCACAGCGGTCTAAATCATATGCACTTGTCCCGCTCGCATAGTCGTAGTATCTCGACATCGCTTTGGCTCCTTTCCCGTTGTTACGCCCTTGCCCTTAATTCCGCATTCTCAAGTCTGCATTTTCTCAGCCACCCGAAGTTTCGCGCTCCTGGCTCTGGGGTTTATCTCAATTTCTTGCTCACTCGGCGCAATCGCTTTCCGTGTCACCGCCCGCAGGGTTGGCTGAAACCCGCAGACACATACCGGGAAGTCCCGCGGACAAGTACACCCTCGCTCGCGCCGCTGTATGGCGTTCTTGACCAGCCTATCCTCCAAAGAATGGAAGCTGATAACCGCAAGCCGTCCGCCGGGGCAGAGCCGTTCGACCGCGGCTTCCAACATATCCTCCACGGCACCAAGCTCATCGTTAACCGCAATGCGTATCGCCTGAAAACTCCGCTTCGCCGGATGCTGCTTCTCCCGAAGCGCACTCCCCGGCATGGCGGACTTGATGATATCTACCAACTCGCCCGTAGTCTCAATCTGCCGTGCCGTCCTTGCGGCCGAAATAGCCCGCGCAATCCGCGGCGCATACCGTTCTTCCCCATACTCGAACAGAATCTGCTTGAGCCGATCTTCCGGCCAAGTGTTCAACACTTCCCGTGCCGTGAGAGCGGCGTTTCGATCCATCCGCATATCCAAAGGGGCATCCTGCATGTAGGAAAAGCCCCGCTCCGCATCCTCCAACTGGGGAGAGGAAACGCCCAAATCAAAGAGCATCCCGTCCGCATGGTCTATCCCCAATCGGTCCAATATGGCTCCGATGTCCCGAAAGTTTCCGTGGACAAGGCTCACGCGATCCGAAAAGGGCGCAAGCCGCTGACCGGCCGCTTCGATCGCGGCCACGTCCCTGTCTATCCCCACCAGCCGTCCCGTCGTGAGGCGGCGGGCTATCTCCAAAGCGTGTCCCGCTCTGCCCAATGTGCCGTCTACATAGATACCGTCGGACCGAACGTGCAGGGCCTCCAAACATTCATTGAGCAGCACGGGTACGTGTTTCATCATAGCCCAATCTCTTCCATCGCCGCTTCGAGACTTTCGGTTTCAATCTCAATTGCGTTCTGCTTCGCCCAAGTCGCAGTATCCCAAATCTCCACGCGGGTACCGGCACCGACAACGGTGACTTCCTTTTGCAGCTTGGCAATCGTCCGCAAATGCTGGGGCAAAAGAATACGCCCCTTGGCATCATCATATACAGCCGCGTTGGCAAACAGCGGTCTGAGCATCTTCTGTTTGGAGAGCGGCACTTCACTCAGCCGCTCCAAAATCTGCGCCCACCGCGCCTCGGAATACACAGCCAAGCATTGCTCCGTTGTCACGGTCACATAGAACACATCGCCGAGCTGTTTCAAAAGCTTAGGCGGGATCGAAAGCCGCCCCTTGTCGTCTATCGTATGATTATAAGACCCCATCATAGCTGTCACTTCGTCCCACCTCACTTTCTGTTCGTGGATTTACAAGGCACTTTACGTCACTTTATCCCACTTAGGTTACTTCATTATAGTATTATGCAAACTAAATTGCAAGCCCTAAATTTAGATTATTCATCAAAAATTTAAAATTCCCGCTATGCACCGATATTGTTTTTCATTTCTCACGGACGGAAGACCACAAGATTTCGTGTGTGTAGTTATGACGTAATACTGATTATTGTGGATGTGGGGGTACGCAAAAATTCCTGCACCCAAATGGATGCAGGAATAAAAAAATTATGTAGGGGTGCATATTGCGCACCCGCCGTTTCGGTTTTAACCCAACACCGCATTCAACGCAAATGCACCCAAGCCGCGAAAGCCTCCTTCGCTTGCGAGGGAGGTGGCCGCCGCGAAGCGGTGGGACAGAGGGAGACCGCGCGTACTCCCCCGGTCAGCTGCGCTGATAACTGACGCCCCAAGAGCGCAAGGCGAAGCCGTAGTGCGATTGGCTGGCGGAAGGAATGCCTGTGGTGCAGCCCCCTCGCAAGCGAAGGGGCCTAAGGGCATGGGCGGACGGCCAATGGCCGCCCCTACATCCCCGTCCTTGCCCTTAACTTTCCACTTCCAACTTTCAACCCCCTACCCATTCTCCCTGAGCAGCACAACCGCATGGGCAGCAATCCCTGAACCGTCCCCCGTGAACCCCAGCCCCTCTTCTGTCGTCGCTTTCACATTCACCAGCCCAACCGACGCCCCAAGCGTCTCAGCCAATATCTGCCGCATCTCAGGAATATACGGCGCAAGCTTCGGAGCCTGCGCGACAACCGTAGCGTCCAAATTCCCCAAGGCGAACCCCGCTCCGTCCATCAGCCCCGCGACATGCCGCAACAAATCTATACTGCGAATCCCCTTATACCGCTCATCCGTATCGGGAAAATGCTGCCCGATATCCCCCATCGCCAGCGCACCCAGCATCGCATCCATAAGCGCATGGACGAGCACATCCGCATCCGAATGGCCCACCAATCCCCTATCGTGCGGAATTTCCACCCCGCCGATGACAAGCGCACGCTCCGCCCCGAAACGATGTACGTCATAGCCGTGACCGATTCTCATCCGTATGTTCTCCCAGTCAAAATTACTTCTGCCGCAGGCAAATCCGTAACAGCCGCGACCCGTATATTCTCATCCGCCCCCTCAGCAAGCTGCAAGGGCAGGCCCAACACTTCCAACGCAGACGGCAAATCGGCGGTCTCTGCTCCCGCCTCTCCGGCCCGCACGAGCGCGGCTTTGAGCAAGCTGCTCTCCACCACTTGCGGCGTCTGCACCAAGCGCAAGCTGCTCCGCTCCGGCGTCTCCGCCACCACGCCGTCACGGACAACCTTAATCGTATCTTTCACCGCCACCGCAGGTGCGCCTGCACCCACGATCTGCGCTACGTCCAAGGCACCCGTAAGCAACTCCGCCGTCACAAACGGCCGCAAGGGGTCATGTACCGCTATGTAGTCCGCATCCGGGTCGCATTCATACACACCCGTCGTCAGCACCGCAAGCTCCGACACCTGCCCGTGCTCTGTGCGATAGGAAACCCAATCGTCCCCCTCTGTGAGTGTCCCCGTATCCGTCCGCACACACAACAGCTTCCGCACTCGCTGTACATCAAAATCGCGGCAGAGCTCCGCCACTCGTTTCAGTTCCGCCTCCCGAATCACCACAACAACCTCCCGCACTCGGGCGATTGCGTCTAAGGCCAAAAGCGTCCGCACCAACACAGGCACCCCACTCAATTGCCGATACAAGGCCCCGTCATCCTCCAAAACCGCAGGAATGACAAGACTAACCCCGATACCGTGGTCAACTTTCAAAACCTTTTTCTTACGTCCGAACACTTCGTTCACCGCCTTTGCAAAACCTTCCCTGTAGGGCGCGATGTCCTCATCGCGCCGCGTCACTCTCATATGTACCGCACACGGCGCGATGAGGACATCGCGCCCTACACAAAAAGGGGCCTAAGCCCCTTTCGCCGATCCTGATTTAATTTATGAAATACCTGTCCCATCCTATGCCAACGCAGTCGAAAGCCGCTCTTCCACTTCTTCGTAAGTCACTCGCTGACTGAGCACGATTTCGGAAATCAAAATCTGCTTGGCCGAGTGGAGCATTTTCCGCTCACCCGTTGAGAGACCCTTGTCCGTCTCACGGCTCACGAGACCTTTAATCACAGCGGCCACTTCCATGAGGTCACCGCTCTTGATGCGCACCATATTCTCCCGATAGCGGCGGCTCCAGTTCTGCGTCATCGTGACTTCCAAATCAGCGATGGCCGCAATAATGGAATCTGCCTCGTGGGACTCGATAATCGGGCGCACACCGATGGTGTCGCTGGTCTCTTTGGGAATCATCACTATCATATCGCCCACAGGCATTTTGACAATGTAATATTCCCGAATAATTCCGTTGATTTTCTTGGCCTCAATGCGCTCTATCTCGCCCGCTCCATGCAGAGGGTGGGCGATACGATCTCCGATTCGATATATGGTCATAACGCCATCCTCTCCACAATTGCCGATACATTCCCAAGGGTAGTATACACCATTCTCAAGAATTTATCAACAGATTTTCCCGTTTTTACAATAAAAAACCGAGACGGCAAAAATGCCGGTTTCGGTTTGCTGGAATTTTACACTATGCTTTCTGTTTCGTCCGCTTTTTTATCATAGCCAAGCAAGTACATGTTTGAATCGGAGGTTTCCCTTTTGCTCAAAGACAAAGTAATTTACAAGCGCGAAGATGGGCGCGAGAAAGCGGGTGGAAAAATTGACATAGCCCGAACAGACCCATAATGTTCAAGAAAACGCAATAAATTGTTTTCAACTTTTTCACCAAGCAACCAAAAAAGTTGATACACTAAACATATGTATGTAAATAAAACGAACCGGTATAAACTTCAGGGAGGTAAACATTATGAAAAGAGTTTTATGTTTCTTGTTGGTTGTCGTTCTTTTGGCGGGGATTCTTCCCCCGCCGACTTTTGCGGCGACAGTTGGGGTCACGAGCTATAGTGACCTGGCAGCTGCCATTGCGGCGGCTCCCGCAGACGGAACAACGGTGACAACGATCGAGTTGGAAAACAGCTTCTCGGCCACAGGAGGCGTGCTCACAATCTCCTTCGGTCAAAACATTGTCCTGACCAGCGCGGCGGGTTCGACCTTTACCTTTACACAGGCCAATACCGGCAATCGGCACTTTAGTGTCGCCGGGAACCTGACGCTCCAAAACGTCACGCTGAACGGACCGGGCGGCACCATCGTCGGCGGCGGTGCAGATGTACCCGGAGGGACACTTACGATAGGAGCCGGCGGCACCATCACGAACTGCCGCGCACCCGGCGGGGCAAGTGCGGCATATGGGGGTGCCGTGTATGTCAACAATCAGGGTTCAGTAATTATGAGCGGCGGCACAGTTTCAAACAACACATCCAGCTGGGCCGGCGGCGGCATATTTTTGGAGGGCAACAGCACCTTCAACATGACTGCCGGTGTAATCAGCGGGAATACCGCTTCCTCCAGCGGCGGCGGTGTGGAAATCCGAAACGGATACGGCACCATTTCCGGCGGCACCATCACCGACAACACGGTGACCTCTGCTGTCGCAGTTGGCGGCGGTGTGGAACTCAAGGCCGCGAATCTGACCGTGACAGGCGGGCTTTTTACCAACAACCGCGCAGTCTATGGCGGCGGAATCCACACAGATGCCTCCGGTCTGGTGACGATGAGCGGCGGCACAGTCAGTAATAACTTCGCCAAAGGCAACGGCGGCGGCGTATTTACTGCTCAAAACAGCTATAATAGTCCGCTGCCGAGCAACTCCTATAATAATCTGAGCATCGGCGCAGCCGTCATATTCTCTAACAACGTGGCAGGAAACGGCGCACGGGTTCCACCGCCCAATGTGGCCACAGCGACACAGATTGCGACATCATCAAGCTCGTTCTTTAACAATCCGCTTAATAATGCCGACATCAACTACTATAACTCAAACTCTATGGTTATGTTCCTGACAGTTACATTTGACCCGGGCGCAAACGGCACCTTCCCGTCGGGAACCCAGACACAACAGAACATACCCGCCACCAACAGCCCGCTCGTCCCAACCGCGGTGCCCACGCCGCAGCCGGCTGCAAATTATGGCTTTATCGGCTGGTCGGCAGACGGCGGCCTTACGATTTTGACCGATACTCAAGCCCTTACCACGCCGATTACCGATAATACGACCTATGTCGCCCAATATGTACCGCCGATTACCTTGACGTTTGACGGGCAAGGCGGCGCACCCGCAACGCAGACTGTGACGTCGGTTCAAGTGACCGGCACCTATGCAAACGCCCTGTCACAAGTCACAAATCCCATACTGGACGGCTTTATCTTCCGCGGTTGGTGGACAACACCGAACGGGAGTACAAGCGGTGTGCAGATTCTGCCCACCACAGTTGTCGGGGCGACAACAAACCAGACCCTCTACGCTTGGTGGATACCGAATCCGACCGTCACAATCACCTTTGACGCAAACGGCGGCGCACCCGCAACACAGGTTGTGCCAAGCCGCGTCGTCGGCAGCGGTTATGCCGCCACGCTTGCAGCGGTCACACCGCCGACACAAGCCGGCTATGCTTTCCAGGGTTGGTTTACAGCACCGTCAGGCGGTGTGCAGATTACCGCTGCCGATACAATTCCGTCCACAGATACAACTCTTTACGCCCAATGGACACCACTCCCGATAATCACAATCACCTTTGTCGCCCAAGGCGGTACGCCGGACGGCCAACAGCAGACTGTGCAAACGGGAGACACCTACGCAAGCGCATTATCTGCAATCCGGCCTCCGACGCGAATGGGCTATGCCTTCAGCGGTTGGTTCACGGCACCGACAGGCGGCACACAGATACTCCCCACTACCGTTGTTACGGCAACGACAGACCAAACCCTGTACGCGCAATGGGTGTCGGTGACGGTCACCGTCACCTTTGACGGCGGGGGCGGCACACCCGCAACACAGGTCGTGTCCGGACTGGCTCCGCTCTCCTCTTATGCCCCGGTTCTCGCCGCGATTCAGACGCCGACGCAGTCCGGCTATCTCTTCAACGGCTGGCACGATCAGCCGCAGGGTATGGGCGGCAGCAGCGTAACCTCGGGCAGCCTGATTCCCCCAAACGATACGACTGTCTATGCCTGGTGGACACCCGCTCCGACCATCACCCTTACCTTTGATGCCCAAGGCGGCACACCTGACGGGCAAACGGCAACTGTGACCACAGGCGGTACCTATGCCGCCGCCTTGGCGGCTGTCACAAATCCCGCGCTGGCCGGCTTTGTTCTCCAAGGTTGGTTTACAACACCGAGCGGTGTCGCCGGCGGGGTACAGGTTCTCGACACGACAGTCGTCACTACGACGACGGATCAAACGCTCTACGCCCGCTGGATTGCAAATCCGACGGTAACCGTCACCTTTGATGCAAACGGCGGCACACCAACACCACAAGTCGTGCCCGACAACACATCCGGCACAAGCTACGGGCCTGTCCTCGCCGCGATTACAACACCGACACAAATCGGTTATACCTTCAACGGCTGGTTTGACGCCGCGAGCGGCGGAAACGAGATTACCGCATCTAACACCATTCCGGCAACAGATACAACGCTCTACGCCCAATGGACACAGATTCCGCCGATTTCCGTCTTCTTTGATGCAAACGGCGGCACATTTGACCCGGGCACCATCATTCCGGGTGCTGGAACAACGCTGGTATCAAATACACTTGCCCAATACACACCGGCCACGGTAGGCGGAACTTTTCTGCAAGCCATGTCGGCCACCCCCGACCCCACCCCGCCCAATGATGGAAACACCTACTACTTCGGCGGTTGGTGGACAACAACAGATACGAGCGGTGTACAAGTCTTGCCCACAGATACCGTGTGGAATGAACCCGGCGACATTACCCTCTATGTCCACTGGGTACAGGTAGCCACAGTCACGCTCTGGTTTGACGCAAACGGCGGCACACCCGCAATGCAAACGCGGCGCGGCGCGGTCGTCGGACAGGAGATTTTAGCGAGTGTGTTTATAGAGCAGCCGACACAAACGGGCTATACTTTCCTCGGCTGGTTCACAGATGCTGCAGGCGGCACCCAAATCGCCGACACAGATCCGATTCCGAGTGACAACACGACCTATTACGCCCAGTGGGCACCGATTCCGCCAATCACAATCACCTTCGCCGCCCAAGGCGGCACGCCGGACGGCCAACAACAGCAGGTCGTACCGGGCAACACCTATGCCGCCGCCCTGTCTGCAATTCGGCAACCGACACAGGTGGGCTATGCCTTCGCCGGCTGGTTTACAGAACCGTCAGGCGGCACACAGATACTGCCCACCACCGTCGTTACGGCAACAACAGACCAAACCCTCTATGCACAATGGGTTGCGGTAACGGTCACCGTCACTTTTGACGGCGGGGGCGGCGCACCCGCAACGCAGGTCGTGCCCGGATTGGCCCCGTTCTCCTCCTATGCCCCGGTCTTCGCTTCAATTTCGACGCCGACACAAAGCGGCTATCTCTTCAACGGCTGGCACGACCAGCCGCAGGGTATGGGCGGCAGCAGCGTGACCCCGGGCAGCCTGATTCCCCCAACCAATACAACGGTTTACGCTTGGTGGACACCCGCGCCGACAATCACCGTCACCTTTGACGCCCAAGGCGGCGCACCTACACCGCAGACAGCGAGCGTGACAACAGGCGACACTTATTCTACTGCCATAACCGCAATCACAGAGCCGACACAGGCCGGGTTCCTCTTCCAAGGCTGGTTTACACAGCCGTCAGGCGTCGCCGGCGGGGTGCAGGTTCTCTACACGACGGTTGTCACGGCCACAACGGACCAAACCCTCTACGCGCACTGGATTGCGAACCCGACGATTACAATTACCTTTAACGGAAACGGCGGCACGCCTGCCGCGCAGGTTGTCCCCGGCCAAGTTTCCGGTAACACCTTTGCCTCCACCCTTGCCGCGATTACCACACCGACGCAAGCGGGCTACGTATTCCGCGGCTGGTATACAGCGGCAACGGGCGGCACACACATCACTTCTTCCAGCATCATCCCCGCGGGGGCAATTCCCAGAACTGTCTACGCGCAATGGGATCCGATTCCGGTTATCACCCTCACCTTTGACGCCCAAGGCGGCACCCCGGACGGGCAGACGGAGGCCTTGCAAACAGGCAGTCTTTACGGAGACGCATTGTCTCTTATCCAAGCCCCGACACGGCTCGGATACGTATTCGCCGGTTGGTTTACAACACCGGACGGAGATATGAGCGGTGTACAGATACTCGACGATACAATCGTCACGGCAACGACGAATCAAACCCTATACGCCCACTGGATTGCGGTGACGGTGACCATCACGTTCGACGCACAAGGCGGCACGCCTGCCATACAGCTTGTCCCCGGCAAAATTTACGGAGACACCTATACCAATGCCCTCGCCTCGGTTACGGATCCGACACAGGCGTTCGACACCTTCCTCGGTTGGTTTACAGCACCCACGGGCGGCACCGAGATTACCGCCGCAGACACAATCCCCGCAAGCGATACAACCCTTTACGCCCAATGGGCTCCGATTCAAATCAACATCATCTTTGACGCGCTCGGGGCCGCACCCGCCATGCAAGAGGAGCCCGCGACGGCAGGCGATACCTTTGCGGCACCTTTTGCCGCCGCCGCAACCCCGACCATGCCCGGCAGCACCTTTGTCGGTTGGTTCACCCAAGTCATCGGCGGAACACAGGTATACCCTGCTGATATCGTTACGCAGACAACAGACCAAACACTTTACGCACAATGGCAATCTTCCACATTCAGAGGCGACATCATCTTAACGGGCATGCACTATGCCTACCTAATCGGCACAGGGGCTGACAGCATTGAACCGAACAGCTTCATTACCCGCGCCGAGGTGGCAAACGTTCTCTTGCGGATGCTGAGTGACGAGACGAGAGCAAGCTTCTGGACGCTGGAAAACCCATTCTCCGACGTGCCGAACAATGGAGGTGCTTGGTTTAGCAACGGCGTGTCGGCAATCAACAATATGGGAGTTATGATAGGGTTCCCGGATGGCACCTTCCAACCGGGGCTAAACATGACGCGGGCGGAAATCGCCACGGTTCTGACACGGTTTTTATCCCCTGAAGTGCAATATACCGGCACGGCAGACATGTTCCCCGATATCTCCGGCAGTTGGGCGAGAGACAACATCAATCTGGCGGCACAGTTCGGCTGGGTGCTGGGAGATTTGAGCGGAAACTTTAACCCGGATGCAAATATGACCAGAGCAGAGTTCGCCACCTTGGTCAACCGCGTTCTGGAGAGGACAAGCATTGATATTGATACGACGAATATGATATCCTGGATAGATAACGCGGACACAAATGCTTGGTTCTATTGGGCAGTACAAATTGCATCGAACTCTGCACCCGGCGTCCCCGCACGCAACTGGGCGGCTTTGACACTACCGAACGCAAGCGCGGAAGATGCGATTGTCGGGTAACGGACACGGAATTACTCGGCGAAATGTAGGGGCGGCCCCACGTGGCCGCCCTGCCCTTGCCCGAATTCCCCTCCTTGGAGGGGTGGCAGGCAAAGCCTGACGGGGTGGTTCCACAGGGCGCGTATGTCGTAGGGGGCGGCGTCCCCGACGCCCCGCACACCATATACGCAATACCGCGGGGCGTCGGGGACGCCGCCCCCTACAAAACCAACATCGCGCCCTACGCCAACTTTTACACTCCCCCACAAAAAAGTGAGCGGCTTACGCCGCTCACTTTTCACATATCCACTATTCCGCCGTCTCTTCTTCCGCCGTCTCCGGCTCCGAAACGACTTCAATCTCAACAACCGGCTCTTCAGCAACAGGCTCCTCGACGATAACCTCGACCTCAACCTCCGGCTCGTCCTCTTCGGCTTCCGGCTCGGGCTTGTTGATATCGGTGTCATAGACAACCGCATCTTCGCCGCCGTAGTTGTCTTCTTCGTAGACATCTTCCTCGGCAGGCGCGGGCTTCGTGTCCTCAAACAGCGCACGGATACTCAGGGAGACGTTCTTCTTATCGTAATCAATATCCGTCACCATCACGTCAATCTCTTGACCCTCTTCGAGGAACTCATGGGGCTTGCCGATGCGGCGGTCTGCGATTTGGGAGATATGAATCAGGCCGTCCACGCCGGGTACGATTTCCGCAAAGGCACCAAAGGGCATGAGCTTGACCACCTTGACCTTGGCGACGCTGCCCTTCTCGTACTTGTCCGTAAAGTTCTTCCACGGATTCTGCTTCGGGTCTTTGTGACCCAGCGAAATCTTCCGCTTCTCTTTGTCGAAGGAGATGACATACACATCCAGCGGGTCACCCACTTTGACCACATCGGCCGGGGACTTGATGCGGTTCCAAGACAACTCGGACACGTGAACCATGCCGTCCACGCCGCCGATGTCTACGAACACACCGTAAGAAGTCAGGCTCTTGACCGTGCCTGCGTAACGCTTGCCGTTCTCAATCTCAGCCCAAGTCTTTTCGGCTCTCTCTTTTCTCATCTCGGAGCCGACAGCCTTAATCGAGCCGACCACACGGCGGCGGGACTGGTTGACCTCGGTAATACGGAGCTTGACTTTCTGGCCAATCAGCTCCGTCATAGGATGGTCTTTCGGAATCCCGGTCTGGGACGCGGGGACAAACACCCGCACGCCCTTGACGCGCACCACGACACCGCCCTTGTTCTCCTCGGTCACAACGCCCTCAACGGTCGTTCTGCCGCCGCGGGCCGCATCGATTTCATCCCAATATTTCACGGTATCCAGACGCTTCTTCGAGAGCATAATCATGCCCTCTACGTCATTGACACGCATAATATAAGCCTCGACCTCGCCGCCGACTTGGATGATATCCTCCACCTTGACATCCGGGTCATCCGCCAGCTCGTGGATGGGAATATAGCCCGCTTGTTTCGCGCCCAAATCGACAGAAACTTCCGTCGGGCTGATGGATGTAACAATACCGACGACCTTTTCTCCCGTGCGCAGGGTTTTGAACGTCTTGTCCAGCATGGCCTCGAACGAGTCATCCTCCTGTACGGGGAGTTTCTCGACCGGGGCGGGCTCGGACACAGGCGTAGGCGCGGGTTCTTCCGCAATCTCTACGACTTCTGCAACCTCCACCACTTCTTCTGCTGCTGCCTCCGGCTCGGCGGCGGGTGCGGCTTCTTCGACCACAACCTCGACTTCTGCCTCTTCCACAGGCGTTGTTGCCTCTGCCTCAGTAGTTTCTACTGTGGGTTCGGCTGTCTCTTCGGCGTTCTTTAAGATTTCGTCACTCATTGTTTGGTAGACCTCCCTTATAATCCATGCCGGCGTTGAAGCACCGGCAACGATACCGATGGTATCGGCCGCATCAAATCGGGCGGGGTGCAAATCTGCCGCACCTTCGACAAACGCCACCTGTTCGCAATATTCTGCACAGATAGCGGCCAAGTTTCGGCTGTTCGCACTACCGGTGTCTCCGATGACAATCATCGCATCCGAGCCCTCCGCCAAGTGCGCCGCCTCCGCCTGCCGTTTTGACGTCGCATTGCATATTGTATCAAAGATTTCCGCGCTTGTACACCACTTTTTCAGAATTTCTTGTACATCTTCCATTTTTCTCCGTGCGTAGGTCGTCTGAAACACCACCGTCAGAGGTTTTTCACGGTTTTTTTCATCAGAAATCCAAGCCTCTATTTCCTCCGCACACTCAACCACCACAGGGTCTGTGCACCACCCGCAAGCCGCAATTACCTCCGGGTGCGCCCGCCCGCCGACCAATACGACTTGCCGGCCCATAGCATCGGCGGCCTCGATAATGCGGTGAATCTTCTTCACATCGGGACAAGTGGCATCAATAACCTCCACCCCGCGCGCAGCCAAAGCCTCCAACACCGCACGCCCCACGCCATGACTGCGGATAATCACCCGACTGCCGGATTCAGCCTCTTCCGGGGTATCAATACTCCCCACGCCCATCTGCCGCAGACGCTCCACCACGTGGCGGTTATGGATAATCGGCCCCAGCGTGACGCAAGGCACTCCGTCGGCCGCGGTCCGCTCCGCCAAATCCACCGCACGGCGGACACCGAAGCAAAACCCCGCCGTCTCGGCCAAGATGACACGCCTCACGACAGCGTCTCCCCCAAAGCGCGGATTCGCTCCATCATATCCTCCGCCGCCCGCTCTATATCTTCCGGCGTGGGCTTCTTGTCCAGCTCTACCATGTAGGGTTCACCGATGACCACGGGATTAAACCGAAACAACCGCTTTTTCCGCGCCATAAACACAGGCACAATCGGCACGCCCATCCGCGCCGCCAATCGTACCGCACCTGTCTTGGCCTCGCTCTCTTCCTCGGCCTGAATCCGTGTCCCCTCGGGGAATATGCCCACTTTCTTACCGTCTTTCAGCAGGCGCATGGCCGTCTTAATCGCCGCCGCGCCCCCGCCCTGCTCCCGGTCAACCGGGAACATCCCGATGGCTTTGAGCACAGGCCCGACAACGGGAACCCGAAAAATCTCAACTTTCGCCATAAAATGAATCTGCCGCCCCGCCCCCATGCTGTAGGCCACAAAAAAAGGGTCCAGTACATGGGAATGGTTCCCGCAAATCAAATAAGCCCCCTCCCCCGGCCGATTCTGACGCCCAAACGTCCGTCGGGGATATATCAGCGAAACAAAAGGCCAGCTGACGAACAGGGCCAGCTTATATCTGAAACTCATATATGTCCACTCTCTTTCCCTCTGTAGGGCGCGATGTCCTCATCGCGCCGCATCATTCTCATATGTTTAGTGCACGGCGCGATGAGGACATCGCGCCCTACAGCAACGTTTATATATGCAACCGCTCCGCCGCCAAACGCGCCAACGCTTCCAAACTCGCGTCCAAATCCAAATCCGTCGTGTCCAGCACCACCGCATCGTCCGCTTGCCGCAGGGGCGATACATCCCGGTTCATATCCCGCTCGTCTCTGGCTTTGATATCGGCCAATACCTGCGCATAATCTTCCTCGACACCCCGGCCCTTCAGCTCCTGATACCGCCGCTCGGCGCGACGCTCCGGCGTGGCGGTAAGAAACACCTTGAGGCTCGCATCCGGCAAGACCACCGTGCCGATGTCCCGTCCGTCCATGACCACGCTCTCTGTCCGCGCAAACTCCCGCTGCATATCCAGCAAAAACGCCCGCACCGACGCATGACCCGCCACCTGCGAGGCGTAAAGCGACACCTCAGGCAGACGAATATCGTCGGACACGTCCACATCACCCAAAAACACCCGCTGTGTACCGCCCTCGTGGCCAAAGCTGATTTTTTGAAGCCGCGGCAACAAAGCTTCCACCGCCGCTTCATCGGTCAAATCTGCCCCCGCCCGATGGACATAAAGCCCCACGGCCCGATAGATGGCACCCGTGTCTAAGTATAAAAATCCGAGCCGCCCCGCGAGTAGTTTCGCAAGCGTACTTTTGCCCGACCCGGAGGGGCCGTCTATGGCTATGCTGTAGTGTGTCATGTGTGTGTCTCCGATTGCAATCAGATTTTTTTCGAGCCGCCGCGTTATGAAGGCAACGACAGCCGCAATTATTATGGTAATGATAAGGAAAGTACCGGAAAGCCTATTTGTCGGCATTCCACCAAACAGTATAATTAGCATGAAAGTCAGAGCAAACCAGAAAAACGCTTGCAAAATCCAAAAATGCCTCCCACGTTTTTGATTTGGTGTACTGCTCAGTGCTACGGACATAAAACATAGTACCCCGGAAGGTATCAGAGTCCGAACGGGATTGCCGGGCGGGTTCAAGATTCCAGAAATCTCTAGCAGACCAACGATAATGAAAATGAGCCAAATAGCCGACAATAACCTTCTATACCATTTCACTTAAAGTCTCTCTCCCCACCTGTTGCTTGTCGCTCGCACTTTAACCCAAAGGCTCCTTTTCCAAAGGAGCTGTCGGCGCAACCGACTGAGGATTGGTCTTTGCCCTTATTTGTACACTATTTCTCAAACACATCATACTCCGTCCAAATCCGCTCCAACCGTTCAAACGTCTCCGAAATCTCCGCCTCCGCCCGCTGTCCCATGGCGACCAGCAAAGCATGAATCAAACTAAACGGCGCAACCAAAGAATCCAAATACGAAACCAAATCACTCCGCGCAAAGAGCCGAATATCCGCCAGCTCCGCAATGGGCGACGCCGCCCCGTCCGTCAGGCCAATCATCGTCGCTCCCCGGTCACGGGCGTAGCGCATCGCTTTCACCGTCCGCCGAGAATAGCGGGGGAAACTAATCGCAAACAGCACATCCCCCGGCCCGATGTTGAGGATTTGCTCAAACACCTCATTCACATAGCTTTCGTTCACTATCCGCACATGCTCACGGGTCAGGCTGAGATAAAAACCCATAAACCCGGACAATGCCGCCGCCGCACGGAGGCCGAGGATAAAAATCCGCTTGCCCTCCAAAAGCGCGTTCACCGCCGCCTCAAAGGCCGCCTTGTCCACCTCGTCCAAGGTCGTGCGAATCTTTTCCATGTCGCCCGTCAGCACGGAGGCCAGGATATCCCGGCTGTCCACCGTGTCCCGTGCAACTTCAATCCGCTGCACGGAGGTGAGCCGATTGCGTATCATCTCCTGCAGAGCCCGCCGCATCCCCGGGTACCCGTCATACCCCAATTGCGAAGCAAAACGAACCACGGTAGATTCGCTGACCTCCACCGTCCGTCCGAGCTTCATGGCGTTCATAAACGCCGCCTTATCGTAATTCTGCGTGATAAAGTCGGCGATACGCCGTTGGCCCTTGGAGAATGTATGCCGCCGGGATTCTAAGATTGATAGGATGTCTTGTTCCATCACGCGCTCCCCTCGCAGGGGCGACCGACCCGATCGCCCGCCGTTCCAATTTCTGCACCGCAACGCGGGCGACCGGGTCGGTCGCCCCTACAACGGGACACCCCTATATTCTACGCCACCCGCACCCATTTTGCAAGAAAAACATCACCACACATCAAACACCCTGCAAATACGCAACCTCCGCCGCCGTCAAATGCCGCCACGTGCCTGTCTTGAGGTCGCCGAGTTGCAATTCCCCCTCCCCGACCCGCACGAGCCGTGTCACATGCAAATCGAACAAAGCGCACATCTTCCGCACCTGCCGATTCTTCCCCTCTCGGATGCGAACTTCGAGCACCCCACCCTCAGCCATCTCCCGCACCAGCCGCACTTTGGCAGGCCGAAGCAGCTCTCCGTCAATCGTAAGCGGCTCTTCCATCCGTACGGCTTTCTCGGCCAAATCGCCCCCGCCCTTTAATTCTGCATTATTCCGCACGTAGACACGGTAGACTTTCTCCACCTCAAAAGACGGATGTGTCAGCCGCCGCGTCACATCCCCGTCGTCGGTCATAAGTAAAAGCCCCTGACTGTCCCTGTCGAGCCGCCCCACAGGCCAAAGTCCCTTGCCGCCATCACCGATCAAGTCAAGCACCGTCCGCCGCCCCCTGTCATCCCGCACGGTGGACACATACCCCCGCGGCTTGTTGAGCATAATGTACACCCGCTCTGAGAGCGAGGCTGTCACAGGCTGTCCGTCCACGCAAATAACCTGCACAACCGGATCGGCCCGCTGACCGAGTTCGGCAGGCGCACCATCCACCGTCACCCGCCCGGCGAGGATAAGAGCCTCCGCATCCCGCCGCGAGGCAATACCCCGCGCGGACAGGATTTTTTGCAATCGTTCCAAAATAATTTCACCCCTCAATGTAGGGGCCGATGCCCACATCGGCCCGTGTCCCTAACGCAATACCTATATACCGGGTCGATGTGGGCATCGACCCCTACGAAAATCAATCAAAAATTTGCCGCCGCAAGCCATCCCAAAACCCCAACCGCTGCGCCGCATCCACCGCCACGCTCTCCCCGAACACCAGACGCACCTCCGACACCCGCGCCCCGTTCACCGTCACATACGCCAGCCCCCCCGACTCGCCCGCCGTGACATCGGCGTATACAAACCGAGGCACCTCAAACATCACCGTAACCTCATCCTCGGCGGATGTCAATAAGGCCAACCCATCCGCGGCGACCAAGGTCACGCTATCCCCCACACCGGAAATCACAGGCAAAGTAGCAACCACCTCTCCGGCGGCCAGAATCCCGTGGTACTTATAATTCGCAAAGCCCCAGTCGAGCAAAGCCGCATGGTCGTCCCAATCATCAGGCGCAGAGAGCGTCACACAAATCAGCCGCGTCCCCTCTCGGCTCGCCGATGACACGAGGCTCCGCCCGGAGGCGCGGGTATACCCCGTCTTAACCCCCTCTGCCCCCGCATACCGCCAGAGCATCTTGTTGTGATTCACCAAAGACCGCCCCGCCGCCTGCACGTTACGGGTAGACGCAATCACCACAAACTCTTCCAGCGACATGGCATAAGCCGCGAGCAGCCCCATATCCCGCGCCGTGGCATAATGCCCCTCGGCATCCAAACCGTGCGGGTTGACAAAATGCGAATTGTCCATCCCCAACGCAGCCGCTTTCTCGTTCATCAGCACGGCAAACTCCGCAACACCGCCCGCCACATGATAGGCCAAAGCCACCGCCGCGTCATTCCCGGAAGAGAGCATGAGCCCATACAACAAATCCCGCACCGTCACCGTCTCTCCGGCACGGAGATACATAGAAGACCCCTCAATACCGACATGCTCCGGCTGAATCTCCACCAAATCATCGGGCGAAGTATGCGTCAATGCCACAACCGCCGTCAAAATCTTCGTTGTACTGGCAACAAGCATCTGCGTATCCGCGTCCCGCTCCAAAAGCACCGTCCCCGTCCCCGCATCAATCAACACATAACTCCGAGCCGAAACCCCCGGCGCATTTGCGGCACTCGCCGCAGGGATAAGCACCGACAACAAAATTATATAAACACAAGAAAGGACAACAAGCCTTTTACTCACAATAAGCACCACCTTTACAAATTCAGGCAGTGCTTATTATGAGCGCAATAGTTATTCACTATTCACTATTAGCTATTCATTCTTCTTCCCAAGCCCCGTCCACTCGGAAACCTTATCCATAACCTCCGGCACCATATCAATCACCCGGTCTAAGGTTGTATCGCCCGGCATATTGACATTCATCAGCCGCACGTTGCCGTCTTTGATGATAAGAAACGCCACGGGATTAATCGTCACGCCCGTACCCGTGCCCGCGCTGAAGTTATGATGCTTCGCCGTCTCCTTCGACCAATCCGCCCCGCCCGAGACAAAGCCCAGACTAACCTTGCTCACCGGAATCACCACGATCCCGTCCGGCGTGGTAATCGGCGTGCCGATGATGGTGTTGACATCAATCATGTCCCGGATTTTCTGCACCGTGCTCTCGCTGAAGTCATTGATGGGATGTCTGTCGTTTTTCTCTTGTGTGTTCTGCTCGTCCACGTGTTTCTCTTTCATGTTTGGCTCCTTTCTGAATCAGGCCTGCTTCTCTTAGTTTCTTTAATGTAAATATCCCCAGGCGCACCGCTCCCCACACGGAGACGGAGAGCTTCACCCGTACAAACACAGTATCCCCGCCGCCCGAAAAGTCGGCACGGATTTTCACATCCTGCTTCTTCACCCGAAAATGATGCCGAATCAGCGGCAGCATCTGACTAACCGCCGCACTCGCCCCGCCGTATACCATGGCAGTCTTCGCCGCATCGTCGGTACAAGCGGTATAGTGGAGCGTAATCTCGGAAATCACCAACCGCCGGCGCACCTGCCCGAAAATCGGCCCGATGACGAATAAACCCGCTTTCAGTTTCTCTGCCATCCCGCCCTTTTCATGCGGCTCTTTCGGCTCCTTTTTAGGCTTGTCCGCCTGTTTCTTTCTATCCTCCGGCCCTTTGTCCGGCCTCGGATATACTTGAATCCGCACAGGTCCCGCCCAAACCCGGATCGCAGCCCCGGCGTGGTCATACCGCACCACAAGCCGAATCCGCAGAGCCAATATTAAGAAAATAACCGCCAAAATGATGGCCAAAATCCACATGCGCGCGCCCTCTAATTATTCACCCTGAACAGTCTCTTGCGTCTCGGTTTCTTCACTCGCCGTCTCATCATGAAACAGGCTGTCTCTAAGTTCTTGCGCCACTTCTTCTGCTTCGGCCTCCGCTTGCTTCGCCGCCTCCTGCTCCCGTACAATAGCCTCAATGGCCTCTTGCAATTGCGCCTTTGCCTCGCTGTCCTCCGCGTCCGGCAGGGGCGGAAGGTCGTCAAGCTTGGTCAGGTTAAAGCTCCGAAGAAAGGCATTCGTCGTCTGATACAAAGTCGGCCGCCCCGGCACTTGGAGCTGTCCGCAGGATTCAATCAGTCCCCGCGCGTGGAGTGAACCCATGGTATAGCTCGAATCCACGCCGCGCACCCGCTCCACATAGGCACGGGTCACGGGTTGGAAATAGGCGACTATCGCAAGCACTTCAAACGCAGTCGGACTGAGTTGCGGCACACGCCGCCGCTCCAAAGTCTGCCGAATCACATCCGCATACTCGGGCGCGGAACAGAACTGCACGCTGTCCTCCATCCGAAGCAGGCGAATCCCCCGCTCGCCCTCGTTGTATAAGGTCTCAAGCTGCACAAGGGCGTATTCCACCGCCCCGTCATCAAGTTCCAGTATGGCCGCCAACCGCTTGACCTGCACCGGCTCACCCGCCGCAAACAAGATACCCTCAACGGCTGATGTAATCTGTTTTGCGTCCATTTGTAACTCCATACTACGCCCCCTCCGTACTGAGTTGCGCTCCGACTTGCTCCGGTTCCAGGCCGGTAAAGCACACACTCAAATCCTTGTCCTCGCCCGCAAATGCAATGCTCCCCATCTTGCAAAGCTCCAAGACCGCCACGAAAGTAGCCACGACCTCCGAACGGCTCTCCGCCTCCAAGAACAGCGTCCGCACGTGCATCTCGCCCGTCCGTTTGAGGCGGAAAATAATCTCTTCCGCTTTCTCCGTAACGGAGTAGGTAATCGCCGTCGGCATCACAAACCGCTGGCCCTCTTCCGACGTCAAGTCAACATCCTGTCCAATCACACGGCAGAGTGCTTCCAACAAATCCACGATACTGTGTTGATGCGTATAATCCTCAGCCGGCAGAGCCTCAGGCGGCTTTTCCGTATATCCCCCGCCGGGGATATAGCGTGCGGCAAAGTCCTCGACAACGCCTTTCACCTGCGTAAGCTGCGCCCTGCATTGCAAATCCTCCATCGAGTGGATGAGTTGCTCCAACTCGGGAATCTCTTGGTCGGCATGGAGCAAAGCCCGCGCCTTGATATACACCAGATGCGAGGCCATCTGCACAAAGGCCGAGGCCACCTCCAAGTCCATCTCTTTCATTCGGTCAAGATAGGCGATGTACTGGTCGCAGATATCCCCGATTTGAATATCCGCAATGGCCACCTTATGCTTGGAGACCAGATGGAGGAGCAGGGTCAATGGCCCCTCAAAATCCTCCGGGTCATCCGATCCGAGCACCACCGCCGGGGCGTAAAAGGTCGGGTTTTGTTCCATATATGCCACCCTCCCTATCCGAATAAAAACATAGACGGGCCATGGGTCAAATTGACAAACCCGTCCAGCACCGTGTTCATAAACGTTCGCAAAGGCCCATCCGGGCTGAATCCGAACATAACTATGACCAAAAGCAGGAAAAATCCGTACCGCTCATACCGCATCAGCCAATTATGCTGCTTATCCGGCAAAATCGAGAACACAATTTTCGATCCGTCCAGCGGCGGAATCGGGAGCAGATTAAACACACCCAAGAACACGCTGATAATTGCAGTCATACGCAGGATTTCCCCCACATAGTGCCCCACGCCGTCTCCGTTCACAAGCCGCATAATCGGCACCTGAAACAACAAAATCAAAATCGCCAACAAAAAGTTAGACACGGGCCCCGCGAGCGCGGTAACCGCCATGCCGAACTTTGGGTTTCGGAATTTCCGCATGTCTACAGGCACGGGCTTCGCCCACCCGAAGCGGGCAATTAAGAGCATGAGAAACCCGATCGGGTCAATATGCCGAATCGGATTGAGCGTGAGCCGCCCCATCCGCTTCGCCGTATCGTCTCCCAAAGCCAAAGCCGCCGCCCCGTGCGCCAGTTCATGAATGGTGAGGCAGATGAGTATCGGGATAACCGAAAGCAAAGCCGTAGTCACGACAGACCAATCCAAATTTCGAAAAACATCACCAAATGCGTTCATGTGCTCACCTCCGATAATTGATTATACCGTGAATTTGTTCAAAATTCATGGTATAATCATCATACTTTTCGGTTCCCGCCGAAGGCGGGGAGAAAAGTGATTTAAATGCCCGTATAATAACTACATAGTAGTTATTATACCATATATGATATATCAAACGCAATGTGTAGGGGCGGCCGATCCGGTCGCCCGTGTCTTTACGCATGATACGGAGGAAACGGACGGGCTGACCGACCCGGTCGCCCCTACGACTGTGCCGCAGCCGCCAATCGCCCGACCAACGCATCCCGCCCCTCGCCCTTTTCGGCCGAAAACGGAATAATCTCCGTCTCTTCAAACAAGTCCAAGGTCTCCCGAATCACGGCCATGTTCGGCTCGATCTGGCTCTTCTTCAGCTTATCTATCTTGTTCGCCACAATGATAAGCGGACATCCGGTTTGTTTGAACCAGTCGGCCATCACACAATCATCCGCCGTCGGTTTATGGCGGGAATCGACTATCATAACCCCAAGGTCAATCAACTCCGCGCCGAAATACTGCTCCATGAGCTTCCCCCACCGCGCCCGCTCCGTCTTGGAGACCTTGGCATAGCCATAACCCGGCAAATCCACGAAATAGGCCGTGTTGTCGATGAGAAAATAGTTGATATGTACCGTCTTCCCCGGCCTCTGCCCCACACGGGCGAAGTTCTTACGGCGAAGCACACAATTCAGCACGCTGGATTTCCCCACGTTACTTTTTCCCGCAAACACAATCTGCGGCAGTTCGTCTGCAATAAAATTCTTCGGTTCCGTCACGCTCTTCAGGAACTCTGTGTTGTGTAAATTCATACTTGCCTTCCCATCTGTAGGGGGCGATGCCCGCATCGCCCCGTCGTTTTCTATACGCAATTTCGCCCCAAACGGGCCGATGTGGGCATCGGCCCCTGCACTTTACAAGGGAAGGCTCTTGCCCTTAGGCCCCCGCCCCGAAGGGGCTGTCGCCGCAGACGACCGGGGGAGTTTCCCCTGTGCAGCTTTTACTTCCGGCAAGCATAAGGCCGTCTCTAACACCACATCCATATGGTCCACCAGCACAATCTGCAAGGCCGCGCGCACGGTGGGGTCAATCTCTTCCAAATCCCGCTCATTCTCCGCGGGAATCAGCACCGTGCGAATATCGTTCCTGAGAGCCGCCATCGTCTTCTCTTTCAGGCCCCCAATCTCCAACACACGGCCGCGGAGCGTAATCTCGCCCGTCATGGCCAAATCCCGCCGCACGGGCGCACCCATGAGCGCAGAGACCATAGCAACCGCAATCGTAATCCCCGCCGACGGGCCGTCTTTCGGAATCGCCCCCTCGGGGAAGTGGATATGAATATCCCGTGTCTTATAGAAGTCAGGCTCAATGCCGAGCTTCGCCGTCCGGGAACGGATGTAACTGAGCGCGGCCTTGGCCGACTCCTGCATCACATTGCCGAGATTCCCCGTCAGCTCCAACTTACCGCTGCCGTCGAGTGCCTGAGCCTCCACCGTCAGCATCTCGCCCCCAACCCGTGTCCAAGCGAGGCCGTGCGCAAGCCCTACTTCATCCACGGGGCTTACCGTTTCAATCGAATACTTCCGCACACCCAAGATACCGTGTAACTCCGCCGTGGTAACGGCGCGGCTTTTCAGCTCACCCTCCACGATGGCGGCCGCCGTCTTGCGGCAAACCTTGGTCAGTTCACGCTCCAACTGCCGCACGCCGGATTCTCTCGTATACCCGGCGATGATATCCCGCACGGCATCGTCCCGAATCTTGAGCTGCCGCGCCGTTAGCCCATGCCGCTTCCGCTGTTTCGGCAACAAATGCCGCTGGGCAATTTGTAGTTTCTCCTCATCCGTATAGCTCCCCAACTCGATAACCTCCATGCGGTCAAGCAAGGGGCGGGGGATACTGTCCGTCGAGTTCGCCGTGGTGATAAACAGCGTCTCCGAGAGGTCAAAGGACAACTCCAAATAATGGTCTCGGAAAGTGTTGTTCTGCTCGGAGTCCAATGCCTCAAGCAAAGCCGATGCCGGGTCTCCTCTGTGGTCACGGCCCAGCTTGTCAATCTCGTCCAACAAAAGCAGGGGATTCTTACTCTTCGCCTGCCGCACGGCGGCCATAATCCGCCCCGGCATCGCACCGACATAGGTCTTACGATGCCCCCGAATCTCCGCCTCGTCATGGACACCGCCCAGAGAGATCCGAGCAAAATTACGCCCCAAAGCCTTGGCAACGCTTGACGCAATGCTCGTCTTCCCCACCCCCGGCGGGCCGACTAAACAGAGAATGCCGCCTTTCACGTCAGGCGCAAGCTGCCGCACCGCCAGAAACTCGATGACACGCGCCTTGACCTTTTCCATCCCGAAATGGTCGGCCTCCAGCACTTTCCGCGCGGCGGCAATGTCCACTCGCTCCTTCGTGGCCGTGTTCCAAGGCAATTCCAGCACCGTATCCAAGTATGTCCGAATCACCGCCGCCTCGGACGAGCCATAGGCCTGCCGCCCCAAACGCGTAACTTCTTTGAGCAACTTCTCTTGGCTCTCCTCGACGAGACCCAAGGCTATGACTTTAGCCTTGTACTCCTCCAGTTCGTCCTCATCGTCTTCGGCCTCGCCCAGAGCCTCCCGAATCACACGGGCCTGCTCGCGGAGGTAGTAATCCCGCTGATTTTGATTGATGAGGTGGCTTGTCTCTTCGGCCAACTCTGTTTTAATCTCTAAAATCTCCACTTCACGGACGAGAATGCGCACAATCTTCTGCATCCGCTGAACAGGCCGCCGCTCTTCCAAAATCGACTGCCGTTCCTCGTGCCGAATGGCGATGTTTTGCGCGATATAGTCCGCCACATATCCGGGGTCGTCGCTGGTGAATACCGCCGCCAACTCGCCCTGACTGCCCGAGAGGTCCATGTAGACCTCAAACAGCTCCAAGCACTGGCGCAGTAATGCCTCCGTCCGATTTCCGCGCCGCGCGGCGGGCACATCTTCCAATGGCGTAACACTCGCCAAAAAATATGGACTCTGTGACACCAGTCCCTGCATCTCCGCACGGCAAAGCCCCTCCACCATCACCCGCATCCCGTGACCGGGTACGCGGAGGACTTGTGAAATCTTGCAAATCGTGCCGACCGTGTAAAGCTCCGCCTCGCTCGGCACCTCGTCTAACATCTCCCGTTGGGTCAAAAGAAACACCCGCTGGTCAGCCCCCAATGCCGCATGAATCGCCGCAACCGACATAGGCCGCTCCACGTCGAAGTGCAGCAGCATGTCAGGGAATGCCGTCATGCCGCGCAGGGCGACGGTTGGCAGGGTTTCGATTGTTTGTTTGTTAATGTCCATAATTTACCTCTTGTGTACCTCGTAGGGGCGACCGACCCGGTCGCCCGTGTGTCAATGCGATGGGAAACCTGCGGACGACCGGGTCGGTCGTCCCTACATCGCGTCCTCCGCTTCCAAAAGCTCAGGCTCACCTGTCGCAAGAATATCCACAATGCTGTCGAAATTGTCGTACAAAAAATAATACTTAAGCTGATTGCTAGACATAAACTGTGTAAAATCAGAGATGAGCTTTGAGTTTTCGACAGTAAAAATATTGTTCTTTCTTTCCTGTATCGGTGCCTCAAGAACCGGGTCATCCCGGCCAACGGAAACGAGTTCATTGGAGCAACGGAAATCCCAAACGTCTTTGAAAATCAGTTTGTGCCGCTTGTAATTCCCTCTTATCTCGCTCCCGGTTGAAAACAAAATTTCAAAATCTTCGCCGGACAACGGCCAGAATGATATATGTTCAATGTACTCTATGTCCGTGACAATATTGCAATTTACCAACCGTTCCATACAACGCACCTCTATCCCCTACAGAAACAACGGGCGGGCCGAAAGCCCGCCCCTACAACGCTTATGAAACAAATTCCTCCGGTACCGGGATGTCAATTTCCACTTTCCGATGCGTAACCTCCGACGCCGCACCCGCTCGAACGCAGGCCTCGGTAATCGTGATGGCCTCTATCGTACTGTCCGACGGTGCCATATACATAACATCCGTCATAATGCCCTCCATCACGCCGCGCAGCCCTCTTGCGCCAATCTCCAAGTCAATCGCCTTGTCCGCAATCGCCTCTATGGCCTCCTGCTCAAAGTTCAGCGTCACATGGTCGTAGCCCAAGAGCGTCTTATACTGCTTCGTCAGCGCGTTCTTCGGCTCCGTGAGTATCCGCACCAACTCCGCACGCCCCAATGAGTGGAGCGGCGTAATCACCGGCAAACGTCCGATTAGCTCCGGGATAATCCCAAACTTCAAGAGGTCTCTCGACTGCACATGCTTCAAAGTCTCGCCGATGTTTTTGTCTTTCTTTCCCTGAATATCCGCTCCGAAGCCCATGCTCTTGGCGTGGATGCGCTTCTCAATAATCTTCTCCAACCCGTCAAACGCTCCGCCGCAGATGAAAAGGATGTTGGAGGTGTCGATGTGGATAAACTCCTGATGCGGATGCTTGCGCCCGCCCTGCGGCGGCACGTTGGCGACCGTACCCTCCAAAATCTTGAGGAGTGCCTGCTGCACACCCTCACCTGACACGTCTCGTGTGATGGATGCGTTTTCGCTCTTGCGGGAGATTTTGTCCAACTCGTCGATATAGATAATGCCCCGCTCGGCCCGCTCCACGTCATAATCGGCGGCCTGCAGCAGACGGACAAGAATATTCTCCACGTCATCGCCCACATAGCCCGCCTCGGTCAAAGTCGTAGCGTCGGCGATGGCAAACGGCACTTGCAGCACCCGCGCCAAAGTCTGCGCAAACAAGGTCTTTCCGCTCCCCGTAGGGCCAATGAGCAGAATGTTGCTCTTCTGCAGTTCCACATCTTCCCCGCCGCCGAGGTAGATGCGTTTGTAGTGGTTATATACCGCCACAGACAGCGCAATCTTCGCCGTCTCCTGTCCGACGATATACTCATCCAACACCGCCCGCATCTCCTGCGGTTTCGGGAGATTCGGCGGTTGGGGCGCACCCGTTTTAGGGTCTTCATCCCATGCGCCGAACGGTGCCAATTCGTCTTCTAAAATCCCCATGCAGAGATCAACACACTCGTTACAGATGCAGGAATCCCGCCCTGCAATCATGCGGTCTACCTGCTCCTGATTCTTGCCGCAAAACGAACAGCGTGTCATTTTTTGGTCTTCGTGTTTTGCCATGTAGCTTGCTCCTTAGCTATCGATGCGAAATAACTTTATCCAAAATGCCGTACTCCACCGCTTCCTGCGCGCTCATAAAGTAGTCACGCTCACAGTCACGCTCGATTTGCTCGATGGATTTCCCCGTGTTCTCGGCGAGGATTTTGTTGAGGTTTTGCTTCATCTTCAGAATCCGCTCGGCCTGGATTTGGATATCCGTCGCCTGACCGCGGCTCCCGCCGGAGGGCTGGTGAATCATGACCTCCGCGTTGGGCAGGGCCATGCGCTTGCCCTTCGTCCCCGCCGAGAGCAAAAACGCCCCCATGCTGGCCGCCATGCCGATACAAATCGTAGACACGTCCGCCTTGATGTACTGCATGGTGTCATAAATGGCCATCCCCGAGGTAATACTCCCGCCGGGGCTGTTGATGTAAAACTGAATGTCCTTGTCGGGGTCCTGTGCCTCCAAATACAGAAGCTGCGCCACCACAAGACTTGCGGTAACGTCATTGACCTCCTCGGACAGCATAACAATTCTATCGTTGAGCAGTCGGGAGAAAATATCATAAGACCGCTCCCCGCGGCTGGTCTGCTCGACTACGTACGGGACTAAACTCATGGGCTTTGACCTCCTGTTATTCGTAGGGCGCAACACCCTCGGCGCACCCTACATATTAGCCATCAAGCTGTAGTTTTATTCCTTATCCGCCGCCGCTTTCTTCGCTGCGGGCTTCTTTGCCGCCGGCTTTTTGGCGGCTGTCGTGGTTGTCTTCTTCGCGGCGGGCTTCTTCTCTGCCGCCGAATCCTTTTCCTCGTCCGCTTTCGCCGTGGCGGGTTTCTTGGCCGCGGTAGTCGTCTTTTTCGCCGCAGGCTTCTTCGCGGGGGCCGCTTCGTCTTTGGCCTCATCTGCGGGCGTTGCTTCTTTCTTTGCCGCTTTCTTCTCAGCCGTTGCGGTGCTGTGAATCACATCGCCGGCCTTTTTCCGCTTGATATCTCCTGTCAAGTCCTCGGCAGAAACAGACTTCTTCAAAGCCTCCGCCTCTTGCCCGTACTGCTCGGCAAGACGGGCGTACTCCGCTTCGATTTCTGCTTCTTCCACGGCAATCGCCTCGGCTTCAACAACGGCATCCAAGAGCAGCCCCGTCTGTACCCGCGCCAGAGCCGTCGCACGGCTGCCCTCACGGAAACCGTTCATGTCCATGCCCATCATCTGCAAATACTGCTCGGGATCCATGCCCTGTGAAGAGATGCTGTAATAGAAGTCCCGCATCATCCCGTCCAAAGCTTGGTCAACCATGGCGGCGGGAATCTCCACCGTCATGTTCTCCACGGCCTGTTTCATGATGGCCTCTTGGAATTCCTCGTCGGCCTTTTCCGTCCGCTCTTTCGTCAGCCGCGCCTTGATGTCTTTCTTGTATTCCTCCAAGGTATCAAACTCCGATACGTCTTTGGCAAACTCGTCGTCGAGTTCCGGCAGAATCTGCTCTTTGACTTCCACGCAAGTAACTTTGAAGATGACATCTTTCCCGGCCAGCTCTGCGGCGTAATCTTCGGGGAAGGTGATGTTAATCTCCCGCTCGTCCCCGGCTTTCATGCCCACGACCTGCGCCTCGAAGCCCGGCACAAAGCTGTCAGAGCCGAGAAGCAACTCATAACCCGCACCTGCGCCGCCCTCGAAAGGCACGCCGTTGAGGAAGCCCTCAAAGTCAATCACCGCCGTATCGCCGTTCTTGGCTTTGCGCGCCACCGCTTGAATTCTGGCATTGCGCTTCTGCAAGGTCTCAAGCTCCGCGTCAATGTCTTTCTTCAACACAGACTGCGCCGTCTTCTCCGCGGAAAGACCTTTGTACTCGCCCAAAACCACGGTCGGATAGATGGCCGTAACAAACGTCAAGGTCAAAGCCTTATCGTCTTTGATATCCACATCGTCCACACTCGGCCGCCCGACGGTCTTGATACCCTCGGCTTCGACCGCGTGCTCAAACGCATCCGGCGCAATGTCGTTGATGGCGTCTTCATAGAACACCGATGTCCCGTACATACGCTCAATAATCTTACGGGGTGCTTTCCCCTTACGGAACCCGGGTACCATAATGCCGCCCCGATTCTTGCGGTATGTCTTCTCCAAAGCCGCCTCAAACACAGCCGCCGGAACCTCGACAATAATCTCCATCGTACTCTTCTCTTTCGGATTTACCCCAGTAACTTTCATTTGTATGCTCCTCTTCTGTTTACTATAAGCATTCCTTCCACCAACCAATCGCACAGCGGCTTCGCTTTGCGCGCTTGGGGTGTCAGTTATAGTCCACCCTGTATTGTACCAGATGAAACCAATAATTGCAAATATTTCTTGCCCTTGACCTTGCCCTTAATTCTGCATTACATCACCCGATAGGGTGAAAACTGCACCGCGTCCGCAGACACCATCGTATATTCGATGCCCTCAATCAAGCCCTCCACCGCCAGCCGCATCCCCGGCCCGTGGATATGGCCGTAAAAACACCGCCTCACGCCGTATGCCGTCATGACCTCCACAATCTCCCGGCAGACGTAATCCCGATAGCGGGGCGGATAGTGCAAAAAACAGAGCTTCTCTCTATCCCCCGCCGCTTTCAGCGAGGCCTCCAAGCGCATGACTTCCCGATTCATAATCTTCTGGTCGTGCTCGCTCCCCGTCTCCTCTTCGTAAAACCATCCCCGCGTTCCGCAGATGGCTATATCATCGTAAAAATGGCAGTTATTATGGAGCAGAGCGATACTGTCAATCCCGTGCGCATCCCAGAGCTGATGCGCCTTAGAAGCCGTCGTCCACCAATAGTCGTGGTTGCCCTTGAGAATCAGCTTCTTCCCCGGCAGGGCGTGGATGAACTGAAAATCGGCAAGGCTCTCATTTAAGTTCATACCCCAGCTGATATCCCCGCAGAGCACCGTCACATCCTCCGCCCCGAGCGCAGAGAATCCGTCCGTGAGTTTCCCCATATAATTCTCCCACCGCCCGCCGAACACGTCCATGGGCTTGTCCGCAGAGAGCGAGAGATGTAAATCACCGATGGCATAAAGAGACATGGAATATTCAAAGCCTCCAAGGATAGAATAACCGCAGGACATTGTAGGGGACGGCGTCCTCGACGTCCCGTGCATCGTGCCTACGAGGATCGCGGGGCGTCGGAGACGCCGCCTCCTACGAACAGAAAGGAGCACAAGTATGATAAAAGCCAAAAAATGCACCGAAAACCTACCCGGCGTAAACTGCGACGTCACAAACTGCGTCTACAACAGCCCAGACCACATGTGCCACGCCGACCATATTCAGGTGGCAAATCAAACGCAAAGCTGCAAAAACGAACAAGACACCTTCTGCGGCACCTTTGAAGCGAGATAACACACGCCCTTAATTCCCCTCCTTGGAGGGGTGGCAGGCGGAGCCTGACGGGGTGGTTTCAGGATGCGTACGCTGTAGGGGGCGCACAAAGCCTCCCTCGCTTGCGAGGGAGGTGCCCCGCAGGGGCGGAGGGAGTACGCCCCAAGAGCGCAAAGCGAAACCGCAGTACGATTGGAGGGCGGAAGGAATGCCTGTGGTGCAGCCCCCTCGCAAGCGAGGGGGCCTAAGGTCAAGGGCGACCACCCCACCGCCTGCGGCGGCACCCCTCCAAGGAGGGGAATTTTTCGCCCCTACATATGCCCTTGCCCTTCATTCTACATTCTAAACTCTACATTCTACGTTAAGAAGCTACGAACCGCCCCCAACATCTCATCCGCCTCTATCGTCTCATCAAAGCGCACCCGTTTTCCCCGCAAAGCCGTCAGCGGCTGCGGCGGTACCGTCCCCGACACCTCGGCAAGCTTATCAATCAGCCCCAGCCCTTCGGCCATCCCGCCCTCGCCCAGCGCATCTAACACACTATCGGCAAACTTGTACGGACTGGCGGTAGACACCACCACGGCAGGCGTTGCATCGCCTGTCTCCGCACGGTACTTCTCCAGCACATCATAGGCCACAGCGGTATGCGTATCCATCAAATACCCCTCCGCCTCATAGGTTGTGGCGATGACTTCCTTCGTCCGTTCATCATCACAGAAATCCGCCCAGAAGATTTTGTCAATGGCCGACTTGATACCGGGCGTCACCGTATACCGCCCCGTCTCAGAAAGCGCACGCATATACCCCGCCGTCTGCTTGTCATCCTCGCCCGACAGCGCGAAAATCAGCCGCTCCAAGTTGCTGGACACCAGGATATCCATAGACGGCGAATTTGTCACATAAAACGGCCGCTTCTTGTCATACACCCCCGTGCGGACAAACTCCGTCAGCACGTTGTTGGCGTTAGACGCGCAAATCAGCCGCCCGATCGGCAAGCCCATCCGCATGGCGTAAAACCCGGCCAGGATATTCCCGAAATTCCCCGTAGGCACGGCGAAATTCACCTTGTCTCCCACGACAATCCGCCCCGCATTGACCAAATCGCAGTAGGCCGATACGTAATACACAATCTGCGGCAGAAGCCGCCCCCAGTTAATCGAGTTCGCCGAAGAGAGGAACCACCCGCAGCCGGAAAGTTCTTTCGCAAGCTCGGCATCGCTGAAAATCCGCTTGACGCCCGCCTGCGCGTCATCAAAGTTCCCCGCAACACCCAGCACGCCGACATTAGCCCCCGCCTGCGTCACCATCTGAAGCCGCTGCACATCACTCACGCCGTCCTTGGGATAAAACACCAAAATCTTCGTCCGCGCCACGTCCGCAAAGCCGTCGAGCGCGGCCTTACCCGTATCACCCGAGGTGGCAACCAAGATGCAAACCTGCCGCTCTTCCCCCGTCTTCTCCAAGGAGGCGGTGAGCAGATGCGGCAACATCTGCAAAGCCATGTCTTTAAACGCCGAAGTCGGCCCGTGCCACAGCTCCAAAAACCATGTGTCAGTAGGGGCGACCGACCCCGGTCGCCCGACCCCGGCCTCGGCACCCAACCCCACCAAAGGCGCAATCGCAGGCGTATCAAACCCCTTCGCGCTATACGCCCGCTCGGCAAAACCGTTAATCTCCGCCGAGGTAAAATCCTTGAGGAAAGCCCCCATGATATACACCGCCCGCTGCCCATAACTCATCCCGCAGAGCGATTCAATCTGCCGCGCCGACAGACCCGGCAACACCTCCGGTACAAACAGGCCCCCGTCCGGCGCAAGCCCTTTCGCCATCGCATTCGCCGCCGTCACCCGCACAGCCTTATCTCGTGTACTCAAATACCGCATACTTCACGCACCACCTGTATTTTATTGACTGTGTTTCCCCGACGGGGAAACACATACTTCTTCCACTACTCGAAACAGATTGTTATAGAAAATATCATGCACCAATGCCTCGGTGTAATTCTTCCGCAAAAGCCCCTCAGCCAGTTTCTCCATATCCTGAATACCCGCAATCCCCTGCGGCAAACTGTCACACCCGTCCAAGTCGGCACCGATAGCCACGGACTTTTCACCGCCCAGACTACAAAAATGCTCGACATGGGCAATGGCACCATCGATATCCGGCAAGGTGAATTGCCGCGTAGCGGCAAGAGAGGGCCCCCTGGGGGGGGAACCTCCCACAAATGTGCTGTAGAGATTCAGCCCCGCCACGCCGCCTGCCTTTACAATAGCCAAAAACTGCGCATCCGTCAAGTTCCGACTGTGCGAGCAGAGACAAGCCGCATTGGAATGACTCGCCACAAACGGCCTGTCCAGCACTTCCGCCACGTCCCAAAAGCCCCGCTCGGAGATGTGGGAGACGTCCACGATAACGCCCAACTCCCCGCACCGCCGCACAAACTGCCGCCCCAAATCCGTAAGCCCGCGCTCGGTCTCCTCCACGTTCGTCCCGGAAAGAGCGTTTGCGTGGTTCCAAGTCAAAGTCACCATCCGCACACCCAACTCGTGTGCCGCCGTGAGACGGCCGAGGTCACAGCCCAAAAGCTCCGCACCCTCCACGGACAGAAATGCGGCACACTTCCCCGCCGCCCCGGCCCGCTCCGCATCGGATGCCGTGCGGCAGAGCGTCATGCTGTCACGATTCGCCCGAAGCGCATCTTGAAACAGCGCGTACTGGCTCGCAAAGTCAAATTCGAATATCGCAAAAAACTGCGCCCAAGGCGCGTATCGCAACCCACGCTCCAAATCCACATGCAGACGATTCCGCGCAAGCGTCTGATTTTGCCGCCGCATCTCATACAAGGTATCACAATGGGCATCGAAAAGGGGTAATCTCATTGAAAGGCGTCCTCCAAATGTTGTATCTTCGGCCCCTGCGTATCCACACCGCGCGGAGCATAAATCTCTATCACATCAAAGCGCGGCTGCAGCTCCGTCTCGTTCTCGGCGAGCCACATCTCGGCCGTCGCTCGAATCCGCTCCATCTTTCGCGCATCCACAAACTCCCGCGCCTCCGCAAACCACGCGTCTTTCCGGGTCTTGACCTCCACAAAGGCCGCAAAATCCCGATTAACCGCAATCAAATCAATTTCCCCATACCGCGTGCGATACCCCACAGCAATCACTTGATATCCTTTCGCCTCCAAGTACGCCGCCGCAACCGCTTCACCCCAAGCCCCAATCAACTTCCGATTCATCTCCCGCCCTTGCCCTTCCATTCCACATTCTAAGCTCTGCATTCTACACTACCGCGTCAGCGGCCCGCCTCCCACTTCTTCAGGAAACTCCGCCGATGCACCGCCGATGCACCATGCTCGTCTAACGCCGCATAATGCGCTTTCGTCGGATACCCCTTGTGCCGGTCGAATCCATACTGCGGATAATCCGCATGCAGCTCCATCATCAGCCTGTCACGATACACCTTAGCCAAAATCGAAGCCGCCGCAATGGACGCACACTTGCTGTCCCCCTTGATGATACACCGATTCACATACCGCACACCATCCGCCCGATTCCCGTCAATCAAACACAAATCCGGCTGAGTTTCCAACCCCGCAATCGCCCGATTCATGGCGAGATAGGTCGCATTTAAGATGTTATGCTCGTCAATCTCTTCCACCGAGGCAAGCCCGATGCCAAAAGCGAGGGCAGCGTCGCAGATTTCGTCAAACAAAGCTTCTCGCTGCTTCTCCGTGAGTTTCTTCGAATCATCCAAGCCCGGCAAAACAAGGCCGTCCGACAGAATCACCGCCGCAGCCACCACCGCCCCGGCAAGCGGCCCGCGTCCGGCCTCATCTACGCCGCAAACAACGGCGTAGTCGCCCCGTAATTCTCGTTCCATCTGCCAAAGGTCAACCATATCCTTTACACCCTTTACAGCTTAATTTCCACATCGGCACGTTTGCGCTCGTCCATTTCAAAAAACTCTTTTACCAAATGCTTGTTCCCCGTAATCGCGTTCACCAAACTGGCCGGGAACACGATGAAGGACTGATTGTAAACCGATACATTCGCATTATACAAACGTCTCGCCGCCTGCAAATGTTCTTCGGCATCTACAATGGCCTTTTTCAACTCCAGATAGTTTCTGGACGAACGCAATTCGGGGTAGTTCTCCGCAACCACGTTCAACTTGCCCGTGAGTTCATCCATGCACTTGTTTGCTTCGTTTTTCTCCGCCATGCTCATGCCCTTGCGGAGTTTGATGACCTGCGTAAACAGGTCAGTCTCATGCTTCGTAAAGCCTTTTACAACCTCTATCATCTTCGTCAAGGTGTCGTAACGCTTAGTCAATGCCACATCTATCCCCGAATCCGCCTCTGCGACTCTCATCTGAAAACGCTTAAAGTTGTTTGACGCCCTGATTGCCCAAAGAATGATACAGAGAGCGAGCAGAGCACTCACGCCGCCGATGATGTACGTTGCCATGTTCCAATCCCTCCCATCATGTTTTATTGCGGGTCAAATAGCTGTTCGTTTAATAAAAATTCGTCAATAATCGCCTTGATGTAGTTGATGTCTTGCTCCATACCTGCACGAAATTCCGAAAAGTTTTTTGCCTTTTGGCAGAGGCCGAATAAATTCCGCCCGTTATGTACGGCGACGTGAACACGGTCGCCCGTAAAGCATACATGTTTTGCGCCGTCTGCCGCTTCTCTTGCCAACAAAATAAATTCCATAAAATGAGGCGTCAACACACGATAAGGCATCAGCGAATCGTCCGAGAATGTCCAAAAGGTCTCATCAAACGCAAGGTTTTCCATCTGCACATCAGATTCCGTTTTTAAAGGTTTGAGCCCCGGAAACTCCCCTTTTTTCGCCTTGGGAGACTTCCTCTGGCTAATCACAACCGAGGGGCAAATTTCTTTTTGCGATGTAATCACCAACCACGGCCCTTTAAACAAAACGATATTAGCTGTAGATGAAGAACGAGACCTCATTTGCAAGTGAAAAATGGAAAGCTCCACATCCGCAAGAACAAACTCTACGCCCCGATACCTCGCCCGGATATAATCGCGGCTAAAACGACTGTCCCAATGGTAATTAAATCGCCCTTCTTGGAGCAAACTCTCGTCAATCAACCTGTGCGGGTCATATTCAATCAAATCAAAAGTATCTTTCAACACATCGTGACGCAAACGAGTGTCCCGCATCAGTTTCGTTATACTGCTCCGTGCCTTCCCCGCTTGCGCTCCTAAGAAGACTAAAGGAATCAATGAGATGAGTATAGCCCACTCCGAAATTCGACCCGCAAAAGAAGCAATAACAACAAGCCCCGAGACAATTAAAAATACCGTACGAAAAGGACGAAGCCTCTTACTTTTTTCCTGCGCAACCTTAAGCTCTGCATCAAACGTATCTCTACAAAAAGGCTCTCTTCGTTCCATATTCCCGCCCTTGCCCTTTAATTCTGCATTACGCCGGAAGGAACTTCCAGCGTCACCCTTCCCAACTTCCCCCCACGAAACTCGTCGAGCAGCACCGCCGCCATCCGCTCCAAATCCACCTCGCCGCCGCTGATTAAAAACCCGCGCTTCCGCGCCGCTGTCTCCAGCAACGTATATCCGTCGGCCTCCAAGTCCGGCACGAACTTATACCGTGCCTCAATCCGCTCCGGGTACTCGGCACGGAGCCGCAAGAGCAAATTCGCCGCCAGCGTCTCCCTGTCCATAATTTCATCCCGCACCGCACCGGTAAAGGCCAAGTTCTCCCCCACCGTCTGATTGTCAAACCGAGGCCAGAGGATGCCGGGCGTATCGAGAAGCTCCAGTCCCTCACCCACGGCAATCCATTGCTTGCCCCGCGTCACCCCCGGTTTGTCCGAGGCCTGCGCCGCCTTGCGCTTTGCGACACGGTTGATGAACGAACTCTTGCCCACATTGGGTATCCCCACAATCATCGCCCTGAGCGGTTTGCTGACCAGCCCCTTGGCGCGATATTGCTCCAATTTGTCTTTCAGCAGCTCCCGCAGCGCGGGATAAAAGGCGTTCACACCCTTGCCGCTCCGGCTGTCCGTCTCGATTACGGCATACCCGAGAGCCTTATAGTGCGCCGCCCACGCCTTGGTGAGCGCGGGGTCGGCTTGATCGATGCGGTTCAAAATTAACACCCGCGGCTTCGCTCCCACCATCTCGTCCACGTCCGGGTTGCGGCTGGACTCGGGGATGCGGGCATCTACAATCTCGCAGACGGCATCCACCAGACGCACCTGTTCCTCCATCATCCGCCGCGCCTTCGTCATATGTCCGGGGAACCACTGGATATTCATTTCGATGGACATGGTGCTCGCCTCCCTTTTGGGTAGATTTTCCCTAATTCCCCTCCTTGGAGGGGTGCCCCGCAGGGGCGGGGTGGTCGCCCTTGACCTTAGGCCCCCTCGTTTTGAGGGGGCTGTCAGCGCAGCTGACTGGGGGAGTAAGCGCGCACTCCCTCCGGCCCTGCGGGCCACCTCCCTCGTAAACGAGGGAGGCTTTGGCCCCACCCTTAGCCCCCCTCTCCGAGGGGCTGTAGCGGAGACCCACACACTTTTGAAAAGCACCCCGCAAACTGCGTTTGCCGGGTGCTTCACCACTAAATTCTTTGCTTAACTTTCGCTCTCTTACCGACACGGTCACGCAGATAGTAGAGTTTCGCTCTTCTGACCTTACCGCGCCGTACCGTCTCCACGCCCACGATGGTGGGGCTGTGGACGGGGAATACCTTTTCGCAACCCACGTTGTAGGAAATCCGCCGCACCGTGATGGTCTCGGTGACCCCGCCGTGCTTTCTGGCGATAATCGTTCCCTCAAACACCTGAACACGCTCACGGCTGCCCTCTTTAACCTTGACAGACACCCGAACGGTATCACCGACATCCATCGTCGGCAGTTCCGGCTTCATATGTTGCTCGCTCAAAATTTGTACCAAATCCATAGTTACATCCTCCCTTCTCGTGCAAGGCGTTCATGGCCGGGATTAAACCGCCAGCGGACCGCCTCGGATGACGGGGAAACAAATCCCCAATAACATGCCGTGATAGTATAGCATGAAACATTTTGAAATGCAAGCGTTTTACATCGATTTATGAATGTAAGTTGAAATTTATTCTAAGCTCCCAATCACCCGGCAAGGCAATCCCGTCATACCCACATAATTCATCGGATACGTATGCGCAGTAAAGACCGCATACGGTTCACCCCGCAACACCGCGGACAAGTTGCAAAGATTCTCCACAATAAACACGCCCCGCTCCGCGCAATATTGGTCCTTCGGCGTATGCTCGCTCCCCCGGCGCACCCCGGCAAAGTCCACGCCGATGATGGATATGTTACGCTCCAAAAGCGCGTCGATCAAGGCATCGGACAGCTGCGGATGCGCCGTAAAATACCGCTTACCGCCATACCCCTCCGCTTCGATAAAGCCGGTGTAAAACGCAACGAACGTGTCCGCTCCAACTCGGGACAAATCCACATCCCCGCAGTCTATGTCCCGACCGCCTACCCCGCTCACGTCAAAGACGATGCCCGCCCGCTCGGTGTACGGCAGGGGAAATTCCTTGTCCATCACGTCAAAGTGCGTTCCCAGGTGGCCGGCAAACGTTTTGTTTTCATTTGCTTGTGCTGTTTTCACCATATCGGGGGTGATGGGTAGGGTTAGGTCGATTCGGGTTTTGCTTTGCATAGCGATACCTCCATGTAGGGGCGGCCATTGGCCGTCCGCAGTCTATTATACCACAAACATCCGGGCGTGCAAAACCTCCCTCTCCGAGGGAGGTGCTCCGCAGGGGCGGAGCGCATCTGCGCTGACGTTCCCCCGTAACGCACGATGTCCTCATCGCGCCGCATCCCCTTCCGTGATTGGATGGCGGAGGGAATGCTTTCGTGCATTGCGCCCTACAACAGACAAGGACACTTCTCCAAGTCCCCAATTCTGCATTCTAAACACTACATCCTACGTTCGCTCCGAATGAGCTTCCCAATCTCCATCCCCAACACCGCCAGAGCCGCGAGCCCCGCCGCAATCCCCCACTGCGGCCACCCAAACGCCGCCGGAATATAAAACACATCCCGCGCCCACGGCAAGAGCGTAATCCCATACAACAAAAAACAAATCCCCACAGCCCCCACGGCGAACTTGTTGCTCAAAAGCCCCAAGCACCACACCGACTGACTGTTCGACCGGGACGAAAACGTCTGCAAAGTCCGCGCCAAAATCAAAGTCGTAAACGCCATCGCACCGCCCATCGCCGGGGAAAAGAGCGTCATCCCGAGCCATTGCGCCAAGACGGTCACAAGGCCAATCATTACGCCCCGCACCACCACACTACCGAACAGGCCGCCGCCGAAGATGCCCTCGTTCATGTCCCGCGGCGGCCTGTCCATCACCTTAGGCTCCGCCCGCTCCAGCCCCAGCGCAATGGCGGGGAGGGAATCATTGATGAGATTGATAAACAAAATCTGCAAGGGCATCAAAGGCTTGTCCCAACCCACGGCAAGTGCAAATAAAATCGCGAAAATCGCACCCAGATTCCCGGAAAACAGATAGCCGACAGACTTTTTAATATTGTCGAAAATCGTCCGCCCCACGGCCACGGCCTGTACGATGGATACGAAGTTGTCATCCGTCAAAATCATCGCCGCCGCATCCTTCGCCACCTCTGTCCCGCTGCCCATGGCGATACCGATATCCGCCTGTTTGAGCGAGGGCGCATCGTTTACCCCGTCACCTGTCATAGCGGTAATCTGCCCCCGCCGCTGCCAGGCTTTCACAATCCGAATCTTATTCTCCGGCGACACACGGGCGTAGACGGGAATGCGGGGAAGCCGCTCGTCCAACTCCGCATCCGTCAGCGCATCCAGTTCCACGCCCGTGAGAGCCATGTCGCCCGGCTCGGCAATTCCTATTTCCCGGGCAATTGCATAGGCCGTCGTCTTGTGGTCGCCGGTAATCATCACAGTCTTAATCTGCGCCCGCTTCGCCTCGGCGATAGAGCCGAACACCGCTTCTCGCGGCGGGTCTATCAGCGCCGTAAGGCCAATGAGAGTGAGTCCCTGCTCGTCCTCCAAGGTCAGCGCATCCGATGACAGTTCTTTCGCGGCATAGGCCAACACCCGCAACGCCCGCTCACTAAACGCCTCATTGGCCTGCAAAAACGCCACCCGCTCGGCCTCGCCGAACACCCGCACCTCGCCGTCCGCAAGCACCTGTGTACATCGGGCAAACAGCACATCCGGCGCACCTTTCGTGAACAGCCGCCGCACACCGTCCATGTCATTCAGCGTACTCATGAGCTTCCGCTCCGAGTCAAAGGGCAGCTCTGCAATCCGTCCGTATTCCCTGCGCAATACCTCATGTGACTGCCCCATCTGCTCGGCATAGTCCACTAGAGCCGTCTCCGTCGGGTCACCCATCCGTGTCCCGTCCGGCTTGACAGTCGCATCGTTGCAGAGCACCATAGCGGGCAACAGAAGCGAGGCTTCAACCGTCGTCTCACCCATCACAAAACAGTCCACCACCGTCATCTTGTTTTGCGTCAATGTCCCCGTCTTGTCCGTGCAGATAACCCCCGCACTCCCCAACGCCTCCACCGCTGGAAGCTTGCGGATGATGGCATTTTGCTGTGCCATCTTCTTCGTCCCCGCCGTCAAGACGATGGTGATAATCGAACTCAAAGCCTCGGGAATCGCCGCTACCGCAACGGCAATCGCAAACATCAGCGCACTCAAAATGCCCGCCTGCAACTCCTCTCCCGCTTGGAGGGTGCGGAAAACTTGCACCGCAAAAATCAAAACACAAAGCCCCAAAATCCAAAGCCCCAACCGCTTACTGAAATGCTCAATCCGACGCTGAAGCGGTGTCTGCCGCTCCTCCGCCGTCTCCAAAAGCGCGGCGATTTTCCCAATCTCCGCGGAAACTCCCGTGGCCGTCACCAACAGTTCACCCCGCCCATGCACGGCCACCGTGCCGCTATAGGCCATGTTGACCCGGTCGCCCAAAGCAAGCTCCCCTGTCAAAACCTCGTCCGACTTCAGCACAGGCACCGACTCTCCCGTCAGTATCCCCTCGTCCACTTTCAGCGCATTACAGACCACAATCCGCCCGTCGGCAGGGACGAAATCCCCCGCCTCCAAAATCACTACGTCCCCCGGCACGAGTTCGCGGGCGGGCAGATGCACAACTTCCCCGTCCCGTCGAACTTTAGCGACAGGTGCCGCAATCTCCCGCAAAGCCTCCAAGGAGCTCTCGGCCTTGCGGGTCTGGATGACGGAGATGAGCGAGTTAACGACCAGGACGGCAAAGATAACCGCCGCCTCCAAAATCTCCCCCAAGACCATCTGCACAACCACCACGACGGCGAGAATCAGAATCATAGGGTCTTTCCAAGCGTCCAAAAACAACCGCCACAAAGGCGTTTTGTTCTGCCGGCGCAGCTCATTCGGACCAAATTCCAAGGTCCGCTTGGCCGCCTCCGCTGAGGTCAGGCCGTCGGCCGATGTGTCCAGCTCGTCCCACAATTCTTCTTTGGATTTCCTGTAATGTTCCATGCGTTTCGTCTCCTATCTTTCTATGTAGGGGGCGGCGTCCCCGGTCGCCCGTGTTCCAACACCGTAATACCTCGGGGCGTCGAGGACGCCGCCCCCTACAACGAACACCTATCATACAGCCATAGAGAGACAGATAATAGTGAAGAACACGCACAACCGCCCCGACACATACAAAAAGACCTTTGCCAATAGCTAGTATTGGCAAAGGTCTTGTCAAACACACATACGGTGTCAATAAAGCCGGTGAGGAAGCCCCACGTAATGACGACTTTATTCTGCGCCGCCGAAACGGCCCACTAACTACTCCCCTTTGAGTAGGACTATTGTATCGCATTCGGAGAGGCTTGTCAAGTGATTTCGCTGCCCTCAACACCCCTCAACACCCATACCGAACTCTTCCCGTGTAACAACACCGTCCGCAACGGCGCGCTCCCGCACCTCTGTAAAGAACCCGGCAAGCGTCGTGTAGTAGTACGGCCCGACGTAGAAGATATACAGGATCCCAAAGGTCAAACTGCTGAGCAGGAACCAACCGATAAAACTCAGCACTAGCACAATCAGTTTCCGTTTATACCCGCACATCATCCGCCGGGAAATCCGCAGGGCCTGTCTCGCCCCCACATTGGGGCAATCGGCCAGTATGTAGGTCGTCATGGAATAGGACAGCCCCTTGATGAGAACGGGAAGATGGAAAATGATACTCGTCCCCATAAGAAACGCACCTAGCACAGTTGTGCTTCTGCCGCTTGTCACAATCAGCCCGGTTGCGGCACCCATCACGGGGACAGCAATCAAAGACCAGATGCAAAGCCAAAGCACCATCCACAGCATGCCGCCGAGTTTGCGGCCGAAGTTCACCTTGCAAGCGGTAAACAGCTCGCCCACCGAGGCCTCTTCACACCGATAAATCTTGACGTAGGCCCCGTACAGGTTCACCGTCAGCACAAGCACGATGAGCAAGCCCGCCCAGCCCAACAGCGGACTCACAAAAATGCCGCCCGGCAGAAGCGCGACAATGCCGACCGCCGCAAAAAACGGCAGAGCCAACACCCCGAACACAAGCCCGAGCAGAATCGCCGTCCCGCGCTGTCCTCTCATGGCCTCCTTGGCCGATGTTTTGATTTCTTGCCTTGTTTTCATGGTAATGCCCTCCTTATCGTTCGTATAGTGGAACTATAGTTCCACTATACACGAAAATCGCGGGCAGTTGTGACGGAATTTTAAACTTTTCTGCTCGAAATGTGTACAGTTTTTGACAATATACCAAACGCCCTTTGCCATAAAGTTGGCAAAGGGCTTCAGGGGTTAATTTTAAGCTTATATCCCAAGCTCTTCCCGCGTCATTTTGCCATCTGCAATGGCCTTATTACGCAGTTCCGCAAAGAACCCGGCGTAGGTGATATACACTCCCTCACCGAAACACACCCATCCCCCCATCATAAACCTCCACCCGCTCAAACACCGCAAAATCCGGCTCCAAATCCGGCGCGTTCTGCCGCAGCGCATCCAACATCAAACTAGGATTGAGCGACGGATTCTGCGCCGCCACCACGGCGTCCATGCGGATCCGATGCACACCATCGGACGCAAACGAAATCTCCCGAATCAAAGGCGCGATATCGACCTGCGTCTCTTCCTTCTTCTTCGTCAATTTCGTAGCCAAAATCGACCCCTGCCCGAAAAACGCCGCCAACCGCTCAGCCATGTCTGAGGTATCCGCCAAAGTGTCATACTCCAAAACCCCCGCCAGCCGCAGCCATGCGATGTCTTTCACCTTCCGCTCGGCCTCGTAGGCCTCCGACACCGCAATCCCCTCCGGCATCTTCGCCGTGAGCAGGGCGGGCAAATCCGCGAGCGGCGTGCCGTCTATGACCTCGAAATCCAACAACTCGCACCCGCTCTCCATCCCCAGCGACAACGGCAGGGCCACGGAGATATAAGCGTGCGGATTAAAGCCCTCCGTATGCCGAATCGCCACCCCCGCGCGGGGAAAGGCCCGCTGCATCGTCCGCATCAGGTCGAGATGTGAGATATACACCGCCCGACCCGTCTTTGAAAAGCGTAATCTGTGTCTAGCCACGGCAATCTACCCCCTTGCATACTCTCGTCACCCCGCAGACCGTGCAGGCCTTGCGGCAATCGGGGCTGAGCTTGTCCGCATAAGCCGCGGCCCGCTCCCGTGCGAGGAAGTCCCGTGTCACACCCGTGTCGATGACCTCCCACGGGAACACCTCGTCCGCGGCCCGCTCCCGATTGGCATATGCGTGCGGGTCAATGCCGCAAGCGTCAAAGGCCGCAAGCCACCGCTCCAAGGAAAAATACTCACTCCAAGCCTCCAACCGCCCGCCCTTGCGCCAGACCTCCTCAATCACCGCACCGAGCCGCCTGTCACCGCGGGACAAAACGGCCTCAATGAAACTTCCGTCCGCCTCGTGCCAATTGTAGGTAATCGCCCGGCTCTTCATGCTCTCTCGCAAGAGTGCCACACGACGGCTGTACTCCTCCATGGACACCTGCGCCTCCCACTGAAACGCCGTGTGCGCCTTCGGCACAAAGCAAGATGTACTCACCGTGAGCCGCACGCCCCGATTCTTGTTCGTAGCGTGCTGTTTCCACGTCCAAAGCACCTTGTTCACAAGCTCCGCAATGGCGACGACATCCTCATCTGTCTCCGTAGGCAGACCCAACATGAAATAGAGTTTCACCGCACTCCACCCCCCGGCAAAAGCCACGCGCAGGCTCTCAAGCAGGGCTTCTTCCGTCACGTTCTTGTTAATGGCATCCCGCAGCCGCTGGCTCCCCGCCTCGGGGGCAAAGGTGAGCGAACTCTTCCGCACTTTCTGCACCTTTTGCATCAAATCCATAGAAAAATTATCCGCCCGCAAACTCGGCAGGGACAAACTGATTTTCCGAGGCTCGCAAAAGTCGAGTAGCCCGTCACAAAGCCCGTCCAAGTCCCGATAATCGCTGGTACTGAGGCTCAAAAGCGTAACCTCCTGATACCCCGCATGGTTCAGCGCACTTTTCCCCTGTTCAATCAACACATCCGCACTCCGCTCCCGCACGGGGCGGTACACATACCCCGCCTGACAAAAGCGACACCCTCGAATGCACCCACGAAACAGCTCCAAGGCCACCCTGTCATGTACAATCTCCGTACTCGGCACGATGCCCTCGGCGGGGAAATAAGACTTGTCCAAATCGGCCACAACCCGCTTCGTCACACGCCCGACGCTGACATCCGGCACGTAAATCCCCGGAATCTCCGCCGCCTGCAACAAAAACGCCGCCTTCGACAGCCCCGCAGATTTTGCCGCATCATAGAGCCTCACCAACTCCCGCCCGACTTCCTCGCCCTCGCCGATGATAAAAAGGTCAAAAAAGTCCGCCATAGGCGCGGGATTATAACAGCTGCTCCCCCCCGCAATCACAAGCGGAGCCAAACCCTTCCGCTCCGATGCCCGCAGGGGCAAGCCCATCAAATCGAGCATATTCAGCACCGTGGTATACGCCATCTCATACCCCAGCGAAAAGCCCAAGATATCAAAGTCCCCCGCAGACGTTCCGCTCTCCAAGCCATACAAGGGCACCCCCGCATCCCGCAAGGCCGCCTCCATATCCCCCCAAGGCTGAAACACCCGCTCACACCAAACGCCGTCCATCTCATTGAACACGCCGTAAAGGATATGCAAACCCAAATTGCTCATGGCGATTTCATACGTGTCGGGAAAACAAAGCCCCATCCGCACCCGAACGTCCTCGGCTTTTTTTACGACTTGCCCATACTCCCCGCCCACATACCGGGCGGGCTTTTGTACGCGCGGCAGGATGCGTTGTAACTTTGGATTCATATACTGTGTCTCCTAAATGATGTAGGGTGCGACGCCCTCGGCGCACCGGGGGCGTCGCACCCTACACCTAAAATTCTCTCACCACACATCTTACCGCACTTCCCTCACTTTTACAATAGCTGATCAGCAGCCACACCGCCGCAGTAAGCAAGGTAAAGTTCCACCCCGACCACAAAAACAGCACTACCCCGGCGGCCAACATCGCAAAAATCAGCACACAACTGAGCACACAAATCACGCGCGCCGCCCAGTCGGCGTCTACCGTCCAAGCCATAAAGCAATACAGAGCCCGCCCACCGTCGAGCTGATAAATCGGCAGCAAATTAAACACCGCCGCCCCTAACGAAACCCCCGCCAGAAAAAACGCCCCCTCACTCCCCACATGCCGACCAAAAAGTGACGCCCCGTAAGCCAGCCCCAAATTAAATATCGGCCCCATCAGAGCAATCACAATCTCCCCCCCGTACCCAACCCGCCGCCCCTCATAGTCTATCCGAAGCCCCACCAGTCCCAAGTGCAGCCGCAAAACCCGCCCCCCAAATACCCGAATCGCGGCAAAATGCCCCAACTCATGCACCAGAGCAACAAACACAATCAGCGGCACAAGCCCACCCGAATCAAACAAAAACACAAGGGCGGCCATCAACACAAAGCCGCCCGTGATAGAAACCCGCCCGAATCGCAACCATACACCCCTTTCGTAGGGGCCGATGCCCACATCGGCCCATCTCCCTTTATTACGCTGCGGGCCGATGTAGGCATCGACCCCTACGAATAAAACTCCAGATAAAACTCCGCGTTCCGATACATCCCGTCCACCCGCAGTTCAAAATGCAAATGCGGCCCCGTGGCCGTCCCCGTCGCGCCCACCCGCGCAATCATCTGCCCACGCGCAACCGTATCCCCCGTCCGCACGTACAACACGCTGGCGTGGGCGTAGCGGGTGTAGATGCCGTCACCGTGGTACAGCAGCACATACTTCCCAAACCCCAATCCCTCCCGCGCGCTGACAACGCGGCCGTCGAGTACGGCATAAATCGGCTCCCCCGTGTTCGCCGCAATGTCCGTGCCGAAATGGAAACCCACATTCCCGAGAATCGGATGCCGCCGAAACCCAAAGGGCGAAGACACAGGCCCCGCCGTCGGCACGGCAAAATCCAAGTCCAAGGGCAGATAACAGACAGCCGCATTCACAGGTACGGCATATGCGGCAAAGGCCTCCTGATGCGCCAAAAAGGCCGCCACCGCCTCCGGCTCTTCCGACTCCGGCGGCGACAACAAGAACAGAGCCGGCACGGGGAACACCTCTTCAATCGGCGGATGATTCACCAAAGGTGAGGGCGACGGCGTAGGCGTAATCTCCGGTTCCTCCGACACCCCCGCCGCCTCTACGTCCTCCTCCGCAGGCAGAACACCGAAAGCCCGGATGGCAATCTCTCCCAGAGCCTCCAATATGGGTGTGTCCCCCGTAATCGTCTCTCCGATGGCGGCGATGGCACCCCGATAGTCCATGTCCTCCTCAATCAAAGGCAAAACCGTAGCCCGCATCGCCTCCGCCGCACCGGGGAAAAACACCCGCAGTAACACCACGCAGCAAAGCAGAGCTACACAGACCGTCATCCGCACGCCCGTCAAGCTCGGCTTCGCCGTATCCTGTTTATATCCACGCCCCGCAGGGCGTCTGTAAGTCGTCCGCATCCGCGCACCCCCTCCCTAATACGCTATGCGAGGGTGGACGAGGGTAGAAGGGCAATGTAGAATGTAAAGTTTAGAGTGTAGAGTGAAGGGCAAAAAACAAGGTCAAGAACCAAGCACACATGTTCCATGTCGCCACAGCCCTTGACCTTCATTCTACATTCTACACTAAATCAAACGTGTTGATATCCCGTCCCGCAAAGTGCCGCATACGCGCCCCCAAGCGCAAGCAGTTCCGTATGCGTCCCCCGCTCTCGGATGCCGTGTTCATCAATAAACACAATCTCATCCGCATTTTGAAGCGTCGCCAGCCGATGTGCAATGACCAGGGTTGTGCGGCCACGGCAGAGCTCGTCAAAGCTCCGTTGGACTTTCTGCTCCGTCAAGGAATCGAGCGCGCTCGTGGCCTCGTCCAGGATGAGGATGGGCGGATTCTTCAGGAAAATGCGGGCGATGCTGATACGTTGCTTCTGCCCGCCGGAAAAAGCCATACCGTGCTCGCCCACCTGCGTGTCGAAACCGTAGGGCAGTTCCATAATATCGTCATAAATCTCCGCACGGCGGGCGGCCTCCATGACTTCCTCGTCCGTGGCATCAATTCGCCCGTAGCGGATATTCTCCCGCACCGTGCCGGAGAAGAGGAACACATCTTGACTGACGATGCCGATATTTTTCCGCAAACTCTCCAGGCTAATCTGCCTGAGATCCGTCCCGTCCAGCGTAATCGTCCCGCTCTGCGGCGCATAGAAGCGGGGAATCAGATGGCAAAGCGTCGTCTTCCCGCCCCCGGAGGGGCCGACCACGGCGAGGGTCTCCCCCGCCCAAATTTCCAAATCCAAATGCGCGAGCACCGGGTCATCCGCGTTGTTGTAGGCGAAGGTCACGTCTTTGAACGAGATATCGCCCTTGGCACGGCCAATCTCCACGGCATCGGATACGTCCTCCATCTCCGGCTTGATGCGCAGAACCTCCAAAAACCGTTGGAAGCCCGCCATGCCGGTATTGTACCGCTCCATAAACTGCGTCAGCCGCCGAATCGGCTGGAGGAAAATGCCCACGTAGAGCGAAAAGGTCAACACGTCCACAGGGTCCATGTAGTCCTGCAAAATGAAGAACCCGCCCACGCCGATGACCGCCACGGCAAAGAAGTTGATGAACAACTCCATCCCGCTGTGGAAGGTCGCCATGGACTTATAATACGCCCCCTTGACCGAGCAATATCTGTCGTTGCCCCGTGCGAACTTCGTCACCTCATAGGCCTCGTTGGCAAAGGCCTTGCAGGTCTTCGCCCCGGAGATGGCGGCCTCAATGTCCGCGTTGATACCCGCCATCTTCTCTTTCACCGCCCGTGAGGTCTTGCGCATCCGCCGTTGCTGTGAGATGGTGTAGAGTAGGGTAATCGGTATCAAAATCAAGAGAAACAGAGCAAGCTGCCAGTTGATGCCCCAAAGAATGAGAATCGACCCGATGAGTATCGTAAACGAAATCAGCAAATCCTCCGGCCCGTGGTGGGCGAGCTCTGTGATTTCAAACAAATCCGTCGTCACGCGGCTCATCAGCCGCCCGGTGCTGTTGTGGTCGTAGAATGTAAAGCCGAGCTTCTGCATATGTCCGAACAACACGCGCCGCATATCGGCTTCAATGTGAATCCCCAGCCTATGCCCCCAGTAAATAAAGATATAACTCAGCACCGACCGCACCACATACATCCCCACAAGCCCCAAAATGAGCAGGAAAAAGAAGCTGTATTCCCGCTCGGGCAGAAACTCATTGAGTGCAACCCGCATCGCCAGCGGATAGACCAAATCAATCCCCGCAATAGCGAGTGCCGTGACCATATCCAGCAAAAATAACCGCTTATGCGGCCGATAAAAGCGGATAAACAGGCGTAGTTTAGAACCTTCGTAACTTCGGGCATTCATGATGTATATGCGCCACCTTTTTGTAAGTTGCTGTCGTAGTGATTATACACCTTTTCCCCCACATTGCAAGCCCCTATAGACAATCATAAATGGCTGAGGTAAAATGTAGGGGCGGCCTGCGGCCGTCCGCACGTTCTATCCCCGCAAATCATAGGGGGCAACGCCCGCCGGTGTCCCTTATAACAGCAGAAATTTACGGTGTTGGTTGTAGGGGCGGCCATTGGCCGTCCGCGGACGCGCAATGCGCACCCCTACACGTTGTACATTGTAGAATGCCACCCGCATCGCCCCGTGCCGCCTATGTGCATTGTAAGGACGGGGTCACCCCGCCCGCACCTTTCTACCACCACAAACCGTGGGGGCGGCGTCCTCAACGTCCCGTGTAACAAATATGCCATACTGCGGGGCGTCTAAGACGCCGCCCCCTACAACATTCCATCGGAGGCCACGCCCATGCCACTCACCAAAAACACCACCCACACAACCACCATCCGAGGCTACACCAGCGACGGCGAGGGCGTCGCCCGCATTGACGGCCAAGTCGTCTTCGTCAAAGGCGCAATCGACGGGGAGACTTGCACCGTCCGCATCCTGCGTACCGCCAAATCCGTAGCCTGGGCGAAAATTGAGGCGGTCATTACCCCCTCCCCGCATCGCATCACGCCCGTCTGCCCCGCCTTCGGCCCCTGCGGCGGCTGTGATTTTCTCCACATGGACTACGCCGAGGAACTGCGCCTCAAACATCAGCGTGTCACCGATGCGCTGACACGAGTAGGCGGGCTGGACGTCCCCGTGCACCCCATTTTAGCCGCCGAGCGGCAGACGCACTACCGGAATAAAGCCATCTTCACAGTAGGAGACGGCCCCGTCACGGGCTTCTACCGCCGCCGCAGCCACCAAATCATCCCGGTGGACACCTGTCTCATCCAAAGCGAATCCGCCAACAAAGCTGCCGCCGCCCTGCGGGAATGGATGACCACCTATAACATTCAAGCTTATACCGAGACCGCTCACACCGGTCTCATCCGCAACCTCTTCGTCCGAGAAGCGCGAAGCACAGGCAAAATCGCCGTCTGCATCGTGGCAACCAAAGGCGGCCTCCCCCACGAAACAGCCCTCATCGACACCATCCGCCGCCATTGCCCGGAGGCGGCGAGCATCACCCTCTGCGTCAACACTAAGCCCACCAACGTGGTGCTCCAAGGCAACTTCCGCACCCTTTGGGGCGATGATTATCTCACCGACACCCTCTGCGGCCTGCACTTCCGTCTCTCCCCCCGCTCCTTCTTCCAAGTCAACCCCGCCCAAGCCGAACGGCTTTACGGACAAGCTCTCGCCTACGCCGACCTCGGCGGCACCGAGACCGTCCTCGACCTCTACTGCGGCACTGGTACGATTACGCTCCTCATGGCAAAACACGCCAAACACGCCGTCGGTGCGGAAATCGTCCCGGAGGCCACCCGTGACGCAAACGAAAACGCACGCATAAACGGCATCTCCAACGCCGAGTTTATCCTAGCCGACGCCGCCGTAGCCGCCGAAACGCTGAAAACCCGAGGCCGCACTCCCGATGTGGTCGTCGTAGACCCGCCCCGCAAAGGTCTCGCCCCCGAGGTCGTGGAGCAAATCGCCGAGATGATGCCAGAACGCATTGTCTACGTCTCCTGCGACCCCGCCACGCTGGCACGAGACCTCAAACTCTTTGCCACGCTGGGCTATGGGACGAGGGAGGTCACGCCTGTGGATATGTTTCCTCGCTGTGCACATGTGGAGTGCGTGGCATGGATAGCAAAAGACCCGCCGTAAGGCGGGTCTTTCTCACTCATCCAACAAAAAATCCGCAGAAACCTGAAAAATCTCACACAAAATTTTGAGTTCAATATCCGTCACATACCGCTCACCAATTTCAATCCTCCGCACCGCAGTCTTGTCAATATCCACACCGTAAAGCTGTACCATCTCCGCCAATTTCCGTTGAGAAACCTTGGGTACCATAGCCATTCTCAACGCCATTACTTTTTTCCCGCAAAGATTGCGGGTGCCGTCTTTCGCTTTATGCTTGAACATCACACCACCGCCGCCAGTCAATTTGAGTAATTGAATAACCCATATTGATTTTGCACTAATAAGGTGCTATAATCGAGTAATTGAAATACTCATTTTGGCTTGGGGGCGGTTTTTGTATGAAATGCGGCGTTGTTTACTGTGTTTACAATAGAGATTGTGTCTGCTTGATAAAGGAAATCGAATTAAACGAACTCGGCATGTGTCAAGAGTGTATCATCGTGTCAATTCCGGAGCAGGAATTAAACACGCTCAAAGAAAAACAGTTGGAGGATATCCTCAGTAGAACTGTGTAAGCAAAAGACCCGCCTTACGGCGGGTCTTTTCCAGTCTGTAAAAAAATCTCTTCGTATCCCTCGTCCTTTTCGCCGCAGGCGAAAATCTTTTTTGCCGACAAGTGCATAATAGTGTGCGCCGGAGGCAAAAAAATAGAATCCGTTTTTTTCGGAATTCATTTCCGAAAAAAACTCCATAACCCGCCGCAGCGACCCGGCCCGCAGGCCGGTGCCCCTCAAAAAAATGCTTGCATTTTTTTGACTCATCGCCATCTCAAAAAATAATACTGCAACACCCGAAACTCTACTGCATCACTCCCCCGATGCAGCACCGGATAAATCTCCCTGTGCTCCGTCAGGAACGAAAACCACGCCGTATCCCGCTCAAAACCGAGTATCTCCAAGAGCGTCTGCCCCAAATAGTTGGCACTCATCAACGGCAACACGCCGTCCAGCGACACATACGGCTGCGCGGCCTCGTTGGCATAAATCAAAAACGGCACCGTGAACTGCAACTCCGGCTGCGCGGAGAAATCATAGTCCAGCCGCTCATACATGGACATCCCGCCCGCAAAGGCCGGGAGATGGTCGCTGAAAAACACCAGCACAAAAGGCTCCGGCTGCTCGTCTAAAAACTCCGCCAAGGCGAGCAGTTCATCGGCCGCGTCCTGCATCCCGCGGAAGTAGTTCGACCACTCGTTGAGCTCCGCATCGCTGAAGTCCGCCGTGGACGTAAGTCCTGCCGTCCCCGTATGAAACCTGTCCGCATAGGGCAGGTGGTTTTGGATGGTCACCAAATACGCAAGCAGGGGGGCATCGCCCCGACTTTCAATCACGCCCCGCAAGAAGGCAAAGGCATCCGCGTCTGTGACAAAACGCACATCCCGATCGGCTCCGGCCGCGAAGAAATCCTCCACAAAATACTGCCGATGGAACCCCAGATTCCTGTACACATTCTGCCGATTATAAAACCACGGCATCCCCGGGTGCATGGCCGCCGCGTGATAGCCCCGCTCAACCAAGACGGACACCACAGACGCAAAGGGCTGGCGGATATACCAAAACGAAGACGGCGACTCCCGAATGTATTGCGTAAACAAGCCCGTCAGCACGTCAAATTCCGTATTGGCCGTACCGCCTGCGAAGTTCGGCACAATTATCTCCCCGCTCACCCCCCGCTCGGCCAGCTGATGCCAGCTCTCCAGTGGGTCGTGTTCGTGGAGGAACACAGGGTTGTCGCTGAGCAGCGAAAAACTCTCCCCCAATACCAGCACCACATTGACATGCCCCGAATCCCGCGGCTCGTCCGCGACTGCGTACCGTGCCAAAATGTCTCTCGCCCGTTGTTCGGAGAAGTTCGGCGGCCGTTGAACGGAAAATCGAGATGTAAACGCGATAAACGAGTACACCGACCCTCTTGAATTATGGAGGTCCACCAATCGATAAGGGCTCCCCCGCACAGGATGGCGACCGTAATAGTCATGATTCCAGTACACCGTCGGCAAGAGCACGCCAAACACCAACACGCAAGCACAAGCGGCCGGAATGCTGACTTTCCACATCAGCTTACGCGGCTTCACAAAGGCTAAGGCCGCAATCAACAGAATAAAGAGGATAAGCAGCGCGGCCAAAGTCCACCCCAGCCGTAGCTCCATCCCCACGGTGATGTAGCGGACTTCCTGCAGCAAAAAGATATCCGCAGGTAAAAGCGGCTCGTCACGGAAAAAAACTTTATTGCGGTTGATAAATGATATGATGAATATAAACAGCGTAGGCGGCACGCAGGCGACAAAGAAATTCCGGCTTGCGAAAAACAAAAACCCCATCACAAGCCATATGGGCAGGCCGTTGAGCAAAATAAGAATCGGATTTCGCACAAAATGCGCCAACGATGCCGACGTCGCTGTCGGCAAGAGGATAAGGGAAACCGCCGTCAACAGCCCGCCGAAGAGGAACAGGAGCAGGAGGGTTTGTATCGTATTTAATTGCAGGCGGGTTTTGAGTCGTTTTCGCATGGATGCCTCCGATGGTTCTGATGCTATATAGGATAACATAGATTGGGGAATTCATCAATCGGTAAGATGATGCAACAACAAGCAAAAACGGGGCGACTTCCATCGCCCCGCTTCTCACAATATCAAAATCTACACACTCAAATAATACGGATAAGCCTCCGCCGCCCGAATCACGGCGGCCATCTTCGGGTCAAGGTTGGTGTCACCATGCTGATACGTCACCACATCCCCGCTCTCGGTGCGAACCTGATATCGCCCGTCACCCAATGCAAGGAAACCCTTATTCCCGCTCTCGGTAAAGCCGTCCTCCGACCAGAACACCGTAACCTTATCCAAATACGGACTCCCCGCATGGGGACAGAAAGTCGCGCAGTTCCCGCACTCATTACACATACCGTCCACGTGCAAAATCTGATGCGTCTGCGCACCGAACACACCGGCATCGACCGCCACATAGACATTGGCGCGGTTCGGACAGACATCGTTGCAAATCTCACAGAGCTGCTCACAGGCGAGACAACGCTTGTAATCCTGCTCCGCCGTGGGAATCTCGGTGTGAAGTACGCCCTTGAGCCCGTAGAGCAAATCCTCCGACAAAGGTAAATCTACCTTGACAAAGTCATGGCCAAGCCCGACTTTGCCCAGAATATCAATCGCCGCAGTCTTCGCATCCGCCATCGCTTGGACGATCGTCGCGGGCCCCCAACGGCAGTCCCCGGCGATATATACGCCAGACACGCTGGTCTCATTGGCCGCCGTCAGAGCCGGGTATCCTTTGGCGTCCAAAGCCACACCGTTCGCCGTCATGACAGTAGTATCTATAGTGGCACCCACGGCGGCGACGACCGTATCAAACGGCAGCTCCACCGTCTCACCCGTGCCGACAACCGCACGGCGGCCGGATGTGTCATAGTCACCCAAAGCCATTTTCTCACAGGTCAGCGACTTGCCGTCAAAGGCCGTGGGATTGATGAGCTCCATGAATACAACCCCGTCTTCCAAGGCCTCCCGAATCTCCTCTTTCTGCGCGGGCATAAATTCCTGCGTCCGCCGATAGACGATGACAGCTTCTTTCGTCCCCGGATTCCGCGCCGCGACACGGGCCGCATCCATCGCAACGTCACCGCCGCCGATGACGGCCACGCGCTCACCGAGGAGCGCGCTCTTGCCGCCGTTCGTCTTGGCGTCTTCAAGGAGTACGAGGGAATCCACAAGCTTTTCAGCCCCGTCACGGACGGACGTCCGTCCCTCGCCCCATGCGCCTGTGGCGATAATCACAAAGTCATACGCCTCTTGCAATGCCTGCACATCATAGTCCGGGTTCACGCCGAATTGGAAATTAACCCCTGCCTTGACGGCAAGCTGATAGTCTCGCTGAATCATGTCATTGGCGATACGGAACTCGGGAA
>WRAK01000004.1 GCA_009780235.1 Oscillospiraceae bacterium
CCGTGCGGGTCAAGATGATATGCTCCGTGCGCCAGTCCTCGGCCGCAAAATCCCCGTGGCTAATCAGCAGGGAGATGCGCCCGTCATCCAGCACGTTCAAACGCGATACAAAACCCGGCCGAACCCTCGTTTCCAGCCATTCAAGCAAGAGCGTCCGTTCGTCAGTTGCTATGGTGTAGCCAAAAAAGTGGGTGCCGTCATCTATGTACAGATCAAAGGCAGCCCCGTCCAAAGCGGGGTACAGACCTTGGATATTCGGCACGGAAATCGAGTGCTCTTCACCCCAAGCCCGCGCCGCAAAGTCAATCTCCCGCAAGGTCGTACCGGATGCGCCCCCGCTGTCGGCCACTACTACGCGCCCGTCCCGTGTTTGGCTGAGCACGGCAGACATATTGACATCTAGCCGCCCGCGCACGGTGAACTGCTCATCCAACAGATAGACAAACGAACTTCTATCCCCGGAGGCCAAGAGCGCAAGGTTGCCGTCCGCGACAAACACCGCCTGTCCGGCGTGGAACCAGTTGCTCCCCTGCGGGACAAGCCCCTCCAACTCCCGCCGTACAATTTGCTCGCCCGCACGGGTGTATTCCAAATACCAAACGGAAGCATCCCGCCCCCGCTCCGTCCACACGGCGTTCGTGACGATAAGTGCGAGAGTATCCACCTCCGTGATATGCAACCCCGCAATGTCCACGTAGACATACTCGCTCGGAATCTCCGTCCGCGCCACAGGCGTCCCGTCGGGCAGCATACTCGCCACGATAATCGCGGCCGAATCGGGACCGTCAGACGTCACATAGGTATAATAAATCCGCCCCTCACGCACCATTGCCGTTTGGACAAGGTCTGTCACCTGCGGCATGGGCAGGGATTCGGGGAGGTAGATGTATGTTTCGATGATTGCATCGTCTGCACCGGTTTCGTCGCGTGTATCGTTGCCGCCACAGGCGGTGAATGAAGCGATAAGTATTAGGGCGATGGCGAGTAATATGTGTTTCTTTTTCATGTCGGTTTCCTTTTCTGAGTGGAAAGTTAAAGGCAGGGGCTGTTTTTGTCATTCTGGGCATAGCAAAGAATCTTATACCGATATAGAAATTCTTCGCTGCGCTCAGAATGAACAAATCATGCCTATAAGCCGCGTAGGCTCCTTTTCCAAAGGAGCTGTCGGCGTAGCCGACTGAGGATTATTCCCCTCCCTAGAGGGGTGGCAGGCGAAGCCTGACGGGGTGGTTCTGCGGGGCGGTCAAGGGCAACCACCCCACCGCCTGCGGCGGCACCCCTCCAAGGAGGGGAATTTTAAGGTCAAGGGCGGACGGCCAATGGCCGCCCCTACAGGCCACCCCGCCCTTATCTGTACACTGTACACTGCCCTTCCCTACACACCCACCTCAAAAAAACGCTTCACCATCCTGAGCACAATCTCCCGCGACACCACAACCTCCCCCAAAGCCAAAAACGCCCCACTCACCCCATACACCCGCACCCGACCCGGATGCCCGGCGTCCAAGCGCACCGTCTGCCCGTTCCGTATCCCCCGCTCCTGTCCGACATCCACCGTCAAATCCGGATACCCCGCAAACAAAGCATCCAAAGGCCGCAAAAACGCCGCCCTGTCATCCGAAGCCTCAATCTCCGCCAAGGTACACGCATCCGCCGCGGAAAACGCACCCACCGCCGTCCGCCGAAGCGCACTCATCGTCCCGCCGCAGCCCAAAACCTCACCGATATCATGGCACAAAGTGCGGATATACGTCCCCTTGGAGCAGGTAATCTCCAACTCAAAATCACCGTCCACCCGACCCAAAACAGCCAAGCGATGAATCGTCACAGGTCTGGCCCGCCGCTCGACTTCCACGCCCTGCCGCGCCAGCTTATACAGCCGCTGACCGTCCACTTTAATCGCCGAATACATGGGCGGCACCTGCAAAATCTCCCCCAAAAAGCGAGGCAACACCGCCTCCAGCATCGCTTGCGACACCTCTGCTTCACACTCGCGCAAAACCCGCCCCGTGATATCCTGTGTATCCGTCACGACACCAAGACGCAGGCGAGCGATGTATGTCTTCTCCTCGGCCTCGGCGAACTCCGCCGCCCGCGTCGCCCGCCCCACGAATATCGTGAGCAAACCCGTAGCCATAGGGTCAAGCGTCCCCGCATGACCAATCCGCCGCTCCTTGAGTAGCCCCCGAAGCTTCGCCACCACATCATGACTGGTCCACTCCTGCGGCTTATCAATCAAAAGAATCCCATTCATACCCAAGCCCTTCATTCTACATTCTAAACTCTACACTCTACATTCCCAACGCTTCCCCCGCCGCAATTTCCAGAGCCACAGCCGCGTCTTCCGGCTCCATATCCACCACGCACCCTGCCGCCATCGGATGCCCGCCGCCACCGAATTTCCGGCAAATCGCATTGGCATCCACACCCGGTATCGTCCGCACGGATATCTTGCAACTCCCGTCAGGGAGTTCCCGCACGACAATCCCTACTTGCACGCCCTCCGCCTGATTGGGGATGTTGGCGATATCGTCCAAATCATCCTCCGTCACGCCCGTCTCGGCCATGCGTGCTTGCGTCACCAAGGCCAAGGCCACCCTGTCATCGTGACTAAACCGCAGTCCCGACAAAAGCGCACCGTCCAAGGCCATCCGCGCACGGGACTTCGTGCGGAACAGCCTCTTATTCACCCGCCAATGGTCGGCTCCCGCTCGCACCAAGCGGCTTGCAATCTCCAAGGTCTCCGCTGTCACGTTTGCATAGCAAAAGCAGCCCGTGTCCGTAGACAGAGCCACATAGAGCGGCGTCGCCGCCGCGCTTATTTCGCCCGAGAGCGCCATGAGAATCTCATACACCACTTCCCCGCAGGCCGCACAGTCTGTGTCCACGCAGGAATATGCGGCGTAGCCCGTGTTAGAGGCATGGTGGTCGATGCACAAATCCACCCGCTCCGCATACACCCAAGCGTTTTTCTGCAAAATCCCCGCATCCGCCGTATCCACAGAAATCACAACCTGCGGCACGAAATCCGGGGGCGGCAAATAATTATGAGTATACTCTAAATACCGCTCCGTCGTCTCGGGATTCTCCAAAATATAGGCCTGTTTGCCTATCGCCCGCAGTCCGGCGCAGAGTCCCGCCGCACTACCGAGCGCATCCCCGTCCGGACGGCGGTGGGTTAAGATGAGAAAGCCGTCTCGCTCTAAGAGCCAGGCGGCAACCTCTTTATTCGTCAGTCTCGTCGTCTCGTGTATCATCAGCAGTGTCCTCCAAAGATTGCAAAATCTTCGACACATGTGCGCCGTGTTCCATGGACTTGTCCAGCTTAAAAATCAGCTCCGGCGTATGCCGCAAGTCAAGTGCCTGCCCCAAAGCCCGCCGCAGATGCCCGGCGGCCGACTCCAGCCCCTTACTCATCCGCTTCTCATCTTCCAAACCCAACACACTCAAATACACCTTGCAAAACTTCAAATCCGCAGTCGTATCCACCGCCAAAACACTAACCATCCCCTGCCGCACCCGAGGGTCTTTCACCTCCCGCAAAAGTACAGAGAGTTCCCTTGCGATGTCTTCATTGATTCGCTGTAATTTGTTCGTCGCCATATTCGTTTCCTCCTATTAGGCCCCCTCGTTTTGAGGGGGCTGTCAGCGAAGCTGACTGGGGGAGTCAGCACGCATTGCAAGGTCAAGGGCTTACTCCCTCCGTCCCTTCGGGCCACCTCCCTCGCAAGCGAGGGAGGCTTCTACATTCACTAATTGACCTTAATCTGCTCCATCATAAATGCCTCAATGATATCCCCAATCTTCACATCATTGAAGTTCTCAATCGCCATACCACACTCGTAGTGCGTAGCGACTTCCTTTACATCGTCCTTAAACCGCCGCAAGGAGGCGAGGTTGCCCTCGTGGATGACAATCCCGTCCCGCACGAGCCGTACCTGACAACCACGGAGAATCTTGCCGTCTTGCACGTAACAGCCGCAAACCGTACCGATGCTCGACACCTTGTAGGTCTCCCGTACCTCGGCGTGACCCAACACCACTTCCTTGAACTTGGGCGCAAGCATCCCTTTCATAGCGGATTCGATTTCATTGATGCAGTCATAGATGACACGGTACATCCGCATATCTACGTTGCTCCGCATTGCGCTGTCTCTTGCCGCCGCATCGGGCCGCACGTTAAAGCCCACAACAATCGCCCCGGAGGTGTCGGCCAGCATGATATCGCTCTCGTTGATGGCACCGACGCCGGAGTGAATCACCCGCACCCGCACCTCTTCGTTGGCGATTTTTTCCAGCGAGGCCTTCAACGCCTCCGCAGAGCCCTGCACGTCAGCCTTGACGATGATGTTCAAATCTTTGACCTCGCCCTGTTTAATCTGGGCAAAGAGGGCATCCAAGCTCACTTTGGCCACGGGCGCGGCATTCGCCTGCTTCTGCTCGGCCTTCCGCTGGGCAACCAGCTCACGTGCCATGCGCTCGTCGGCCACGGCATTAAACGTGTCACCCGCGCTGGGGACATCGCCCATACCCATAATCTCCACAGGCACAGACGGTCCTGCGGCGAGAAGTTTTTCGCCGCGGTCAGAGGTCATAAGCCGCACACGGCCAACGGACGTCCCGGCGATGATGATATCGCCCTGCTTGAGCGTACCGTTTTGCACCAGACCCGTCATAATCGGCCCCCGACCCTTATCGAGCCGTGCTTCGATAACCGTACCTTTAGCAGGCCGTGTCGGATTGGCCTTGAGGTCTTCGACTTCGGCGGTGAGCGCAACCATCTCAAGCAGCGTATCTACGCCGTCACCCGTCTTGGCCGAGATGGGGACGATAATCGTCTCGCCGCCCCAGTCCTCACTCACGAGCTCATATTCCGTGAGCTGCTGTTTGATTTTATCCGGGTTGGCGTCCGGCTTATCCATCTTGTTGATGGCAACAATAATTGGAATCTCCGCCGCCTTGGCGTGGCTGATGGACTCCACCGTCTGCGGCATAATGCCGTCATCGGCGGCGACCACCAGAATCGCAATATCCGTGACTTTCGCGCCACGGGCACGCATGGACGTAAATGCCTCATGGCCCGGTGTATCGAGGAAAGTAATCGGCTTGCTCTTAATCTCCACCTGATAGGCACCGATGTGCTGGGTAATCCCCCCGGCCTCACCCTCCACCACCCGCTCATTGCGGATACGGTCGAGCAGGCTCGTCTTACCGTGGTCAACATGACCCATAACCACCACCACAGGCGCACGGGCAACAAGGTCTTCCGGATTATCCACAGCATCATCAATCAGCCGTTCCTCGATGGTAACGATAACCTCCCGCTCCACCTTACAACCCATCTCCATGGCGACAAGCGCGGCGGTGTCGTGGTCGATGACATCGGACAGCGAGGCCATATGCCCCAGTTTCACCAGTTGTTTCACGACCAGCGCACCCTGCTTCTTCATGCGGCTGGCCAGTTCGCCTACGGCGATTTCATCGGGAATCAGCACCCGTGTGGGTGCTTTTTTCGCCGCCTCCATCTGGAGCTTGAGCATCTTATCCCGCTCCTCCTGCCGGCGTTTGGCCGAGGGCGGCATCTTCTTCTGGTTGCGCTTGCCGAACTTTTCCTTGCCCTGCTTCATCGCACGGGCTTGATCGGGCACAAGGGCATCCAACCGCTCATCGTACTTGTCGATGTTGACGGTGACGCCAGAGGTATCCACCACCCGCTTCTCCGGCTTCTTCGTGCTGGCGGGGCCTGCGGGTTCGGACTTCTGCGGCTTCGCCGCAGGAGCCTGTGCAGGTGCAGAGACATCTGCTTTCGCCGCCGAAGTTTCGGCAGATGCCGTCGCCTTGGGTGCCTCTGCCGGGACTTCCGCCTTGGGTTGTTCCGCGGGCGGCGTGTAGGTCTCGGCATAGACCTCTTCAATGCTCTCAATCTGGTTGTGCAGGGTGAGATACTCGAAAATCAGGTCAAGCTCATTCGCCTCAAGCACCTGCATATGGTTCTTGGGCTTTGTGGCGTATTTGGTCAGAATCTCGGAGATGTCCTTAGACCCCACTCCAAAATCTTTCGCCACCTCGTGTACACGATATTTAATCAAACTAGCAGCCATCTATTTATCCTCCTCTTGCCTGATTCCGCCGAGTTGCTCCCCTGCTGTTATGCTTCTTCTTATCTTTGCGGTGCTCGGCTCGGTCTTTCCGTCCCCGCAAAGCCTCTTCCAATGCGCCGTAACGCTCTTTATCTATTTCTGCCAGCTTCTTTGAAAACGACCACGCAAAGCCCGCATCCAAAAAAGCAATGATTCCGCATTCTTGCAGTCCCAAAGCGGCCCCCAGCTCCATCCGTGTGAAAGGCGTTTCGGCATATAGTCCGTTACACCTGTCGGGCATATACCGCGCCCGCTCCAACACCCGTTCACTCGCATCCGATGCCGTGCAGATGAGCCGCACACGCTTCTCAGCCACCGCATCCGACACCGCGGCATCCCCGGCGGCGAGCTTCCCCGCTTTCCACGCGAGCCCCACAAGTCCCAATTTACTCCCCACGGTCACCCTCCATCTGCGCAATTAGCTGCGCCTCCAATTCCGCCGAAACAGGCCCTTTGAACACCCGCTCCAACGCTCTGCTCTTCCGTGACCGCTTGAGACAGTCTACGCTTCGGCAAACATACGCGCCACGCCCGGGAACCTTCCCGACCAAATCCAAAGCAACCACTCCCTCGGGCGATTTCACTACCCGAACAAGCTCCGCTTTCGGCTTCATCTCCCGACACCCCGTACACATCCGCATAGGAACCCGCTTCACCATACCAAAATTGCCCCTAAATTTCAAATCCGTCCGCCAAAAGCGGACACCACCATTGTTAATTGCTAATTGCTAATTGCCGCCCCCGGCGGCACTAACCGGCCCGATATCAATCTTATACCCCGTCAGCCGTGCCGCAAGACGTGCATTCTGCCCCTCTTTACCGATTGCAAGGCTGAGCTGGTCATCCGGCACGACTACCCGACAGACTTTCTCGTCACCCGCCGCCAGATTTACTTCCACCACCTGCGCAGGAGCCAAAGCCGCCGCGATGTACGCCGCAGGGTCTTCGCTGTAGGGGATAATATCAATCTTCTCGCCGCCGAGCTCATCGACGATAGCGGCCACTCTGCCGCCTCTCGGACCGACACAGGCACCCACGGGGTCTACATCACCCTCGTTTGACCACACCGCCATCTTCGTGCGGCTCCCCGCCTCACGAGCGATGCTCATGACTTCGACCAAGCCCTCGCCGATTTCAGGCACCTCAAGCTCAAACAGACGCCGCACAAGCCCCGGATGCGTGCGGGAAATCAGCACCTGCGGCCCGCGAGTCGAGCGGCGGACTTCCACCACATAAACCTTCACCCGCTCGCCCTCACGGAGCACTTCGCCCCGTACCTGCTCATGCGGGGAGAGCATCCCCTCCGTGTTCTCACTCCCGGAGCCGATGCGCACGGACACGCTCCCGCTCCGCGGGTCAACACGGGTCACCTGCCCCGTGAGAATCTCGTGTTCCTTGGAGGTAAACTCGTCAAAGACCATCCCCCGCTCCGCTTCACGGATACCTTGGATGATGACCTGCTTCGCCGCCTGTGCGGCAATGCGGCCGAACTTCTTCGTCTCCACGGGCACGTCGATTTCTTCCTCCAAGACAGCTTTCTTCTGAATCTTTTTCGCCTCTTCGAGTGTCATCTGTGTGTCGGGGTCTTCGACTTCTTCCACCACGGTCTTGCGGACGTAGAGGTCGATTTTCTTCGCATTCTCGTCCACACGGACAAATATATTCTCCGCCGCCGTGGGGTGGTCTTTCTTCAGGGCCGCCGTGAGCGCAAGCGTGATTTTCTCCAGCATATACGCTTTAGAAATCCCCTTGTCCCGCTCAATGTCATCCAACGCGGCAAAAAATTCTGCATTCATTGTTTCGTTCTCCTCCTGCCCTTTGTAGGGGCGGCCCCATGTGGCCGCCCTGTATGTGCTATATGCCGTATATTGCGGACGGCCAATGGCCGCCCCTACAGATAAAATTACGCGATGCGCAAACGAACCATCGCAATATCATTCTTCACAAACTGCCGCGCTTCCCCGGCTGCATCTATGGTCACGTCCCCGTCCGCATAGGCGGTGAGCGTACCCACGTACTCCTTCGCACCGTCCACGGCGCGGTAGAGCTTGACCTCCACCAGATGTCCGATAAACTGCGCAAAATCCCGCGCCCGCTTGAGTTGTCGCTCCGCACCTGCGGAGGACACCTCAAAGGTATAGCTGCCGGGAATCGCGTCCAGTTCATCCAGCGGCGCATCCAAGGCACGGCTCACACGCTCGCAGTCTTCAATGCCGATGCCGCCCTCTTTGTCGATATACACCCGCAAAAACCACTGCCCCGCCTCTTTGATGTACTCGACATCCCAGAGACTGCAACCCGCTTCGTTGACGATGGGTTCGGCCAGTTTTGTAACGGCTTCGGTGACTTTGTTCATGCGCACTCCTCCGAAATTTCAACATCCTGCACCCTTGTAGGGGGCGGCGTCCTCGACGCCCCGTGGCATTGCGTGTTCGGCGTGCAGGGTGTCGGGGACGCCGCCCCCTACAATACAATAGCCCCATGCCCCCGAAATTTTAACAATTCCAAAATAGGCTGAAGAAAGGAGTGGGAAGCCCCCACTCCGTCAATCCTACATCCTACGCCGTACATTCTACCACGCCCCGCTTGGAATTGCAAGCATTTTCCCGCCAAAGCTTGACAGAAGACACAAAACTTAGTAAACTGTATCACATGAGACACTTTGCGCCGACAACCGAAGACCAAGCAGTCCTGAACGGCTTCTTCCTCCTCCAAGGCCTCCCGCCCGATCTGACGGCGTGGATCTTGGCGGATTCCCGCTGTCATATAGACGTCTACACCCGAGGCGAGGCCATCTACGACCCCACGCACTTCGACCGCGCGCTGGGGCTCGTACTCTCCGGCAAAATCGAGGCCGCCCAACACGCGGACGGCCGCCCGCTCACCCTGCGCCTCCATAAAACCGGGGACGTATTCGGCGCGGCGGCCCTCTTCGCCGAAACGTCCGACTACCCCGCTCGGCTCACGGCACTAACACAAACCCGCGTCCTCTTCTTCGAGGAATCGCTCCTGCGGGACCTCATGGCAAAAGATGCCAAGGCGGCAGAGAACTACATCGCTTTTCTCGCAGGACGCATTCAGTTCCTTAATCACCGCATCCAATCCCTCACCGCCGGTAATGCCGAAGCTCTGTTGGGCAACTTTCTGTTAAATCAAGCCCCGACTGACAACACCATCACGCCGGACATCGGCATGGCCCCGCTTGCCCGACGGTTGGGTATCTCCCGCGCGTCCCTCTATCGCGCCTTCGACGCGTTGGAACAACGGGGATATATTCAAAAGACAGGCAAAACCATCACCATCCTAAATCGGGACGGACTGCAAAATCTGTAAGGCCGCGATACATCGTCCGCCCCCGCCACCATACCCACCCAAAAGTCCACACGGTCGCCATATATGGCAACCCTACAAATTACCGAGGTAACCTATCATGAAAAAAACACTCGCCCTGCTACTCATCATCGCCCTCTTGCTCCTCCCCCTCGCCGCCTGCAACGATTCCGGCATGCCCGGCACCGAAACCTTAGACATCGCCGTCGGCACGCTCAACGGCAACACGGGCGTCGCCGCCGCCTGGCTTATGGAACAGGCGGCACAAGGTCTGACCGAGGACCGCTACACCTTCGAAGTCTTCACCGCCCCAGACCAAGTCACCGCCGCCCTGCTCTCGGGCGAGGTACAAATCGCCGCCCTGCCCACCAACGTGGCGGCCGCACTCTACAACCGCAGCGAAGGCATGATTCAACTCGCCGCCATCTCGGCCTACGGTGTACTGCACCTGCTCGAAAACGGGGATGAGATTCACAGCATCGCCGACCTCGCAGACCGCACCATCCACACCACAGGCCAAGGCGCGGGGCCGGAGTTCATCCTCAATCACGTCCTCACCCAAAACGGTCTCACTCCCGGCGTGGACGTAATCATCGAGTTCCACCCCAACGAGGCTCTCGCCTCCCTCATGGCCGCAGGACAGATTGAAGTCGCCATGATGCCCGAACCCATGGTCACAAGCGTCCTCGCCCAAAACGAGGATGTCCGTCGTGCATTGGACATGACCACCGAGTGGGACGCCGTGAGTGACAGCCCGCTGGTCATGAGCGTCCTCGTCGTCCGCACCGACTTCGCAGAGGCAAACCCCGAGGCCGTGCTGCGCTTCCTCGACCTCTACCGCCAATCCATCGAAGAGACCGTCACGAACCCCGCCGAGGTGGCTGCGCTCATTGCGCAGTTTGAAATCATCCCGAGCGTCCCCATCGCCGAGCGGGCCATCCCGGGCTGTAACCTGACCTTCATCGCAGGCCTTGACATGGAACCCGCACTCAGAGGCTTCCTCGAAGTCCTCTACGCCGCAGACCCCGCATCCGTCGGAGGTGCTATCCCGAATGAAAACTTCTACTTTGTTGGACAATAAATGGATACGCGCCGCACTCGCTCTGGCGGTGTGGCTCTTGGTCTGGGAGGGACTGGCTCGGTGGGTGAACATCACCCTCCTCCTCCCCGGTCCCGTTATCGTCGTGCAAACATTGGCGGAGCTGCTGGGCTCCGCCGATTTCCGCACAGCCACGGGCTTTAGTCTGCTGGGGGTGCTGACGGGCTTTCTCATCGGCGTTGCGGCGGGTTCATTATTGGCATGGCTCACTTGGGCATCCCGATTGGCAGATGCCCTTTTCTCCCCCCTCCTGCGTCTGGTGCGGACGGCACCTGTGGCCTCGTTCATCATTCTCGCCCTCATCTGGCTCACGAGCCGCACGGTACCCATGGTCATCGCCGCCCTCATGGTGGCCCCCATCCTCTGGTCGAGTACAAAAACCGCCATCGAAGAGACCGACCCTGCCCTCTTGGAGATGGCCAAAGCTTACCGTTTTCCGGCATGGCAGAGATTCCGTCTTGTCTACCTGCCGCAAATCCTCCCTCAATGGACAGCCGCCTGTGCTACGGCAATGGGACTGGCGTGGAAGTCCGGCATCGCCGCCGAGGTCATCGCCCAGCCCCGCCCAGCCATCGGCACGAATCTGTATCGGGCGAGGCTTTTCCTCAACACGGAAGAACTCTTCGCCTGGACGGTGCTGATTATCCTGCTCAGTTTCCTCTTAGAACGCCTCTTTATCCGAAGCATGGCCGGACTGGGAAGGAGGTATGCCGCATGATACGTCTCCAAAATATACGCCTCAATTACGCCGACAAGCGTGTGTTGGACGGCCTCACCCTAGACCTTTCCGCGAACGGCATCACCTGCCTCCACGGCCCCTCCGGCTGCGGCAAGACAACACTCTTGCGTCTCATAGCGGGCCTGGCGGTTCCCGATTCCGGCACGGTGACGGGACTACCGAAAAAACCGGCCCTCCTCTTCCAAGAAGATCGGCTTTTGCCCCATCTGGCCGCCGAAGAAAACATCGCCGCCGTCCTGCCCAAACACCGAATCGGAGAAGCAAGGAATTGGCTCGCCAAAGTAGACCTTGCGGCAGATGCAAACCTGCGCCCCCGAGAACTCTCCGGCGGAATGCGCCGCCGCATCGCCCTGGCCCGCGCGTTGGCCTATGGCGGGGATTTCCTGCTGCTGGACGAGCCGTTTACGGGCTTGGACACAGCGTTGACGAAACGGATGGCGTGGCTGATTCGGGAGACAGGCGTGCCTGCGTTGGTAGTGACGCACGCTCGGGACGAGATTGCGTTGTTGGGCGGGCGGGTACTGGAGGTTAGTGGGTTGCCGTTGCGGATTCTGTAGAGACAGCACTATTCCTGCTCGAATTCCCCTCTTGCAAAAGAATGGCACGGGGTGGTCTCACGTTCGTGCATGACACCACCACCTACGGCGGCACCCCTCCAAAGGAGGAGCATTTGCGTCCCCTTACGTAGATGCTCGCTTGGCGCGCTCTTCATCCAGCAATTCACGTTTGATAGATTTTAAGGAACGTTTGAGTCCAATGATGCGAGAAAAAAATAGGTGATTGGTTTCTTGCGCTTCGTCCATTATGTCTTCGATTTCCTGTAGTGCAAAGTCAATATTTACCGTTACACCGGTCATAACCTGTTTCTGCATGACAAATCCTCCTTCTTAAGAAATTTCAGACCCCATCACCGAAATAATTATATCCCAGACTTCCTGCCCTATTGACAAATTGGACTATTTGTCCTGAAATATATTTAGACAAAAAATAAAGGCCATCATCGAAGATGATAGCCTTTCAGACTTTGCGTGCATATAAGAAATCGTATATGTATTAGAAAGCATCGGCAGCGACGGCGACACTCGGCACGACTTCTGATAACGAACAAAACCTAACTTCCCTGCTCTCCCACATAAATAGAAAAAGTGCCGCTACCTCGGCACTTTTTTGTCTTTGACCTTTGCCCGAAACGGGTGGGTCTTCGCCCGTTTCGGAAGCGAACGACGGGATAGAGAAGCGCAATTTTCGCCAGAGGGCGCAGCCCGCCGGCGGAAATGGAGCGCAACTATCCCGGTAGTGAGCTGGAGCGGGAGACGAGATTCGAACTCGCGACTTTCACCTTGGCAAGGTGACACTCTACCACTGAGTCACTCCCGCATGGATATCTTGGACTATTATAGCAAAAATTCTGCATCTGTCAAGTAGGGAGTGCAAATCCATCCAAAACATAAAAAATCCACCCAAAAACACACGGGACAAATCCCCGCAACATACAGTAATAAAAGCCCCGCCTCACGCCGGGGGACAAACGATTGAGGTGGTGGCATCATGATTCTCTCCGCATTGCTCCTCCTGCTGACGGGCAGCGCAGTCTTGACCCTGCGGCTCGGCGGCGATTTGGGCTCCTTTCCCCGCACTCTGCGGGCCGAGGAGGAAAAGCATTACATCGACCTCTGGCAGACGGGCGACCTCGAAGCCCGCAACAAGCTCATTGAACACAATCTCAGACTTGTAGCGCACATTATCAAGAAATACTACACCCAATCCGCCGACCAGTCCGACCTCATCTCTATCGGCACCATCGGGCTGATTAAAGGCATCAGCACATATAAGCCCGAGCGCGGCGTGCGGCTGGCGACCTATGCGTCGCGCTGTGTCGAAAACGAAATTCTCATGCACTTCCGCAGCCAAAAGAAGACCCAGGGCGACCTCAGCCTCTCCGATGCCATCGACGGCGGGGATGCGGGCAGCCTCGCCCTCATCGACGTCATCAGCGTCCCCGACGACATGTGGGAGAATCTCAGCGCACACGAGACCTACGCCCGTCTGCGCGAATTGGTCGGCGAGCGTCTGACCGAGCGGGAAGCCGAGATCATCACCATGCGCTACGGCCTCGGCGGCAAAGTCCCCAAGACCCAACGAGAAGTCGCCGCCGTCTGCGGTATCAGCCGCTCCTATGTGAGCCGTATCGAGAAACGCGCGCTGAAAAAATTGGAGGATGCGCTGTCGGCGGAGTTGTTTTGTTGAAAGAGGAAGCCACCCGTGCGGGTGGCTTCTTTGTTCTTAACTTTTCCGCTATGTCAAATACATAAAAGGAAACGCCTGTTGGTGACGGTAGTGAATATTCCTAACATCCCCCGCCCTTATCAGGCCCTGCTCAAGTGCCTGCGGTAAGGAAAAGAAATCTCCGTCATACCAAACGTATATTTGCCGTCCACAATTGTAGTGAAACACAAATCCCACAACTTCTTGTTCCCATACTACGGCGGAAATCCCATTCTCGTCATCTCTTATCATCAGTACAACTTTACCGTTGTACGTCCCGAAATAATGGTCAATAATAACGTTTTCAGATACGAGCGTAGGATACCGCAACGCCCAATCTTCTCGAATCCTCATCTCCAACGCAAAACACAAGGACACACTCGGAGCTTGCACCCGTTCCGCAAACCGCACCACAAGCGCGGCGGCCTCCGCACGAATCGTCGTCCCGTGCGGATTGATACGCCCGTCGGGGTTGCCGTGGACTATCCCGGCGGCGACGACCCACAAGGCCGCGTCCCGCGCCCAAGGGCTGATTAAATCGTGGTCGGCAAACGTCCGCGGTTCGCCTTGCATGGCTGCGGTGTCAACACCCTTCCATCTCGCAAGCCGCTCCAACAGCACGAAAAACTCTTGACGGGTAATAAACTCACCCGGCGCGAACAGACCATTGCCACGACCCAAGATGACACCCTGCTCCGCCGCCCAAGCGACAGGGTTCGCATACCATGTACCGGGCGCGACGTCGAAAAACTGCACCGCCCCCTCCGGCATCGGCGAACCGACCACACGCCACAAAACAGTCGCCGCCTCGGCACGGGTGAAACGACCGTAGGGATTGAAGGTGCCATCCGGGTTACCCCGCACGAAGCCACCGGCGTGGGCTTGTTGGATGTAGCCGTACGCCCAGTAAGATGCGGGGACGTCGGTGAAGGGGTGTGTGCCGCTTGCGATCGGCTCCCATTGGGCAATAAAGATAGGCGGAAAGACGTCGGCGGGCGATATCGTCCAACTAACAAATTTATACCCATCCCGTATCGGCTCCTGGGCCAGAGCGACAGCATTCTCTTTAAACTCTGTAATATCTGCGTTGACAGGAACCTCTATCAACCGCAGCGTCGGATATCCACCGCCACCGTGGAAGCTCACCGTTACCGTCTGCACCGCAAGCGGCTCCCAACGAGCGATAAAAGTGTGCGGGATAATAGGCGCAATCGTCGGAACCCATTCAACAAACTCATAGCCATCCTTCACAGGCTCTTCAGCCAAGGCAATCCATTCATCGGGGCTTGTGCCGACGGAAACCTGTATCGTCTGCACCGCCGGATAGCCGCCGTTGCCGTTGAATACCACGGGGAATGTCTGCATCGCCACCGTCTGCCACACCCACGTACCCGCACCGCCTTGGTTCGCCATGAGTTCCGCAGAAGTCAGCGCAACATTGCCGCCGACCAGTTGCCATCTGCCTGTGTAGGTAGCGTTTTGGGGAACGGGTGGCAAATTGGCATCTACCATAAATCTAAATCTTTCACCCAACGTGAGTTGGCACAAACTGTTTGCATCCAAAAACATATTCGTCATATCTGCCACCCTATCGGTATCCCAACCGGATAGGTCTAGGCTCATTAGGCTGCTTGTACCTGAAAACATCTCTCCCATCCACCCTACATTGCTGATATTCCAGCCAGACAGGTCTAGGCTCGTTAAGCCGCTTGCATTAAAAAACATACCGGCCATATCCCCTACACTACTGGTATCCCAATCAGACAAGTCTAAGCTCGTTAAGCCGCTTGCGCCAAAAAACATAGCGTTCATCCATATCACATCGCCAGTATCGAAATAATCCAACCCCTCTATGATACTTACATTTGACAAACTGTTAAATAAATTCGCCAAGGCTCGTCCACCGACAATCGGTCCAGTAAAAATGATCTTTTGAATTTGATTGCGATAATAATTCCACGGACTTTCCGTTGCGTACCAATTCATACTCCCCGGCTCAACCACCACCGTCCCGCACTCATACAGCCGCCACGGCGCACCGCCCTCACCGACTGTACCTGCGGCGATGGGAAGATGCTCCGGCGGCTCCCATTGGGCATACAGCGCAGTATCTGTCCGCAAGATGTCCCATCGGCAAAGCGGTCTGCCGTCCACGTGGACCCAGCCTGCAAATTCATAACCGTCCCGCTCCACCGATGCCGGCAGCGGATAAAGCATCCAACCGAAAGCGAGTTCCCACGTCTGTATTTCCGGTGTACCGCCATTGCCGTGGAGGGTCAGCGTAAAGCGCGGACGCGGTTGCAGCTCGGAAAAGATTGCATGAAACGCTTCCGGCTGAAATCCTCTGCACAATTCGACAACGATGCTCCAAGCAGTCATCATTTGGCCTCCGATCGAAGCGAAAACGCTGATGAAAATATCCCCGTTTTCCGCAACGGAATCGACGCGATGCCTCCTCCCCGTGTTCGGCGCGACCGCCGTAACAAGAGCAAGGTAATGCGTATCAAAGAAGACCTCGCAATAAAGCTCTTCCGCCTCAGGCGGAAGAGCGGTTTCCCGCAGCTCCGCCGGCGAGTTCACAATAGCAATCGCACCATGAACAAGTCCGGAATCGTAGCCTCTCGGAAAATACCGCGAATAAAATGTCTCCGCACAGTTCGGGCTACAACAAGGCGCACCGCCCTCATCCACCGTGCCCGCGGCAACGGGGGCGGCAACCTCCGGCGCAGAGTACGCATACAGAACCGCAAAAGGTTCTTCCGCATCCCCCACAGCCACCGCCCCGATCGGCACCAACCCCAGCACCATACAACACACCAAAAGCAAACAAACAATGCGTCTCGTTTTCATGGTAATTCTCCTCCCAAATTCCAACCGACGGTTTGCATAGGTACACTATTTAAAAATATATCACGTTCTTATCGCAATTGCCAGTATTTCCCCGCAAAATTAACAACTTTTTCTGCGTCCCCTCTTCCCTTTCGGGCGGCTTTCCGTTAGAATAGCTTCATACAACTCAAAAGGAGAACCACCATGTCCAACATCCGCTATCCCGACCTCGCTCCGGCGGGTCTCAAAAAAATCGAATGGGTACGAGAGTTCATGCCCGTATTAAACTTCATTGAACAGCGTTTCCTCGCCGAAAAACCGTTTGACGGCCTGCGCATCGCCGTCTCCGTCCACGCCGAGGCAAAGACAGCTTACCTCGCCGCAGTCCTCCGCTCCGGCGGAGCCGAAGTCTACGTAACGGGATGCAATCCTCTATCCACGAAAGACGACATCTGTGCCGCCCTCGATGCCCTCGGTTTTGAGGTCTTCGGCCGCCACGGCTGTACGCCGGAAGAGTACGAGGAAGACCTCGTCAGTGTCCTCTCCTGCAAGCCCCACGTCATGCTCGACGACGGCGGCGACCTCACACAGCTCCTGCACGGCAATTACCCGCACCTCGCCGAGAATCTCATCGCAGGCTGCGAGGAGACCACCACAGGCATCCACCGCCTGCGTTCGCGAGCACGGGAAGGTGCGCTCAACTTCCCCATGTTCCTCGTCAACGATGCCAAGTGCAAAACCCTTTTCGATAACATCCACGGCACAGGTCAGTCCACTTGGGACGGCATCATGTACGCGACCAACAACATGGTCACGGCGAAGACTGTCGTCGTAGCAGGCTACGGCCATTGCGGACGCGGCATCGCCGCCCGCGCCAAAGGCCTCGGCGCAAACGTCATCGTCACGGAAATTGACCCCCATTGCTGTCTCTCCGCCGCAATGGACGGCCACCGCGTTATGGCCATGGAAGACGCCGCTCCCCTCGGCGATATCTTCATCACCGCCACGGGCTGCAAGGGCGTCATCACCCGCAAGCACATGGAGCGCATGAAAAACAACGTCATCCTGGCCAACGCGGGCCACTTCGACGTAGAAATCAGCAAACCCGACCTCGAAGCCCTCTCCGCGCACGTCGAGGAGCGTAAACCCTTCATCCGCGGCTATTACACACGAGACGGCCGCGTCCTCAATCTCATGGCAGACGGCCGCCTGGTCAACATCGTAGCAGGCAACGGCCACCCGGCAGAGATTATGGATTTAAGCTTCAGCATCCAAGCCCTCACGATGGAATATGTTGTGAAGAATCGGAACAACCTGAAAGAGCCAAGGCTCCACAACGTCCCCGCCGAAATCGACAACGAAGTCGCCCGCCTCAAACTGGAGGCAATGGGACTGGGGATTGATACGCTGACGGAGGAACAGGCGAAGTATTTGGATTTGTATTAAGCAAGATATGAAACCCGGGCTGACACGTAATGTGTCAGCCCGGGTTTTTGTTGTGTTGTAGGCCAACAGACGCACGAAGTGCGCATCCGAGGAGTCTCAGGGGAAACCCCTGACAAGCAGGCGGACATCATGTCCGTTTGATTTGACCCCAAGCAGTTTTGTTCTTTCCATATCGGAGGAAAGCCGCAAAACGCACGATAACAAGAACATAACGGAAAATCCCAAACTCCAGTACGCACAAAAACAAAGTTTTTAGCATATCCCAAAGCGATATCCGAAATTTTTGAATATACATTTGCTGAGAAAAAGCACTCAGACTTATGATAGCACCATAAACCGCATATATGGTCAAAAACAAAGCCATATACCCTATATTCAGCACATCCATATAAAATGCCAGTACAATGGTCAAAATTCCCAGCAGCTCAATGATTGGTGCCAGCAATTCGTACATCAAATAGTACAAGTAAGAGAAAAAACTTACCAAACCAAATTTTGCATTCAGCATAATTCGCCGGTGTACAAGCATACTTTGAAACAAACCTATATGCCATCTGCGGCGCTGGCCTGCTAAGTCTCGCAAGCTTGTCGGGGCTTGTGTCATACACAGAGCACTCGGTTGATAACGCATCTGATAGTTTAAATTATTGTTACGGCAATATCCGTGCAGCTTTAGAACCAGCTCCATATCCTCGCCCAGATTATCAGCACTATAGCCCCCGGCGGCAATCACTGTCGCTTTCTTAAACAAGCCAAAAGCCCCGGATATAATCAAGTTCCCATTAAATGTATCCATCAGCATGCGGCTCGCTAAGAACGAGCGGTTATACTCCACCGCCTGCAAAGATACCAGCAAGTTAGATGGCAGTCGATAATTGACCGCTTTCCCGTCTTCCATCTGCACACATTGAGAGAGTAAAATCATTCCCCCAACAGCGATGACTGCGTCGTCCTCAAATACCGGTTCTACAATTTCTTTTAGTGAATCCCGTTGTAATTTGGAATCCGCATCCATGCAGACAAAATAAGGGTAACGGCTGGCATTGATGCCCATGTTAAGTGCATCACCCTTGCCGCCGTTTTTCTTGCGGATCAAGGTAATCGGAACACCATTTACTGTAGATTCGTAGATGGCCTCCTCAGGCTGACACGCCAGTTCATAGCTGATCAGACGGTTGACCGGCTTCATGTCAAATGAATCAATCAGTTTTTGAGCCATGCCGTCTTCAGAGCCATCGTCCACAACAATGATTTCATATAGCTGATAGTCCTGATTTAAAAGAGAGCTTACACTACTCACAATGGTAACAGCCTCATTATAGGCCGGGAGCAGAATTGAAACGGGCAAATCGTCATGGTCAAGCTTATTTCTAAATTTTAGCATACGATTATTTATATACAACCTGTAGGCCCCTATTAAAACAGCAAAAAACGAAAAGGTTGCAAATACAATGAGATATATGATAAAAAATATGCTGACATAGTAGAGGATCTCTCGTAAAAAATCCATCATGTGCCTCCTTTCTGCTGCTCAATTCTTTTTGTTAGCCGGCGTTTTCTCATAAGCTGCAAATTTTCTTGCTATAATCGCTCTTACGCTGTAGATTTTTTGGCAATTCTGTCGCTCATCCAGTTTAATAAGGGTACGCGTATATTATGCTGTACACGCCAATTAGATTTAGACGAATCACTCTCTCGGGCCGCAGTTGCATCCGGTGTCGAATGCAGAGTCAATACAGATTCCGCTGCAGCGGCTAAGTTGCTGTCAATGGGATCGGTGGCAAGCTCCGTCAAAATCGGGCACACCGGATCATATCTATGTTCCCCATAATAACGGATAATAGCGGCACGCACCTCCGGTGCGACAGAAGTGTCCTGCAAGAACGGCAAGAAGACATCGCTGTAGCGAGGGGAAAACCTTGTGATAAACTGTATCACCGAAACAGTAATATTGTCATTCCACTGCCGGCTTTCACTCCACAAAGAATCCCCCAACACTTCCTTATCCCCGCTAAAATTTGATAGCTCGTTTGTCAGAAGTTGGTTGTGCATGAACAGGCCCCTGTCGTGAATGAGCTGCAATACATTCGCCACACCCGGAATACTGCCAATGCTGCAAAGTGCACCCAAGACTTTTGTGCGGCAATGGATATTAGAATCATCTATGTAGGAAATAAGCGTATCTACCAGTTGTCCATGCGAATCACCTGCCGCTTGGGGGAAGGTGCAAATGAAATCGGCATAGCATGTCCGTTCAATGCGGGACTTCCGACTATATATGTAGGCAAGCCTCTGAAAAGCGGTATGTCTTTTTTGTATGTAGCTACTATACGCCTCCGGAAACTCGCTCTTCAGATATTGCAGCGCATGTGCATATGCGATGAGACTTTCCGGCTTTGACAACTTTCTCAATAAAAATTTCTCATGTTTCAATTCATTGGGTTGCACATCGGAAGCGGCATTGGTTTGCTTATAAAGTATCGCTTTCCATTTTTCAATTTTATCTGCCGAAGGTGTATTTTCACGCCTGCTGTAGTGAATCATTGCAAAGTTAAACACCATCAATGCAATGCAGGCAATCATAAATATTCCAATAATAATGTATATTCTCAAGTCGGAAAACATGTTAATCACTCCAAATCTCTTGTATAATAAAGTAAGACTGTTTTAAGCGTTCGTGGACTTGCACATTGTTTCCCCATCCACGCAGCGGTATCGGTGACATCGGAACCCCGCCATCTTCGATTGCGATCCCGATGTATATTTCTTGGACACGAATGCCTTCTACCCCAAACCGTTCATAATAATCGTCATGCACCTGCATGATTGACGGATCAAAAAAGTTTAACAGCATCCACGGCAAACGTATTTCAACTAGGTTTTCGCCGAAATAGAAATCGGCCAAGGAGTTGAAATAGGGGGAAGCGGGATTTCCTATGCCGTGCGTCAGCATTCCCGTATCCCAAGAGCGCAAGCGCCGCATTTCCCGCACTTCCTCTGCAAAAGCGGGCCCTAAATACTCAAATATGTCTGCATCAACAATTAGGGTGCTTTGCAAAGCAAGGGTAATCGGCACAAATTCCGACTCCCACTTGGGCGGAATCCGGGTAAAGGGGTTTATCCCCGTCATTTCCTCATAGAATCGCTGATAGGTTGCATGATAGCGGCGATTGACCAACAGGCGGCTTTCATCCTCTCCCGATAGGATCAGCAAAAAGTCTGAATGTCGTTCGAATGCCAGGTTTTCAAACACAGATGTTCCGGAGCGCGGTGTCACATCAATCGGCAGGTAGAGGGTATTTTCCGGGTTCACCCCTTCACCGCGTATCATCAAATATAAGCCCTGTAGACTGTACTGTGCATAGATGCGGATGCCGTCATATTCATGAACCAAGTGATAGTCATTCCATTCGTCGGCATTTCCGTCTATCAAGACGGGGCGCACGTCCGCCCCCGGCTCAAAGGCCATCAGCCCGTATCCTTGATCAGCTGATTGCAAATTGTGCCAGTACTGGTAACGCCACGGATCGGAAGAAAAAGCTGTATTCCAAGTACGCCGCTCCCATGTATCTTGCCAAGTGGAGATAAATGCTCCGGCCCAGCCCCGCTCCTCAATCTGCGTCGCCGTCCCGGCAAGTGCTTCCCCTTGCTCCCGCTCTGTCAGAGGCGGCTCGTCCATTCTTTGCGGCGCGCGACCGGACGAAAATCCAAAGCCCGTTGCAATCACCGGCATACTGTGATATCGTGCAAGCAAGTCCAGGTATCCGTTATACATACAACTGCGGTCTAAATCTTCCAAGATTGGTGCAAGAGCTTCCTGTTGGCCGGGGGTTAGGTAGTTTGTAAAATCATCGGTAAAATAGAACAGTCGGTACGCTGCAAATGTTCCTGCATCCATAGATTCCGATGGGATAATGTTTTCAGGGTTTAACTGCACATATTTCCGCAGTTGCGTTGCATAAGCAGGCGCATATTCCAAGAAATCTATGGTGGGGTTTGAGAGAAACCCAATGGGCCGCTGCACCTTATACCGCCTTGATTCATAGGCCGTCGCGCCGTCCATCACCCGGGCAAGCATCACTTCAAAACGTGAAGCACCCTCAGCCGAACTGAAAAACTCGCCCTGAAAACTGTCAGGCATAGCGGGATCGAAATGGTTCATAAATGTGATCGTATCCGGGTCCCAGTCTGCGCCCACCACAAAGCCGACAACCCAAGGTGATATATCTGACAGGAAAAACTCCATACCGGTGCGGCTGAAAAAATTGATCCTGCGACCATGTATAATATCTATCATTTCTCTCAGTACGGATGTTAGGCTGTCATAATCATGCCCGTCTACACCCTGCAACAGAAACAGCGGGTTTTCATTTGTTGTATTAAATTGATAAAAGGCATTATAAAAATCAGGGTCCATAATGTTAGGGACATAGATCGCATTGGCACCCATTGCGTCAATGTATCCCAACCACCGCAAATAATCGTCCAAATCGGCACCAAAGTCCCAAGCCATGTTCCCCGGGACGGATGGGATCATCTCCACACCGCGTAAAACCAAGGGAACATCAATCCCGTCCGAATTTTGATGCGTAATGGCATCCCCCTCCGCACGAAATACAGCCGTCACAGGCGCATTCGGCCTGAAGTCAATAAATACGCTTCTGGAAAAATGCGCATAAAATGCCCCAAGCATGAGAGCGACCACCAATAATACTGCAATGAGATATTTTAACATAGTCGATATACCTTTCGCTTATGGCACAAGCCACAGTGCGTGCCGAGAAGGATGGCTAAATTGCCGCAAGGTTTCTATATAGCGGTCCAGCCATTGCCCGCGTTCTATCATGTAATCACGCGCCCATTCTTGGGCTTCTTCAAAGCTTGACGGGTTCACGTCATAGATGGTCAGTCCCTCTGCCGCCTGCGCATACGTTGGGCGGCGGCGAGACATAGCGTTTACTTGAGAGGGGTCAAAGCTGTAGCCCCACACTTCAAAGTTGCGGTCAATCGCGCTGCCTAGCCAATCTTCCACTTCCTGCATATAGCGAACCAGCCGCTCCTCGGCCAATATCCCGCCACGCAACTCATGCCAGCGGCGTATGACCCGCTCGGTGAAGTCTGGGCACATCATTAATCGGTCAAACCAGCCGCGGTCAGCAAGAAGAAATTGATCAACAGGCATAGGTAGGAAGAAATTGTCCATTACATTATTAAAGTCCCAAACAGGCCCCGCTACGATCCGCCCTCGTACATCCTTGTGGAGATAGGTTGAACCGGTCCACAAGTCATTGTTGGCGATGAACTCATTGATGATGTAGAAATTAACAAAAGAATTCACATCAATATACTGTTCATAACTGCGGGAATCCCAGATGATTTCCGGCGAATACATAAAGTGCTCTACAGTGCTTATATTTCTAGTCACATAATCGCGTACACGATCACTTTGCTGGGAAAGTCTGGGGTACATAATCTCTACGGAGTTCAGCCCTTCCAGGCGATAGGTATACGTAACAAAAGTGTCCACGACCCGCTCGGGAGTCTGGGTGCGCGAGTCCAAGCGCACAAGATAGCTGGTAGCAGGCATCCCTTCCCGGTAGCGGTTCATATCAAGCCTGTGCGGGCTTACTCTGACGGTTTCCATAAGAACATAAAGACCTTGATACTCCCCGTTCAAGATGAGTTCAAAGAAGCGTACTTCCGGGACAAAATGTCCCGGACCCATGACCTCGGCGGCGATATTCATCCAGATATAATTACGCATGAGGGTTTTGTCTAAAAACGGGCCGTGCAATGCCCATTCGGTGTGAGGATCCATGCCGAGCAAGGGCAAGGGGTTGTCTGTAGCGTCTGGGTGGATGAGACTGATGCGGTAATTCGGCTTATCAAAAAAGCGTGATGAGTTGCCGCGTATGCGCATCATTGCCAAGGACTCGTGCATAGGTGGGTCATCCTCATGATTCCAATGATTCGGGTTATCTATTACTGACACAGAAACCTCTATTTCGGTCTCACCTTCAGGTGTTGTAACAAGGTGTTCGCCAAAACTCCCAAATCTGCCCAATACATAATTGAGCGGTCTACCCGGTATTTCGGCACCAAAGGTATCGATTATAATGAGAGGCAAATGCGTGCAAAGCATATGGTCATCGCAATCCCAACAATACCCTAAGTCTGCTTCGCTCGGGCGTTCAAGGTGCTGATGATAACGACCGACGTCATCATTTGCACCTGCAAACACCAAGCCCGCTATAAGCGTTATAACGGCCAGAAAGCCGACTATATAATAAATAATACTACGTCTCATCGCATTACGCCTCGTCTCGTCTTTTAACCGCTGATTTCGTCGTTTTGGGTGACGATATTTACATACTCCATACCGTCTTTTTCATATAACAGCTGCGTGATGTTTTTTTCGCCCTTATAGGTGCGGTTGTACGTACTCCGACCCATTTCGAAAATAAACTCTACGCTGTCCGGGGTTGTATTTTTCACACGGAGCAGGGGTTTCATATTGAAATGCTGGAATACGATCCCCTCGATTTCGCTTTCCAAGCTCTTTTTGGCTTTAATGATAAGCAGAATTCGATTTTCGTTCCGCACTCTCCCCATGAGCAGCAATACTACCGTCACAACCCCGCTGCCGATAATCGCTATCCAAAATTCCCCTACGCCGCTGCATAAACCCACAATAACTGCCCAGAAAATATACGTTGTATCTCTCGAGTCTTTTACGGCTGTACGGAATCGCACGATAGAAAGTGCGCCGGCCATCCCTAACGACAGGGCAATATTATTCCCGATAACTGTCATAACAGTACTGGTTAGAATGGTAAGCGTAACAAGGGAAACATTAAATTTCTTGCTGTAAGAAGTACCTGCGTGGGTATACCAATATGAAAGGTAGATAATCCCGCTTAACAACGTAGCTGCCGCAATACGGATAACAATCTCTCGAATTGTTAATGTACCGCTTTGTGCGACCATGTCCATTAGTAAGTTTCTCATTTGTGCACCTCATTTTATAAATATATAAATTCTTTTCCTATTGTCCTGCCGAGACAATATTTGCTGACTGCCAGTTCACTTGCATTGACCTCATTGATAATATCCTTGATGTAGCTGAGCAAAAAACCATTAAACTTCACTTCCATAACAACCAAAAACGGGTCAAATATTGTATTCCCAACAAAGTCACCTGAAAAGATATCGAAGTTGGACTCTGACCCTCTGATATGGTGGTCGAAAGTAATTCTTATTTCATTTTCATTGGCTGTAAAAACTTTTCTCGTGTACGATACAACCGCTTTGGGCCGGTAGCACTGCATATTCATGAGGCCGAAACATTCTCCGGCAAAACCGGAGTCGAACTCCAAGAGTGCAGAGAAGTCCCCGCGTATCAGGCGACGTGATTGCTCTTTGTCTAGTGTTAAAGAACGTTTTTTCTGCATCATACCTTGCTTTTGCTTCATTTCAAGTTTCGCCGACCGGGAACCTGCGCCATAATTACGCAGCCGTATCTTTTTTCGCAACTCAACGCCGTTTATTTTTTCCTCGAAATCGTTGTCATCAATGCCATCGAAGTATAAAGAGCGAACCTCGTATCCGTCTCCGCTGCTATGTTCGTCCTCTGTGAGGAGGTTGCCGAACCGACGAGAGAGGTGATAATACTGCTCAATATCAATCAAGTATTTTTTTTCTTGTCTTAAGACTTCAGTCATACGCAGCACCCCTATTCTCAAGCTTTCGACAGCCTTCGTCGATGTTATGTAAATTAACTATAACACAATGATTCTTTAAATGCAATAGTTAATTTTACTTTTATTGTTTTTATTTTTTCATCAAACTAAAATTTTTTAAAATAATACCGATTCACAATGGATTCCATAGCAAAAACATTTCCTTTTTTCGAAAAAAGGAAATGTTTTTGCCGCATACTACGTCTTCGCCGAAAAGGCTTTATTGTTTGCTGTGCCAATTTACCCGCCCCTACAACCGCATCCCTATTTACGCACCATACACCACTTCACCTCAAAAGCTCCGTCACATACGCCCCCAAATCCACCCCCATATGCGCCGACAACAAAGCCAGCACCACATGGTCTTCCCCGCCGAACAAATTCATATACAGCTCCAACTCCAAGCGAACCACGTCCTCACCCACTACCTGCGCCAGATAAATCCGCATTCGGTCAAGCCCCGCCGTGGTCTGCTCCGCTATCGCCATGACCGCAAGACTGCGCTCGGAATTCGTCCTGAGTGTACTGGCCGTCAGCCGGGAATCCAAAAGAAAATACCCCACTCTGTCCGCCTCCACCGCTTGGAGCACCGCCTCCACCGCATCCATAGAGGTCAGCGCGAAATACTGCATCCCAATCGCATCGGCATCGCAGAACACATGGTCGTCCCCCGCAGATGCCGTACCGCGAGAGATAATCGTGACGGCATGTTCGCCCCCGCGCCCGTTCGGCAGGGCCGCCGTAGCCAGCAAGGAACCCTCGCCGAGCGTATGCCCAATCAAATTCATCCCCGCGAGGTCATAAAGCACCGTAATCTCGTCCGTCAGCGTCGAGCCGCCGCCCGCGGACCCGGACTGCGCCCAACCGAAGATTGCGCCGAAATCGAGATTCAGCATCAACTCCGTCAGTTCCGCCTCCGTCAAGGCACGCTCCGGCACGGAGACAGGCAAAACCCCCTCGGCGGTAAAGGAGAAATCGGCCTCCATCTCCAAAACACCGGGGACATCCATCTCGATTATCTGCCGAAACACCTCACCCAAGTGTGAGGTAGTCACCTGCACCCGCGCGTCCGTCATGTCCGCACTAATCAGCCGCCCTGTCATGCCGCCCAGCACGTCCCCAATCTCATCTTCGGCTCCGTCCGCGATGAACTGCACCAACAGCTCGCCTATCTCTACCGCTACGGCACGGACATCCTCACCCGTCAGCGTGACGATAAACGCCTCGCCCTGCCGCACCAGAAACGGCCCCACATCAAGCCCGCCCGTCACGTTCGGCGGCGCAAATATCACATCCGTCAAATCCCCCTCATGCGGCACGGCCAGATACGCATACCCGCCGAGCACGTCATCCGCCATCGAAAACCCGGACAAATCCGCCCCCATCTCCAAGAGTACGGGCCGCAGCATAGCGTCCATAATCGGCACCAGCCCAACATACATCGTCGGGCCATGCACTATCATCTCCGCGTCAAACAATACTGTCCCGTCCGCACGCCGCATCTGATACGCCGCATGTACCTCCCCGCTCCAATACGAGGCCGTCCCCTCTACGGTGAGGTGCATGGGCATAAACCCCGCAAACGCAAAGTCCACCCCGCCGAACAACACGGGGTCGATGGACAGCGACATCGTCCCGCTGAACCGATACTCCGTGAGCGATGCCATCTCAGCCAGCAAATCATTATACGCCCGCAAATCCGAATCCCCAAACAACCCACAGCCGCCGAGCGTACCGATGAGCAGAGCAGCCAGCAATAACACAAGCACAAATTTCCGCATACCGTTCTCCTTTTGCGCAGAGGCAACCGACTTGTCGCCCGTATGCTCACAGTATACCACAGGTATCGACAGTTTTTCAATGCTTCCGCAGAGGCGCGCAAAGCCTACATCTGCAGAGGTGCGCAAAGCCTACATCTGCAGAGGTGCGCAAAGCCTCCCTCGCTTGCGAGGGAGGTGGCCACCGCAAAGCGGTGGACGGAGGGAGCTTACGCTGAACGCTGTAACCTGTGATTAAACTTGCAATGCACGCTACTCCCCCAGTCAGCTGCGCTGACAGCCCCCTCAAAACGAGGGGGCCTAAGGGCGAGGACACGGACGGCCAAAATCTGCCCCTACAGCGCGCTTTTAGAGTGTGCTCCATATTATGTTTTTGTTTCCACGCCTCGTTAATTGAGTGTGCTCCAACACAAACAACGGGCCTGAAACTTCGTCTCAGACCCGCCCCGCCATTCTGCATTCTAAACTCTAAATTCTACATTACGTCACGTCAAATCTCTTTTCCGATACCCCGCAAGCCCAAGCCCAACCAACACCGCCGAGATACCCGCCAACACCAAAAGCGGCACCCAATTCTGCGCCTCTAAAGGCAGCCGCGGAATATTCCCAAACGGTGAAAGATGTATCACCCAATCCGGAAAACCTATCAAATTCCCCATGTACACCAAGAAAAAACTCAAGCCCAAATACCCATACGCAAGCCCCGTCCGCTTCGGGAAGAATCCAATCAGCAAAGTCGCAAGCCCCAACAACACCCACATCGCGGGCAGGTAGTTCAGCCCTGCCGAAAGATACGTCCCAAGCGCAGGCGGTGCATCCAGCACTATAGAGGCAGCACTCCATAAACTGAGTATGCTAATTAATTTAAACACCGTGCTCGCTACAAGCGCAATCCCGAAATACACCCCAAACATCTTCACACGGGACACACTCCCCGCCAAGACACGCTCCAAATACCCCTGCTTCTCCTCACTACGCAGCCGAAGCATCAATCCCAGCACGGGTATCGTCGCCATTGCGGACATCAGCACCATCAAAAGTGCCACAAACTCATCTGTATAAGAAGCCCCGTCCGTAATCCCGGCGGCAAACATCTGTTGCAATGTCTCATTTTCTCCGATAAAGGTATCCATCTGATCCATCACCGAACCGTACATCACTCCAAACAGAACAAGCACAAACCCCCATACAAGCAAGGTCGTCTTCGAGAGCCGCAGCGCAAGCCCCAACGGCCCCGAGAGCAGCCGCCCCGCGTGCCGCCGACCGGGACGTGCCGCAACCATCCCCTGCCCCAAGTCCCGCACCTTGGCAAACACCAAAGCCAGCACCGCAAAGGCGACAGCGGCCCCAAGCAAAACCCAAATCGGCCACAGATAATTCCCCACAAAGGCCTGCGTGCGGGAGGTCAGCCCCAGCGGCGAAATCAGCGACAGGGCCTCCGCGCCCACATCCCCCGCCGCGCGGAGCATATAGGCCAGCACGAGATAAAACAAGGCCATGCCGGACGCCGTGCGGTTACTGCCCGAAATCTGGCAAAACACAGCCGTCGCCGCGGCAAACACCAAGCCCGCCGCCCCCATAGCCGCACCGAAAATCAGCGAGCCGCTAAGGGTCACGCCGTCCACTCCGAATACGACCATCCCAAAGCCGATGAGCAAAGCCATGACCGCATTCATTTTTACTGCCGTCAGCATTGTAGCGGCCAAGTTCGCAAGCCGCCCCACGGGGAGCGAGCGGACAACCTCAAGCCGCCCGAACTCCTCGTCCTGCCGCGTGTGGCGGGTAACAAAAAAGATATTCATCGCCCCCGCCAGCATAGCCATCAGCACCAGCATAAAGTTGGTGTACATCGCCCCCATATGATAATTGTCCAGGCCGTACACCGGCCCGACCATAGCTATCATGGCGGGATTCTGCATCATCTCCGCCATGCCCTGCAACTCATCGGCCGAGCCGAACATGTTATTGAACAGCGGCACACAGGCCACGGTGAATCCTGCGACCAGCAGGAGCCAAGCGGGAATCCGCACGCGGTCACGCCGCAGGATAAACAAGATCAAAGCCGAAGTGCCGGAAAACAGACGTTTTAACATAATATCATTCCTTTCCCACATTCATTGTAGGGGCGGGGTCATCCCGCCCGTGCGGGTACGTATTGGATTGCGTTGTAGGGGCGGCCATTGGCCGTCCGCATCCCTGATGATATGTTTTGTGATTTGGGAAACGTGCGGGCGGGAAAACCCCGCCCCTACAGAGGGCTATTCATAGTGCCGCATAAAGAGCTGCTCTAGGGTGGGCGGCGTACACTCCAAAGACACAATACCGTACTGCCCCAAGTAGCCGATGCTCTGCCCCAAAAGCTCCGTGTCCACGCTGAACATCGTCCCTTCGGCCTCTTCCGCGATGTCATGTACACCCGGCTGCGCCGCCAAGCTCTCTAAAGGCCGCTCCGTCTTGACGGTGATGCTCGTGCGGGTCAAATGCCGCAACTCTTGCAGCGTCCCCGTCTCAATGACCTCACCCTGCCGAATGATGCTCACACGGTCACACAGCCGCTCTACCTCTTGCAAGATATGGCTGGATAACAGCACGCTCTTGCCCTGCGCTTTTACCTCATGCACATATTGCTGGAACACCTGCTCCATCAAGGGGTCAAGTCCCGAGGTCGGCTCGTCGAGGATGTACAAATCCGCCTCGGACGCAAAGGCCGACACCAAGGCCACCTTCTGCCGATTGCCTTTGGAGTACGTCCGGCACTTCTTAGACGGGTCGAGGTCAAACCGCTGTATCAAATCCTCCCGATACGACTTATTCCCGCCCCGCCGCAGACGCGTAAAGAGGTCGATGACCTCTCCGCCCGTCATATTCGGCCAGAGGTTCACATCCCCCGGCACATAGGCGATGCGCTTGTGGATTTCCACGGCGTCTTTCCAAGCGTCCTTACCGAAAACGGTAGCGGCTCCCTCCGATGCCTGCAAAATCCCGAGGAGTACCCGAATCGTCGTGCTCTTCCCCGCCCCGTTTGGGCCGATAAAGCCGAAGACTTCGCCCTCTTTGACTTCCAAGTTCACGCCCTTGAGCGCCTCGAACTTTCCGAATCGCTTGGTTAAATTCTGCACAGATACAATTGACATGACTTATTCCTCCTCATAAAACATAGTCTTCAAATCTTCCATATAGGTATCAAATTCCGCCCAATAGGGGGCAAAATCCATTTCGGACAGCCGCTCCGGAACATGGCTCTGAACGAGGCCCCTTACGTGCTGTGTATAGCCCTCTACACCCCAACTGATGTACTGAATCAGCCGTTCAGGCGGAATATCCCGCCGCAGACGGGTGAGGTTCGCTTTTGCGAACAGCTCCCCGACTACCCGTTTCCCCAAGACACTAACCTCTTCAAACCGCCGCCTCGTCTCCTCTGTCACCCCTGCTTCCTCCGGGTGCAGGACAAGCCGCGTGAGAAAATCAAACAGCGGCGGGTCGCTCAGATACAGCTCCATCTTTATCCGCGTGGAATACTGGATAGATTCCATAATCCCCCGCTCTCCCGCATAGGCCAAAATCTTCTCACTATTCACTTCCACCATCTGACAGCCCCTATCTATGAGCGTGTGATAAAGCTCCTGTTTACAGCCGAAATAGTAGAACAACATCCCCTTCCCAATCCCCGCCGCCGCGACAATACGATTGGTAGATGCCTGGTCATACCCATAATCCGCAAACTCCGCAGCAGCAGCGTCTAAGATGGCCTTTTGCTTCTCCTCCGGCAGAGCCAAAAATGCTTCTGTCATGCGTTTCACCTCCGTTCGACCGCATCGGTCTATGCGGCTATGATATCACAATCGACCACATTGGTCAATAGTGGATTTCTCATTTTACAAAATGTTCAACATTGCAAGGACAATCACCCACCACCCCGCGCGCGGAGGAGAACGTCCGGGCAGCCGCTCGCAGACGACTATAATTGCGGGCCACCGACCTAATAATAAGACGCGGACATTACGCCCTACGGGATACAAATGCAGGGGCGCGCATTGCGCGCCCGCACGTTTCTGTTTGTGCAATGCAGAATTAGGGACACGGACGGCCAATGGCCGCCCCTACAACAGCCGCATTACCCACGGGTCAATGTGGGCATCGACTCCTACGAGGAGCACCACCCCACCGCCTACGGCGGCACCCCTCCATGGAGGGGAATTAAGGCCAAGGGCGGCCACAAACTCCACGCCCCTCAATTCTGCATTCTGCATTAAAAACAGCCCCCACTTTACAAAAGCTTTACACAAATTTAATCCCCCCTTGCTGGTAACAGCCCCCGCCCCTCGGTATAATGAACCCAAGAATTGGCAACATACAGCAACAAGGAGAATCCCTCTCATGAAAAAGAAACGCACCGTCCTCATATCCCTACTGACCGCCGCCCTATTCCTCCTTACCGCCTGCAATAGCGGTAACAACGTCCTGTTGAGCGGCTCCACCTCCGTAGAGCGTGTCATCTCCTCGCTCATCGAAGCATTCAATGAAGACCACCCGGACATCATCCTCACGTTCAATCCCACAGGCTCCGGCGCGGGGATTACCTCGGCGCAGGAGGGCACGGCGGACATCGGCCTCTCCAGCCGCCCGCTCCGCGAGAGCGAAACCGGGGTAGATGCCACCATCTTCGCCATCGACGGCCTCGCCTTGGTCGTCCACCCGGACAACCCCGTGACAAACCTCACCATCGAACAGCTCTACGGCATCTACAGCGGCGAGATTACGAACTGGAGCGATGTCGGCGGCAAAGATGCCCCCATCACCACCATCGGCCGCGAGGCAGGTTCCGGCAGCCGCGGCGCGTTCGACGACATCATCGGCGTAGAAAGCCCCCGCCACGACCAAGAACTCACCTCAGGGGGTGCCATCATCACCGCCGTGGCAACAAACCCCTACGCTATCGGCTACGCCTCCCTCTCCGCCGTGGGTAATAGCGTAAAAATACTCACCGTAGACGGCGTACCCATCACGGAAGAAACCCTCAGAGACGGCACCTACCCCGTCGCCCGCCCGTTTATCTTCATGACCCAAAGCGGCACGGAACTGTCCGAGGGCGCACAAGCTTTCTTGGCGTTTATCCAAAGCGATGAGGCCACAGCAATCATCGCAAACGCCGGCGTTGTGCAGATGCGGTAAAACCTCGACGCGGACCGATGCGGGCATCGACCCGTTACCGTATTATCCGAAAGCGGTGTAACACACATGAAAACCAAAACCATCATCGAACAGACCATGAAAACCACTTTCTTCCTCTGCGGAATGCTGACCATCGTCATCACGTTCGGCATCGCGGTCTACATGGTCATCAGCGGCATCCCCGCCATTCGGGAGATCGGGCTTTCTGACTTCCTCTTCGGTCAGGTCTGGAACCCTACGGGCGCAGAGCCGCAGTTCGGCATCCTGCCTTTCATCCTCACCTCTGTCTACGCCACATTAGGGGCAATTGCCATCGGCGTACCCATCGGCTTGGCAACGGCCATCTTCCTCGCCAAAGTCGCCCCGCCCAAAGTAGCGGCGGCGGTGAACACGGCGGTGGAACTGCTGGCGGGCATCCCCTCCGTGGTCTACGGCTTCGTAGGCATGATTGTCCTCGTCCCGCTGGTGATGAACGTCTTCAACCTCCGCAACGGGGCAACGCTCTTTTCGGCCATCCTCGTACTCTCCATCATGATTCTCCCCGGCATCATCAACGTCAGCCGCACGGCATTAGCCGCCGTGCCGAGGGAATACGAAGAAGCCAGCTACGCCCTCGGCGCAACCAAGGTGGAAACCATCTGCAAAGTCAGCGTCCCCGCCGCGAAAAGCGGGATTGCGGCAGGCATCGTACTCGGCATCGGCCGAGCCGTGGGGGAGACGATGGCCGTCATCCTCGTAGCGGGCAACGTGGCCAACATGCCGGAGCTGTTCGGCTCCGTCCGCTCGCTCACCATGGCCATTGCGGGGGAGATGAGCTACGCCACCGGCTTCCACCGTAATGTACTCTTCAGCATCGGCCTCGTTCTCTTCGTTTTTATCCTGCTCATCAATCTGACCCTGAATCTGATCCTCAAACGGGGAGGTGCAAAGCGATGAAACGCCGCCTATCCATAAAACGCCGCGTCTACAGCGGCGCGCTCACAGGCTTCATGTATCTCGCTGTCGGCATCGCCGTCGCCGCGTTAATCGGTATCATCGGCTTCGTCCTGTACCGCGGCCTCGGCCACATCACTTGGGAGTTCCTCACCACGGCCCGCAGCGCACTCAGAAACACCGTGGGCATCCTGCCGAACATCCTCTATACGCTCTATATCATCTTCACAACGCTCCTCATCGCCCTCCCCCTCGGCATCGGGGCGGCGATTTACCTGAACGAATACGCTGCAAAGCGGCGGCTCGTTCGCTTTATTGAGTTCGTAATCGAACTCTTGGCGGGAATCCCCTCTATCATCTTCGGCCTCATAGGGGTACTGTTTTTCATCCAAGCCATGGGAATGCGCCGCCCGAGCCTCCTGGTCGGTGCACTCACACTCTCGATTTTAGTTCTGCCCACCATCGTCCGCACCACACAGGAGGCACTCAAAACCGTCCCCGCCGCTTACCGAGAGGGTGCTTTCGCCTTGGGTGCCACGAAGTGGTACATGATTCGCACCATCATCCTGCCCGCAAGCGCAGACGGCATCGTGGGCGGTACGATTTTAGCCGTCGGCCGCATGGTCGGTGAGAGTGCGGCCCTGCTCTTCACGGCGGGCATGGGCTACGCCCTCGTCACGAACTATTTTGAGGCCCTCCAAACCGCAGGCGGCACGCTCACCGTGATGCTCTTTGTCTACATCACCGAACACGGGGATTTTGACACAGCCTTCGCCATCGCCTCCGTTTTGCTGATCATCGTGCTTCTGCTCAACATCGGTGTGAAATTAGTCAAGCGAAGATTGAAGAAGATATGAGGATACAGAGATGAACATTATCCGTACAAAAGACCTAAGCCTGTTCTACGGGAGCTTCCAAGCCCTCAGAGACATTAATCTCAACATCCCCGAGCGGGAAATCACCGCCCTCATCGGCCCCTCCGGTTGCGGGAAGAGTACCTTCCTGCGCACGCTCAACCGCATGAATGACCTCATTCCCGGCGTGAAAATCACAGGGCAAATCACCTGCCACGGCGAAGATATCTATGCACACGGCACAGATCCCATCGCCCTGCGCAAGCAGGTCGGCATGGTCTTCCAAAAACCCAACCCCTTCCCCATGAGCATCTTCGACAACATCGCCTACGGCCCCAAGCTCCACGAGAGCCTGTCCAAGCCCGACATGGCCGATTTGGTCGAGCGTTCCCTGCGGGGCGCAGCCCTCTGGGACGAGGTAAAAGACCGCCTCAAAAAAAGCGCGCTGTCCCTCTCCGGCGGCCAACAACAACGGCTCTGCATCGCAAGAGCCTTATCCGTCTCGCCCGACGTCCTGCTCATGGACGAACCCACTTCGGCCCTCGACCCCGCCAGCACCATGAAAATCGAAGAACTCATGGGCAGGCTCAAGCAAAACTACACCGTAGTCATCGTCACCCATAACATGCAGCAAGCCGCCAGAATCTCCGACCGCACCGCCTTCTTCCTAACCGGCGACCTCGTGGAAACGGGACGCACCGACGAGGTATTCTCCATGCCGAGGGATAAGCGGACGGAGGATTATATTACGGGAAGATTCGGGTAATGTCACAACCCCATGTAGGGGCGGCCATTGGCCGTCCGCCTACCCTTGTTGTAGGGCGCGATGTCCTCATCGCGCCGCACCCCCCATTCGTTCAGCGCACGGCGCGATGAGGACATCGCGCCCTACTAAAAAAGGAGAACTCCCTTATGATGAACGCACGCCAAGCTTTCGACGCAGAACTCAAAGACCTCTCCGATGCCCTCATTCACATGGGCGAGATGGCCTCAAACGCCATCGACAAAGCCATCACCGCCCTGCTCACGGGTGACAAAGCACTCGCCAAAGAGGTGGCCGATGACGACGACCTGCTCGACGAGATGGAGCGTACCATTGAGCAAAAATGCCTGCGCCTCCTGCTCAAACAGCAACCCGTCGCGGGAGACCTGCGCAAAATCAGCACCGCCATTAAGATGGTCACCGACATAGAACGCATCGGCGACGCCGCCGAGGACATCGCCGAAATCACATTGGAGATGACCGCCCCCGTCTTCCCCGACATTTTGGACGACCTCAAAAAAATGACCGACGCCGTCCGTCAAATGGTTTCCGCCGCCATCAAAGCCTATGTCAATGAAGACTTAGACCTCGCCCGTACCACCCGTGCCAAGGATGACATCGTAGACGAACTCTTCGAGGACATCCGCACGATATTAGGCGAAAAAATCCGAACCGATGTCACTCAAATGTACACCGCGATGGATTATCTCATGATTATCAAGTACCTAGAACGCGTCGGCGACCACGCGGAAAACATCTGCGAGTGGGTCGAGTTCTACAAGACGGGAATCCGCAAGGACGAGCGCATATTCTAATCATCTTCCGCTTTGGCTCCCTCGTTTACGAGGGGGCTGTCGCCGTTAGGCGACTGGGGGAGTAGGCACGTACAATAACACACACCTTGACGCCACAATAAAAACCTGCCATACTATGCCATAGGGGGCCTCCAAACCGGCGTAATGCCCCGGGCAGGGACGAGACATCACCCCCGCAAGAAAGCGAGGATTTGCCATGTACTGCATCAAACGAGTCAAAGAAGATTTACTCTGGGTCGGCGCGAACGACAGACGCCTCGCCATGTTCGAGGGCGTCTACTCCGTCCCCCGCGGCGTGTCCTACAACGCATACCTCCTGCTCGACGAGAAAACCGTCCTCTTCGACACAGTAGACAAGGCGGTAGAAGACCGCTTTTTTGAAAACGTAACCGAGGGACTAAACGGCAGAACCTTAGACTACCTCATCATCCAGCACATGGAACCCGACCACACAGCCGCCATCCCCCGTCTCGCGGACAAATACCCGGATATGAAACTCATATGCAACGCAAAGACCGCAACTTTCCTGAAGCAGTTCTTTGATTTCGACGCGGACGCGCGGACACAAATCGTCAAAGAGGGCGACACCTTATGCACAGGGCGGCATACGCTGCAATTTATCATGGCTCCCATGGTGCATTGGCCTGAAGTCATGGTGACTTACGACAGCACAAATCAAACCCTGTTCTCCGCAGACGCGTTCGGCGCATTCGGTGCCTTAAACGGTGCAATTTTCGCAGACGAAGTAGACTTCGGCAGAGACTACATGGACGAAGCCCGCCGGTACTATACGAACATCGTCGGAAAATACGGCGCACAGGTTCAATCGCTGTTCTCCAAACTCTCCGCCCTTGATATCCAAGCAATTTGTCCCCTCCACGGCTTCGTGTGGCGGAAGAATCTTTCCGATATCCTCTCCAAACATCAGCTTTGGAGCAGCTACACCCCCGAGGAGTTCGGCGTGATGATTGCCTACGCCTCCGTCTACGGCAACACGGAAAACGCGGCGGAAATCTTATCCGCACGCCTCCGTGACAAGGGCATAAAGACTGTCATGTTTGATGTCTCCGTGACGCCCGCCTCGGAAATCATAGCGGCGGCGTTTCGGTGGAGCCATTTGGTCTTTGCCTCCACTACATACAATACGGGTATCTTTGTGACCATGGAAGCCCTGCTCAATGAGCTTACGAACCATAACATCCAAAACCGCACCGTCGCCCTCATAGAAAACGGCTCTTGGGCGGCCACATCCGGCAAGTTGATGCGGGAACAGTTCGAGAAGTGCAAAAACATCACCTTCGCGGGCGATACCCTCTCCGTCAAATCCGGCCTGAAAGCAGAGCAACTCGCAGAAATTGACGCGCTGGTCGATGCCATCCGCGCCTCCATGCCGAGCGCATAAGACATCGAGAGCGGGGAAACCGGGATGAACACACATATCATTATCGCAGAAGACGACGAATCCATCCGCCGTCTGTTAGAGGTCTCCCTCGCCGGCCACGGCTATACGCCCCTCGGCTTCGGCTCGGCGGAAGATGCACTGGCCGAGATGGAACGCACCGCGCCCGCCCTTGTCATTTTCGACATCATGATGGACGGCATAGGCGGCATCGAAGCCGTGCGCCGTATGCGGGCGAGTGAGACCCTGCGGCACATCCCCGTCATCATGCTCACCGCCCGTGACACGGAGTTAGACAAAATCGTCGGCCTTGATGCCGGGGCAGACGACTACATCACAAAACCGTTCAGCGTCCTCGAGCTCTGCGCCCGTGTCCGGGCGAGACTGCGGCGTGTCGAGGAAAAGCGAGAGGCCTCCGCCCTCATCCTCAACGCCGCCACACGGGAGGCACACTTGGCAGGCACCCCGCTGGAGCTCACCTTTAAAGAGTTTGAACTGCTCAAACTCCTCATGGACAACAGCGACAGAGCCATGCACAGAGACGCCCTCCTCGCCCGCGTCTGGGGCGGGGACTACTACGGCGAAACCCGCACGTTGGACATCCACATCGCCACCCTGCGCGGCAAACTCCGTGACCTCGCCCCCGATACTTCCTACATCAAGACCGTGCGCGGCATAGGCTACCGTTTCGTGGGAGGTGCCCGATGAAACGTGCCATTTTTTGGCGGTTGGGGCTTGCGTTTCTGGCCGTTTTCATCTTGATTGCCATCCTGCACCACACCACCCTCGCCCCGTGGGTGGTTCTCCTGATTGCGGCCTTGGCGGCCCTGGCTCTCACTTATTCCTTAGCCGAAGACCTCTCCGCTCCCACAGAAAAACTCAGGGACGAGTTGCAAAACATAGACCAATCCCGCACCGTCTTAGACCCACAGGACTACCCCCACGAGCTGCGGGACATAGCGAACAAAATAGACGACCTCACCGCCCAAAACCGCAACGCCGCGGACATCCGCCGTGACTTCTTCGCCAACGCCAGCCATGAACTCAAAACCCCCCTCACCTCTATCAAAGGAGCCGCCGAACTGCTGTGCAGCGATATCTCGTTGGACGCAGGACAGCAACGGGAACTCCTGACCCGCATCGGCATAGAGGCCGAGCGTATGCACAATCTAATCGCCGACATTATCATGATTAACCGCTTAGAGAGCGGCGAGGGCGAGGGCGATACGGAAGAAGTCTCTTTCGATGCCATCCTCCGAACATGTGTGGAAGAAGTCACCCCCCTCGCCGAGCAAAACGGGCTGACCATAGATCTCCGATCGGAACCCGCAGTCCTCACAGCCAACCGCAAAAACGTCCAAGACCTCATCTCCAACCTCGTCATCAACGCCGTGAACTACGCCACCCCCGGCGGCCACATTGATATCCGCCACACACACACGCAGAGCGAGATTCTCTTCACCATCCGCAACGATGCCGAACCCATCTCCCCCGCCCACAGGCACCGCGTTTTTGAACGCTTCTACCGCACAGACCCCGGCCGCAGCAAGACAGCCGGCGGCACGGGCTTGGGACTCGCCATCGTAAAGCACGCCGTGGACAGTTTAGGCGGCACGATCGGACTGGAGAGTGATGAAAACATCGGTGTACTGTTCACCGTCATACTGCCGCTGTAACATGGTCTCTCCTCCTTGCAGAGAAGGCCATTTGCCGTCCGCCGCACCAAGCTTGCACCCACACACGAGCTGCCAAAGTTCCCTCTCCGACACATACAGAAACACCCGAAGGCATTTGCCTTCGGGTGTTTCTCATATGAAAACTATCTCGGCGTCAGCGTCCTATCGCCGCCCACAACTTGTACGGATCCGTCTCTCCGCGTCACCACCCGCACGTTGTCTTCCGTCACCGGCACGGGGAGGGGGTTGAGATAGGCGTTAACCATCTCCAGCCATTCATCCAAGTCCAAAATGACATAGGAGACGCCGCCAATCCAAGCGTCATACTGTCCGGGCAGGGTGTGGAAATTGACATTCTCACTATCCGTGTACATCATCTCGGTAGCAAACCAAATCAAATTTCCAACAGTTAAATCTGTATCCACATAGTCAACGAAAATCCGCACCAAATCTCCAATTCTCGTCACATTGCGAATCTGGAGCAATTCGGCGGCCACAGCACCGAGGAAAGCCTGTTGGGTTCGGATGCGCCCGATATCTGCATCCGTATAACCGGCACGGAACCGCACGAGCTGCAGAGCCCGAGCCCCGTTCAAATGCTGATAGCCCGGATGCAGGTCAATAAACAGAGGCGGGTCATCATAGGGGTCACTATAGAGCATACGAATCGGCACGTTAAACTCCACACCGCCGATAGTATCTACCAAAGCTTCAAAGGCGTCCAAATCGACAATGACATAACCGTCGGGCCGAAACCCTATCATCCGCTCCACTTCGTCCACCAAGCGATCCGCAGAGCGTGTGATGGGCAATACAGAGTTAATCCGTCTGGGATTCCAAGACACATCCGCCATGGTATCCCGCGGGATATTCACAACATTGACACTACCACCGTCCCCGGTATCAACAGAGACAACCATCAGCGTATCCGTGCGCCCAAATGCACCGGGGCCATCCTGTCCGGCAACAACTATGGTAAATATCTCCCGCTCGAAATTCGCAAAGTCCTCTACCTCCCCATCTGAACCCCCATCCGAACCCCAAGAGTCAAAATCAAAAACCCATCCAATCGGCGGCTCAACATTGAAAGCCCAAAGGGCATAAATCCCTCCGGTAATCAGCAGGAGTACAACCAGCAGCACAACGAAAACCCGCTTGACCACGCTCCGCTTTTTCTTCTTTTTCCGACGGGGCTTTTCCGCCCGCTCTTGGTAGGGTTCATCGTCCCAATCCCGCTCAGGTGCCGGAGCCCGTCCGCCTTGTACGCGCTTCCCGTAGTGGGCCGCACCGCGTTTTGTTCCAAAAAGTTTCATGCTCTCATATTCTCCTTACATAGTCGCCCAGTTTCGACAGAATATCCGCTACCCAGTATAGCATAATATGGGTCTGAGCGGTGAAGAAAATCGAAATTTTCCTTTTTTTGGCGAAATGCCTAGTTTACCGCGTTCGGATACTCTACAAGCTTCCCTTCCCACGTCCGCAATGTAACCTTTTCAGACGTCCGCTCGACAATATACTCCGGTAAGAGCGGCGTTTTCCCCAAGCCCCCCGGGGCGTTGAGAATATAGGTGGGAATCGCCATCCCGCTGGTACGCCCGCGGAGGTGCGCCATAATCTCCAGTCCGTCATCAATGCTGGTGCAGAAATGCGTCGTACCCTTGACGTGCTTTGCGTGAAAGATGTAATACGGCCGCACTCTGGCCTTACACAGCTCATGATTCAAACTCTGCACCACATACTTGTCGTTGTTCACGCCTTCGAGTAACACCATCTGATTCCCCAACGGCACCCCGGCCTTGCAGAGCTTGGCGCAAGCCTGAACCGCCTGCGGCGTCAGCTCGCGGGGGTGGTTGAAGTGGGTGTTGAGATAGACGGGATGATACTGCTCAATCATAGCGAGAAATCCCTCATCTATCCGCATGGGCAGAGTGACCAAAGTCCGTGTCCCGAAACGAATCATCTCCACGGATTCAATCGCCCGCAGACTGCTCAGGATGTACTCCAGTTGGTCATTATCCAAAGCCAAAGCGTCCCCGCCTGTTATTAAGACGTCACGCACCTCGGGATTGTTCCGTATATAGGCAAAACTTTCATCCAATGCCGCGCGGCTCACGTCACAATCGGCATCCCCAATCCGCCGCCGCCGCTGACAATGGCGGCAAAACATAGCGCAAGCGTTGGTCACGTTGAGGATGAGCCTGTCGGGATAACGCCGTGTAATAATCCCGGCGGGGTTCGTAAATTCCTCCGCCATGGGGTCTGATTCACCGGAGTCGTCCGACTCCAAAGCCGTCGGTACGCTCATCGCGCGGATGGGGTCTTTCGGGTCAGCGGGATCGATGAGCGCGAGGTAATAGGGCGTAACCGCAAAACGGTACGTAACGCCTAATTCATGAATCTCCTGCTTCTCCGTCTCGCTCAAATCTAAGATTTGCGCCAAAGTATCCGCATCGTCGATGCGGTGCTTCATCTGCCATTTCCAATCGGCCCAATCGGCCTCCGTGCCGCCTAAAACGGTGAGCAGCTTCGCTTTCTGTGCCTCGTATCGCTTGATACAGGCAGGGTCTGTCCCCCTCGGAATATGCGCCTTGGCCTCCCGATAGCCCGTAGTGTAATCGGCCAACTCTCCCGCCCGCTCCAGGGAAATCTCTCGGCCGCGACCGGCTGTGTTCTGCGTTGCCATCGCCCGGCCCCCTTTCTTATCCTCGTTTGATATCTGCCTATTCTACCACATTTTTGCCCGTTTGTGTAGGGACCACCCTGCATTGGTAGTGGACAAAGGCGTGGAATCACAAGAAATCCAACACCGAAAACGGCAATTCGCGTGACTTAAGATCGCGTCCGCGGCGGAATCGCTCCTTCGCAACACCAAAGCGATTATACGCCGCAACGAACACTTCCATCACCGCCTGCAAGGTATCTAAACTTCGCGCAAAACAGCGACTTTTCCGGGCAAGCATGGGGATATAGTGCCGCAAATCGGCATTGACACCCTCGACCGTGAATGTATCACTTTTATCGTGCATGTTCCGCGCATGATAACCAGGATACACCACATCAACGTAGCCAGAATAGCCGTCTGTGTAGTAAACTTCGGCGGGTGGGGCAGTATCCACCATCGCCTGAATTCGCTCTGCAGATTTATCAAACGCCACATCAAAACCCACAATTTGGCGCGGGTTTCGGCTTACTGCTGTCATGATATACACATTTTCTCGCAGTTCAGACGGCCGCTTGCGCCCGATGAACCAATACAGTTCATCAAGCTCCACGCATTCCGAAAAGTTATCCACATTTATTTCGCCGTTTTTTTAATCCAATTGTACACGTTTGCTTTACTCATGCCCAATACTTTGCCCACGCCGCGGCCACTACTCCCCGCATAGTAGATTTTTAGAGCCAGTGCCCGCGTTTCTTCGTCGTAGGCATTCCGTTTCGGCTCTAAAGTATACGATTTCTTGCAGTGGCGGCATACGATGCGTTGGGTGCCAGAGCGGTTGCTTCCGTTTTTCATCTGCCCGTCATTGGCTTTGCAAGCCGGGCAAGTTTTCTGTGCTTCTTGTGTGTTCATCAGAAAATTATAGCAGCTTAAACGCTATTTGTCCATTCCCAAGTGCAAACACAAATCAAGCCCTAATTTCCACCGGCATCCCCCGAAATACAACCTTGTTCGCTCAGTTCGGCGGAGCGGCCTTATGATAAAAACAACTTACAATAAGGAGGCTCTCATAAATGGACATTGCAAGAAAAATCCGAACCCACATGAAAGACACAGGCCGTACCCAAACTTATCTCTGCCGACAAATAGGACTCAGCAGCACCGCCATGAGTTTAGCCCTCGGCGGCAAACGGCGCATCCGACTCGACGAGTACTGCAAAATCTGCAAAGCCTTGGATGTAGAGCCGGGCTTTTTCCTCTCCTGACCGAAAAGCGGCATTGGGAGGGGTAAGCACAAATGACAAAAGAGCGACTGAGCCAACTCGCTTGGCTCAAGCTGGAAATTGAAGAGCTGACAAACCGCATCCGCCGCATCGAGAGCGCGCTCTCCGGCAGAGCCTCCCGCATCAACGGCATGTCCTGGCTGGGCGGCACAAAGGACTTCATGGGCGACTTAGCCCCCCAGCTCTGTGACTTAAAAGACCAACTCGCCCGTATCCGAAACACCGCCATGGCTGAATGTACAGAGCTCCAATCCTTCATCGGCGAAATAGATGACAGCCAAGTCCGCCTCATCTTCACCCTGCGCTACATAGACAGCCTCAGTTGGCATCAAGTAGCCTGGCGACTGGGCGGGAATACAAGTGACAGCGTGCGAATGACACACAATCGCTATCTGGCAAGACTGGAACCGTAGAAGCGGCCCCACGTGGCCGCCCTGCCCTTGTCTTTGACCTTAGGCCCCCTCGTTTTGAGGGGGCTGTCGCCGCAGGCGACCGGGGGAGTCAGCACGCATTGCAAGGTCAAGGGCAGCTCCCTCCGTCAGGCTTCGCCTGCCACCTCCCTCGTAAACGAGGGAGGCTTACCCCCGTGATGGGCAGTTGCAAAATTCAAACGAACGGACGGCCAATGGCCGCCCCTACATCTTTCATTCTACATCCTTACGCAAAATCGAATACCTCGGCACACATGCGGGCAAGCGCATCCGCATCCGCATCATCGGATGCGGCGCAACCTCCAGCGGATTTCCCGCTTCATCCCAAAGTTCCTCCAACACAAACGTCTGCGGCACACTTGCAGGCGTAAGCAATTCAAGCGTATCCCCCGCCGCAAAGCGATTCCGTTGGCTCACCGTTGCAAACCCCGCCGCATCGCAGTCCTCCACCACACCGACGACCTGCGAGCCTCGGATATACATCGCATCCTCCGTAAACTGCCCGCCGCCCTCAGCGTCGTAGAAAAACCCGGTAGAATACGCCCGATGGCTCACCTTTTCGACTTCCTGAGCCCAAACCGGGTCAACAGGCACACCGCCCAGAGCGGCATCCAATGCCTTACGATAGGCATTCGTCACAACGGCGGCATAGTAAAAACTCTTCGCCCGCCCCTCAATTTTCAGGCTGTCTACCCCCGCCGCAAGCAAATCGGGGATGTGGCCTATCATGTTCAAATCTCTGGCGTTGAGGATATGCGTCCCGCCGTCCTCGGAAATCTCCATGTACTGCCCCGGCCGTGTCTCCTCGACCAAGTGATACTTCCAGCGGCACGGCTGGGCGCAATTGCCCTGATTGGCATCCCGCCCGATCATGTACTGGCTGAGCAGACACCGCCCCGAAAAAGACACACACATCGCCCCGTGGACAAAGACCTCAATCTCCAGTCCCCGCGGCGATTTTGCTTTCAGTTCCGCAATCTCGGCAAGGGCCATCTCCCGCGCCAAAATCACACGGGACGCCCCCAAATCATGCCAAGCGCGGGCGGCCTCCACATGTAAAATCCCGGCCTGCGTACTCACATGCCGCTCGATTCCGGGCGCGTACCGCCCAGCCATCGCAAACACACCCAAATCACCGAGAATCAGCGCATCCACCCCGACATCCTGCGCCAGAGCCAGAAACTCGGGCAGTTCCGCAAGATCGGCATTGCGCGGGATGGCATTACAAGTCAAATAGACTTTGACGCCGTTGGCACGGCAAAGCGAGACTGCTTCCCGCAGTCCCGCCTCGTCAAAATTCGGCGAACTCGCCCGCATCCCAAACCGCTTCCCGGCCAAGTACACGGCGTCCGCCCCGTATCTGAGCGCGAATTGCAGACGCTCTAAATCCCCGGCAGGGGCTAATAGTTCAGGTCTGCCCATTTTATCGGTTATCCGCGTGGTGCGCAAAGTTCGGTGTGTTCATAAAGGCCGAATGCTGATCAAAGTTACGGAAGAACTCGTGATGGCCGTTGATATGCAGGGCATAGAACAAAAAGTTCGTATTCTCCGGCTGCAAAGCCGCCAAAATCGTTGCCACACCGGGGTTCGCTATCGGCCCGTAGGGCAGACCGTCCACATAATAGGTGTTCCAAACACTCGGAATCTGCGTGTGCGCGTAGGTCACAAACTCTTCGACCTCCGGCAGAATAAACTGAATCGTGGCGTCAATCTGCAAGCGCATAGGCAGATTCAAGCGATTGTGGATAACAGACGAAATCCGAGGGGCCTCAGCGGCATTCGCCATCTCCCGCTCAATCATGGCGGCGATGTTTACAATCTCATGCAGGGTGAACTCGCTGTCTTCGAGCAGTTCATAGATATCATTCTGCCGCATCCGCGTGTCAAAGTTGCGGAGCATGGAACGGATGACAGCCTCGGGGTTCTGGTGCAGGAAGAAGATATAGGTGTCCGGGAAGAGGAAGCCTTGCAAGCGGTAATCGGCATCAAGCGGCACATCTTCCAAGAAATCAAAGTGAAACGTCCCGTTCTCGGCGGCGTACATCAAAGCATCCACCGTGGCGACCCCGTGAGCTTCAAGAATCTCAAAGGTCTGTACCATCGTCCGCCCCTCGGGAATCATGACCCGCACCTCGACCATAGCCCCGGTGCGTTGGTTCAGACTGCCGGTAATGGCCCGGAAGTCCGCCGGACGCACCTGATAGACCCCCGGCTGAATCCGCTCTACCCGCTCGAACTGCTCGGCGTACCACATAAACAGCCAGCGGTGGTTGATGACCCCGGCGTCGTACAGGATATCGGCGACTTCTTCGATGGTGAAGTTTTCGGGAATCGCAATCTCAATCGGCGTGTCATCACGAGTCAGCCCCAGCACGTCATCGGCCAGCATCCAGCCCACAAAGGCGAGGATAGTAGAGACACCGAGGATAAAGGCGGCATACATCACCCCGCCCAAAAATCCCGTCCGCTTCCGCCGTGCCAAACGAACCGCCCGTTCCGGCTTTTCGTAATGCTCGTCATCATAATCATCATCGTAATCATACGCGCCCTCGTCACCCGGTTCTGCGGACGCGTCATCGCCTACGGGCGCAAAGAAGACCTCCTCGTTCGCGACGGCATCATAATACGCCCCCTCCGGCCCGAACAAGGCTTCATCGACGGGGAATGTGTCCGGATCTTCCGCAGGCAAATCAAGACCCGGCACGTCGGAAACGGCCGCGTCGAATACCTCTCTCCAAGACTCATCGCCCCCTAAGTCGGCACGCTCCGTCTCAAAGGGATTCTCCCAGCTCAGCCCCTCCGCATCGTCCTCCTCGAAAGGGTTTTTCCATTTATCAGACATGGTATCAGCTCCTTATGCGCCGCTATCGGCGGCGTGTAACTTTCAGTTTCGGTCTCGCATACTATACGACAGATGGGCGTAAGGCCCTCATGCAAAAGACTATCGTTGCCCCTGTTCGGATGGTTCCGGCTGCGCAGACAGGTAGCTCTTACAAAACATAAACAATCAGCCGATGCGCAGGCGGCGGAAATTGGAGTACATCATTATGTTCAGTGGAAATGGTTTTGGCGGCGGTTGCTGCTGGTGGATCATTATCATCATCCTCATCCTGTGTTGCTGCTGCGGCGGCGGCGAATTTGGCGGCTGCGGCTGCGACAACCGAGGCGGTTGCTGCTGCTAGAACGCAAATCACACCATGCTGCGGGACTTAAATAAGTCCCGCAGTTTTTATTATGCCCAAAATTTCTTGATGAATCTCCTGCTCCGGCCGCATCTTCCCGCCCGCGGCACATCGGACAAACCGCCAACCGTAAAACGCCGCCGCATCCTTCGCCGTCTCAGCGCAGGCGCGGAGATACGCCTCCCCGGCCTCGTGGATATCGGCCGCCGCCCCGGTCTCTGCCCGCCGTGTGCGGACGTTCTCTAACGCAATCTCTATCGGCACGTCCATATATAAGACGATATCCGGCCGAGGAAGTTCCATCAATCCGTGTTCAAATTCGTCGAGCCACCGAAAAAACACTTCCCGCTCGGCTCCAAAGAGCTTTGAACCTTGGTGCACGGCGTTAGAACTCACATAACGATCGGTCAAAATCGTCCCACCCGCGGCATAGGCTTCACCCCAGACGGTCTTGTAGGATGCGTAGCGGTCAACCGCAAAGAACGTAGAGGCCGCGTGTGCGCCCACCGCGCCCGGGTCGGAACCGAACGCCCCGTTCAGATACATACGGAGCAAAGCAGAGCTCGGCTTGTCATACTGCGGAAACACCAAACGGGTATAGTCCCGCCCCAGCGTGTCCATATGCGCACAGAGGTGCCGAAGCTGCGTACTCTTCCCGCTGCCGTCGATACCCTCCAATACAATGAGTGCCATGTGTTATCTCCCGGAAATTTGATGTTGTCAGGGACTAATCCCTCGTAGGGGCGGCCCCACGTGGCCGCCCTGCCCTTGACCTTAGGCTCCCTCGTTTACGAGGGAGCTGTCGCCGCAGGCGACTGAGGGAGTTCCCTTCGTAGGGGACGATGCCCACATCGTCCCGCATCCTCCCATATGCACAATACACGGTGCGATGTGGGCATCGCACCCTACAAAAACTCCGTCGACGTAATGTCGGGGCGCGCATTGCGCGCCCGCACGTTTCGATTTACACAATGCAGGACAGGGACACGGACGGCCACCGACCGCCCCTACCGTCCACGCATCCGCTGCCCAAACACCGCCAACAAAAACAGCGGCAAGCGCATCATCCGCCCAATCCGCCGCGGCTCTTTCAGCAACCGATACAGCCACTCCAACCCCAACCGCCGCCACCCCACCGGCGCACGTTGCACCGTACCGGCGAACACGTCTAAGGCCCCGCCGAGACCGACCATCAGCCCCGCACCGAGTTGTCCGCGATGCGCAGCCATCCAAAACTCCTGCTTCGGCGCGCCCATACAGACAAGGAGCAAATCCGGCTCCGCCGCCCGAATGGCGTCTATGACAGGCCCGTCATCACCGTAGCCGTCCGCCGTCCCCGCAAGCATGAGCCCGGGGTACTGCGCCAATAAAGCCGCCCCCGCCCGCTCTGCGATACCGGGCTTCGCGCCGTAGAGAAACACCGACTGCCCCCGCCCGGCCATCTCCTGCATCAGAACCGTCGCAAAGTCAATTCCCGGCAAGCGAGCCTTGAGCGGCCGCTTCAGAATCTTAGCCCCCAGCGTGATGCCCACGCCATCGGCCAAGACAAGCTCCGCCTCACTAACAACCTGCTCCAGAGCTGAATCCTTTCGGCAGAGCCAAACAATCTCCGGGTTCGGTGTCACAACGTAAGCACCCGTGCGGCTTTCGATTGCGTCCAAAGCACAGCCGACAGCCTCTGCCATCGTCAAATCGTCAAACCCAACACCAAGCACCTCTGTCCGCACCAAATCGCCTCCGTTTTTTGGAAATACAGAGATATCTTACCACACTTTGCGTGTCTTGTCCATCGAAACACCTTTATTTGAGTTTGCTCATTTAATTATTTGCAGTCCCGTTCTTCGTTGTTTGTGTACGCTTAATATTATTTAATGCTATCATCTCTTGACAAACCAGCCTCACAGGTGTAGTGTTGTCTATAGTAAATCAATGACGGAGGCGCATTTCATGATAAATCTCACCCTAAAAGACGGCCGCATTATCCCCGTGGAACCCGGCAACACCTGCTATCAAGTCGCCGAGGGCATCTCGCAAGGCCTCGCACGCAACGCCATGGCGGCGGAAGTAGACGGCCTGGTCGTAGACTTAAATACCCCCCTCACCAAAGACGCCGAGATAAACATCCTCACCTTCGCCGACGAGGGCGGACGGCTGGCCTATCGCCACACCGGAGCGCATATCTTGGCGCAGGCCGTCCTGCGGCTCTTCCCCGGCACACAGCTCGCCATCGGCCCCGCCATCAAGGACGGGTTTTATTACGACTTCGACTCCGAGACCACATTCACCCCGGAACTCCTCGAAACAATTGAGGCAGAGATGAAGAAAATCATCGCCGAAAAGCTCCCCATCGAGCATTTCATCCTCCCCCGTGGCGAGGCGTTAGCCCTCGTGGCGGACGAGCCGTACAAGGTCGAGCTCATTGAGGACCTCCCGGCGGACGAACCCATCAGCTTCTACCGCCAAGGCGAGTTCACCGACCTCTGCGCCGGCCCGCACATGCAAAACACAGGCGACCTCAAGGCAAACGGTCTCTGTCTCCAGAATTGCACCGGGGCCTATTGGCGGGGCGATGCGAAAAACAAGATGCTCCAACGCATCTACGGCACCTGCTTCCCGAAAAAAGCGGAACTGGACGAACATCTGGAACGCATTGAAGAGGCCAAAAAACGTGACCACCGCAAGATAGGCCGTGAACTCGGTCTGTTCCTGCTCCGAGACGAGGCCCCCGGCTTCCCCTTCTTCCTCCCTCACGGCATGACAATCAAAAACGGGCTTATCGACTACTGGCGCGAAGTCCACCACCGTGCGGGCTACCAAGAAATCGGCACCCCCGTGATGCTCAGTCAAACCCTCTGGGAACGTTCGGGCCACTGGGGACACTATTCGAACAACATGTATACCTCAAACGTGGACGAAACCGACTTCGCCATCAAGCCCATGAACTGCCCCGGCGGCATCCTCGTCTACGAGGCCGAACCCCGTTCCTACCGTGACCTCCCCTTCCGCATCGGCGAATTGGGGCTGGTACACCGTCACGAGTTCTCCGGCGCACTTCACGGACTCATGCGCGTCCGCTGTTTCACACAGGACGACGCCCACATCTTAATGACCCCCGACCAAATCCGGGACGAAATTAAAAACGTCATCGAACTGGTGGACGAAATTTACAGCCCCTTCGGCTTTAAATATCACATCGAACTCTCCACCATGCCCGAAGACCACATGGGCGAAGTCACCACCTGGGACACCGCCATCGCCGCCCTCAAAGCCGCCTTGGACGACCTCGGCAAAGACTATATCATCAACGAGGGCGACGGTGCGTTCTACGGCCCCAAAATCGACTTCCACTTGGAGGACTGCCTCGGCCGCACATGGCAATGCGGCACGATTCAGCTCGATTTCAACCTCCCCGAACGCTTCGACCTCGAATACATCGGCCCCGACGGCGAAAAACACAGGCCCGTCCTCATCCACCGTGCGATTTTCGGCTCATTGGAGCGGTTCATCGCCATCCTCATCGAGCACTTCGCCGGCGCATTCCCCCTCTGGCTGGCCCCCGTGCAAGCGAGAGTACTTCCCATCACCGACAGAGCCAAAGAAGCCGCCACAGCCGTAGCGGCAGAACTGGAAGCGGCGGGCATCCGTGTAGATACCGACTTCCGCAACGAAAAAATCGGCTACAAGATTCGGGAGGCGCAGGTGCAAAAAGTCCCCTACATGCTTGTACTCGGCGACCGTGAGGTCGAGACGGGCGAGGTGTCCGTGAGAACCCGCACAGGCGGCGACCAAGGGGCGATGACGGTTGCGCAGTTCCTCACACAAGCGCAGGAGGAAATTCGGACGAGGGCATAGACAATCAAATTACCCGCCCCTCACAATGGGGGCGGGTAATTTCATTTTGTTCGCCATCAAAAGTCATGGCGGCTACCGCCGCTACTGCCGTAAGCCTCCAAAACACATACAATTTCTTCGATACACATAAATTCGCTTAGGCTGTCATCTTGAATGATGGCCTTTATTTTTTCTAATGCAGCATGTGCCTGCTTTTCTACAAGTTCGCCTATCGGGAATGATAGATTGGGAAACGTAACGTGTACCTCTTCTTTTTCCAGCACTTTGATTAAAATTTCTTTAAATAAATCCACAATATCACCTCGAAACATATTGTAGTTCATATAATGATAAATGTCAATAATCAATATATGAACTACACAAGGTTTAATAAGCATGTGTAAACTCCTATAATTCACATGAGGTGAATTATTTTGGATATCAATCAAATTAAAAAATATAGAAAATTAGGGCTAAATATTGCGTATTATCGAAAGGAAAAAGGCTATACGCAATTGCAATTGTCAGAACTTTTAAATATTGACAGAACACACATGGGGAATATCGAATTAGCTCGTTCCGGTGTCTCTCTGGACATTTTATTTCAAATGTCAGATTTATTAGAAATACCTGTTCATAAATTTTTTGAATTTAGGGACTGACGCAATAAAATTTTCAAAGGAAAGGATCGCAGCTATGATACGCCTCACCCCCGGTCAAACCGTCTTCGCACGCTGGAAAAACAGCTACTATTACCCCGCCATCGTCAATGAAATCCTCGACGACCAAATAAACGTCTCTTTCCTCGACGGCTGCACAGGCTCGGCGGCGAGAGAACACGTCATGGAGTTGGAAGAAGCACTTCAAAACCTAACATTGCAAGGCAATTGGAAACACGGCGGCTTCTTTTTCAAAGGCGTTCTTGCAAGCCGCAACCCTTTGATTATGAATTACAATGACGGCGACGTTGAGCAGATAGAGCTCAGCCAACTCCGCGGCAAAAGACTAAGCCCCGGCGAAACACCTGCCCCAAATCCACGCAAAATATCTGCCCAAGATGTAAAGGCAGAAGTGGAACAACTCAAATCCTTGCGCAAAACCGGAATGATTACCAAAGACGAGTTCAAGCGCATGAAAAAGTCGTTGAAGTAAGGCAAAAACCGCAAAAACAGCTTGCCACAAATCGTCGCAAGCTGTATAATAAGTGCGGGAACTGTCGCTAGGCGACTCGGTCACTCCCTGAGAAAGGGGGTGACGCTATGGTTACTTATTCGGAACTATTTCAGTTCTGTATGGTACTATTAGCAGTTATCGCTCTGTGTTTAGATCGCAGGGATAGATAGCTTGAGACGCCTTACAAGTAAGGCGTCTCAACTCTCATTCATTTAGGGCTGAGCCGCCACTCCAATAGCGACATTTCCCATTCATATTCAAATTATACCACACACACACACACCTGTCAACAACTCCCCCGACTCGCGCGGAGGAGTTGTTTTGTATATGCGTGCTCCGGCGCATCAAACACTTCTTCCACCGTCCCCGCTTCCACAATTCGACCGCCCTGCATGATCATCACACGACCGCACATCTCCTCCACCACGGCCAAATCGTGCGAAATCAGCAGATACGACAAGCCCAACTGCCGATGCAAATCCCAGAGTAAATCCAACACCTGCGCCTGTACCGTGGCGTCCAACGCAGACACAGGCTCATCGGCGATAACGAACTGCGGCCGCCGTATCAAAGCCGCCGCAATGCTCACCCGCTGCCGCTGCCCGCCGGATAACGCAGCGGGCAGACGCTCCAAATACCGCTCATCCAAACCCACCAGCCCCAACATCTCCCGCACCATCTCCGCCCGCTCGGCACGGCTGTAGCCCCCGGCTATAATCAACGGCTCCTCCACCGTCCGCCGCACCGTCATCCGGGGATTGAGCGACCCGCCTGGGTCTTGAAACACCATCTGCGGCCGCTCGGTGTGATGAACAACCGTCCCCGTATAATCCGGCTCCAAGCCCAAAATCACACGAGCCAAGGTACTCTTCCCCGACCCGCTCTCCCCCACCAGTCCGAGAATCTCGCCCTCCATCAGCTCAAAACGCACCCCGTGCAACACCTGCCGACGCGTACGCCCGTCCCGATAGAAAGCGTTCAAGTTCTCGACTTCCAGAATCGCTCTACTCACGCCTACGCCCCCTCCCCGGCAGAGATGCCAGCAACTGCTTCGTATACGCCGCCTGCGGCCGCTCGAACAGTTCCTCGACATCCCCCTGCTCCACGATATACCCGTCCTGCATTACAATCGTCCGACTGCAAAGCCGCCGCACCAGTCCGAGGTCGTGGGAGATGAACAACAATCCTACACCCACATCTCGATTCACCTTCTGCAAAAGTGCCAAAATCTGCGCCTGTGTGGTCACGTCCAAGGCCGTCGTCGGCTCGTCGCAGATTAAAAGCTCCGGCCCCTGTAACACTTCATACGGCGTATGAAGTGTTTGTGCATGTGGCGCAGTTCCGGCCGAAGGCCGGGAGCGGCACGCACTTAAATCATGCGATTTTCTATGCAAAGCATAGCAAATCGCCGCCGCGAGCATCGCCCGTTGCCGCATCCCGCCGGAGAGTTCGTGCGGATACTGCCCGTAGACCCGCTCCGGATCGGAAATCTCCACCGCCGCCAGCGCATCCAAAGCCGATTCCCGCCGCTCACGGGGCGACTGATGCGTGTGAATGCGTAACACTTCCTCCACCTGTTTGCCCACTTTCATAAGCGGATTCATGCACGTCATCGGCTCCTGAAATACCATCCCAATCCGCTTGCCCTGCACCTGCCGCATCTGCCGCGGCTCTAATGTGAGCAAATCCTGCCCGCAAAACAAAATCCGCCCCGAGACCGTGGCCGCCCGCTGACCCAAAAGTCCCGCAATCGCAAGTGCCGTCACCGTCTTCCCCGACCCCGACTCCCCCACCAGCCCCAAAATCTTACCGGGAGCCATGTCAAAACTGATGCCGTGGACGGCTTCTTCGTTCTCCGACTGGTCATGAAAGCGAATCACCAAATCCCGCACTTCTAAAATTGGCTTATCCATAAAATTGCCCTCCCTCAAATGCCCTTGACCTTTCCCCGCCGGAGGCTAGGGGGTTCCCCAAAGGGGGACTAGTCCCCCTTTGGAGGCGCATCGTCCGCCGTAGGCGGGCTTCTACGTTTTCCGCAGAAAACGTATGCGCCTCAGTCCCTTCCTCTGCAACCCGTCAGACAACAACGAAAACGCAAGCACCAAAAGCACCACCGCCGCACCCGTAGAAATCGCCACCCAAGGCGCGTTAAACAAATACCCCTGACTATCCGCCAGCATCCGTCCCAAACTCACCTGCGGCTGCTGCACACCGAGACCAAGAAAACTCATGCTCGCCTCCGCCAACACAGCGTTATTAAACCCAATCGCCACCGTCGATAGAAATACAGGCAGCGTATTCGGCAGAATATGCACCCACATAATCCGAAGATGTGAAGCCCCGATGAGCCTCGCTCGCTTCACGTAGTCCAAATTCCGACACCGCGCAAACTCCCCCCGCGCAACCCGCGCAAAACTGGGGATAAAAAGCAGACCCAAAATCCAAACCACATTCCACATCCCCGCCCCCGTAAAACTCATCGCCACCAGAGCCAACAGCACAGACGGAAAAGCCGTCAGCCCGTCAGAGATACGCATCACAATCTCGTCAAGCCACCCGCCGAAATACCCGGCCACAGCCCCGACCAACAGCCCGCCCAGCGACCCAATCAGCACCGTCCCCAAAGCCACCAAAAGCGTAGTCCCCGCCCCGTCCAAAACCCGGGCAAACACATCCCGCCCCACATGGTCAGTCCCAAACAAGTGCGTGAGCGAAGGCGAATCCAACCGTCCCCCCGCCCCAATCTCCGCAGCCCCAAACGGCCACAACAAATTACCGCCCACCACCACAAGCAAAAGCCCCGCCGTAAGCACCAATCCAATTATCAAAGTAAAGTTCCGTCTCCGCATCGCCCTTGCCCTTAATTCTGCATTCTGCATTAAAAAACGATTCGCCGATCAATCCCCCGCGCCACAACGTCCGTCACAGCATGAACCACCATCACAAACGCCGCAATCACCACCACCAAGGCCTGCACCACGGGATAATCCCGCGCCCCGATGGCACTAACCAAAAGCCGCCCCGCACCGGGGATGGAAAACACCTGCTCCACCACAATGCTGTCCGTAATCATCATAATTAACGTCAAGGCCGCAAAGGTCAGCACCGGCACGGCGATATTCGGCAGCACATGCCGATAAAGCACCGCCCGCGGCCCGTTCCCCCGACTGACGGCCGTCTGCACATAGTCCTTACGCAATTCATCCCGCACCGAAGACCGAATCACCCGCACCACCATAGCCGCTTTCGGCAAGGCGATGGCCAGCGCAGGGAACAACATGTAAAACAAATACCCCCCGATACTCTCTCGAAACGAAACAAAGGCCGAGGGCGTAAACACCCGCAAAGTCACGCCAAACACGAAAGTCAAAACCAGCCCCAAAAACAACGGCGGCACCGCCATCATAACCTGCGTAACCCCCGTCAAAATCCCTTGTAGGGGACGATGCTCACATCGTCCCGCCGTCCCCCCCGCTCCCAACACCCCCACAGGCAAAGCTATCCCCAAAGTCATCAAAAAGCCCATCCCCATCAAACTCCCCGTGATAATCAACCTGTCCCCAACCAGTTCCCGCACGGACACCCCATGCGCAAACGACTGCCCCATCTCCCCGGACATCATTTCCCCCAACCATTCAAAATATCGCACAAACACAGACCGATCCAGCCCCATCTCCGCCCGAAGCGCGTCCAAAGCCTCCGGCGTAGCGTTCACCCCGAGCTGTAGCACCGCCGGATCCCCGGGAATGACAGAAAAGGCGAGAAAGGCAAGCAGGGAAACGGCAAACAGGGTGACGATTAGCGTCACCAATTTGCGGATTGCGTATCTCACCGCCTCACCTCCCGTTTCATGTTGTATATTATGCTATGCGCAACGCTGTAGGGGCGGCCATTGGCCGTCCGCTGATTTAACCTTTCATCAATATCCGACGAACGGACGGCCAATGGCCGCCCCTACATGCACATGTGCCGTACAAAACCGTACGGGCGAACACAGTCCGCCCCTACGCCCTTAATTCTATATTACCCCACAAAATGCACCGTCACCAAGTCCATCACATATAGCGGATAAAACCGCCATCCCGCCAACTGCGCGTTAATCGCCACTAAGTTCGTCAGGTCTTGCAGATACACACTCGCCGCCTCACGAGCTAAAATCTCCTGCGCCTCCCGATAGAGCCGCACTTGCTCCGCCCCGTCCGTGGCCGCCTGCGCCGCCGCGAAGACGGCATCATACGCCGGCGAATCGAAATTGATAAAATTCCGCCCGTTGTCCGACACCCACCGCTCCAGCATCGACCGCGCCGTCAGATCCCGTGCGGCGATGCCGATCACCGTCGCCTCAAACTGCCTGGCGTTGTTCACCTCCGACAACCACCAAGCCCATTCCACAAGGTCGATGGAAGCATTCACTCCCACCGCCCGAAGCTGCTCGACAAGCACCTCCGCCGTGATAACATGCGGCGTGTAGTTCGATGGTACGGTGATGGTCAAATCAAATCCGTCCGCCAACCCCGCCTCGGCGAGCAGTTCCCTCGCCCTGTCCGGGTCATGCGGATAGAATCCCACCAACCCCTCGTGAAAATACCGTGTAAAGCCCGGATGCACCCCGCTCCCCAGCGGATGCCCCATCCCGTCTGCCACGATGTCCATAATCTGCTGCACATCCACGGCATAACTCAAGGCCTGCCGCACCCGCACGTCGTCCAAGGGCGGCACGGCGTTGTTCAGATATAGGGCCTGCACCAAATTCATCGGCCCCGCCAGATAGTAGTACTCCGACGGCAGCGTGCGGGCCATATCCGCCGTCAAATGCGCGGCAATATCCACCGCCCCGGCGTGCAGAGCCATAGCCATCGCTTCCCCGGAGCCGAAGATGCGGAATGTCACTCGGTCCAAGTAGGCGGGCGCACCCCAATAGTCCTCAAACCGCTCCAACACGAGGCTTTCCTGCGGCGTGTGGGACACGAATCGAAACGGCCCCGTGCCGATTGGCCGGCGGGCTTGGTCATCGTGCCCCTCGGGGATTATGGCAATAGTGAGAAAGGCCAAAAATTCTAAATCAGGCGTTTCAATTTCAATCCGGACAGTCCGTTCATCCAAAGCCTCCACGCTCGTGACAACAGAAAACGCCGACACAAAAGTGGAAACACTTGTTGCGTCCGCGCTGCGTTCTATGGAATAGATAACATCCCGTACCGTTACCGGCTCCCCGTTGTGGAAACGCACACCCTCACGTAATGTAAAAGTATAGACGTTCCCGTCAACCGTGAAATCCTCGGCAACGGCCGGAATCAGTTCCCCGTCCGGCGTGGGGCGTACCAGCCCCTCAAAGACGTTGAACAACACTTCCCTAAGCCCCGCAGTTCCTGCCGCAACCATTTGGTGTGGGTCAAGACTACTTCCCAGATCCTGTGCAATCCCGACAACAATCTCCCCGCCGCGTATGGGTTCCTCCACGGGCGGCATGTTATCGGAAACGGAAGGGACATCATCAGTCGCACCTCCCCTGTCACCTGAGCAAGCACCCAGTATGGCGGCGAGAGCGAGTAAAATGAGTGTGAATAAGAAAAAACTTCTTTTCATAGCAATCATCTCCTTAGAGTATGATGCCTCTCCCACTATTGAATTGTTGGTGGTATTATATCGGATGGGCGTAAAAAATGCAAGGGGGAAATGCACCGCGGCAAACACAGGAATAGAATATATCATAGCAAACGCATACGAAAAATTCATGGTCGTTTTAAAACCGCACGGACGGCCAATGGCCGCCCCTACATCCTGCTACCCTTTGTAGGGGCGGCCATTGGCCGTCCGTCCTGATTGCATCCACAAAAACACACCTCACAAAATTTTGACAAAAACCCGTATAATGTGATAAAATTCACGCAGACTAATTTTTCACGGTTCCACGCCCAGAACAGGAGTACACACCATGCTGACATTAACCAAAGACCCCAAAGTTTCCAAAACCACCACACTACCAACCTTATTTTTATGGTTTATGTTCTACAGCGTATTCGGCTGGGTGTGGGAGTCCATCGTCGTATCCATTGAGTTCGGGTACTGGACCAACCGCGGCTTCCTCTTCGGGCCGCTATTGCCTATCTACGGCACGGGAGCCGTGCTGGCACTTGTAATCTTATCAAAACGCATACAGAGCCTCCCGCTCCTCTTCCTCGCCGGCGGGGCGATTGCTACGATTTTGGAATACATCACTTCCGCTGCGCTTGAGCTGATTTTCAACCAGAGATGGTGGGACTACTCCCAACACCGCTTCCATCTCCACGGCCGCGTGTCGCTCTTGGCCACGGTGGTGTTCGGTGTGATGATTGTGTTGCTGATTAAGGTCGTCCACCCACACGTCGAACGGCTGACGGATCGGATTTCAGACGGCACGAGGCAGATGTTGGCCTTGGGGCTGGTTGGCGTGATTGCGGTAGATTTTTTGGTGACGGTGGTTGGGTTGGTGACGGTTTCTTATTAGAGTGAATATAGTAAAACCCCTGCAAGCATATAGTTGCAGGGGGTTTTTATCAGAGCGGTGTTGCAGAATCTTAAATTTCTTGACCTTAAAAAAGACAAAAGCCTGCGCTAAAAATATTTTTAGCGCAGGCTTGACATATTCGTGGTCACAATAATCAAACAAGATTCAAAATCCCTTGACCTTGCCCTTCACAAATCGAAGCGCAATCTTTGCTTCGATTTGAAGCGAACGACGGGATAGCGTAGCGTAGTTTTCGTCCAAAGGCCGCAGGCCGACGACGGAAACGGAGCGCAACTATCCCGGTAGTGAGCTGGAGGCGACACCCGGATTTGAACCGGGGAATAGAGGTTTTGCAGACCTCTGCCTTACCACTTGGCTATGTCGCCGAAAGGTCAAAGGACATACGGCCTCGCAAAGCGAGGCCGTTGGAGCGGGAGACGAGATTCGAACTCGCGACTTTCACCTTGGCAAGGTGACACTCTACCACTGAGTCACTCCCGCGCGAGTTATTGCGGCTCACTATAAGAAGCGAGCCGCAATGGTGCCTCCGGTCGGAATCGAACCAACGACACGCGGATTTTCAGTCCGCTGCTCTACCGACTGAGCTACAGAGGCTTATGAGAGGCACCGTTTTTCCTACAGCATATGCAGACTATAAGTAAAAAGATACCTCGTGGCGACCCAGAACGGGCTCGAACCGTCGACCTCCAGCGTGACAGGCTGGCGTTCTAACCAACTGAACTACTGGGCCACATGGTGGGAGTAACAGGACTTGAACCTGTGACCCCCTGCTTGTAAGGCAGGTGCTCTAACCAACTGAGCTATACTCCCGTGGAAAGCCTAGTCATTATACTAGAATCTAAATCGGATGTCAATACACCTTTTTCAGATTTCTTCTGAATTCGTTTTGCGCAACCATATTTTGTAGGGGCGACCATTGGCCGTCCGCCGCTTCCCACACCATAAACATCACAAAACACGGACGGCCGATGGCCGCCCCTATTTTTGTGAAAAAACTCACACTCCATTCCTTTGACAAACCACCCAAAAAGTAGTAAACTACACAGATAGCGTAAGGTGGTGCAAATTATGATAAAAAAATCCGGTAAACTCGAATACGTCGGCTACGATATCCGAGGCCCCGTCCTCGACCTCGCAAACGATATGCTCGACCAAGGCATAGAGATTCTCAAGCTCAATACAGGCAACCCCGCCCCCTTCGGCTTCGATGCGCCCGACGAAATGATTCAAGGCCTCATCGAAAACGTCCGCGCGTCGCAGGGTTACTCCGAATCCCGCGGTATAGAACCCGCCCGTGCGGCGATTGCGGCCTACTGCGCCGAAAAGGGCATCAAAGGCATCACGCCCAATGACATCTACACCGGCAACGGCATCTCCGAACTGATTCTGCTCAGTATGCAGGCCCTCTTGGAACCGGGCGACGAAGTTTTAGTCCCCGTACCCGATTACCCCCTGTGGACGGCGGCCATCACCCTCGCAGGCGGCACAGCGGTTACATACATGTGCGACGAGCACGCCGAGTGGAACCCCGACACGGCAGACATCGCCGCCAAAATCACCTCCCGCACCCGCGCCGTCGTGGTAATCAACCCGAACAACCCCACGGGCGCGCTCTATCCCAAAGAAATCCTGCTCGAAATCGCCGAACTGGCCCGCAAACATAAGCTCATCGTCTACTCCGACGAAATCTATGACCAACTCGTCATGGACGGCCACGTCCACCACTCTATGGCCGCCCTCGCGCCCGACCTTTTCACCGTTACATTTAACGGCCTCTCCAAGAGCCATTTAATCGCAGGCTTCCGCTCCGGTTGGATGTGCCTGTCGGGCGACAAGGCGGGAGCCAAGGACTACATACAAGGCCTCAACATGCTCGCCTCCATGCGTCTCTGCTCCAACGTACTGGCGCAGTCCGTCATCCCCTACGCGCTGGCCGACAGAGAAACCCCCGCCGCCTTAGTCCGCCCCGGCGGCCGCATCTACGAACAGCGGGCGTATATCACAAAAGCCATCAACGACATCCCCGGCCTCTCGGTGGTGGAGCCGAAAGCGGCCTTCTACCTCTTCCCCAAGATGGACGTCAAACGCTGGAACATCACGAACGACGAACAGTTCGCCGTAGATTTCCTCAAGGAGAAACAAGTCCTCATCACCCAAGGCAGCGGCTTCCATTGGCCCCGCCCCGACCATTTCCGCATCGTCTACCTCCCCGACATGGACACGCTGGAACAACTCGCCGCAAGGCTGGCCGATTTCCTCGACGGTTATTGGCAAAAGTAGCAGACTGTGATAGAATCGTAGGGGCGGATTCCATATCCGCCCTCCTCACATACAACACGGGGCGGATATGGAATCCGCCCCTACAACATAGGAGAATCATCCATGACAGAGTCCACGAAAAAACCTGTTATCTTCAGCGGAATGCAGCCCTCGGGCGCGCTCACGCTTGGTTCCTTTCTCGGTGCGCTCAAAAACTGGGTCGCACTCTCGGAGGAATACGACTGCTACTACTGCATCGTAGACCTCCACGCCATCACTACTCGGCAAGAACCCGCAGACTTACGGCGGCGGTGTTTGGAACAAATCGCCCAGTACATCGCCTGCGGGCTTGACCCCGCGAAAAACACGCTCTTCATCCAGAGCCACGTACCGGCCCACTCCGAACTGGGCTGGATCCTCAACTGCTATACCATGTTCGGCGAACTCAGCCGCATGACGCAGTTCAAAGACAAGTCCGCCCGCAACACAGATAACATCAACGCGGGTCTGTTCACCTACCCCGCCCTCATGGCGGCGGACATCCTGCTCTATCAGGCAAACCTCGTCCCCGTCGGCGATGACCAGCGGCAGCACGTAGAACTCGCCCGCGACATCGCCACCCGCTTCAACGGCGTCCACGGCGACGTGTTCACTATACCCGAAGCCTTTATTCCCAAGACCACAGAGGGCGCAAGGGTCATGAGTCTCGCAGACCCTACCCGCAAGATGAGCAAATCCGAGCCCACAGGCGGCTGCGTCTACCTCATGGACAAGCCCGAGACCATCCTCAAGAGCTTCAAACGCGCCGTCACCGACTCCGACGCCGAAGTCCGTTACGACATCAAAGAAAAACCCGGTGTCAGCAACCTCATGAGCATCTATTCCTCCACCACAGGCAAAAGCTTCGAAACCATCGAGGCCGAATTTGCGGGCCAAGGCTACGGCGCGTTCAAAGAAGCCGTCGGCGAGAGCGTCATCGAACGCTTTCGCCCCATCCGCGAGCAGGCGGAGGCACTCTTGCAAGATAAGACCTATCTGACCCAAGTCTACACCGAAGCCGCCAACCACGCCGCCTATACAGCGAATAAAACGCTGCGCAAGGTGCAGAAGAAACTCGGCTTCGTAGCGAAATAGCCCCGTAGGGTGCGACGCCCTCGGCGCACCGCCCCCTCACATCACGATAGACGGCGCGCCCTACAACAGCCACCAAGTGTACACTGTACACGCATCCGCGAGGTACACATATGCCTTTCATCACCTATCAATTCACCCTCCGTGTCATCGCTGCCCTTACTGCGGCCTTGCTCATCAGCCTTCTTGCCACGCCGCCGGTCAAGCAGTTCGCCGAGCGCATCGGTGCCATGGACATCCCCAAAGACGACAGACGCGTCCACAAAGAACCCATCCCGCGTCTGGGCGGGCTTGCTATTTTCATCGGCTTTGTGCTCAGCGTGGTCATCTTCGCCGAGATTGACAGAGAAATTCGGGGCATCCTCCTCGGTGCCGTCGTCATCGTCTTTGTGGGCGTGGTGGACGATATCATCCACCTCAAAGCTTGGCAAAAATTTTCGCTCCAAATCATCGCCGCCCTCATCCCCGCTTTCCACGGCGTAACGATTAACTTCATCGGCAACCCCAACGTGTTTGCCGCCGACCCCTACTTAGCATTCGGCTACCTCGCCATCCCGCTCACCGTGCTGTGGATTGTGGCCATCACCAACGCCGTGAATCTCATCGACGGGCTGGACGGTCTCGCCGTAGGCGTCTCCACCATCGCCTCACTCACCATGTTGGTGGTGGCACTCTTGGTCACGGCGGACGCAAATGTGGCTCTGATCCTCGCCGCACTCGCCGGAGCCTGTCTCGGCTTCATGCCCTACAACTTAAATCCCGCCAAGATTTTCATGGGCGACACGGGGGCCTTGCTCTTAGGCTACCTCCTCGCCACCATGAGCGTCTTCGGGTTGTTTAAATTCTACGCCATCATCTCCTTTGCCGTCCCCTTTATCGCGCTGGCTCTCCCCATCGCCGACACGGCTTTCGCTTTCATTCGGCGGCTCCTCAAAGGCCAAAACCCCATGGCCCCGGACAGAGGCCACCTGCACCACCGGCTCTTAGACCGCGGCTTCTCTCAGAAACAGGCCGTGTTCATCATCTATCTCATCAGCGGCTTCCTCGGCATGATTGCCGTGATTATGACCGCAAGCGGCTCCGTGCGGATTGTGTTTACCTTACTCACTTTCGTCGCCATCGCTGTTACCGCTTGGGTCGCTTTCCGCGGCAAGGCACTCAAACCCAACGGCAAATGCGAGGAGTGCGGCACAGAGGTAGGAGAAACAAAAGAAGAACTGGAAGGCCAGACGAGAATAGGAGAGGCCGATGAAGAAGATTAGAATTATGAGTATCTTCGGTACTCGCCCCGAGGCCATCAAAATGGCACCGCTCCTGCTGGAACTGCAGCGGCGGCCGGAGATTGAGAGTATCCCCTGTCTCACCGCCCAGCATCGGGAGATGCTCGACAGCGTAATGCACCTCTTCGGGCTATCCGCCGACTACGACCTCAACATTATGGAACCGGGCCAAACCCTCTCCACCGTCACCGCCAAAGCCTTAACGGGCCTCGGCCGTGTACTGGACGAGGCAAGGCCCGACTTTGTTTTCGTCCACGGCGACACCACGACCTGCTTCACCGCCGCCCTCGCCGCTTTCTACGCCAAAATCCCCGTCGGCCACGTAGAGGCGGGTCTGCGCTCCGGAGACGTTTACTCGCCCTACCCCGAGGAGATGAACCGCAAACTCACCGGCCAAATCGCCGCCCTCCACTTCGCCCCGACCGCAGGGAACGCGGAAAATCTCCGCCGGGAGGGCATCACGGACGGTATCTTCGTCACCGGCAACACCGTCATCGACGCCATGCGATATACGATTGACCGCTTCCCCGGCACGTTTGGGAATAAACTGGACGATATCGATTGGCCGAACCGCCGTATCATCACGCTCACTTGTCACAGGCGGGAGAACTACGGCACGCCCATGCAGGAGATTTTCAAGGCGGCAAAAACGCTGGTAGACCGCCATCCCGACATTGAACTCGTTTACCCCGTCCACCCTGCCCCCGCAGTCCGAGAGGCCGCACAGGCCATTTTGGGCGGCACGGAGCGCATCCACCTCATCGCCCCCTTGGACACCGTGCAAATGCACGCACTTCTGGCGCGGAGCTGCTTGGTACTGACCGACTCCGGCGGGCTGCAAGAGGAGGCTCCTGCCCTCGGCAAGCCTGTCCTCGTCCTCCGCAAAGAAACCGAACGCCCCGAGGCCATCACGGCGGGAACTGCTCGGCTCGCGGGCGTGGCGTATGACAATATCCTACACGAAGCAGAACGTCTGCTCCTAGACCCCACAGCCTATGCTGCCATGGCGAACGCCGTCAATCCCTACGGTGACGGCCATGCGGCTGAACGGATTGTGGATGCGGTATTGTGGCGGTTTGGGGGTATGGGGGAGCGTCCGGGGGATTTTAGGCCCTTGTAGGGGCGAAGCGTGTCCGCCCGGCCCTTGACCTTAGGCCCCTTCGCTTGCGAGGAGGCTATTGTCGTAGACGACTGGAGGAGCTTGCACAACAATATAAAAATTTTATATCTTAAAGGAGTAGTGATTGAAAATGGATCCAAGCACACCATATCCCTTAGACGATTTCAACGAATTCGAAGCAAGTTTTAGTGTATTTGAAGAAAACATGAATGACTATCTCGAAACTTTAGAAAAGTATAAACTTCTCAAAAGTGGTGATGTGCCGAACGTTCCTGATAAACAACTGGAAGAAGCTGTTATGAGCTGGATGTGGAATAAATTTAACGAAGATTGGTCTGACCAGTACCAAGTAATACGTTCTCTCCCAAAGCCGTGTCAAAATGTATTCAGCTGTAGAACCGTCGTTAACGAAGTAAATAACGGTGGTTTTAATCAGTTGTTTTTTAATTCTTCAGGACAGTTTGCGGAAATGTCTATAGAGGGCTTTCTAGCTTTAGGCGCACCGATGTTGAATAGCATAGCGCAAAAAGCCGTTGCACTATATCAACAAAACAAAGATGTTTTAGATGGTTATAACGACGGTACCCTCGAAAGTTTTTCTGCGTCCTATGAAGAAAAAATCTTTGATGAGTTGGATAAAACCTTTTATTGTGATGATGACACAATTGACTTTGTCAAATACATTCGTCTGCACGCAGCTTGTTTCGGAGACTGAGTTTTTAACCCCTACTCCTCCCCTCGCTTAAACAACGGCCAAACCCAAGTCACCGCCAGCACCCCGAGGATAATGAGCATATCGTCATCATCCCCCTCAAGGAACAAATAAATGAGCACCAACACCAACAAAATATCGCCCAAGTCGATCCGCTCCGGCAATTTATCCCGCAATGTCCCCCTGAGGCTCCCCGGCATGTCGAACATCGCCCCGAGGTCAAACCGGGACTTCTTCTCCTCCCCCGGCTCCTCCGGCAAGGGTAGCGGCTCCGTCTCCGGCGAAGGCGGCAACGGCGGTGCCATCCACCGCGGCTCCGGCGGGGGCGGATAATACGACTGCTCAGGCGGCAAAGGCGGCGGTGGCCACTCCGGCGGCGCAGGTGAAACCGAAATCGGCTCCGTCTCCTCCACCCGATAAAACTCCCCCGTATTGCCAATATAACGGTTATACACCCGCCTCACCCCCCTTTTCAATTAACAATGAGCAATTAGCAATTAACAATTAGCAATTGATGTATTCGCCTGCGGCGAAAAATTTAAATAATCCGCAAAGCGGACACCACCATTGTTAATTGCTAATTGCTCATTGCTAATTATTAAGCCGTTCACGGCTCACTAAAATATCCCCGTGCAACTTTCACCATCTGCGCAATCATCACCGCACGTTTGAGTTGTCCCTGTCGGGTGTCTTTCAAATGCGGCGTAATCGACTGCAAGAGCGTGGCCGACCCCCTCCCGCCGGAAAACCCCTTGACCAGTTTCTGCACCATCCCCGCATCCAAGCCGCCCAAGAGACTACCAAAATCCGGCCCGCCCGACGTACCGGGCAAGGGCGGCGGAGGCGATGACCCGCCCTGCGGCGCATCCGAGCCTCCCCCGCTCCCCATCAGATTCCGGGCCAAGGCCATGATTTTTTCCATCTCCTGCGGATTGTTTAGAATCCCATTCAATTTTTCCTCAAACTCACCCATGACCCTGCTCCTGTATGTAATCAGGCCGGGCGGATATGGAATCCGCCCCTACTGTCCTGCGTTTGGTGTAGGGGCAGATTCCATATCCGCCCTGACCGCCTAAGTATGCTACTTCTTCATCATTCTTTGTATTTCTCCAATCAGCCGCGCGCCCTCCTGCGTCTGCATCAGCGTATCAAAGGTCTGCCGCAAGGCTCCCATGTCGCCGGACTGCACGGCCTGTTTGAGTTTATCGGCATCCTGCTCCATGATTGACTTCACTTTCTGCCCGTCCGAAGAACCGACAATTCGGCCCAGATCCTCCGCTTTTGACGATACCAATTGTTCTGCTTTGTTTAAATCCATAAGGTTTCCCTCCTATTCGCTCCAGTATATGAGGAAAGCCCAAAGAGGTGATACACTCCATGCAAATCCTGGTCTTTTCCGACTCCCACAACACCATAGCCTCCATGGAGAAAGCCGTGCGAGAGATAAGCCCCGACCTCATCCTCCATCTGGGCGACTATGAGACGGACGCAAAAGTCCTCGCCAAAGCCTTCCCCCACATCCCGCTCCGATTTGTGCGGGGCAACTGTGATTTGATATCCAAAACCCCGGAGACGGAGGACTTCATCATCGCCGAAAAGCGCATCGTCATGACCCACGGCCATCGCTACAAGGTCAAATCCGACCTCACCGCGCTCTGCAACATGGGCCACTTCGCCGAGGCAGACCTCCTCCTCTTCGGACACACGCACATTCCGTACTACGAGCAAATCAGCAAAATGCACGTCCTAAACCCCGGTAGTGCCGCCCAATGCGCCGGACTGATTGAGATAACCGACGGGGAGATACGTTGCAAACATATCCCCCTTTAATCCTATGCCATTTGTATGGTACAATATGTAGGGGCGACCGACCCGGTCGCCCGGTGTATCAAATTTGCAAAGAGGCACGGGCGACCGGGTCGGTCGCCCCTACAAACCACGTACCCCCCAGGGACGCCATACATGACGTCCACCCCCCACACAAACGATATCCCAACGAAGGAGACCCCTATGAACATCACCAAGCGCATCGCCGTCAAAGTCGGTACCTCCACCCTCACGCACGAGGGCGGCGCACTCAATTTCCGTAGCATGGAACACCTCGTGCGTGTCCTGTCCGACCTCAAAAACATGGGCCACGATGTCATCCTCGTCTCCTCCGGGGCCATCGCCGTGGGCGTGCAAAAACTGCGCCTGCCCGGCCGCCCGGTAGAGCTTCCGCTCAAGCAAGCGGCCGCCGCAGTCGGCCAGTGCGAACTCATGCACCTGTATGACAAATTCTTCGGCGAGTACAATGTCATCGTCGGTCAGATCCTGCTCACCCGGGAAGATGTGGAACGCCCCGCCATCAAAGAGAGCCTGCTCAACACGCTCCACGCCATCCTCGACCTCGGCGCGGTCCCCGTTATCAACGAAAACGACTCCGTCAGCCACGAAGAAATTGAATCCCGTGACAACATCTTCGGCGACAACGACACCCTCTCCGCCATCGTCGCCGACATGTGCGACGCCGACACCCTCGTCCTCCTCAGCGACATCGACGGCATGTTCGAGGAAGACCCCCGTGAGAACCCGAACGCGCGGCTCATCCCGGAGATTCGGGTGCTGGACGATACCATACGCGCCAAAGCCATGGGCGCAGGCTCCAGCCGCGGCGTAGGCGGCATGATTACCAAGCTCCAAGCGGCGGAAATTTGCATGGCCGCGGGGATTGATATGATTATCACGAACGGGGCGAAGCCGGATGCGCTGTATGATGTTGCGGCAGGGATACCTGTGGGGACGCTGTTTGTGGGGCGGGATGGGTGCGTGGAGTAGTGGTGGTTTTTGTGGGGTGTACTTTTAACTGTCAATGTCGTCACTATTTCCATTGAACACTTCAACCATAAACATAACACCATAGCGAACACCACTTACAAAGCTGTTATTTGCGCGTTGAGCAGCGAGTAAATTTTTATCATCTATTATATGAAGCAATCTCTTTTTCTGCCATTTGTTAAAATCTTTTTTCAGCATCCCTGTGTTTGTCGCTATGCGTTGCAATGCAGCTCTGTCTGTTTCTTGTGTAAAATCGTGTTGATAAAATAGGTTTTCTAAGATGCTTCCCATGTGCATGTCTCCTTGATTTTTTTAATGTGATTTGGTATCATTACCACATGTGTGCATGATAATATTTGACACGATAATATTTGTCGTATTTTGTTTGCATTATACACGACTATATCTGTCGTGTCAATCTCTTTTTAAAAATTTTCGAGGTGGTTACTATGTCTTTTTTTTCAGATAGAGTGAAAGAGTTGCGTAAGGAAAGAAAAATGACGCAACGCCAAATGGCAAATGTATTGGGAATAACTGAAAGAAGCTATCAACGCTATGAGGCAGAGAATAATCCAAACAATGAAACATTAATTAAACTCGCCGACTATTTTGATGTCAGTACTGATTATCTTTTAGGCCGATCAGACAACCCCAGACGACAATAGCCCCCTCGAAAGGAGGCACTTCCATGAAATTCTTATTACTAATACTACTTCTGCTTCTATTCGCAGGCTGTCAAACGCCCGACGCAATCGGCCAAACAACTGACGATATCACGGACTATTCTACACAAACAAATGACGACATTACAAACGATTCAACATCCCTATTGCTAACACAGTTAGAGGCAAGCGGATTTTCATTTGAGGAATTATGGGAAACGGATGCCTCTTATTCAAATCTTTCTGTCGGCGGCAGATTGATTCGTATTGGCAACGAAAGTGAACGTGAAGGGTTTTTCATTCATGAATACGATTCAATCGAGGCAATGACAATGGATTCTGCGCTAATCAGTCCGGACGGGCTCTCAATCAGACAGCCCGATTACATTATCCATAACCGTGATTTGTCCATTTATCCGACATACTGGTTTAAAAGCGATTTCATTATCGTCCGATATATGGGGGAAAGCGAAGAAATCATAAACTTCCTTACGAAACATCTTACCTTTTTCGCAGGACACGGTCACCCCGACCAAGCATCGGATGTTACACCGAATCCTGACCGCGACAGAGTGATACTTCTCCTGCCAAATGCTACAAGTAACAGGGTGCGGGTTATTTCTGCCGGAAATGAACGTGCAGCGGTTGAACATTGGAACCACGGCTGGGGAGACGGGATGTCCGCCAGCGGAATGTTTGTGCGTGCGGAATACATCGCATATTCCTTAATTCCCTTTCCGTTCGGGGACGATTTCCAAATCATTTTCGATGAACAACCGCTGGACAATGACACATACTATTATTTCTATAAATTGATTGACGGCGAATGGATACAAGTATTAGCCGTGTACTTACGAGGCAACGCCGAGCAGATTTTCCTAACCCACGGTGGTTCTTGGGCACGTGAAACGTGGGAGCGTGTAACGGCCGAATCCTTCCTTGACCTGCTGGAACCCGGGGAGTATATACTGGACGTGAGCGCATGGTGGGGCGATTCGGAAGGTGCGGACTCTTTTCAGAATTTTTTTAGATTTATAAAATAAACACCAACAACGGGACGCCCGATGTGCGTCCCCTACCATCAAGCATCGGAGGAGTCACCATGACAGTAAAACACCAAGCCACCCTGGCCAAACAAACCGCCGCAACCCTCACAACAGCAAGCACCGCCGCAAAAAACACCGCGCTCGCCGCAATCGCCCGTGCGCTGGACGAGCACCGCACGCAAATCATCGCCGCCAACGCCAAAGACATCGAGGCCGCCAAGGCCGCGGGTATGGCCAAGGGGATGCTCGACCGTCTCACGCTCACCGAGACCCGCATCAGCGACATGATTACCGGCATCGAAGAAATCATCGCCCTCGATGACCCCGTGGGTGAGTTCGTCAGCATGTCCACACGGCCGAACGGTCTCACTATCGGTAAAAAACGTACCCCGCTGGGCGTGATTGCCATCATCTACGAATCCCGCCCCAATGTGACGGTGGACGCCGCCGTGCTCTGCCTCAAGGCAGGCAACGCCGTCATCCTCCGCGGCGGCAAAGAGGCCATCCACACCAACACCGCCCTCATGAACGTAATGCGTGACGCGCTGGCGGACACCGAAATCCCCGCAGACGCCCTGCACCTCGTCGCCGACACGAGCAGGAAGAGTGCCGCCGCCCTCATGGGTCTGGTCGGATTGGTAGATGTCCTCATCCCCCGCGGCGGCGCGGGTCTTATCCGCACCGTGGTGGAGAACGCCAAAGTCCCCGTCATCGAAACGGGCGTCGGCGTGTGCCACGTCTATGTCGATGCCGACGCAGACCTCCAGATGGCCGCCGAGATTATCACCAACGCTAAATGCTCCCGTCCCTCCGTCTGCAACGCGGCGGAGTGTCTGCTGGTACACAAAGACATCGCCGAGGCCTTCCTCCCCCAAGCGAAAGCCATGCTGGACGAGTACAAGGTCGAACTCCGGGGCGACGAGGCCACCCGCCGAATCCTCGGCGACTGCGTCGTCCCCGCCGGGCCGGACGACTACGACACGGAGTTCTATGACTACATCCTCGCCGTCAAAGTCGTAGCCAGCTTCGACGATGCCCTCGCCCACATCCGCCGCCACGGCACCGGCCACTCTGAGTGCATCGTCACCGAGAGTTATGCCAGCGCGCAACGGTTCCTCGACGCCGTGGACGCCGCCGCCGTCTACGTCAACGCCTCCACCCGCTTCACCGACGGCGGGATGTTCGGGCTAGGTGCCGAAATCGGCATCTCCACACAAAAAATGCACGCCAGAGGCCCCATGGGGCTGCGGGAACTGACGTGTACGAAGTTTGTGATTTATGGGAACGGGCAGGTGCGGTAAATGTAGGGGCGCACAGTATGCGCCCACCACCAACCTCCCTTACTTCTCCGGCACCGCCGTAAAGTCCATCCGGCAAAATGCCGCAAACACCTCCTCCGGCGGGCGAGCCGGAAGATGACGAGTAGTAAATTACCACGAACGTAAAGTCAAAGGAAGAGAGTCTTGAGAGAAACCTTGGTTTCTTTCAAGCGTGTTTTTGCTTCCTTTTTGCACGAGCAAAAAGGAAGGCCCCGCCGGCGAGGCGAGCCCAACGTAAGAATAAAAAGAACGAGCTGAGCAAGCGCAACCCCTACAATGGTCAAGGTCAATCCTCAGTCGGCTGCGCCGACAGCTCCTTTGGCAAAGGAGCCTTTGTGACTTGTAGGCATTTGCCGCAAAACAACGCCGATAATCCCCCCTACAGCGGACAAAAAAACAGGGCAGACACAAAGGTCTGCCCCTACGAACCCCATAGCCAACCTCAAAACCAAACAATCAGCAAATCCACAACCTCCCCATAGCTCCGCACCCCGCTCTCCTCGCCATACCCCCGCAGCATCCTGTCATTCGCCGCGTTCGTCACCCGCTGCGCCACCTGATTCTTGCGGTCATGATACGCCCGAATATCGGCCAAATCGGCGAGGACATACTCCGACAGCGTCTCATGAATCGCCCAGAACCGTTCCGGGTCAGCCCGATGCAAGGCGTTCGACAGATAGCTGTATCCCATCTGATACGCCGAGTAGGCAAACAACGGATTGTCGCTCAGCACCCCCGCCAGTATCGCCACAAAATTAGCCTCATTTTCGGAGGCGATCCCCCGCTGATGGGCGAACTCGTGCAGCACAATGGCGGGTACTTGGCTCCGAGGCGCAAGCACATTGACATTGGCCTCCCCCGTGAATGGGAAGTAAAAGCCCACATAGTCCGTCATCGCCATAAAGGGCGAAATGAGCAGGGCCTTCGGCCGCCTGTCCGGCATGGCGAGGAATGGAAATTCCGCATTAAACCCCGCCATCGCAGAAAGGCTCTCGTCAAAAATCTGCCGAATGGGTGCGTCAAACACGCCCGCCTCATCCCGCGGCACCAGCGGAGCCGTGCGGTTCAGCCCCTCGGCGAAGAGAAGCGTCACCCGCTCCAAATCCTCCACCGACCCGCCCCCTTGGGCGTGGATACCGGAGCGTTCTTGGAAATTATCGGCGTAAAAATTCACCCCGTACAGAACCGACAATCCCGCGTAAGCGGTCAGCACAATCGCAAGTAAACTCGCTACGATGCGATACAGTCCGCGCCGCACAGGTGTCTTATCTCTTCCGCGCCGCCGCATACGGACAATCTCCCGCACAAACAGCCCAAGCACGAGCAAAACCAGCGCAAACACAAGTATTTCCGCCACGGAAAACGGCACCCATCCAGTCACCCACCCCATCGCCCGCCGAATCGGCAAGGCCACGGAGAACACCCAAAAATTCATCACCCCCCGCACATCCCGCAGGGCGTAAAACAAAATCAATGCGGCCACGTTCACGCCCAACCAAATGTGCAAGCCCCTATGTTGTCTCAAAAATTTCCGCATGTAACTCACTCCAGTTATTCACTATTGGTTATTAGTTATTCACGATTCCGAGGTGTTTTATGCCATACGATATGATTATCATCGGCGCGGGAGCCGCAGGCCTCTTCGCCGCCGCCAATATAAGGCCCGGCAAGCGGGTACTCCTGCTCGAAAAAACCGCCAAACCCGGCCAAAAGCTCCTGCTCACAGGCAGCGGGCAGTGCAATCTGACGAATGCCGGATCCATCGCAGACTTCCTCCCCCGTTACGGCCCAAATGGCAAGCGGCTGCGCCCCGTACTGTTCCCGTTTTCAAACCTCGCCCTCATGGGCTGGTTGGAGGCGCAATGCCTCCCCCTCACCACCCGCTCCGACGGCAAGGTCTTTCCCGCCTCAATGGACGCCCGTGACGTGCTGAACTTGTTGCTCGGCCTCGCCCGCAAAAACGGCGTGGAAATCCGATACAACACCCCCGTCACCGCCCTCGCACAAACGGATGATAATCCGCCCGCACGCTTCCGGCTCGCAACGCCCGCAGGCACATTATACACCCAAAATGTCCTGGTCGCCACAGGCGGGGCATCCTACCCCCGTACCGGCTCCGACGGGGCATTCTTCGGCTGCTTGGACACTATGGGGCTGAACCTCACACCACGCCGCCCCGCGCTCTGCCCGGTCTACGTCCACGACTACCCCTACGGCGAACTCTCCGGCATCTCTTTCCCGGACTGCGCCATCGTCATCGATACAGACAACAAGCCCGTCCGCGCACGGGACAGTCTGCTGCTGACTCACCGCGGATTCTCCGGCCTCGTCATCCTCAACAATGCCCGACACATCAGCCAAGGCGCAGAGCTCACCATCAGCTGCCTCCCCAACACCGACCTCGGTGACCTGCGGCGCGCGCTGCTCACAGCCGCCGCCGGGACGGCACAACAAGTCGGCACGCTCCTAGAGGCCAAAACCCGCCTCCCCCGCCGTTTCTTAGAGGCTGTCTGCCACAGGATAAACATTCCCCCGGACACCAAAGCCGCCCGCCTCGGCGGGGCTGAGATGGGACAGCTCGCAACCCTGCTCACCGCCGACACCCACACCGTCAGCGGCACGGGCGGATTCCAAACTGCCATGGTCACAGCCGGAGGCGTGTCTCTCGACGAAATCGACCTACCCACCATGTCCGCCCGCCGCTTCCCTGGCCTCTATTTCGCGGGTGAGGTCGTGGACATAGACGGCGACACAGGGGGCTATAATCTCCAGTTCGCGTTTTCTTCGGCAAGGTTGGCGGTGAGTGCTTTGTAGGGGCAGACCTTGTGTCTGCCCTTTGTTTTGTCGTTATTAAGAGGGCAAAGCCTCCTTTTCCAAAGGAGGTGGCGGGCACAGCCCGACGGAGGATTTGTTGCCCCTACTGCCAACTGGGTGTAGGGCAAAAGTCAAGGGCAATCCTCAGTCAGCTCCTTTGGAAAAGGAGCCTTTGCGGCTTGTAGGCTTGTGCCACGCAAAAAACGCCAACACAATGTAGGGGCGCGCATTGCGCGTCCGCACGTTTCGGTTTGCACGATGCAAAGATTAGCGGCACGGACGGCCAATGGCCGCCCCTACGACCAACGTAGCACCCCGCAGAGAATGATAGCAATCGTCCACACACTTATGCCCCACCAGTCTACCCCAACACCCCCGCCGCGTCAAGGAATATTCCGCCCTCGCCCCTTGACAAATACCCGCATAAATCGTATAATGAGTACACTCGCAATATATTTTTACCGATTATTATAGTATGCTCAATTTAAATCAACGCGACACAATGGGGCCGCCACGGGCAATCCGCCCGCAACAGCCCCTATGATAAAAGCGGCACGGGAACTGCATCCGGCCACTAGACCATAAGTATGCCGAGACCTCATACGGCGTGACGAGAAAGGAAGAGCTGCCCATGATTAAAATCGCCCCCAGCATCCTATCGGCGGACTTCACCGCTCTGGGCAAAGACATCGCCGAAGTCGAGACCGCCGGTGCGGACTATCTGCACTTTGACGTCATGGACGGCATCTTCGTCCCCAACATCTCCATCGGCATCCCCGTACTCCAGTCCGTCCGCAAAAAAACGGACATGGTGCTGGATGTCCATCTGATGATTACACAGCCCGTCCGCTACGTGGACGCTTTCGTCAAGGCCGGGGCGGACATTGTCGTCTTTCACCTCGAAGCCGACGAACCCCAGAACACACAGGCCGCCATTGACAAAGTCAAAGCCCACGGCAAGCGGGTCGGCCTCTCCATCAAACCCAAAACCCCGGCGAGTACGCTCATCCCCTACATCCGAGACCTCGACATGGTTCTGATCATGACCGTAGAACCCGGCTTCGGCGGCCAGTCGTTCATGGCCGACCAGCTCGACAAAATCCGGGAGGTCGACGCGCTAATCAAGGCGCAAAATCCTGTCTGCGAATTGCAAGTAGACGGCGGTATAGACCCCGTTACGGCTCCGCTGGTTGTAGAAGCGGGGGCGAATGTGTTGGTGGCGGGGAGTGCTGTCTTTGGTAAGGCGGACAGGGCGGCGGCGATTGCGGCGTTGCGGGGGTAGATAGAAATGAAAGTCATGAAAAAAATCTTATTTATCGCTTCGATTGCAGTAGTCGCAGGTGTGAATCTGATGTTTTTCGGTGCTTTTGGATGGCCGCTCAGGTCTGCGATGATTTTAAGCAACATCGGCATGGGCATTGCGGCTTTAGGGCTTGTGGTTTTACTGGTGTGTGCCGGGGTACTTGCCGTGAGCGCACTCGTGCGGCTTTGGGGCAAGAAAAGATAATTTATTGCAGATATATACAGGAGGAACCGACATGAACACAAACAAAACATCTCGTTACAAAAAAATCACACTTTTCATGGCCTCCCTCGCACTATTCGCTTTGACAGGATTGATTCTCTCCGCTTGCTCCGCAACAAACCCAGAAGAAAATGACCCGATAACCGAACAAGAATACACCCCAACACCCGAACCGGAAGAAATCAATATATCCATCATCGGCTTGCCGGTAACGCTCCGGGATGTCACCGTCGAAGAACTCGGGAGGCCCACGGGTGACCATACCGCAGCCTATCAATTGAGCCAATTTTTTACATATCCGATTGGTTACCCCGGCTCAAGCGTAGATCTATTCGCGTTCGTAAGGGTTTTGGATGTAGAACAATCGGCAACCGAGTGGGATTTATTGCAACATTCCACATTGCAGATACTGTCAACCGTGTGGAGCAGAGATGTCGAAATTCCTGAAACGGTTACGATTATCCAAGGCGTCCATTCCCATGGAAGTACAGAAGACCCTATCTTTGTCCGTGAAGGCGGCGTTTACCTGTTACCGTTAATCAATAATAGCGCATTTGATGGCCTCTGGCGTGTCAGATCCCCTTTCCGCGTACTGTTTGAAGTAGATGACAACGGCCTCATATGGAGCCATTCGTCTCTGGAAAGTTTTAGCCGCTTTGACGGCGAAGGCGCAAGCGTCGTTGTGGATGAAATTTTAGAAATCACTTCCGATGAAAACTTCGATGCCGCAACAACGTCCTTTGGTTATTGGGCGGGCCGAGACTGGGCATCTCTTGTAGAATTTACGGTTTTGTCTGTCACACGTGTCGAAGGCGTCCCAGATAGCTGGTCAGGCGGCCGCCACTATCGGCTTGTGCTATATATTGACGATGTATTAGTGCCGGGTAATGATGCCCCGCCGTCTAGGGGAAACGAAGTCATCACAATACTCCATTACACCGCCTCCGGCCAACTTGAGGAAGGACAGCGATACCTGTCACTCACGCATAGCTTTGTCCCAAATAACTATGGCCCGCACAGCCTCGACAGCCGCATCATCGCAAGAATCAACGAAGACGGAACTATCACAGCCATCCCCAGCGGATTCTATTTTAGAGACTTTGACGGCTTCACCGTGGAACAAATGAGAGAACTGACTGAACGCTCCCGCGCATGGTATGAGGCTCATGTCAAAGACTTATTCTAAAATTCTGCATTCTAAGCCCTACATTCTAAACTGCGACCAAAAGGAGCACCCATGGACTTCTTCCCCCCCGCCCTCGAAACCCTAATTGACCAATTCGCCCGCCTCCCCGGCGTAGGCCGTAAATCCGCGCAACGGCTGGCGTTCTACGTCATGGGTCTCCCCGAATCCGAGGCAAACACTTTCGCCGAAGCCATCGTCAACGCCCACAAAACCGTCCACGTCTGCCCCACCTGCCAGATTTTGACAGACCTGAGCCTCTGCAACATCTGTCAGAGCAACAGGCGTGACCGTAGCATTGTCTGCGTCGTCGCAGACCCGAAAGATGTCCTCTCCATCGAAAGAGCCAGAGAATACAGCGGCCTCTACCACGTCCTCCACGGGGTCATCTCCCCCATGAGCGGCGTAGGCCCGGACGATGTCAAAATCAAAGAACTCACCAAGCGGGTAGCAGACGGCGAAATCCAAGAAGTCATCATGGCCACCAATCCCGACACAGAGGGCGAAGCCACCGCCATGTACATCGCAAGGCTATTAAAACCATTCGACATCAAAGTCACCCGCCTGGCCTACGGCGTCCCCGTAGGCGGCAACTTGGAATACGCCGACGATGCAACCCTATTGCGGGCCTTAGAAGGCCGGCAGGAACTCTAAATAAGGAGGGATCCCCATGCCCATATGGAATCGACGCAAAAAGAAAGACGAGCCGCTGCCGGAGCAAGAGGCACTCGCCCTCCCTACGGAGATCGACCCTGCACTCCAAATGGAGTTCGAGACGTTTGCAGAGGATGATTCGAGCGAACCCACACCCCGCGAGACCAAAGACACAACCCGCACCGCCTCGGGGCTGTATCCGCACGAAATTGTCATCCTCGACCTCGCCGCTACGCTCTACACCGACCAAGAGGAGTTCCCCATCTTCTGGCGGCGGGACTACGGCATTTTGCAGATGCCGAAACTCCTCGCCGACCTCGTAGACCGCGGCTTCCTCACCGATGCCCCCATAGATGTCACGCTGGAGGCCGCCACGGTCCCTGCGCTCAAACAGGCCCTCAAAACCTGCGGCAAACCCGTGGGCGGCAAAAAGGCGGAGCTGGTGGATCGTCTGCTCACCACCGTCTCCGAGGGTGAACTCTACGCCCTCTTCCCCAGACGGGCTTTCACCCTCACCCCTGCGGGTATAAAAGCCGTGACCGAGGCCATGCACATCCCCTACCTCCACAAGCGGCCCGTAGAGGGCATGACCATTTGGAGCCTCCACCGCGCCGTGGCCGAACATCCGGAACAGTCTTACCGAGAACTCATCCGAGCGCACCTCGAAGACCGTTCACGCATGCACATTGAGGCGAAAGACTATGCCGCCTACAGAGCCTGCCGTTACCGCATGTACCAGTTTCAAATGGAGGAGAGTAAACGCAAACGCGCCTTTCCTTTCCTCGCGGAAGTTATCTACTACGACCTCTCCGGCGTCAGCGGCGGCACAGATACACTCCACCGCTACGTCAGCGAAAAATACTTCTTCCCCTACGACCAATCCATCGTAAGAATCCCCGCAAACTGCGTCAAAGCCATGGGCAAGCTCCAAGCGGACTTGGGGCTGTCAGAGGAAATGCTCCGCGCCTTGCTCATCCAGTTTCTGGGGCAGCTTTCCATTCCATTCCACCTCTTTACCGTGGAGGAATGTGCTGTCATCGTTCTCCTTGAACTCCGCGGCGACACGGAAAAGCTTCGCAAAGTCTACGAACTTGCCGAAACCCGTTTCAGCCAACGGAAATAGAAGATATTTCCCAAAAATCTTGACAACTCACGTAAACTATGATATGGTATTCCCCGCTGACATTCGCCCTTTGCAGGGTGCGATACCCACATCGCACCGCATCATCCTAGTGTGGCACACGGTGCGATGTGGGCATCGCACCCTGCAAGGGAGCTTCCATCAGGCCTTAAGTACAAACATGTACTTTTTATATGTAAGTTTAGACCAACCCATAAGGCAAATAAGAACCCGTCACAATTCCGGCGATACAGGGCCGAAATCGACGGGGCAGTATTACTTTGTGCACATTTCGCACGCAACAAGAAGAAAGGATAGATTGCTTTTCTGACAAAATTTTGGGTAAGATTGTACAAGATTTTGTCAGAGAAGCAATCAAGGCAAACTATTATGGCAGAAAAGAACACAGAAAAGAGACCTGCGCACAAGCAGTCTGAACGGCCTGCGAGACCGCAGTCCGAAAGACCCGTCAGAACACAGGTCGAACATCGCAAGCCCGCCCGCAAACAGGGCGAGCGTAAATCCGTAGGCCGTCCGCCCGGCGGGAAACTGAAAATCATCCCCCTCGGCGGCCTCAATGAAATCGGCAAAAACCTCACCGTCTACGAATACGGCGACGACATTATCCTCGTAGACGTCGGCCTCGGCTTCCCCGATGACGACATGTACGGTGTGGACATTGTCATCCCCGACTTCAGCTATCTGGTGAAGAATCAGGGCCGCATCCGCGGCATCTTCCTCACCCACGGACATGAAGACCACATCGGGGCCGTCCCCTATCTCCTGAAAAACCTAAACGCCCCCATCTACGCCACACGGCTGACGGCGGCCTTGGTAAACCTCAAGCTCCAAGAACACGGGCTTGCGCAGAAAACCAGGCTCCACACCATGGAGGCCGGGCAAAGCCAAAAGGCAGGCGTGTTCAGCGTGGAGTTCATTCACGTCAACCACTCCATCGCCGATGCGGTGTCCCTCGCCATCAAGACCCCGGCGGGTACGGTGGTGCATACGGGCGACTTCAAGATTGACCCCACCCCCATCCACGGCGACATGATAGACCTCGCCCGTTTCGGCCAACTCGGAAAAGAGGGCGTTCTGGCTCTGCTGTCCGACTCGACTAACATCGAAAAACCCGGCTACTCCACCTCCGAGAGCAAGGTGGGCGAGAGTTTTGACCGCCTGTTCAACGGCTGCAACAAGCGCATTATCGTCACAACATTTGCGTCCAACGTCCATCGGCTCCAACAAGTGATTAACACCGCCGCCAAGTACGGCCGCAAGGTGGGCATCACAGGGCGGAGCATGGAGAACATTATCAAAGTCTCGCTCGAACTCGGCTATCTCAAGGTACCGAAAAACACCCTCGTCGAAATGGCGGAGCTCAAAAACATGCCCCGCTCCAAACAGGTGATTATCACCACAGGCAGTCAGGGCGAGGACAGGAGCGCACTCTACCGCATGGCTTTCTCCGGCCACAAGCAAGTGGAAATCGGCCCCGAGGACAGAGTCATTATCTCCGCCTCCGCCGTCCCCGGCAACGAGCGGACGGTCTCCAATGTCATTGACGAACTCTTCCACAAGGGAGCAGACGTCATCTATGACAAATTCTCCGACCTCCACGTCTCCGGCCACGCCTGCCGGGAAGAGCTGAAGATGATATTGGCTCTGACACGGCCGCAGTTCTTCATCCCCGTCCACGGCGAGCATCGGATGCTCAAAAAGCACGCCGCCGTCGCCATCGAAATGGGGATGCCTTCGAAGAATACCATCATCGCAGAACTCGGCAACGTCATCGAACTGACGAAAAAGTCCGCCAAGATAAACGGCAGCGTCACGGCGGGCAAGGTCTTAATCGACGGCACAGGCATAGGCGATGTGGGTGCCGTTGTCCTGCGGGACCGCAAGGTGCTGGCAGAGGACGGCATGGTCGTCGTGGTCATGAACCTCTCCTCACAAGACGGCTCCCTCGTCTCCGGCCCGGACATCATCACCCGCGGCTTCATCTACGTGAAAGAGTCCGAAGACACGATGAAAGACCTCAAGCGCATCGCGCTGGAAGCCTTAGCCCACTCGGGCGGTACCGGACGAAGCGGCCGCATCGACTACAACGCCATCCGTAGTGCCGTCAAACACGACATGTCCGGCTTCCTGTACAAGAAAACACGGCGCAGCCCGATGATTTTGCCGGTAATTATGGAGATATAGGCGGCACTTTACCGTCCCCTTGCCCTTCGTAGCACGACGCCCTCGGCACGCCGAGGGCGTCGCGCCCTACACGTCACATCTGTAGGGGCGGATTCCATATCCGCCCCTACATAACCGGGAGCAGCCCACATGAACATACAAATCTTCGGCAAGAAAAAGTGCTTCGACACCAAAAAAGCCGAACGCTATTTCAAAGAACGCCGCATCAAAGTCCAAAACATCGACCTCGTCCGCTACGGCATGAGCCGTGGCGAATTTGGCAGCGTAAAAAATGCGGTGGGACTGGATAACCTAATCGACCCCGCCGCCGACGGCGCAGAACTGGTCGCCTATCTGGCACATACGGCGGACAAAGAGGAGAAACTCCTCGAAGAGCCGTGGCTGCTCAAAACCCCCATCGTCCGCAACGGTAAACAGGCCACGGTGGGCTATTGCCCGGATGTCTGGGCGAAGTGGGAATAATATTATGTGTAACACATTTACAAATCAATTTATTGCGAACGAGAAAAATCACGCGTTCTTGAAAGCCACTATGATGGGGCCAAACGCCATGCGGATATCCGAAGAATTGGCATCGTATTTGACCATTACCAAAGAGATGCGCATCCTTGACCTCGCCTGCGGCATGGGGCTTTCTGCGCTTTTCCTGACACAGCAATACGGCGCGACAGTTTTCGCCGCCGACCTTTGGATTTCGCCGACTGAGAACTATGAGCGTTTCAAGTCGGTCGGGATTGCCGACAGAGCCATCCCGGTTTCCGTTGACGCGACAAAGGGCCTGCCTTTTGCGCACGGGTATTTTGACATCCTGTTCACCGTTGACGGCTATCACTATTTCGGTGACACGGAAGAAATGCTCCCGTCCCTCATTCCCTTCGTGAAAAAAGGCGGCTATATCGCCATCGCAATCCCCGGCTTGCACTATGAGTTTGGGGAAAACGTCCCCGATGAAATGAAGCCGTGGTGGAACGAGCCGGAGATTGCAAGGACAATACGCGGTCTGGATTGGTGGAAGGACTTGTGGCGCAAGACGAGCGGAATCGAGATTGTGGACATCCGTGAAATGGCCTGCCACAAGCAGGCGTGGGACGAATGGCTTACCGGGTACATTCCCGAAGCCGCGGAGGACATCCCTATGATGGAGGCTGAAAACGGCAAGTACTTCAATACGATTCAGTTGATTGCCAGGGTGATTTGATTCATCGCCGAAAGCAAAAAAGACACCGCATCCGGGTGGATGCGGTGTCTTTTTATAGTCAAAACCGAAAATCAATCCCCGCCTGTTTCAAAATCGCATTGGCGGTATGCCGTGACTTAATTTTCCCGTCCACCGTCACATGGCGTTTTGTAATAGGGCTAAACCAGATGTCATGGTCGCCCTTCCCACGGCGATAAAAGGTACATCCACTTTGGGTAAGCACCTTCCGCACCTGCTTCTCATATTCAGCCATTCACAACCAGCCTCTCATACCGTTGCGTACTATAAGACAGAGATATCTCATCATCTGCTACACCATTGAGTACAAGCAATTCAGGTACTGTAACACGGATACGCTCGACAAGCGCATCAAAAGATCCGTGCTCTAAAACAAGCCCCGGCACATCTTCGCTGGTGGCAATCCACACAAACGCCTCATCGTCCCACATAAAGTTGATTTGATATGCGGCCATTGTCGTTCACCTCACTTCTGGCTAACTTACCCTCATTATACCCCACCCGCCCCCAAAACACAAGCCTACCGCCACAAGCGTACATGCCCCTGATCATGAAACTGCTTCAAGAGCAAAAACCCCATCGGAAACGTTATCATCCCAAGCACCCCCACCAACCGAAACCCCAGATACATCGCCATCAGCGTCGCCACGGGGTGCAAACCCATCTGCGCACCGATAAACCGAGGCTCCATAAAGCTATGCGTCACACTCACCGTAGCATAGGTGAGAATCAGCCCCACACCCATCGTAAAATTCCCGCCCAAGAGACTGAGCAAGGCCCAAGGAATCAGCACCGTCCCCGTCCCCAAAACGGGCAGGGCGTCAATGACCGCAATCAGGGCCGCCAGCAATATCCCATACGGCACCCGCAAAACGAGCATCGCAATCGTGAGGAGTATAAAAGTCACCCCGATAAGCTTCACCTGCGCCCGCCCCCACTTGCCGAGTGTCGAGCGCATATCCCGGCCAATCTCCCGCACCCGCTCGTGCCACTTGGCGGGGATTTGCCGCAGGAGAAACGCCGTCACCTGCGGGAAGCTCACGCTGATAAAAATCACGCTGATGGCATAGGTCAGAATAAAGAGGAAAAATCGCGGGAACGCCGCAGCCGCAGAGGCCGCAACACTAAGCAATCTCGTGGAAAGCTGTCCCGGCAGCTCCTCCAGCATCAGCGTAAAGCTGTCAATCCCCGCCTGTATCATCGCCTGCGTCTCCACGGGGGCGGCGATGACAAAGTGATAGAAATAGCTCTCCAACCGCCCGAATACATCTCCCACCTGTCCCGCAATCTCCGGCAAGTTGCGGGCAAAGATGCCGATGCCGTTGATGAGTTGGCTGACCGCAAGGCTGACCAGCGAAATCAGCAAGGCCAACACCAGCAGACTGCAAACCGCCGCCGCAAAGCCCCGCCGAAACCGAAAGCGTACAATAAACCACCGCACCCCCGGCTCCATCAGCCGCGCCGTGAGCCATGCCAGCAAAAACGGTGCCGCCCAAGGCAGCACAAAACGCACCGCAACCCACATCCCTCCCGCCGCCAAAGCCGCATAAAGTGCCCAAGTCAATATTCGCTGATGTTTCGCCATAGTCACCTGCCCGTCCCGCAAAAACGCGTCCCTCCCCTCATATGTATGCAAATGCCGGGCAAGCCATTCTAATGCCTTGCACCCGGACGAAATGTGTGCTAGAATATAGGTTGCGCATCTAAATAATTTTTCCCCATTTCCACGGCAAATAATACCAAAGAGAAAAGCGGGTGTTCTTCCATGACTAAAATCGCAATACTGGGCTTCGGCATCGTCGGCACGGGCGTGGCGGAAGTTCTCACGGAAAACGCAAAAAAAATCGCCCTCTCCGCCGCAGAGGCGATTGCGCTGAAATACATCCTCGACATCCGAGACCTCTCCGACAGCCCCTTCGCGGACAAGTGCGTCACGGATTTCTCCGTCATCGAGCAAGACCCCGAAGTCCGTGTGGTAGTCGAGACCATCGGCGGCGCGGGCGTGGCTTACGACTTCACCAAGCGCGCGCTCTTAGCGGGCAAAAGCGTTGTCACCAGCAACAAAGAGTTGGTCGCCATGCACGGCTATGAGCTGCTGGCCATCGCCAAGGCGCAAAACGTCAACTATCTCTTCGAGGCCAGCGTCGGCGGCGGAATTCCCATCATTCGCCCCATCAGCCAGTGCTTGGCGGCGAATGAGATTTCGGAGATTTGCGGCATCCTCAACGGCACGACAAACTACATGCTCACGGAGATGGCCGCAAAAGGCGTCCCCTTCGCTGAGGCGCTCAAAGACGCGCAGGCACTCGGCTACGCCGAAGCAGACCCCACCGCCGACATCGAGGGCGACGACGCCTGCCGCAAGATTTGCATCCTCGGCTCCCTCAGCTTCGGCCGGCACATCTACCCGGATGAGGTGCCGACAGAGGGCATCACCAAAGTCACCCCCGAAGATATCTGCTACGCCAAAGGCATAAACCGCAAGATTAAACTCTTAGGCCGTGCGATTCGCACGGAAGACGGCAAAGTCGCCGCCTACGTCGCCCCCCACCTCGTCAACACCGACAGTTTGCTTGCAAATGTCGAAGGCGTACACAACGGCATCACCGTCCGAGGCAACGCCATCGGTGATGTCATGTTCTACGGCCCCGGCGCAGGCAAGCTCCCCACCGCCAGCGCGGTAGTAGCTGACGTCATAGACTGCGTCAAACACCTCAAAGCCCGCAAATACATAGCTTGGGAACAAGGCGGCCCGGCATTTTCAGCAGACCCCAAAACCTTGGTATCCCAATGGTACGTTCGCACCTCCACCGATGCGTTTATCACAGAGTCCATGAGCGCAATCGACCTCGCCCCCAAGCTGGAAGAGTGGAACGCCGAATGCGCGTTCCGTCTATTGGATTAAACGCATAACCGAAATGTAGGGGCGGCCATTGACCGTCCGTGCACCGGATATTTATGAAATGTTAAATCAGCGGACGGCCAATGGCCGCCCCTACATCATACTCCAATACATAGACCGAAGGGAAAATCAAAAATGTCATTGATCGTACAAAAATTCGGCGGCTCCAGCGTCGCCGATGCCGACTGCATCCGCCGTGTAGCGGGCATCATAGCAGACACTTTCCGCGCAGGGAACGAGGTCATTGTTGTTCTCTCCGCCCAAGGCGATACCACGGATGAACTGCTGGACAAGGCGGCGGAGCTCAACCCTCGCGCATCCAAGCGAGAACTCGACATGCTCATGTCCACGGGCGAGCAGGTCTCCATCTCCCTCATGGCCATGTGCCTCAAGGGCATGGGCGTCCCCGCCGTAAGTCTCACGGGCTGGCAAATCGGAATGCACACCAACTCCGATTACGGTAGTGCCCGCATCGAGCGTGTCACGGGCGAGCGGATTAAAAAAGAGCTCGGCCAAGGCCGTGTCGTCCTCGTGGCGGGCTTCCAAGGCATCAACCCCTCCGGCGATATCACGACGCTGGGCCGCGGCGGGTCTGATACCTCGGCGGTCGCCATCGCGGCGGCCATGCACGCCGACAAGTGCCAGATTTTTACGGACGTGGACGGCGTCTACACGGCCGACCCCCGTAAAGTCCCCGGCGCGCGCAAGCTAAATGAAATCACCTACGAGGAAATGCAAGAACTCGCATCACTCGGCGCACAGGTGCTCCACAACCGCTCGGTTGAGCTTGCGAAAAAATACGACGTGCGTCTGGAGGTTCTCTCCAGCTTCAAAAACACACCGGGAACTCTGGTGAAGGAGGTCACAAAAAACATGGAACATCTTGAAATCACAGGTATCGCAAAAGACACGGAAACCGTCCTGTTCGCCATCATCGGCCTCAAAGACGAGCCGGGCAAGGCCTTCAAAGTCTTCCGCCTGCTCGCCAACGCCAAGGTCAACGTGGACATCATCCTCCAATCCATCGGCCGTAGTGAGAGCAAAGACATCAGCTTCACCGTCCCCAAGAGCGACATGGACAAAACGCTCGCCGTCTTGGAAGAGAACAGAGACTCCCTCGGCTATGAGCAAATCGACGTAGACGCAAACGTCGCCAAGGTCTCTACCGTCGGCGTCGGCATGGTCTCCACCCCCGGCGTAGCCGCCAGGATGTTCGAGGCATTATCCGATGCGAAGATTAACATTAATATGATATCGACAAGCGAAATCAAAATCTCCGTCTTAGTAGCCGCCGACCAGGCGGACAGGGCGATGAATGTGATACACGAAAAGTTCTTCGGTAAGTAGGGACGGATGGTAATTCGCCCGCATCGTATGCACAAAGGCCGCACGGTTGCGCAACCGTGCGGCCTTTTCATTTCGTCTGCGGGCAGGCTGCCCAAACATTCTCCCCCGCGCGCGAAAGATGGTGGTGCGGTGGGCGCAGAAGCCCTCCACCCCAACAAAAAAAATCAAAAAACCAAAAAAAATTCCAAAAAACCACTTGACACATTTCAACTTATATGTTATAAATTATTATAATATAAATATATATAAGGAAAATATATATTATACGAAGGAGATACCCCCTCATGAAAAAGCAAAGACTCTTCCCTATCCTGCTCGCCGCTGTCTTGATTCTTTCTCTGGCCGCTTGCGCCGGAACCTCATATACACCTGCACCGCAAATCGACATAGCAGACACTCCAGTCTTCGCACCTATCACTCTCCCCACGCTTGAAGTAGAAACCGAGGATGAGACCGAGACCGAAGTCTTCACCCTATCGGCTCCCGCGCCTGCCAGACCCGCACCGCAGCCGCCCGCCGCGCCTGCACCCGCGCCCGAGCTCGATACCGATGAACCCTGTATCGAAATCGCCGACGAACGTTGCGATGACTGCTACTTCGATGAGTACCCCTGTGAAAAATGTCTCATAGAATATCCTTGTGATGAATACCCGGGCGAAAACTGCCCCGCGTACCCCTGCGATAAATATCCCTGTGACGAGTACCCTTGTGACAGCACAGAAAAACCCTGCGGCAACATCGCAGACGAGCCGGGCACAGACGAGCCTGTTCTTGAGGTATAATCCCGCTCAATCTCTGTAAAATCAACAGAAAAAAGCAGAGCCGCACATGCGGCTCTGCTTTGTCGCATTTTTATAGCCGCCCAAACGGCTATGCCCACTCCCGATGCGTCGGCTTCTCAGTCGCATCAGTAACCGAAGGAGCGGACGGCGGAGTCGAATGACTGCTCACCGGCCGAGGTGAACGGGACTGCGAATGTCCGCTCCCCTGCTTCGCCCTGTCATAGGCCACAAAAACCCGCCGATTCGGCTCCGTCCCGGAGGAAAACGTCGTTACGCCCGGTGTATCTTGGAGTGCCGCGTGAATCACATGCCGCTCATAAGCGTTCATCGGCTCAAGACCCATGTTCTTGCGGTAGCGGATGACTTTCTCCGCCGTCTTATGTGCCAGCCGCACGAGGGTCTCTTCCCGCTTTTTGCGATAGTTTTCGGCATCGATATAAATTCTGGTGCGCTTGTCCAACCCGCGGTTCACGGAGTAGTTGGTGAGCTGCTGAATCGCGTCTAAGGTCTCGCCCCGCCGACCGATGATGGCACCCATGTTGACCCCGACCAGTTCGATATAGAGCGTCCCGGCCGACTCTTCTCTGACTTCAGGCGTTGCGGCTATGCCCATCTTGTCCAGCAGTCCGGCGAGAAACTGCGTCGCCTGTTCGGCTGTACGTCCCGCCGCTGTAGGCTTTGCCGTAGATACCGACGCAGCTTGGGCAGGTGCTTCTTTTGTCTTTGCAGGTTTCTTCGGCTCTGACGCAGGCTCCGCTTCGGCAAGCGGAACCGGCTCATCTGTCATGTAGGTCACTTTCACAACCGCAGGCGACCCGCCGATGCCTAAAATGCCCGGCTTCGCCCGCCGTACAATCTCCACAGATACCTCGTCCCTGTCCAGCCCAATCTGCGTTAAGGCCTTGGAAATTGCATCATCTTCCGTCTTGCCCGATACTTCAATGAATGTCTCTCGCATAAAAGCTCCCATCAACCGCCCGGCCTCTACCGGAGCAGTGCCGTCCTTATAAACGACCGACGGCAGGCCGATTTTGGCACTTACCTGTCGTCGTCATCCTCATCGTCGTAGTCGTCGTAATCGTAATCATCATCGTCATAGACGTCCGCGTCATCGTCCACATGGATTTGGTTTTCCGTCACATCATCCGGCTCATCAAGGTCTAAATCACGTACAATCGGCTCATCGTCGCCAAACCGCTCCGGGTCATAGGCTCTGCCGCGGGCATATTTCCGATGCCCAATCCGCGAGGGATTGTATTCGCCGTCATCTTCCGCGTCTTCAGCACGGTTTGCGGCCTGACGTTGACGCTCTTTCTCCCGCTCTTGGAGCTGCTTTTTCTTCTTCGAGGTACCCTTGTTCTCTTTCAAAAGCCCTTGCGCGCGGAGTTCTTCCGTCCGCTTGCGCTTGGCGTCAAGCTCGGCCTGTTTTATCCTGTCCTTTTCTTCCATCTCCGCTTTCATGGCCGCATAAATCTTTTTAAAATGCCGATTGATAAACACGCTGGCAACGGTAAACAGCAAACTGGACGCCGTCCAGTAAAGGCTCATGGCCGCCGGGAAAGTGAACCCGATGAACAGGCTCATAAGCGGCATCATCAGCATCATGGTCTTCATCATCTGCGGCTGCTGCATCTGTGACTGCATGTAGTTCGTAGCCATCATGATTCTCTGCGAGACAAAAGCCGCAACCGTAGAGAGCACGGGCAGGAGGAACAGACCGATTGCCTGCGCCGGATTCGGCCCGACCTCACCGAGAATGACCCGCCAGTTCGGCTGCTCGCCGATGTTCAGGCCGAGGAAATTCATGTTAATCGGGAAAATATCAGATGTCGCAAAAAGCTCGGGCACAACCAAACTCAGCTGTTGGAAATATTGCTGAATATCACCCGCCAGTCCCACTTGGTAAAGGGCCCCTTCCCGCACGGGAGCATCCAGTTTGATCAAAACATCTCGCAAAAGTTCAATCTGTTCGGGACTCAGCCCCATCAGATAGGTCAAAGGCTGGCGGATAATCTGGAAGAGTATCAGGATAATCAGCATGGGGAAAACCATCCAGATACACCCTGCCGTGGGCTTTACGCCCTCTTGTTGGTACAGCTTCCGCTGCTCCAGCATGATTTTTTGCTGATTTCCGGCATATTTCTCTTGAATCGCCTTGATTTTGGGCTGCAAAAGCGAAGTCCCCATCGTCCCCCGCTTGCCCTTGATGTCAAAGGGGACACGGATGATGGTGATAATCAAGGCAAACACAATGAGTGCCCAACCGTAGTCATTCAGCAACTCGGCGAGATGGCGCAGTAAAAACGCAAACGGCGCGGTAATAAAACTCGGGATAAAATTCATAAAAACGGCTCCTTCAATATATAGGGGACGGCGTCCCCGACGCCCCGCGGTATTGCAATATGTAGCACAGAGCGGAGGGCATCGCCCTCGACACGCTACGGCACAGGGTCATACTCCACGCAGTCCTGTCTGCGAAACGGATGACACTTGGACAACCGCCGCAACGTAAGCAGGCTCCCCCGCCCCGCCCCGTATTTTTCCAAAGCTTCCAAGGCATAGGCCGAACATGTGGGCAAAAACCGACAAGACGGCGGCCGCCCCGGCGAAACAGACCGCCGATAAAACCGCACCAAAGCGATTAACACACGCTTCATGGCTGATCCTCCCGCAGTCCCAGCTTGTCCGCAAGGCGAAGAAAATCTTTCTCCAGCTGTTGATATGTGGCAACTTGGCTCTTCACCCGAGCCACAATTACAACATCAAAGCCGCGGCGCATCTCGGCCTCATGGAGCCGATAAATCTCCTTCAGCCGCCGCCGCACCTTATTGCGCACCACCGCTTTCCCGACTTTGGTCCCAACGGTAAGCCCCAAACGGCTCCGACCACGGAGACCGCGCCGACAATAGACGACAATCAAGCCTGTGGCCGCACTCTTCCCTGCGTTGTACACTCTGCGAAATTCGTAATTTTGTTTGATGGAGCTTGTAACTTTCACGTTCTCCACCTCAAGAATCTGAACACATACACCTTTAGGGCGGTAACTTGTCCCGCCCTAAACGATTGTTCCGATATTTTTTAGTGCGTCAGTCTGGCACGACCCTTGGCACGGCGTGCGGCCAATACCTTACGGCCGTTTCTCGTACGCATACGCTTACGGAACCCGTGCTCTTTCGAGCGTTGACGCTTTTTCGGCTGATAAGTGCGAAACATCTTTCCTGCACCTCCCCTGAGCAATTCTCATGAGGGTATATTATACATGAGAAGCATTGTGTTGTCAATTGTTTTCCAATTACTGTTTGCTTACTGATTCGCTTGCGGATACGCCTCTTCCAAAAACGAGACAAACAGGTCCGTCAAGTGCGAATGCGAAACCTGTCTCTTCCGCACATAATAGAATTTCCGCTCCGGCAACTTCACTCCAATCCGAAGCGGTTGAGCTGCACCCCGCTCAATGGCCTCCCTCGCCGCAACCACCGATACGACGGAAATCCCCAGTCCTTTTGCCACAGCGTTAATAATACTCTGTGTATTGTCAAAGCTAACGCTGTTCTTCATCTTCCCGAGGTCAATCCCCTGCGCCGCAAAGAACGCCTCATACTCTGCCCGCGTCCCCGAACCTTTCTCTCGCGCGATATAGGGATATTCGTACAAAAGCTCCCCCAAAGAATACTCCCTTGATTCCGAAAACCCTTTCCCGCAAGGCGCAATCAAGACCATCGCCTCCGTCATAAACGCACGAAACTCGCACCTATCCGCCCCAATTATACCGCCGGAGAATCCAATCTCTGCTCTTTGTGCGGCAATCCCGCGCGCCACCTCTAATGTGTCCGCCTGCCGCACATGAAAGGAGATATCGGGATACCGCTCCCGAAAGCGGGCGAGCATCTCGGGTAAAATATACTGCGAGGGAACCGTAGATGCCAAGATGCTGATGTCCCCGCTCAAATCTCCCGAAAGATGCCGCATCCGCAGGACGGCATTTTCCTTGCGCGCAAGGAGCTCCTTGGCATCCGCATAGAAAAGCTGCCCCGCAAGCGTCGGCGAGACCTCTTTGGTCGAGCGGTTGATGAGCTTTGTCCCCAATTCCTTCTCCAAGTTGTTGATATAGGTACTCACCGACGGCTGTGACAAGAACATCGCCTCCGCCGCCTTGGAAAAACCGGCGAGTTCAATTACTTTCACATATGCTTCAATCTGCCGAAAATCCATGCCTGCGCTCCCGTTATCATATATTTTAATACATTTTATTATATTCATCAATAAACAAGATTGCAAGTGTTTTCTCGGCGATGTACAATGGTGGCGAAAAAGGCAAGGAGAAAACGAAATGAAAAAAGAAATCAGTATTGAGAAAATAAGGTCTGATGCTGAAGGCGTCTACAAGGCAGGAACGTTTCTTTGCGCAGAGGCGGTTGTGTATGCAATACGGCAAAATATTGACCCCAATATGCCAAAAGAGATGATTGCCGCGGCAACGGGCTTTGCTGTCGGTGTCGGGGGCTCTCGGTGTATGTGCAGCACCGTTGCGGCTGCCGTTCTCTGCTTGGGATACTTCTTCGGCAGAACCTTTCCCACAACCATAACAGACCCGCAAAGTCAAAAGACGATAACTCTTGCCTATGAGTTGCAAGAAAGTTTTAAAAGCAAGAATAAAGCCTTATGTTGCCGCGTCCATCTCAAAGGCAAGGATACAGAGCGCGGCGAACATGTGGCGCAATGCGCGGGTTTTGTCGGTGATATGGCGGCTAAAACCGCCGAGATTGTAGCGAGGGAACTCGGCTTACAGGTCATAGCATAGGGCATTTCTTCAAACTGGCGGAATACCGAAAAAATGAATAATTCTTTGTTCTGCAAGGCACATTTCCGCAGGAATGCTGACGCCTTTCAAGGAAATGTAACGCGACAGAACAAAAAATTGGGCATTTTAGCGGTGTTGCGACCGTTTGAAGAAACGCCCTAGGAGAGGATAGCCACCATGAAGAAAGAAATCAGCATCAAACAGGTACAGTACGACGCAGAAGAGATCTTTCGCATCGGCGGATTTTACTGCTCCGAAGCCATTGTGTCCTCTATCAGAAAAAATATTGACCCCGATATGCCGGTAGAGCTGGTCGCTTCCGCTTCGGGCTTTCCCATTGGCGTCGGGCGTTCAAAGTGTATGTGCGGTGCAATATCCGGCGCAGTAATCGCCCTGGGGTATTTCTTCGGCAGAAATGAACCGACCGGAGGCGCAGATTCAAAGAGTAAAAAGTGTATGGAGCTGGCCTACGAACTGCAAGAGAGTTTCAGGCAAAATCATCAAGGCACTTTATGTTGTCACATCCACGTACAAGGCATGGATTTGCTAAGCGGCGAGCATAAAAAACAATGCGTCGCCTTTACGGGCGAAATGGCCCGCAAGACAGCCAAATTGATTGCGAGAGAGCTGGAACTGAAAGTCAATTATAATGATGTAGAGGTGCGCTGAATGAAATTCATAAAAGCTGTCCCTATGGCGGCTTGCGGATTGGCCCTTGCGCTCGCTGCGCTCGGAAACCTATTGCTCCCGCTGCCGCACGGGCAAATCATACGCTATATATGCGGTGTCCTGTCATTTGCGGTGCTGGTCGTATTTGCACTAAAAATCATGTTCGACTTCCCGCACGCAAAGGAAGAACTCAAAACCCCGGTACCCCTGAGTGTCTTACCGGCCGCAACAATGGCAATTATGCTGCTCTGTACTTATATAAGACCGTATGCGGGATATGTCGCCCTTGGCATTTGGTACGCCGCACTCGTTCTGCATGTCTGCTTGATGTTGCTTTTCATAAAACGGTTCTGCTTCGGCTTCAAATTGGCTGCGGTATTCCCAAGTTGGTTTATTGTCGGCGTAGGTCTGGTAGCCGCAAGTGTAACAGCTCCCGCTATGGGAGCTATCGTGATAGGGCAGATTGCTTTCTATGTCGGTCTTGTTCTCTATTTCGCAATCCTCCCCCTCGTCGTGTTGCGGATGAACAAAGTTCGGATATTCCCCGAACCTGCACGTAAAACGGTTGCAATATTCACAGCCCCGATGAGCCTGCTTGTCGTAGGATATTTCAGCTCCTTCGTGTCGCAAGGGCAGGGAAACGAAACACTTATTTATGTTATGCTGTCTATCGCCGCCATCAGTTATGTGTATGTGTCGATTATGATGTTCTCGCTGTTGAAAATTAAATTTTATCCCACATATGCAGGATTCACCTTCCCCTATGTGATAAGTGCCATCGCTTTTCGGCTGGGGGCTAATTTCCTCGCCGCCCGTCACGGACTTGATTTCCTCATCACCATCGCGGATGCAACCATGTGGATAGCGGTTTTCGCGGTCGGGTTCGTCCTGCTGCACTACATCAGATATTTCCGCTTTTGGCTTAAATTTTAGCGCAATAAAAAACAACGGACACCGCAGAGGTGTCCGTTGTTTTGTTGTTGTTTATTCGGGTCTAATACATACCACCCATGCCGCCCATATCAGGCATCGCCGGTGCGGCGGATGCGGGTTCGGGGATATCCGTTACCAAGCTCTCCGTTGTCAGCACCATGGCGGCAACACTTGCCGCATTCTCCAACGCGCTGCGGCAGACCTTGGTCGGGTCAATAATCCCTGCCTTTACCATGTCACCGTACTCCTGACGTGCGGCATCAAAACCGTAGTTCGCCTTGCCGCTGGTCTTCACGTTCTCCAAAATCACAGCACCCTCAAGGCCTGCGTTCTCGGCAATTTGTTTGATGGGGGCAAGCAGGCCCTTATACACCGTGGCCATGCCCGTCTTCTCATCGCCCTCAGCCTTGGCAAGCAGCTTCTCCACAGCGGCAGCAGCGGCTACAAAGCTTACACCGCCGCCGGCGACGATGCCCTCTTCCACAGCGGCACGGGTCGCGTTGAGTGCGTCCTCAATGCGGAGCTTTTTCTCTTTCATCTCCGTCTCCGTCGCGGCACCGACCTTGATCACCGCCACACCGCCGGAGAGCTTCGCCAAACGCTCTTGGAGTTTCTCTTTGTCATACTCCGAGGTGGTGTTCTCCATCTCGTTCTTGAGCTGACCCACACGGTCTTTGATGTCCTCGGCAGTACCTGCACCGTCAACAATGATGGTGTTTTCCTTGGAAATCTTCACCTGCCGCGCGCTGCCCAGCATATCAATGGTCGCATCTTTCAGCTCCATGCCCAAATCGCTGGCAATCACTTGGCCGCCGGTGAGGATCGCCATGTCTTGGAGCATTTCTTTCCGTCTGTCGCCAAAACCGGGAGCCTTGACGCAAACGCAGGTAAAGGTACCGCGCAACTTGTTGAGGATGATAGTTGCAAGTGCTTCGCCCTCTACATCTTCAGCGATGATAAGCATCTTCTTCCCGCTCTGCACAACGCCCTCAAGCACGGGCAGAATGTCTTGGATGTTGGAAATCTTCTTGTCCGTCAGCAGGATGAACGGCTCGTCAAGCACGGCCTCCATCTTCTCATTGTCTGTAACCATGTAGGGCGTGATGTACCCACGGTCAAACTGCATCCCCTCAACAACTTCGTTGTAAGTCTCTGCAGTCTTGGACTCCTCAACGGTGATAACCCCGCCTTGACCGACCTTATCCATCGCATCCGCAATCAGGCCGCCGATGACATCGTCACCGGACGAAATCGTGCCGACCACGGCGATATCCTTCGTGCCGCTCACGGGCTTGGAGTTCTTCTTAATCTCTTCCACCGCCACGTCAACCGCTTTCTGAATACCGCGGCGCATGACCATCGGGTTTGCGCCCGCGGCCACGTTCTTCAGCCCCTCACGAATCATGGCCTGCGCCAGAACCGTAGCGGATGTCGTACCGTCACCGGCCACGTCGTTGGTCTTGGTGGAGACCTCTTTCACAAGCTGTGCGCCCATGTTCTCATACGGGTCAGCCAGGTCGATTTCCTTGGCGATGGTCACACCGTCGTTCGTGATGAGCGGTGCGCCGAATTTCTTATCCAGCACCACGTTGCGGCCTTTCGGGCCGAGGGTGATTTTGACGGTATCGGCCAACTGGTTGATACCCCGCTCTAACGCACGGCGCGCCTCTTCGCCGTAAATGATTTGATTTGCCATAGTTTCTAATAAACCTCCTGTAATCCTGTAATGTTTTGCGACGGACGGCCAATGGCCGCCCCTACTATTCGACTATTGCCAAGATATCGCTCTGACGTACAATTGTCCACTCTTGGCCGTCAACCTTGACTTCCGTGCCCGAATACTTCCCGGTGATGACCTTGTCGCCTGCTTTGACGATCATCGTCACCTCGTTGCCGTCTACAACCCCGCCGGGGCCAACGGCTACAACTTCGTAGACCTGCGGCTTCTCCTGCGCCGCACTCGTGAGGATAATACCGCCCTTGGTGGTCTCCTCGGCCTCAATTTGCTTGATAATAACTCTATCAGCAAGTGGTCTTAATGTCATGTCTTTCCCTCCGTATCTTAAACGTTTTAGCACTCAAGTGTCCCGAGTGCTAATGTACTTCTTATCATAAAGGATGCACCCGTAAAATACAAATGGAGATTTCCCTAAATATTGGAAAATCTCCATGAATATTCGCGCCTGCATCCGATTAACTCTATCTACGCTCCAAAATCAAAGAATTCCTCTAATTTCCACCCGTTTTCTCCGCCTCGACAAAACTGTTCGTTTTCTCCGCTTCAAACTCCGCCCCCACGGGCGCGAAAAACCGCACCGCACCGGGCAAAAGTGTAAACGTGACCTCCTGCCGATACAAAATCTCACCGTCCACGTTCACGACAAACTCCCGCGCCGCCCGAATCGTCACGGGGCTTGCCTGCATGTGAGTAATCACCTGCGGAATCTCCCGATATCGCCCCGCCGCATACCTGCGCACCAATTGAGCCACCGTGAGACGAGAAACTTTCTTCACCAGTAAAATCTCCATCCGCCCGTCATCCGGCAGAGCCTCCGGCACAGGCGTGAACGCCCCGCCATAGCTCCGTCCGTTACAGAGACAGATGAGGGTATACTTCTGCCGATAGGTTTCACCCTCCGCTTCCACCTCCAACTCTTGTGCAACACCCTTGATGATATTGGCCAAGAGGCTCACCACATACGCCCCCTTGCCCCGCACCAGGGGCAAACGGCTATAGGTATGTACATCGCCCCCAATCCGAGCGTCGAAGCCGACGGAACAGATGTTGATGCCGTACCGTCCGCCCGCGTCGATGACGTCGAGGGACATCTCCCGCGCGTCCAAGAGCCGTTCAAGCTTGAAGAAATCTTCTTTTCCCCGGGCGAAGGTCTTGATAAAATCATTCCCCGTCCCCGCCGGGAAGTGCGTCACCGCCACATGCGGCCGTCCAACCGCGCCGTTAATACACTCATTGAGCGTCCCGTCCCCGCCGCAGGCGTAGACACGCAGGGGCGAACTGTGTTCGCCCGCCGCCTCTTTTACTTTCCGAATCGCATCCGCCGGCCCCGTGGTCTCATAAAGCTCCCACACATCCGACCGCGCCCCCATAACACGCAGGATCTCCGCTCGGACCTCAGCTGTACGCCTGCCCCCACCCGCAATGGGATTTAAAATAAACAAATGTCTCACAACACACCCGCCCTTGCCCTTAATTCTGCCATTGCCTACCTGTACATAAACAAATTACACTTCATCATCCCATTATAGAGCTTCCGCTTCTTATCCGCCGTCCGTCCGAATGCCTGTTCAAAATCGGCGTGCGCAGACAAAATGTACATCTGCCAGCCTTGCAGACCTTTCACGGCACAACCAAAGTCCCGGCAAATTGCCTCCGCTTCACTCCGCTCCAACACCCGCTCACCATAGGGCGGATTTGTCACCAACACGCCTTTGGGAGCCGTTGCATGGAACTGCCGTGCATCCGCAACTTCAAAGCGGATATCCGCCTCCACACCCGCACGTTTGGCGTTTTCCCTGGCCAAGGCGATACACGCCGGGTCGATGTCGCTTGCGAGGATGGTGTAGTCCCCATCAAATTCCTTCGCCTGTGCGGCCTCCCGCGCCTCGGCCCAGAGCGTGGGCGGGGTCTGATGCCACGCCTCACCCGCAAATCGCCGATGCAGCCCCGGCGCACGGTTCCGCGCCGCTAGTGCCGCCTCCACCGCAATCGTACCCGAGCCGCAGAACGGGTCAGCCAACACATCCCGCCCCCGATAGCGGGAGAGATTCACCATAGCCGCCGCCAGCGTCTCCCTGAGCGGGGCCGTGCCCGCCACGGGTCTATATCCCCGCTTATAAAGTCCCGGCCCCGTAGTGTCCAAATAGAGCGTCGCTGCATCGTCTCTGATGGCAAACTGTACCTGATACACAGCCCCCGTCTCCGGGAGACGCTCCACACCGTAGGCGCGCCCCAACTTATCCGCGGCGGCTTTCTTAATAATCCGCTGCGCATCGGGCACCGAGCGGAGTGCAGGCCCCAAAGCGTGTCCCTTGACGGGAAACGCTCCGTCTCTCGGCACAAATGCCGCCCAGTCCAAGGCCAGCGTACCCTCATACAAGGCATCAAAACTCCCCGCCGGGAAACTGTCGAGCGTCACCAGTACCCGCTCCCCCGTCCGCAGACCGATATTGACCCGTGGGATATCGGCCCAACTGCCGACAAAATACACCCGTCCCGTCTCCGGGCGGACGTCCGCCAACCCCATGCGCCGAAGCTCATCGCCCACCAGTCCCTCCAACCCGAACAGGCAGGGTACACATAAGTTTAGTTGCATATTAAAATCTCCTTTTTCCGATTAGGCTCCTTTTCCAACTGCCCCCCCAAGAGCAAAGCGATTGGCTTGGTGGAAAGGGTGCCTGTGGTGCAAAAGAGCTGTCGGCACAGCCGACTGAGGATTCGTCTTTGCAACGGACGGCCATTGGCCGCCCCCTACGAAAGCGTCCCCCGCAGCCCTCTTAAAAAAGAAAGCTGCCCTCGACAAAACCAGCCAAAACTTCTTACGGTTCGCTCTTTACAAATGCGCCATTAGGTTGTATTATATAGATACAGCTTATCCAACTGAACAAGCTCATATCTTTATCCCACAACCCTATTCTTGGCGGGCTACGATTCTGTAGTCCGCCCCTCTTTTTAAATGTAGAATTTAGAATGCAGGGTGTAGCGTTATTGTGAAGTTTAAATCATGCCGCTTTGCGGCATACCACCATTCTACATTCTGCCTTACTTCAAAAGTTCCACCACATTGCTGTTCATCAGGCCGTTCGGAATCAAAACTTGCGTCCCCTCTTCCGTGCGAATCTCTGTGTGGCGGATGCCGATTTCTTCAATCACACCGCGCACATCCCCGCCGTGGTAGCGCACGCGGTCACCGATTTTAAATGGCCGGAAGGCGAGCAAAATCAGTCCGCTCACGATGTTTCCCAAAGCCTGCTGGGACGCAAGCCCCACCATCACCGCCACAATGCCGGAACCGGCGAGCAGACTTGTCATCACCGTATTCATCCCCGGCACGTTCCGCAGAGCCGCCGCAATACAGACCACATAGACCGCCGCTTTCACTACATAACGCAAATACCGCAGCGGTGTGACGTCCTTGCCCGCCGCCAACATCCGCCGCTCCGCCCGCCGAAAAAGGATACGCACCGCTTTCAGCAGAATCACCAACGCAAGCAAAGCTCCCGCAGTGTGTAACACGATGCTCACCACACGGGCATCCAAAAACCAAAACCAATCATATACTGTCTGCATGAAATTCACCCCTTTTCATATAGGGTACCACAAAATGGGACGGAGGACAATCTCTAATCGTTTGCAAGCACGCCCGGACTGTGGTAAAATGATACAGAATAAATGAAACGGAGGACAATCCACATGCAAAGCGATTACGGTAAAGGCATTTTCAACGAAGACGACCAAAAGCGAAACCTCACGTTAAACCGAGGCATGTCCGGCATATTCGCTCTCATGTTTTTGGGACTGCTCGCCAGCGCGGCAACCGCTTACCTCACCGCATCCATACCCGAACTGCGTAACTTGGTGTTCGGTACAAACCTATATTGGCTCTTCCTGCTTGCACCGTTGGGGCTGGTGGTAATTGCCTTTCCCCGTGTTTGGAAAATGTCAGCGGGTGCGGCATTCACGCTATTTTTCTTCTACGCCCTCATAAACGGCATCACACTAGGCATCATCTTCTTGGTCTACGACCTCGGCACAATCACCCTCGCCTTCCTCTCCGCCGCCGGGATGTTTGGCGTGATGGCAATCTACGGAGCGGTCACCAAGGCCGACCTCACCAAGCTCGGCAGTCTCCTGTTGATGGGTCTGGTCGGCATCATCATCGCAAGCTTGCTCAATTTACTCATCTTCCGCAGCGCGGGGATGGACTTGCTCATCTCCTATATCGGCATCGCCGTCTTCCTCGGTCTCACCGCCTACGATATCCAACGCCTTAGGCGCAGCATGACTGAATACGGCGGAAACGCCCCCGCCGCCGTCATGGTCAAAGGCGCGCTGCACCTATACCTCGATTTCCTTAACATCTTCCTGTTCCTCCTCCGCATCATGGGCCGCCGCAGATAACACCCAAAAAAGCCCTCAGCTTCGACTGAGGGCTTTCTTTCGCCAAAAACCTTGACAAGCCCCCACAAGCCTAGTATAATAAGCCTTGCTCATTAAATGTCCTTGACCTTAAAACCCCGTCGGAGACTAGGGGGAAGGTCGAAAGAGGACTAGTTCCCTTTCGAAGACGCATCGTGAGCGGAACGAACTTATAGTGTTTCCGCAGAAACACTCGCAATTCTGGCCCAGTAGTTCAGTTGGTTAGAACGCCAGCCTGTCACGCTGGAGGTCGACGGTTCGAGCCCGTTCTGGGTCGCCAACATACAAGCCTGACAATTGTCAGGCTTGTACCACGCTGTTATAGCTCAGTCGGTAGAGTACGTCCTTGGTAAGGACGGGGTCCCCGGTTCGAATCCGGGTAACAGCACCAAGCAAGAACCCCGCAAGGTGTATGCCTTGCGGGGTTCTTGTGTATGCGAGCTGTTTGTTCGAGGATAAAGGTGGTACCCTCCTCACAGGGAACGGCGTTCCCGGCATTCCGCATCCCAATACTGTAATACCATGGGACGTCGAGGGCACCGCTCCCTGTAGCGAACACCACACACAACAAAGAGACCGGCGCGAAATGCGCCGGTCTCTTGCTGATTCGATTTGTCGCCTAGATATCAGACTTGTTTAGCTAAGTGCTTCGATAAGGATGTTCATGATGTTGGTGTTGCCGCCAAAGGAGGCGTCACCGCCATCTGCCCGATACAAAGACACGACTACCCAGCGGAGATACAGAGTTTCATAACCCTCTGCGGTTGCCGGCAGCTCAACCTCAAACTGGTTGGGCCCATAGCCGATAGTCGGGTTACCGCCGGTGGATGTCAGCGAAAGTTGGTTCACATCGCCGGCATTGTTCCACGTTACGCCGTCTGTGCTGTACTGCAACTGCCAATCACGGGGCGCAGCAGTCGTAGAACGCATAGACCAAGACACAACGATATCAGTCATGGTCTCTGTATTGATGGAACTGAGGTTCCAGCCAACGGGATCGTTGTTCGCCGCGTCAGCCAAGAATGCAACTGTAGCAGCTCTCCATCCTGCGGCTACCGTAGAAGTAATAGCGGAAGCCTCCCAACGCAAATCCGTTGCGCCGGCGTTGCCGAGCATCTGCATGGTTACAGGTTGGTCTCCGCCACCGATGGTGAGTGTTTGCGTTCCTGCATCCCAAGCATCCCCGAATGATCCGGAGCCTGTGATTCCTGCTGTCGAAACCGTCGTCTCTTCGGCCAGTTCCGTACGCGGAATCAAATTGCCCATCGCCTCTTCCAAGTCTTCCAGAGCTTCGTCGATGTCGTCTTGGGTCGGCGGAGTGTTGAGTGAATCGACAGCAGCCAGAACGTCCTGTGCGTGTACGAGAGCTGCTGCAAACGGTGCCCATGTCCACGGTGCGTAGTCCGCTTGAAGACGAACCTCCGCTAAATTAATAGCGGAGGTCAGATCTGTTGTATCAAGTGTGCCATTGGACGGTGCGGGAGGCGCAGGGCTAACCGCAAACGGCCCCCAAACACCATCCCACGTGCCCGTGCCGAGCCATTCATAGTCGGAACCGGGCATAATCGCGCCCATAATCCAGAGCATCACGGGCTGAGCAGTAATCGTAATCAGACCGTCATTGCGCCCTTCCTTCTCGCGGCCTACGAGACCGCTCGGACTCGCAGCATTCCCTGTGGCGGTGCGCGAATCATTGATGTGTACAGTCGCTGCTAACGTCAGTTCACCATCTTCCGTTACATGAAGACGTCCCACTTCAACCGTACGTTGGCCAACGGAGGTTGTGTCTGTCTCAATGGTAACTTCTCCGGCAATCGTAAGGCTCATCTGCGTGAGATTCACCGAATTGGTGGCATGCGCAGCCGTGAAGTACAAGGTGCCGTCGCCTTCAACGCTAATGGCCGCATAGAAATCATAGTCTGCTGTCCAGTCTGCGATCTCAATTGTCACTTCGATGTCCGCACCTGCTGTGATGGTCGCACCGTCAGCCGGCCGCACGATGCTTGCGCCGGATTCTAGCGCGAGCGTTGCATCTTGCAGGAAGTTCCAGCCTGTCAGCACTACATCGTCTTCTACTGTCACGGTGAAACCGTTACCCACAATGGGGGCGGTCAGCGTCATGTTTGCGGCGATGGTCACGTTCCCGGTCAAGATGCCGGTCACATACCACGGGTCTGCCGGCTCTACCGAGGTACCCGACTCTATACCCGTGATAACAAGACCATTAATCTGCGTTGGGCCGTTGTTGGCCATCGCGGTATTCACGTTCTGCGCGCCGGCACGATAGTTGGTGGCCTTTACCCAGCGGAGGAATACTTCTGCTTCACCGTCTACTGAAGACGGCAGGGTGCGTGCATGGGCAGTATTACCCGGGTTGCTCGGGTTTACGCTACCGGTGTTTAATCGAATCGGATCACCTACAATGTTCCAAGTCGCCCCGCCGTCAATGCTGTACTCGAAACGGAAGTCTCTGGGACCCGGGCCTTCCGAACGTTGCAGCCACTCAACTTCAATCGCTGACACGCCGGTCGCATTGAGCGATACCTGCCACCAGACGTTGTCTTCATGGTTTGCCGGTACATTCGCGCTTACGCCGCCAAAGGCACCGTTCAGCGGATGTTGTACGCCTGCTGCCATTTTCTGCAACGTTGCAGTCGTCAGAACCCCATCTGTCGGGGAGAGTGTGTTGCTGCCTGCACGGATTGTGTTGATTTCTTGGTTGATGCTCGGGTTGCTTGCGCCGTCACCCAAGTACACCCACTCTGCCAATACAACCGGCAGAACCGGCGATGTAACCAATGTCAAGCCGGCACGTGCCTCTGCCAAAGCGATGATTGCAGCGTCAACTTGACCTTGCGATGTGGCTGTCGCCATAAGCGTCCCGGCCTCTGTGAGTGCCGCAATAAACGTATTCCAGCTTGCTTCGGTGTAGTCTTCCTGGACATAACCGGCAGTCGATGCCGCAGAAATGGCCGCAAGCAATGCGCCGAGGTAGACCAAACCATCCGTTGCAGTATTCAATGTTGCCAAAGCACCGTCAACTTGGGTTTGTGTCGCATTTGTGTCGTTCAGAACTGTGTTCGCAGCACTACGTGCATTCGAAAACGGGGTCCAGCTCGTCGGGGCGTAATCGCCCATCACACGTGCGTTCGCAATATCTAATGCAGCTTGCAACGCAGCTTTGTCTACCGAAACCGCCGGTGCGGGAACAACAGCAAACGGACCCCAAACGCCGTTGAACGTACCTGTCCCAAGCCAAGCATGGCCGTCCGGGTTCGGAGGTAGTGCGCCCGCAATCCAGAGCATCACAGGAGATGCACTAATCGTAATCTGACCGTCATTGCGTCCTTCTTGAACACGGTCTTCAAGACCACTCGGATTCGCAGCAACCCCTTGACCAACGCGGGGAGCTGCAATGTGCATAGTCGCTTCCAACGTCAGGTCGCCGGTTGCCGTTACATCCAAACGTCCCACCTCAACCGTGCGGCGCACGTTAGACATGATTTCATCCGTTGCGATGGTAACTTCGCCGGTAACTGTGAGGCTCATCTGTGTGAGGTTCACCGAATCAGTAGCGTGTGCCGCATTCGTAAGGGTAATTGTTCCGGGGCCGGGTGCGACAATCGCCGCATAGAAAGCGTCCCCGGTCTGGGCCAGGGGAGCGATTAAACCGCTCGCCCCGGACCATGTGCCGGTAGTAATTGTCATTGCGAAGCCTGTCGCAGTAATGGTCACGCCGTCAGTACGTGTCACACTTGCACCGGGCTGTACAACGATGGTTGCGTTCTCAATGAGATCCCAGTTCGTGATAGATGCACCGGGTTCAACAGTAATCGTTTGGCCATCGCCGTGGATGTGGTATCCTGCGGGGATAACGAGCGCGTTGTCAACCGTAATCGGACCCGGAACCGTCCAACCGTCGCTCCAAGCGGGGAGAGCCGCCGTCAAACCGTCACGTGCATCCGCCAAAGCGGCAGTTGCATCGTCAACCTCTTGCTGCGTTGCGTTCAGGTTATCCAGAACGTCCCGGGCCGCATCCAACGCGTCCGCAAACGGTGCCCAACGGACGGGGGCGTAGTTCGCTTCGACATGATATCCGGAGTGATGAACCAACCATGCCAAGTCGTAGAAAACGGCACGATGTGTCAGCGCGTTTCTCGCATTGTTCAACGCGATCCGTGCATCTTCAATCTCTTGCGATGTCGCATCCAAGTCTGCCAAAACGGTCTCGGCTGCTTCAAGTGCGTCCGCAAACGGTGTCCATGTGGCAGGTGTATAGTTCATCTCGACATGGAGCTGCGCTTGGCCGACCAGCCATGCTAAGTCGTAGCGAGCGGCAGGAGCTGCCAGCGCGTTTCTCGCATCGTTCAACGCGATCCGTGCAGCATCAACCGCTTGTTGCGTTGCAACCGTGTTAGCCAAAACGGTCTCGGCTGCTGCGAGCGCATCTTCAAATGCTGTCCAAGTGGCAGGTGTGTAGTTCGTCTCGACATGGAGCTGAGCCTGACCGACTAACCATGCCAAGTCGGTTTTGTCTGCCGGCTGACGCCATGTGGTCGCGGTGAACAGCATATCACGCAGACCGCGTGCGCCGTGACCGGCCCATGTGCTGTTGTCAGTCCCTGCAATCGCTTGGAACTCGCTCCAAAGCATAGTGTCATCCCAGCGGGCTGTGTTTGCGTCGGAAATCGTCAGCGAATGGTCGTCTGCCAAGAGGACGCGGGGCTCACCAAGGAAGGTCATGCCCAGAGCATCTCCGTGCAGGTTGCCGGGCAGCGGGAATCTGTCGCCGCCGTTCATGCCAACGCCGCCAAAGATGAATCTTCTTACTGCGATGGTATAGATGTCAGTCGTGGTGTCCAAAATCTCCACACCGTCAATGAGCCAGTTGTATCTCGGACGTACAACGCCGTTGATTTCGTGGAGCAGGTCAATGGGTGCCCCTTGAACTGCGCCGGCTACGACGGGCGGTTGGCCGCCGTTGAGACCGAAGGTCGGCGGAGCCAAAACTGCGTTTGCGCTGGCAACCATGTTGAGCAGGGTCAAGAGATCACGGCCTGTGAAGTCCATCAAGAGGATGGCATCTTCAAAGGGCATCGTGGTGTAGAGCTCTCTTCTGGCGACAAGGTCGTCTGCCTGTCTCGGCCAGAGACCCGTGTCACGCCAGCCGCCGAAGTTGGAGATGAATACAACGACTTCGTCGTCTGTTCTGTAGTTCACGTAATCGGAGACCAGACCCGTGACCCATGTGTTTCTGCCTGCGCGGTTCGTAAAGTCTTCACCGCGGAGACCGAGCTCGAAGTCGAAGTAGTCTGCCGTATCATCGAAGAACTGCTGAACAAGTGCTTCCATTGCTTCGAAGGCAATCCGAACCGGGTTTGTGACATCGGTCGGGACTACGAAGTCACGGATAGCGAAGTCCGGGCTTGTTACGGAGGTAACATCGTCCAACTCGCCGTTTTCAAAATACAGGGAGATGGTGCCCAGTCTCATGCCGTGCGCACCCGCCTCGACGATGTGCGTACCTGCGCGCTCACGTGCCACGTTGCCGTGTGCATGGCCGCCGATAATAGCATCGAGGTCAAAGGTGTCTGCGAGGAAGTTCATGTGTGCGTTCCCTGCCGCACCGCCGATGTGGGTCACGGCGATAACAGCGTCCACGCCTTCGTCCTCACGCAGGTACTCGATGAGTTCTGCAAACGCTTCTACGTAGGGATGGTCATCCGCCATGCCCGGAGCCGGAGTTCTGCGGTCAAAGCCTGCCATACCGCCGGATACCAGCGTGGGCATGTAGGTGTTCATCAGACCAACCAAGCCGATAGTGATGTTGCCATCCTCGAACTCAACGATGTCATAGGGACGTACCCAAGACGGACGCTCGCCGGGAGCCGTAGACACCGGCGCGCCGAGGAGGGTCTCTGTCGCATTGCTTGCATACCAGAGGTCGGAAGACATGAGGTTCACGCGGAACCCGGAGGCATCAGCCTCACCTGTGGTGAGGTTGATGCCTGTGCCGATTTCTCTGGCACGGCCGGGGCCGAAGCTAAACTCGTGGTTACCGAGTGCCATGTGCTCAACACCCAGCAAGTTGAACATCGCCAGACCCGGCAGGCCGCGCAGATAGTTGGAAACCGCGTAGCCGTGGAGATCATCGCCGCCGGGGATAATCATGACGTTGTCCGGGTTGTCGTTTTGCTGTCTTGCGTTCTCAACGAATGCCACGAAGCGGGCAGCACCCGGCTCGTTTAGGTTGAGGGAAATCGAGGGAGGATCGATACGGCCGTGGAAGTCGGCGAAAGTCAGGATGTCGATACGTGCCGTCACGCCGTCTTCCCGGATGCCGAAGCGTGCTTCGAGGTCGATATCCTCTGTCACCGTAAACGCCCAAGTCAGCGTAGTTGCCAACGGGGTTGCGTTTGCGGCATCGTCTGCATTGAACCAACCGAGGAACTCATAGCCTTGCGGCATCGGGCTCGGAGCCGTCGCCCGAACTTCTACGCGAGTGTTAATCGGCGCGCTTGCTCTGCCGGGGATGTTGGTGATAATGGTGTTGAGTGCGCCGACACGAATGGGATTACCGAATTCATCGAACTGGTTCCATGTGAAGGCATGGATGTCACGCCAGTTTTGAGCGGGACGCTGGTCGAGACCGCGAATCGGTTGAATCCCGCCGCCGCCTGTTGCAGCGATTGTGATTTCGGCAGCCCAACCCGGATAAGTATCTCTGGCGACGAGTTCATCGATAAACACATTCGCCCACATTTGGGTACCGTCTAAGCCCCACAGACCCGGATTGTTGAAGCCGTTGTCTTCTAGTGCTGCGTAGTCTTGCCAGTACATGGTGGTTCCGTCTTCAAACAGAACACGCGGGTTACCCGGAAGCGGATACTGCATGTGTGCACCATGGTTTCTGCCATGCAACGTACCCGGCAGTACCGCATTGGAGCCGGCAGCAATACCGAGACCGTTGAACCAGAATCTTCTGCCAATCACATTGTAGCGAGACTCTGCAGTATCTTCAATCTGCTCGCCTGTGGCTGTGATAAACCACGGAGCTGTCCCCGTCGCACCCGGACCTCTGTGCGCACCGATGCGGAAGTGACCTGCCGGGGAGTTGCGCAGGATGGTGAGTAGCTGCTGACCGCTCACTTCCCAAACCAGAACACCGTCATCAAAGGGGAAAGTGTTGAGCTGCTCGCCCAAGGTGACCATGCAATCTGCCGCACGCGGCCATTGGTTCGTGTTTCTGAGACCGCCGTCGTTCATGAGACCAACCCAACCGCCTGCCATGACACGGTCATTTTCGTGTAGGATTTCCATGCGCTCAGCAAAACCGTTGATGAGAGGCGTTACCCAAACGTCTCTGGCGTCACGGTTTCTGAAATACACACCATGCGGCGCGATGGGCTGCCTCCACGGGTTACCGTAGGTAACGAAGAAGGAATCAAGCATATCTGTCATCGCATCATAGTGTTCTTGTACAGATGCGGGTACAACGGATCCGGCACCTGAAGGCCAGGTGCGAATGGTATTCGCCCACAACTCGGGTGTGACACTCTCCAAATTACCGTCTACATCAAACTGGAGTTGGAATCTGCCCAAGCTTGAGCCGTGGTGACCAGCTTCGATGATTGGCGTGCCGTTCACCACACGGTTAATCCGTTGGTGGGTATGGCCTGTGATGATTGCGTCGAAGTCCAAGTTGTTTGCGACAAAGTCTGCTTGTGCGCTAGGACCTTGGATGTGGGTTGCAGCGACAACTGCGGCCACACCGTAACCACCGTCTTCAACCGGGCGGCGCAGTAGCTCGATGATATCGGCAACTGCCTCCGTGTTAGCGGCCGGGAAACCGGGTGCCACATGGCGCAGGTCAAACCCTGCCATGCCGCCGGTCGCTGTGGCTCTGATGGTGGTACTCATAAGACCCACGATGCCGATGGTGATGTCGTGATCCGGGAAGGTCACGATGTCATAGGGTTTCACCCAATCGGGACGCTCGCCCGGTGCGGTCGATACGTTCGCCAGAACTTGGTCTGCATTGTCCGCATAGAACAGGTCTGCTGCCATCAGGTTGACGCGCTGACCAAGCTCCACAGCGCGCGGCTGACCGAAACTGAACTCATGGTTGCCGAGGCCGATGTGAATGTTTTGCTCCTGATAACGGGTGATGTAGTCAAACATCGCCAGTACCGGCTCACCGCCGGACATGTTGCTTAGTGCCTGGCCATGCATATCGTCACCGCCGCCGATGATGATGACGTTGTTCGGGTTCGGGTTCTCCGCTCTGCGGTACTCGATGAAGGATACAAAGCGAGGCGCACCCGGGTCGTCGTTGTTGAAGGTGTAGTTCGGACCCACAACACGACCGTGGAAGTCTGCAAAGGTCAGAACATCGATACGTTGTCTCGGACGCTCCTCAAGCCCGTCAATCGCTGCTTGGAGAACAGGCGTGAAGATGTTCACGATTGCCGCAATCGGAATCTGGGCAGTCGCAAGGCCGGAGATGAGAATGAGCTCGCCCGCCGCTTCCATAGCATCGGCAAATACTGCCCAGCTCTCAGGCGTGTAACGTGACTCAACGCGGTTCATGTTCGCAACATAGCGATCCCAAATCGGCAGAATCTGCGGATTGAGGTGACCTCTGATGTTCGCCAATGTCGCGCCGGTCTTGCTCACACCAACGTTGGCGTTGACAACGCGCGCTGCCATTTCGAGGACAATCGCGTCCGTCTCAGCTGTGATGAAGGTGAAGTTCGGCTCAAAGCTGTCGATGATGTTGTTGAAGTAGGCACCGGGCATTACACTACGGATGTAGTCGATGAACAGCCCGGTCGCGCCGAAAGCGTTGGGGAAGTATTCCACCAAGTTGCCTGCATTGTCTTCAACGAACAGCACGCCGCTGGCGTTATGGCTGTGGAAGAACGGCATACCTGCTTCGCCGCCCAGGCCGTTCAGCGTATGCTCATCCGGCAGAGCCATCATACGGTTGAACAGGATTAATTCCCGGTTGGTCGCTCCCGCGCCCGGTGCGGGAACAAATGCACGGTTACCCGTCGTGTGGCTGTTGGCCACGGCGAGGAGCGGCTCGTTCATCTGTGCCTCAGTCATCGGGCTGCCGTCATCGTTGAGAAGCGTGATGCGGCTCCAAGCCGGCTGGGTCAGGTCTACGATGTGGGGCATACCGTAACCCGTCATCAGACGCCAGCTTTCGTTGCCCGTGATGTTCGGGAACAGCCCGGTCGTGTGTGTGCTTACGTGTACATAGGAGTGCTCCAGCCAAAGTCTGAGCTGATGGCCGGTGAGCTCAACGATAACGAGGGTGTTGTTGTCAAACTCGTAGACACCATACGCGTCGCTCACGAAGATGGGAACCGTCACACCCGGTGCACCGCCTGCGTTGATGTTACGGTTGCCGGCCAAGGGGCCGTCCATAACGACACCAATCTCAGTCGGGCCGCCGTCGGTACGCTCACGAATCGCCACGAGTTCGGGGTCATCGCTGTGACGGATTGCGGTGTTACCGAAATACATGAAACCGTATTGTACTGCACGCCACAGCGGGTTGTCTTCTTGGAAAAGGTTACCGCCGCGTACGGTCGGCGTGAACGCCGGACCTGTGATATAACCGATAGGTGCCAGCGCGTGCTCCATCGAGAACTCATGTGCCGCTTGAATCATCGGCCGTGCCAAGAAATCTTCGTTGGCCGGGGAGTTGGCTACGGTCAATGCGCCGTTGGCAGCAACGCCGCCGATACCTGCGCCTGCGAACTCGCCGGTTACGCCTGTGGTTCTGTCGATTGTCCAGCCGTCGGTTGTACTGTAGATTGCTTCAAAGCGCATACGGCCGAGACGGTTACCGCGGTTGCCTGCTTCAGAGAATCTGACGCCGCTACCTGCGCCGCTACCGAGTGCACCTGCCGTGGTAGCGTGGGCATGGCCACCCATGAAGCCTACGATGTAGTCGCCTACTAGTCGGCCGTCATGACCGGGAACCGCCGTGGCAAGAACGTTTCTTGCTTCCGCTTGACCCATGTGCATGATACCGATGTACATGTCAATCTCGCCATACAGCGCAATAGCTGCGGCACTCTCCAACCATGCAATGGTCTCTGCTGTCTGGATGGTTGTTTGTGTGGCGTGGTAGTTCATTGCTTGGAACCAACCGAAGTTGTACTGGGAACCCTGCTGGCGGGTCATGCCGATGAGGGCAACCCGAGGACCGCCTTGGTCGGTGAAATCCTGAATGTGGTAAGCGTCAAATACGGGATTGTCGTTCTGATCCATGACGTTACCGGCCAAAACTGCGCCGGAGAAGTAGTGCCCCGGTGCTCTGCCCGCTTCGGGCGCGCGGGTGGCAGGATCCCAACCGAGTGCGCGGTACAGGCGCGGGAAACCAAAGTCAAACTCATGGTTGCCTAAGACGAACAGGTCATAGCCCAAGACTTCCATGCCGTAAATCGTCGGATCCATGCGTGCTACGTTGCCGGGATGCTCATCCCAAACTACGGTATACAAGGGGCCGCTCAGGTTTCCTTGGATGGTGTCACCGAGTTCTGCAAGCAGGGTACGGTCACGCCATGTGGCACCGGCTGTATGCCGCCAGTCCGTTGCGGGGAGGGCTGCTGCTCTCTCTGCTTCGATTCTGTTGTAGAGCGTCGCAAGTCCTGTATGCGCTACATTATGCGTGTACCGCCATGCACCGAACGCGCCGTGCAGATCGTTGGTGTGCAGAACTTGGAAGTTAAATCTTGCGCCATCGGGCGGGGGCGGGTCGTCGTCCGGCTCACCAAAGTGTGCCACCAGATTCGTGTCTTCCGTGGCCGTAAAGGCGTGTACCAAGGTCGTGGCAACCTGTGTGCTGCCATTGAACCAACCGAGGAATACATAGCCGTCCGGCATCGGGTTCGGTGCCGTTGCGGTTACCACTACACGCTGCGGGTTAACAACGCGGGTGGAAGTACCCATCGGCAAGGTTACATTTTGGCCTGCGGCGTTCGTGATGCCGATTGCCACTCCGGTTGTCGTCGTGTCGTCGCCAACTCTTCTTGCGACTGTCACTTCAGAGGACCACTCGCCCACGGGACGCTGGCCTCTTCTGACTGTGGTGATTTCCATCGAGTAACGGAGCATTTGCGCGCCGTGCAGGGTCCAGATCGTGGTCTCACGGCCTGCTGCGCCATCGCCGTCACCGACATAGTCGTAGATGAAGTCATTCCATGTTACTCTGGGATCGGCCACGCCCGGAACGAGCATACCGTCGGGAATGAGGTCTACCGCATCGGGACGAATCAAGACATGCGGCGGTGCGATTACGTGCATCGCGGGACGCTGGCTCGCGCCGGAGCCCGCCGTGCGGCTGCCGCCCGGGTTGCCCGGGAAACGCCAAGTGTTGCTGTCCTGATCAAAGGTGTGGTTGGAGCCGGTCACGTTGAAGACCATTGCGCCGGGCTCACCCGGACCGAGGTCGGGAATCCGCAGACCTGTCGCTGTGATATACCAGTTGTTCGTAGAGCCGTGGATACCGGTACGCGGGTTGGTACCCATGCTGTTGAGCATGGTGATAACGTCACGGCCATACATCTGGTGAACCAGAATCAGGTTGTTGAAGGGCATGGTGGTGTAGATGTTACGGCGAATTACCGTGCGATCTGCATCCCACGGCCACAGGCCGGTATTTCTCCAGCCGCCGCTGTTAGAAACGGTGATGAGGTTGGGGTCATTCAATCTCTCCGAGACATAGTCATGGTTGAGACGGGTTACCCAGACGTCACGGCCGTCACGGTTGGTGAAGTTCATGCCAACCGGGCCGAGCGGTGCGTTAAACCACTCATCTGTTATATCGTAGTAGGGTTGCATCAGGTCGTTTACCGCAGTCATGTGGTGTGCAAACTGCGGCCAATCGGCATGGCCTGCGTGAGCACCGAGCATACCGAACTCCTGATTCGCACGGGGTGCGAAGTCACGGATGGCGTTTGCCCCGGAATTCCATCTTGCTGTACGCTCCAGCTCGCCGTCTGCATCAAAGAAGAAAGACATACGGCCGATGCTTCTGCCGTGCTGGCCGACTTCCATGATGGGTGTACCGTTTGCGTGGTCACGGCTGATGATAGAGTGACCGTGGCCGCCAATGATGCCGTCAACGTCAAAGTTGGCTGCCAGATAGTTGATGGACGCGCTGTTGCCGCCCTTATGCGTAATCGCGACAACCGCGTTTACGCCGTGTACATCTCTGAGCTCTTCAATGAGGTCATGGATGGCATCCTTGTGTGCCTGCGGTGCGCTCGCTTGGATGAAACGCAGGTCGAACTGCCGCAGACCGCCGGATACGAGATTGCGCATCCCGGTATTCATCAGACCAATCAAACCGATGGTGATGTCATGATCCGGGAATTCAATGATGTCATAATGCCGGACAAAGTCGGGACGCTCGCCCGCTCTGGGCTGGCCTTCCGCATAGAAGATATCCGACGCAAGCAGGGTCACGCGCTCACCCAGCGTGTAAGCACGAGCTACGCCGAAGCTGAACTCGTGGTTGCCAAGTGCGATGTGGAAGTTGTGGTCTTGGTCACGTACCAAGTATTCCATCATCGCCAGAACATTGTTACCCAAGACAGGCGGAAGTGCCGTACCCGGGGTGGGATTTCTCGGATCGTCTGCCGATACGCCGGGGAAGTTGGATACTGCACCGCCTTGGAATTCGTCACCGCCTGCGGCGAAGAATACGTTGTTCGGGTTTACGTCAGCGTCCAAACCACCGCGGCCGTGTCTGACCCATTCGGCGTAAGCGGCGAACAAGCCCGCACCGGGGTCGTTGTCATTTGCATCTCCACGGGTTGTAAACCCGTGGAAGTCTGCAAATGTCAAAAGGTCAATACGTTGCGGGAGACGAGGCTGTTGAACATCAACAAAGGAAGTCACAACGTGTCCGCCGATGGTGAGTCTCATCAGGTATCTGCCGTCTGCAACATTTTCCGCTACCGCGACCTGAATCGTGGTCACGCCGCTCGCGTCAACCACGGGGGTTCCCACTAAGGTGAGGCCCGGGACATTCGCCATGCCGGGGAATGTCGCAAATGTCGCTGTAATCGGTGTGCCCGCTGCAATCGCAGGGGGTGTGGTGACTTGGAAGTCAAGCACGAGGCCCGAGGAAGCCCTTGCGATTAAGGACTCAATCGTGATCGGCTCAACGATGATACCGGCCAACTCCAGCGCGACCATGGCCAGAATGAGATCCATCGCCGCGGCATCAACTGCCGCCTGTGTCGCGTTTGCGGTACCGAGCACGGTCTGTGCCGTTGCAAGAGCCGCCGCGAACGGTGCCCATGTTGCCGGCGTGTAATTCTCCGCCGGGGTGTGCAGGAGAGCCCAGTCTACTGCTTCTTGTAGTGCGGTGAAGTCGGCAGTCTCGCAATTCGGGCAAGTCTGCAGACCGCAGTATACGCGGGTTTCTGCGGAGTGAATCACAACGTTACGCATTGCGTGACGGCCGTTTGCGCCAATCGCGCCGCCGTTGACTGCTGTTGTGGAAGCCAGCGTCCAGCGGAGGATAACTTCCGCTTGGTCATCAGCCGCCGCGGGCAATGTGCGCACGAAGGGCGCGCCGCCCGTGCCGGTAAAGGCCGGGGGAACGGCAGCAGCCTGCGCGTTCGTCCAGTTGCCTGCGTTCAAGTTGATAATCCCGCCGACATTTGTCCAAGTGTCGCCGTCGTCAATGGAGAAAGAGAGCTGCCAGTCACGGGGGGCTGCACCGGAAGCTGCGTTATCGGAACGCATCTCCGCCGCCACGGTGACGCCGAACTGGCCTTCCGTGGAGATGGTGGTCTGCCAGAACGCATCGCCTGCGGCAATACCGTTCAGGCCGCTGCCGGGTGCGCCTGCACCGGAAGCTGTGGCTACACCGTTGGTTACGGTCGCACCGCCGGAGGCCGCATGCAGCAGTCTCCGTGTGCCGCCAACGTAGAAGTTAATCGTTGCGTTGTCACCGGCTGTGGAATTCCAGTTTTCAACCAGATTCGTAGGCGTGAGACCTTCGTCACCCGCCCATGCCGTAATCACTTCGCCGGGGCCTACTGCGGGACAGTCGGGCGTACCGAAACGTGCTTCGAGTGCCAGCTCATCTCTTTGTACAAAGGTGTATACCAAGTCTGTCGAAAGGGCTGTCGTGCCGCCGACCTCGAACCAACCGAGGAAGTTAGAACCCGTCGCCGTTACGGTGACGTGCTGCGGTACAACGTTGATGTTACGCGAACGGTTACCGGGCGCAAACGGGAAGGTGATGACAGCTGTGCCTTCGCCTACCGCCGTAACGGTGAGTTCCTCGGTGTAACCGGGATTCGCGCCTCTGTATATTTGTTGTTCCATCAGGGCAGAGCGCAGGGTTCTGAAGCCCTGAACTTCCCACAATGTGTTGTCGGTCGGCATCTCGTTGTAAGGTACGAGTGTGCCGTCTGCGCGCAGGGCGTTCGGCATACCGAGGAAAGCCATGCCAAGCGCGTTGCCGTGTGTGGTACCCGGAATCGGGAATCTGTCACCACCGCCGACGGGCGTGCCGCCCGGCAGCAAGGCAGCAGCTGCGCCCTGTGTGAAGTTGGAGCCGATGACGTTGTAACGCGTGGTGTCATCGCTGATCGGCAGACCTGTAGCAGTCAGGTACCACTGCCATCTCGGATGCGGTGCGCCGTTAATCATGTGGTTTGCGTCAATCAGCTCACCTCTGAACGCACCGTCAACCACGGGCGGCTGACCGCCGTTGAGGCCGAAGGTCGGCGGGTTCAGGTTCGTGTCTGCGCCGGCCGTCATGTTGAGCAGGGTCAGCAGGTCTCTGCCGTACATTTCATACACCAAAATGGCGTTGTTGAACGGCATGGTTGCGTACAGCTCTCTGGTGATAACGTTTGTTGTCGGGGTGAACTGGAAGGGAGGTACATTTCTCCAGCCGCCGAAGTTGGAAACATAAACCCAATCATTTTGACCCGTCGCTCTTGCAACGTAATCGGAGAGAAGTCTCGTAACCCAAACGTTTCTGTCATTACGGGTGTTGCTGTAGATGCTCCGTGTGCCGAGCACTCTGTTTAGATAGTAGCCAGACTGTGCATGGTACTCTGCCATGATAGCAGCCATTGCATCGTAAGCTGCGCTGACCCCGGGGGTCGTCAAGAACTCAGCATGCTGCAATGCCGGGATAACCTGCTCGTCAAAAGTCAGGCCTGCCGGACGGTTGAAATCACGGACAGAGTTGTTCGGAGTCGTTCCGAGCAAGCTGTTCGCCGGAGGCGCGGGACTGAGCCAACCTGTGACATCGTCCAAGTCGCCGTCTTCATCAAAGTGCAGGGAAAGACGGCCCATGTGGCGGCCGTGCTGACCCGCCTCGATGATACGTGTGCCGTTGACTACATCGGTAAAGGTCTGGTGGCCGTGGCCGCCGATGATACCGTCAAAGCCATCAATCAGGTTCGCCAAAACTCTCGCCTCGGCTTGGTACATGTGCGTTACGGCGATAACGGCATCTACGCCATAGTCGTCACGCAGTTCTTCAATCAGGTCTTCGATTGCCGTAATCCATGCGGCATTTGCACCTGCGATGGTCGGTGTTCTGTACTCGAAGTTCGCCGTCGCGGGATCTGCCACGAGGTGGCTCATGCCGCGGGTCATGAGGCCGATAAGGCCAACAGTAATGTCGCCGTTCTCGAACTCAACAATTGTGTACGGCTCTACAAATGCAGGACGCTGGCCTTCATTCGCATGACCTTCTGCATAGAAGAGGTCAGCCGCGAGGAAGGTAACGTAATTGGCCAACTCCAGCGTACGGCCGAAGCCGAAGCTGAATTCGTGGTTGCCGAGTGCCATGTACTCTACGCCGAGCTGCTGCATCATAGCGACAGCCGGTGCTCCCGTACCAATCGGCAGATGCGCGCTGATACCGGGGGCATTCGGTGTGAACTGCTCACCGTTTCTGGTGTAGTTGAAGTTCGATACCGGATGGCCGTGGAAATCATCGCCGCCGGGAATGACCATGACGTTGGCCGGGTTGTCGTTCTGCTGTCTCAGCCATTGGGCGTAAGCAACAAAGCGGGCCGCGCCGGGGTCATTGTCGTTCATCATGCTGTCCACATTGCCGTGGAAATCTGCAAAGGTCAGAATGTCGATACGAGCTTCTCTGGTAGCCAACGTAATCGAACCGCCGGAGTTCCAAGCTGTATGCAGAATCTGACACTCTCTGTCATTCCGCCAGTGGATGATGGCGCGCTCGATGCGAACCGTATCGCCCACTTCCGCGCCTGTCGGCATAACGCCGCTCACTTCCGCACGGCCTACTGCAGGCGAGCGGATGATGTTAACGGGGCTGCCCGGAGGATCGTGCGCCAAATCTGTGGTCGCCACCCAAGGTGCGGTGATGTTGACCAGCATGTTGTTGAACGGACCCGAGGTGCCCAAGGTCAGGTGGTCGGGGTTGTTGATTTCAAGCTCAACCGGCTCAATAACCGGGCGGCCGACATCGGATATACCACCTTCAAACGAACCGAGACCGGTCGCGCTGTTGAAGTTGATGGCGTTGTTCTCGCCCCATTGTACGCCGCGCTGGCCTGTGATACGAACCCACTGGCCGAGGTAGTCGCCGATGATGGGGCCGACGCCTGCGCCGCCGAGGTCATTCACCCAGAGACCGCTCCACTCACCCATACCGTCTTGGATGAGGATTCTGTCGCCGCGTCTTGCATAGGCGGTGACATAGCCTTCAACCGTAATCATCCGGCCAATCGGAGTATTGCGATTCGCATCGTAAATGGAGATGACGGGGTCAATGCCCATGTTGACTGTGATGGTTACAGTCAGCGGCACGTTGTTGGTGTTCGTCCAGCTTGCGGGCAGAGCTGTAACCGTGCCGGGTACAACAAATGTCTGAACCGCAGGATTTGCCGGGTCATAAGTGGCAAGCAGTTCAGTCAAATCCCAAGTAACATCAACCTGTGCACGCCAGTTTCTTTCGCTGGCAGCAATAACCGTCGGCGGCAGATGCAAGGCAGCAGCTGTGATTTCCGCTGTCGGTCTGTGCAGAGATCTGATTTCATCCGGATCGTCGAAAGACTCGAGGTTGTCAACGGGCGGACGCGACGGAATCGGTGCATTGAACACGCCGAAGGGTTGCGTCAAAGCCATGCCGTAGTCGCTCACGAGCTGCGCACGGACATAGTTGTGGTCAATGTTCGCCCAATGTGCGGCAACATCAAAGGTCGGGCCTGTGTGGATAATCGCGCCGCTTGCAACCCACTCAATGACGTCGTAGTTCGCGCCTGTGATTGTGATTACGTTGCCGTTAACCGCGATGCTCGTGATGCTGGGCGGTGTTTGCGCCAGCAACTGCAAGGAGGCCTCGGTACCGCCGTTCGGGGTACGGCTGCCGTCGGGCAGGTTCGGGAAGTTGATGGCTGTATCGGTGTCTACAATACCACGGTTAATCCGTGTGACCATGTAGAACGCGCCGTCTTCCATTGCTGCACGTGCGTTTACGTCCGTGAGGGTCGGCATGAGCAGGACATTCCAGTTGTAGCCTGCTTGGTTCATGCTGTGGTTGTCGTCATTGGCGAAGCCCCAGACGGGACGGCCGTAAGGCATGAGTACCTGCAGCACGTTATCCCAGAGGAGACGGTCAACGCGAGTCTCGTTGTCCGAGCGGTTGAACAGCTCGAAGCCCAAGGCCGCAGTAGAACGGTCAAACAGTTCCACATACTGAGAGATACGCGCCGGGTTCATGGAAGAAACCGGGCTGCCGCCCGCGCCCGTGGTGTAACGGCCGGGGTGTGCAATGATACCGACACCGCCTGCGGCCTCGATTTCTGCAAAGGTCCGCGCCATGTTTCTCTCTCCGGCAGGGAGAGAAGTATCATTGAAGTTCGCCCACAGGGAGATGATATGCTCTGTGGTCGATTGCTCGTTGGTAAACGGAATCGCAATCATACCGCCCTGACCTGCTGGACGATGTAATGCGGGACCGAAGTCACCCGGGAAAGCAAAGCCGACATACTCGGTTCTGCCGAAAGTACCTGCGATGATGGCATCTCTCTGAGAAGCGGTCATCGCGCCTGCGCCGACTGCCCAGTCACCTGTGTGCACGCTTTCGCTTTGCGCCGGCTGCATGTTGGTGTGGTCAGTAATGGCTACGATATCATAGCCCTTGTTGTAGAGGTCGAACACGGTCTCTGCAACGGTGGCTTCGCCGTCGGAACGGGTTGTGTGGATGTGCAGAGCCGCACGGAAGCGGCCGAATGCCGCCCAGTCAACGTCTGCGTAGGGGTTTTCGATGGTGAAGTCGCCGGTATCGCAGTTCGGGCAACCCGGCAGACCGCAGTCTACAAGGCTCTCTGCGGAGCGGATGATGATGTCACGCATGTGGTGACGATGGTTATCCGTAATCGGCTGACCATGTACACCCGTATTGCTCGCCATCAGCCAACGGATGTGTAGTGTCTCTTGGTTGTCTGCTGCTGCAGGCAACTCTCTTACAATATTGTTGTTCCATACGCCTGTCAACACGATGGGCGCACCGGCATCGACCCAGTTCGTCCCGTTTGTGCTGACTTGCAGTTGCCAATCACGGGGGCCGCGGCGTGTGCCGGCGGTACCCTCATCAGAGCGCATATTGAACTGCACTTCGAGATCAAAGTGACCCACGGTGGAAATCGTAGTCTGCCAGCGAACCTCCGTGCCGGAGGGAATGTCATGCAAACCGCCGGGGCCATCGCCTGCTGCATTCACTACGGTCGGTGCGCCGGACTCCCAACGGAGATATCGTACAGCATCGCCAACGTGGAAGCGCAACGGCTCAATTACAGTACCATACGTCGGGTTAACATACAGACGTCTTTCATTCAGCCCGTTCGGGAATTGGTCTTCAAGGCCTTCTGCCTGCATCCAACGTGCAAGGTCGGCACCGGGGCCCGGAATCGGACACTCGGGAAGATCGTCAGGCCCAAAACGTGCCTGCAATGTTGTATCTGCCGTCGGTGCGTTAAACACATACACGAGGTCTGTGGAGACGCGTGTGTTACCATCGAACCAACCGAGGAATACATAGCCGTCCGGTAGTGTTGCCGGAACAGTAGCGGTCGCACGCACAGCAGAGCCGTGGAGTACGAGGTCACGTACCGTACCGCCGTTCGGGTACGCCGGAGCGCCCCAGCCGTTGCCGCCTGCGCCTAAGCCCCAGACAGCCAATGCAGCTGTGCCGCCGCCCGTTGCTTCTACGTCAATCCAAGAAGCGATGGTGCCGCCGCCTGCAACGATGTTGCCTCTGTGTCTCGTCTCAAGCTCCCAGACTTCCCAATAGTTGATGGTATCGCCTGTGATTTCGTGACGCGAGGTGTGACGCGGACCCTTATTGCCGTGTGTGTAGGAGACGAACCATACGTTCGGTTGGTCGTCGCCGTCTACGAAGTCAATGACTTCCCAGCCGAGGGCAATGCCTTGCTCGTTGCCGGGTGCCGGCCAACGTTGACTGCCGTCTGCGTCCCAACCGTTGTACAGATTGTGGGCCATGCCCAATCTGTAAGTAGCGGTCGGGTCAATCGGCTCTAAGGTCGCCGTCAGATGCCACTGGCCGTTGTGGAGGAAGGCACCGGAAATGGTCTGTCCGTTGCCCATGACACCCCAGTTGGGGACACCACGCGGCCAGAGCGTGTTCGGTGCGTTACGACCCCAAGTTCCGCCGCCCGGAGGGGCACCGCCCGGAGGGAAGTTGAGCATTTCGATAACGTCTGCGCCGCGCATCTCAAAGAGTACGATTTCACGCTCAAAGGTGAGGTGATCCATGAGATCCATGAAGCTCACCATCGTGTTCGGACCCCAGTTCAAGCGAGCGGCATCTTGACCGCGCCAACCGGACTGTGCGAAGGTGATGATGGTACCTTCAAAGGGCAGACCTGTTTCATAGGAAATATCATTCGCATGTACACGGTCGATGTAATCTACCGCCATGGCGATAAGATGCTGGTTTCTATGCGCCGCGTTTCTGCTGTATGTGCCGCGCGGACCCAGCGGTCTATCCCACAGGTAGTCACGAAGCTGTACATAGCCCCAAGTCGCACGCTCAGCCATCGGAACGCCGATTGCATTCGCTTGGTCAACCCAAACGGTGGGGGTGTTGCTGATGGCGAGGTTCGTGTTTTGATTTCCGACTGCTTGCGGCGTATCCACGCCACCCGCTGTTGTTACTCTCTGCCAAGTCGCACCTTCACCCCATACCCAGCGGAACACTTCGGGGTCGGGAGTCATCGCACGAACGTGCGTTGCGTTGGTGCCGTCTACTTGGGTACGCGCATTCGACCAAACGTCGACCAACTGGCCTTCGTCGAAGTCAAAGCGAATCTCACCGAAGCCACGTCCGTGGTGGTGACCGGCCGCATGGGCTGTACGAATTTGTCCCGGGCCTGCAGGGCCGTGGGTCAAAATGTTAGCGGTCTGGCTGTGGCTGTGGCCGGAGAAGAACCCGTCCAGATGTGCGTTCCCTCTGTTGTTGAGGGTGGTAACGACGCCGCTGCTGGCGTGGGTGATAGCGATAACCGCTTGCACGCCGTAGTCGCCGTTCGGGTCACGCAGGTCATTGATCAACTGCTCAAACCAGGGGAAGTTGTCTTGACCCGTGCCGACTGCACCGGGTGTTCTCCAGAGGAGATGCTGACGGTTCGCCGCAACAACCATGCCCGGATGCTGCTCGTGTGCCAAACCGACGACGCCGATTTTGACGCCGTACTCTTCATACCAATCGTCAATGATGACATAAGGCGTTACCCAATCCGGAACCGTGCCGCGCAGTTCCGCTACGGGATGCGTGTCGGCATAGACCAAATCGGATGCGATAAAGGTAATACCCGGTTCAATGCTGCGAAGCGGATTGCTCTCCGGCAGATGCTGGAACAGCGGGTTGTTGATATCCGCAATCATCGCCGCTCTCGCCGCCTGGTCGGTGATGCCGAAGCTCTCCGTCAGGGTGCGGTTGTTGAAGTTGTGCTCGTGGTTGCCGATTGCACCGTAGCGCATACCGATGCGGTTGAGTACCCGCAAGGCCGGCTCACCCAAGAACAAGTTGTTGATGGACTGGCCGAAGAACGTATCACCGTTGTGCATGACAATCGCTTCATAGCCTGTCGCCGCTTCGACTCTTTCCTGATGCGCGTCTACGAAGGTCACAAAACGCGGTGCGCCCGGGTCGGCTACGGCCTGCTCACTCGTCAGGAAGCCGTGGAAGTCACCAATACCGAAAAACGTAACGGTAACCGGATCCAGATCCCGCGATCCAAAACGAGCCTGCAAGGTGATATCATCGTTTACTGCGAAGATATGTACACGGTCCGTGGAGACACGTGTGTCACCGTTGTACCAACCGATAAACTCATAGCCGCCTGCGGGCGTAGCAGTTGCACGCACGACTTGACGGTTGAACACGATGTCACGGGTGTTGCTGCCCGGATATGCCGGGAGGCCCCAATGAGAGTGCGAGTTGGCGGTCGGATGACGCTGTGTGCCGCCCGTGGCGTTACCCCAGACGTGCAATGCGGCTGTGCCGCCTGCGCCTGCGGTTACTTCTACCCAGTTGGCGATATCTGCGCTATCTTGCGTACCTCTCCAACGTGCCTGGCGTACCCAAGTGTCTTGGATGATGAGTGCATTGTCTTCTGCGTCACGGATGATGAAGCGCGGGCCGTCTGTGAAGTGCGGTGCGCTTGCATTGCCATCGCCTACGAAGTCAATGACTTCAAAGCCGAGTGCGTTGCCGCCGTTGTTGCCCGGCAAGGGCCAACGCTGGCCGCCATTTTGGTTGCGGTCATTAAACAGGTGGTTGGACGCACCTAATCTGTAGATGCCGTCCGGGTCAATCGGCAGCAAGGTCTGGCTGCTGTGCCATTCGCCGTTATGGAAGAACACACCGGCGAGGGTCTGGCCCTGCATGGTGCCCCAGTTCGGCTGACCTTCGTCTGCATGACCTGCCGGCCAACGGCCAAAGCCCGGCGGGGTCGGCGGGTCGCCTCCGGGAGACATGTTGAGCATCTCAATGAGGTCACGGCCGCGGATTTCAAACAAAGGCATAACGTTCTCAAATGTCATCGCGCCTCTGAGGACGAGTTCATTTACGATATTGGCCGGGTCAAAGTTCGAAACTCTGCCGCCGCGCCAAGAGGAGACGTTACCGACAATAACCGTGCCGCCCCAATCGTCTACACCGGGTGTAGAGGGTTTGTCGTCCGCATGGTTCAGCATGACCCACTCATGCAGCATATGTACGAGATAGTGGTCTGCTGCGGCCTGACTGCGGCTGTATGTTACGCGGGGGCCAAGCGGCAATCCCCATGCGTACTCAACCAACTGCTCCAAGCCCCATGCGCCGCGCTCTGCAATCGGGGTTGCGATGAGAACATCAAGATCGGGGCCGGGTGTAAACCCGTCGCCGACACGCATACCGGTCGGATAGGTAAAATTAAGTCTCGTGTTTTGGTTTCCAACTGTTTGGGGCGTATGAACCACCACGTTGTCCACGATTTGTGACGTCACACGTTCCCAAGTTGCACCTTCACCGTGCACTAAACGTACTGCTTCGGGATCCGGCGTCATCGCGCGGATATGGGTAGCATTGGTGCCGTCAACTTGCGTAACGGAACTGCCTGCAACAACGGGCTGCAACACGCCGTCTACAAAGTTCAGTTGAATCTGACCGAAGCCACGTCCGTGGTGCGGACCGAGTGCGATGGCGGTACGGAGCTGGGCATCACCCTCGCCATGCGTTCTGACCGCCGCTGCGGTTCCATGGGTATGACCGGAGAAGAAACCGTCAAAGTGTGCATACCCTCTCTGCATGAGTGTATCTACAATCGTATTTGTGTAGTTACCGGAGCTGGTGTGGGTGATTGCCACGACTGCGGCTACGCCGTACTCTTCACGCAACAGGGTAATCATGTCTTCCAGCCACTCGTAGTTCTCTACGCTCGTGCCGACCATACCGGGGGTACGGAAGTGGAGGTGGCGGCGGTCTGCCGCACCCGACATGGACTCAATCGACGGGTGGGTCAAGCCGATGAGACCGACGGTTACGCCGTAGTCATCATACCAGTCATCCAAAATCGCATACGGCTGCGCCCACTCGGGGGATGTGCCGCGCAGTTCTTCATTCGGATGCGTGTCTGCATAAATGATGTCTGCCGCGAGGAAGGGGATACCGGGCTGTACTGTATTCAGTACATGGTCTTCCGGCAGGTACACCCACATCGGATTTCTTGCTCTGTTTACATCCTCTAATGCTTCCGCTCTTGCCGCCGGATCCGTCTCGTTGAAAGACTCGGTCAGCGGGCGATTTTGCCAAGAGAATTCGTGATTACCAATTGCACCGAAACGCACACCAACACGGTTGAGTGCCCACAGGGCGGGCTCGCCCCAGAACAGATTCTGGTGCGCCTGACCGAAGAAGGTGTCACCGGCGTGCAGACGAACAGGCTCGTGGCCGGTCAAATCTTCAATCCGGTCGGAAACTTCATCCATGAAGGTCACGAAACGCGCAAAGCCGGGATCAATTGCCGCAGCCACGTTTGTACCCGGCGGCGTCATCCAGCTGTTCATGTGACCGTGGAAGTCAGCCATCGCTTGCAGCGTGATAGTGAGGTCAACGGGCTCGGGATACGTCTCCAAGTTCTCCATCGCTTCACGCAGGGCGCGTTCCGCCGCATTAACTTCTGCTTGCGTTGCGTCCTCGTCCTCATACACCGCAATCGCTGCTTCGCGGGCTGCTTCAAAAGCTTCCCAGCTCGCATCGGTGTAGTCGCCTTGGCCGTTGTCGTCTGCGTCTTCGTCGAAGATTTCATCCGCATCTTCGATTGCTTCACGCAATGCGTCTCTGCAAGGGGGACCGTCGGGCACCAAGCCATTATACGCCGCACGCAGTACCGCATAAGCGGCATCAACTTCGGCTTGCGTTGCGGCATCATTAGCCAGCACGGCTCGTGCAGCGTTGAGTGCAGCATAAAACGGATCCCAGCTCTCAACGGTGTAGCTCTCATCCGGACCGCGCCACTCTGCATCGGCAACCAATTCCCGCAACGCTTCTTTATCGACAGGAGGCTCTACGTCAAACAGCCGCGCAAAGCCCACGAGCATAACCGCACCCTGCACACGTTGGATGTTGTGGAGAGGCTCTACAACAAAACCACCTTCGGAGGCGGCAGATCCGTTGACAACACGAACATAGTGCGCCCATCTAATCGGGGCGACGCCCCACCAAGAGATGTGGTCGTGGTCATTAAAGGGCCAGTTCAGACCCTCTCCCGGGTCGGAAGTGTCCAGATCCAAGCGATCCGCAAGCCTATAAAGCATTACGACAAATGCTTCACGGGTAATCGGAGCACCCGGTGCGAATGTGCCGTCGGGGTTTCCGAGAATAATCCCATTCTCTGCCGCCCAAGCAATCGGCCCGGTATACCATACGCCGACAGGAACATCCGAGAACGGAGGCTCCGTCACAGACGGGAACTGTACATAACCCGCACCGCGGACATGGTTGGCCGCATTCACCATCATCTGTGCCGCTTCCGCACGAGTGAGGTGGTCGTACGGGACAAATATCCCGCCCGCTCTGCCGGCCATCAGGCCTCTCTCGGCCGCCTCTTCAACCCAAACGTTACCCCAGTGGCCGAAAGGCACGTCGGGGAATCGTGGGTCAGCATCGGTCGGCACCATTTGTGCCAACGCTTCTGCGAATAGTGCCTCATCGCTCGGCTGTGCCGAGGCGTCCGTTGCAATCGCTGCTGCGGGGAACAAGGTAAGAACCATGATCATCGCCAGTAGCATTGCTAAAGGTTTTCTGGATCTGCGTAAAAATGTACTCATAAACTTAGAACTCCCTCCTAAATTTTTTAGCTTTCCTTTTTTCCTATGTTCCTTGATATTCCTTGCGTTCTTGCACTTTCCTTTCCTGTCCGGCCCCTGCTGTTTCCCCTTTCCATTCACCCTTTCTTTTGTTTGTAAAGTTGTATTTCCCTACCGGAAGTCGCTAATGTTCTACTGTATTAAATCTTGCAATTATACTTTTTTATGATATCACAAGCTTCTTTAAAAAACAATAAAAAGTTTTCAAAAACTTCGCCAAAAATTTTAGAAAATTTTACATCTTTTCGCACTTTGTTCGCACCCTGTTTTCATAATGTTTTATTCGGTAAACTTACGCAAAACGCGCAAAAACACGCGGCCCCTACACGGGGCCGCGCGCCTTTGTCAGTCATAGCAAGGTTCCGGGGTCTCTGTCCGTCATCCCCCCGTCATTTCAGGGTAACGGACGGGCCGTTCCGCACGCGCCTTTCGCGCGCTTCCTTACATATAATATAGGTATGTCGATTTATGAACAGATTGTGTCGATTTTACGGCGCAGGTGGAAAAGTGACATTATTATCATACCGCACGACCATAACGGCGGCCTGCACACGGCTGGACGCGGCACCCGGCGCAACATTGCCGTTACTGCCGAGGATAATCTCGTGGTAGTTCGCCCAGCGGAGCGCGTCTGTCGCCCACCAAGAAATCGAATCGTGGTCCGGGAAAGGCCACTCCGTGCCG
>WRAK01000005.1 GCA_009780235.1 Oscillospiraceae bacterium
ATTGCGGAGGAAGAGGAGGCTTTTGACTAATGAGTTACGCACCCTTTGATGCCATTCAGATCAGTATCGCCTCTCCGGAGAAGATTCGGGACTGGTCGTCCGGTGAAGTCAAAAAGCCGGAGACGATTAACTACAGAACCCTCAAGCCGGAGCGGGAGGGTCTGTTCTGCGAAAAGATTTTCGGCCCCACCAAGGACTGGGAATGCCATTGTGGCAAGTATAAGAAAATCCGCTACAAGGGCAAGGTCTGTGACCGTTGCGGCGTAGAGATTACCAAGAGCAAAGTGCGGCGTGAGCGGATGGGTCACATCGACCTCGCCGCCCCCGTGAGCCATATTTGGTACTTCAAGGGCATTCCGTCCCGAATGGGTCTGCTTCTTGATATTACGCCTCGGATTTTGGAGAAGGTGCTTTACTTCGCCGCTTATATTGTCATCGACCCCGGATTCTCGCCGCTGATGAAAAATCAGGTGCTCACGGAAAAAGAGTACCGTGATATGAAAGAAAAATACGAGGACGACTTTGAGGCCGGCATGGGCGCGGAGGCCGTCAAGAAACTCTTGGCAAACATCGACTGCGAGAAGCTGTCGTTGGAACTGCGTGCGGAGCTGGGCGATGCCAGCGGGCAGAAGAAAGCGAAGCTCATCAAGCGTTTGGAGGTCGTCGAGGCCTTCCGCCAGAGCGGGAATGACCCGACTTGGATGATTATTGATGTTTTGCCTGTCATCTCGCCCGAGATTCGGCCTATGGTGCAGCTCGACGGCGGACGATTTGCCACGAGTGACCTCAATGACCTCTATCGTCGTGTTATCAACCGTAATAATCGCCTCAAGCGGCTGATTCAGCTCTCCGCGCCGGATATCATCGTGCGCAATGAGAAACGGATGCTGCAAGAAGCGGTGGATGCGCTGATTGACAACGGCCGCCGCGGCCGTGCGGTCACGGGGGCGAACAGCCGTCCGCTCAAGAGCCTTTCCGATATGCTCAAGGGCAAGCAAGGGCGGTTCCGTCAGAATCTCTTGGGCAAGCGTGTTGACTATTCCGGGCGTAGCGTTATCGTCGTCGGGCCCGACCTCAAGCTCTACCAATGCGGTCTGCCGAAAGAGATGGCGATTGAGCTCTTCCGTCCTTTCGTCATGAAAAAGCTGGTGGAGGACGGCGTCGCCAACAATATTAAGAGTGCCAAGAAGATGGTGGACAGAGGCCGCAACGAGGTCTGGGACGCGCTGGATGTTGTGATTAAGGAGCATCCTGTGCTGCTCAACCGTGCACCGACCTTGCACCGACTGGGTATTCAGGCCTTTGAGCCCGTATTGGTCGAGGGTCGTGCGCTCAAGCTGCATCCGCTGGTCTGTACGGCTTACAACGCCGACTTTGACGGTGACCAGATGGCCGTCCACGTCCCGCTTTCGACCGAGGCGCAGGCGGAGGCCAGAATCCTCATGCTCTCCGCCAATAACCTGCTCCGACCGCAGGACGGGAACCCCGTCACCGTGCCGACGCAGGATATGATTCTCGGTGCTTACTACCTGACCTTCGGCAGAGACGAAGAGGGTGCACAAAAGGCCTTTATGTCCGCAGACGAGGCCATCCTCGCCTATCATGAGGGCGCGGTTGGTATCCACTCGCCGATTCGTGTGCGGCGGACAGGGATGTGCGGAGACCGGGAAATTACAAGTCTCGTAGATACCACCGTGGGACGGATTATCTTCAACGAGCCGATTCCGCAGGACTTGGGCTTTGTAGACAGAACCGACCCGGCGCATTGCTTGGAGTATGAAATCAACTTCAAGTGTGACCGTAAGAAGCTCGGCCAGATTGTAGAGCGGTGTATCGCCAAATACGGTTTTACCCGTTCGGCTGAGGTGCTGGATAACATCAAATCGCTTGGTTTCCGTTACTCGACGCAGGGCGCGATTACCATTTCGATTTCCGACATGACCGTCCCCGCGCAGAAGCAACCGCTGATTGCGGAGACGGAGCAGATGATTCTCAAAATCGAGAAGCAGTACCAACGCGGCCTGATTACCGATGTGGAACGCTACAGCTTGGTTGTCGCCGAGTGGGAAAAGACGACGAAGAAAGTCACAGAGGCCCTGCAAGATACGCTGGATGAGTTCAACCCCATCTATATGATGGCGAACTCCGGGGCGAGAGGCAGCATGAACCAGATTCGTCAGCTCGCCGGTATGCGCGGTCTGATGGCCAATACCGCCGGTAAGACGATTGAGATTCCCATCAAGGCGAACTTCCGTGAGGGGCTTTCGGTGTTGGAATACTTCATCTCCTCCCGTGGCGCGAGAAAAGGTCTTGCCGATACCGCTCTGCGTACCGCCGACTCGGGGTATCTCACCCGCCGCCTGGTAGACGTGGCGCAGGATGTGATTATTCGGGACGCCGACTGCGGCACATCTGAGGGTGCCATCGCCAGAGAGATTGTAGACAAGGGCGCAGTAGTGCAGACGCTCGGCGTCTCCATCCACGGACGGTATCCGCTGGTGGATATCACGGACAAGAAGGGCAAAGTGCTCTTTGACACGAACCATCTGCTGCTCAACGAGGACGCCGACCGTTTAATTGCCGCGGGGATTTCCGAAGTCCAAGTGCGGACGGTGTTGGGTTGTGAGTCCAAGAGCGGTGTTTGCGCCAAGTGTTACGGCTTAAACCTCGCCATCGGGGAGCCTGTGGGCGCGGGTGAGGCCGTGGGTGTCATCGCCGCACAGAGTATCGGTGAGCCGGGTACACAGCTCACCATGCGTACCTTCCACACGGGCGGCATCGCGGGTGACGATATCACGCAGGGTCTGCCCCGTGTTGAGGAGCTGTTCGAGGCCAGAAAGCCGAAGAGTATGGCTATCCTCGCCGAGATTTCGGGTACGGTCACTTTGGAAGAGACCAAGAAAAACGCCATCTATACCCTGTCTGTCACGAACGCCGATGACGGCGACATTCGGAGTTATACGGTTCCCTACGCCTCCGGCATCCGCGTGCAGGACGGACAGCGGGTGGAGCCGGGCGAACAGCTCACCAACGGCGCGCAGAATCCGCATGATATTTTGCGTATTCTCGGTGTTTTGTCGGTGCAGCATTATCTGATTCAGGAAGTGCAGAAGATGTACCGTCAGCAGGGCGTTGAGATTAACGATAAGCACATCGAAGTCATTGTGCGGCAGATGATGCGTAAGGTCAAGGTCGAAGACGCGGGAGATACAGGGTTCCTCTCCGGCACGACGGTGGACATTTTGGACATGAAAGCCGCCAACCGTGCGATTGGGGAGCGTATTAACGCAGGCGAAGCGGAACTGCGGCCCGCCACCTTTGAGCGGCTGCTCATGGGTATCACCAAGGCATCGCTGGCCACGGAGAGTTTCCTCTCGGCGGCAAGCTTCCAAGAGACGACTAAGGTTCTGACCGAAGCGGCCATCAAAGGCAAGGTGGATAACCTCGTCGGCCTCAAGGAGAACGTTATTATCGGCAAGCTGATTCCTGCGGGGTCGGGGCTTGAGGTGTATCGGGGCTTTACCGCACATGTGGAGAGTGAGGCCGTCGGTACGCCTGCAGAGCCGGAGGAAGATGTGGATTTGACGATGCTTGCGGGCGTCGGGAACGTGATTGAGTAATGCGTAGGGGCGGGGATGCAACCCCGTCCCTACAATTGTTTTTCTCCCCAAATTCATGGAAGTTGGGGGAGGGCGTGCGAAAAAACCGGCTATTTACAAATAGCCGGATGATAGTGTATAATTTTCGATGGGGATGTCAAAACTCCTCGCTAGGAACTGCCGCTAGGCGACTCGGTCACTCTCTGAGAGGAGGGTGATGCCTATGCAATACGTTACTTATGATACATTGTTTATCATCGCAACGTTTGTCTTAGCCTTGTTTGCCCTGTTGAGAGACAGACGCAAATAAGCCGAGTACGCCTTAGCTTGTGTAGCTAGGCGTACTCTCTTTTTGGTTTTTACCAGGACTGAGCCGCCCAACCACAGGCGGCAGTTCCTTTTGTATTGTCATTATACATGACTGACGGAGTTTTGTCAATCAACTTATAATATATAGTCGTCGTAGTTGAAAAAGAGCTGACGGAATGCGGTCTAATTTCCGCATATCTACGTCTTTCTCCTTTGCGGGAACAAATCCCGCCTGCGTCGTCATCCTTGAACTATATAAAATATCCTCACAAACCATCAGCCCATTTTCAACTTAAACGACTATGCTCCGAAAATAACACCCGAATTCATGGAAATCTGTTGACTTCCCTTATGGATTGTAGTATAATTTCTCTCTGCGTGAAACAATAACGCATGAAGCAACACGACTAACTCAAGAAAGGAGGAATACTGTGCCAACATTTAACCAGCTCGTCAGAAAAGGACGGGAGCAGATGACGCATAAGTCTAACTCTCCGGCGATGCAGAAGGGTCTCAATACCCTGAAGAATCGTGAGACGGATCTCTCCAGTCCGCAGAAGCGGGGCGTTTGTACGGCTGTGCGTACTTCTACGCCGAAGAAGCCGAACTCCGCGCTTCGGAAAATCGCCCGTGTGCGCTTGTCTAACGGTCACGAGGTTACGGCCTATATCCCCGGCGTCGGCCACAATCTGCAGGAGCACTCCGTTGTCATGATTCGCGGCGGCAGAGTCAAAGACCTGCCCGGTGTGCGTTATCACATCATCCGTGGTACGCTCGACACCCAGGGCGTGAACGACCGCAGACAGAGCCGCAGCAAGTACGGCACCAAGCGGCCTAAGTAAGAGAAGTTCACTTTAGGCAGCAAGTAGCAAGCTCATGGGTAGAGCTTGCGGCCTGACCTGAAGATAGACATATATTATGTATGTTACTTCGGCAGGCATTTACGGGAACGGTTCGCCGTTTTCGAGTACCGATGAATCATCCTTATGAAGGAGGGAAGTATAGTGCCCAGAAGAGGTAACGTACCCAAACGAGAAGTTCTGCCCGACCCGCTCTACGGGTCGGTGATGGTGACGCGTCTTGTCAACAGCATCATGTTGGACGGCAAGAAGGGCGTGTCCCAGAAAGTTGTTTACGGCGCATTTGACATTGTCAAAGAAAAGACCGGCAAGGAACCCCTTGAGGTTTTCACCGAAGCCCTGAACAACATCATGCCCACCCTGGAAGTCAAGGCCCGCCGTGTCGGCGGTGCGACTTATCAGGTGCCCATCGAAGTCCGTGAGGCACGGCGTCAAACGCTGGGTCTTCGCTGGCTTACGAGCTTTGCACGCAAGCGCGGTGAAAAGACCATGCGTGAGCGTCTGGCCGGTGAGCTGATGGACGCGCTCAACAACACGGGGTCCGCCGTGAAAAAGCGTGAGGACACCCACAAGATGGCTGAGGCGAACAAGGCCTTTGCCCATTATCGCTGGTAGTAGGACGGCCGGCGGTCGTTCTATAAGTAACTGAAAGAAAGTTGAATTATGCCTAGACAAATCTCATTAGAAAACACCAGAAATATCGGCATTATGGCCCATATTGACGCAGGGAAGACGACTACTACGGAGCGGATTCTCTACTACACCGGGGTCAACTATAAAATCGGTGAGACCCACGAGGGTACCGCCACGATGGACTGGATGGAGCAGGAGCAGGAGAGAGGTATCACGATTACCTCCGCTGCGACCACTTGCTTTTGGGACGACCATCGTATTAATATCATCGATACGCCGGGGCACGTGGACTTTACCGTTGAGGTAGAGCGTTCTCTGCGTGTACTCGACGGTAGTGTGGCCGTTATGTGCGCCAAGGGCGGCGTTGAGCCGCAGTCCGAGACGGTTTGGCGGCAGGCGGACACCTATAACGTTCCGCGTATGATTTACGTGAACAAGATGGACATCACGGGTGCGGATTTCTTTAACGTACTCGGGATGGTACACGACAGGCTCAAGTGCAACGCCGTGCCGATTCAGCTCCCCATCGGGGCGGAGTCTGAGTTTAAGGGGATTATTGACCTCGTGGAGATGAACGCCCGCATCTATAAAGATGACTTGGGCAAGGAAATCGCCATTGAGGAGATTCCCGAGAACATGAAAGACATCGCCGAGGAGTATCGTGTCAAGTTGCTCGAAGCCATTGCGGACTTCGATGACGAGATTATGATGCTCTACCTCGAGGGCGAGAAAATCGAGTTGGATTCTATCCGTGCGGCGATTCGGAAGGCTACGTTGGCGGTCAAAATGATGCCCGTGGTCTGCGGCACGAGCTACAAAAACAAGGGTGTACAGCTCTTGCTCGATGCGATTGTGGCCTATATGCCATCTCCGACAGACATTCCTGCCATCAAGGGTGTACACCCCAAGACGGGCGAGGAGGACGAGCGTCCCGCGTCAGACGATGCGCCGTTTTCGGCTCTGGCTTTCAAAATTGCGACCGACCCCTATGTGGGCCGTCTGAGCTTCTTCCGTGTCTATTCCGGCAAGGTGGATTCCGGCAGCGGTGTCGTCAATGCCACGAAAGGCCAGAAAGAGCGCATGGGCCGCATCCTGCAGATGCACGCCAACCACAGAGAGGACATCGAGACCGTCTACTCCGGCGATATCGCCGCAGCCGTCGGCCTCAAGCACACGACTACGGGTGATACCCTCTGTGATGAAAAAGCACCGATTATCCTTGAAAGCATGGAGTTCCCGGATCCTGTTATCCGGGTTGCTATCGAGCCGAAGACCAAGGCGGGGCAGGAGAAGATGGGTATTGCGCTGGTCAAGCTGGCGGAAGAAGACCCCACCTTCAAAACCTACACCGATGACGACACGGGTCAGACCATCATCGCGGGCATGGGCGAACTCCACTTGGAGATTATCGTAGACCGTCTTCTGCGTGAGTTCAAGGTCGAAGCCAACGTCGGGGCACCGCAGGTTTCCTACAAAGAGACCATCAAGAACCCGGCCGATGTGGCGCACCGTTTCTCCCGTCAGTCCGGCGGTAAGGGGCAGTTTGCGGAAGTTCACATCCGTGTCGAGCCGAACGAGTCCGGCAAGGGTTACGAGTTCGTGGACGAGATCAAGGGCGGATCGGTACCCAAGGAATATATCCCTGCCGTTAATCAGGGTATTCAGGGTGCCATGCAGGCCGGTGTGGTCGCGGGCTATGAGGTTGTTGACGTGAAAGTTACCCTCTATGACGGTAAGTATCACGAAGTTGACTCCTCGGAGATGGCCTTTAAAATTTGCGGATCCATGGCGTTCAAAGAGGCGATGCACAAAGCGCACCCGGTTCTGCTTGAACCCATCATGCGCGTAGTGGTCATGGCTCCCGAGAACTACATGGGCGATGTCATCGGAGACCTCAATTCCCGCCGTGGCCAGATTGTGACCACGGATATCTCTAACGGCGGCGTGAAGATTGAATCCCATGTCCCGCTGGGCGAGATGTTCGGTTACGCAACCGACCTCCGCAGTAAGACGCAAGGCCGTGCCAACTACAGCATGGAGCCGAGTCATTTCATGGAGATTCCGAAGAGCATTCAGGAGACGATTGCGGCATCGCGCAAGTAGCAAAACAAATGCAAGCATTTGTTTTGGGAGAACCGCCCTGCGGGGCGGGCTCTGCGGAGGCTCAGGAGTTTTTTTCGGGAGTGAATCCCGAAAAAAACGGATTCCAATTTTTTCGCCTACGTCGCACACTAACATGCACTCCTCCGGCGAAAAAGCTTTTCGCTGAAGCGAAAAGGACGGGGGATGCGAAAAGCTCGGAAAAAACAGTTGCAAAAATTTGGAACATGCGATACAATATTCGCATCGACCGAAAATCAAAAAATATTATGAACAACCATAACAAGGAGGCTACCCTACCATGGCAAAGCAAGCGTTTGAAAGAAACAAACCCCACGTAAATATCGGCACCATCGGTCACGTTGACCATGGCAAGACAACGTTGACCGCCGCAATCACCAAGTACCTGTCCCTCAAGGGCGGGGCACAGTTTGCAGACTACGCAAACATCGACAAGGCACCCGAGGAAAGAGAGCGTGGTATCACCATCAACACCTCTCACGTTGAGTATGAGACGGAAAGCCGTCACTACGCTCACGTTGACTGCCCCGGCCACGCCGACTATATCAAAAACATGATTACCGGCGCAGCTCAGATGGACGGCGCAATCCTCGTTATCGCATCCACCGACGGCCCGATGGCACAGACCCGTGAGCATATCCTGCTTGCTCGTCAGGTTGGCGTGCCGGCCATCGTTGTATTCATGAACAAGGTTGACCTTGTTGATGACCTTGAGCTCCTAGAGCTGGTCGAGATGGAAATCCGTGAGATTCTGTCCAAGTACGAGTTCCCCGGTGACGACATTCCCGTCATCAAAGGTTCTGCTGTTCAAGCTCTCAACGGCCCCGACAACCCGGACGATCCCGTCTATGCCTGCATCAAAGAGCTGATGGACAACGTAGACAGCTATATCCCCACCCCGGAGAGAAAGAGCGATCTGCCTTTCCTCATGCCGGTTGAGGACGTGTTCACCATCACAGGCCGTGGTACCGTTACCACCGGCCGTGTGGAGAGAGGCACAGCGAAGCTCAACGATGATGTTGAGATTGTCGGCCTCATGGAAGAGAGCCGCAAGACGGTTATCACCGGCATCGAAATGTTCCACAAACTCCTTGAGTACGCCGAAGCCGGTGACAACGCGGGTGTTCTGCTCCGCGGTGTGAAGAAAGAGGAAGTCGAGCGCGGTCAGGTTCTGGCGAAGCCCGGCAGCATCAAGCCGCTTACCGCATTCCGCGGCCAGGTCTACGTACTGAGTAAGGAAGAGGGCGGCCGTCACACCCCGTTCTTCAACAACTACCGTCCGCAGTTCTACTTCCGTACCACGGACGTAACCGGCGTTATCAACCTGCCTGAGGGCGTTGAGATGTGCATGCCCGGCGACAACGTAGAGATGGATGTTGAGCTCATTACCCCCATCGCTATCGAAGAGGGTCTCCGTTTCGCTATCCGTGAGGGTGGCCGTACGGTTGGTTCCGGTGTTGTTATTGCTGTGAAGTAAGTTGGTTTAAACTTGAAAATCCCTCCGCGACAGCGGAGGGATTTTTTACTAACGATTTGCAAAGTTTTTTCTTATGGTATAGCATAAGGTGGGTAAATATGATATAATGTTGTTATACTGATAGTAGAAAAAAGAATGAACAAGTAATCTATGGAGGTGTTTACGGTGATTGACAAAAAAGCTTATAGAGAAATAGTCGAAAATCTGTTGCAAAATAATGGCCAATATTCCCCTCCAATCAATGTTAGTGCAATTGCAAATGACCTCGGAATTACTGTTCTGGAAGAAACTATGCCGCAAGGAGATGTTTCAGGATTTATTGCAAAACGCCCGGATGGAAAAATCTGTATCTATGTCAACAAGGACGAACACCTAAACAGGCAACGATTTACTATCGCACACGAATTAGCTCATTACTACTTGCACTATAAAGATAAGTCAGTAGACCAGAGCGGAGTTTTAGATTTTGTAGAATATAGAAACGGCATATATACTGAAGAAAGCACAGGAAAAGAAAGTGAAGCAAATGCTTTTGCGGCTGAACTTTTAGTACCTTATTACGCTTTAGAGGCACTATGGCAGGCAGGTTATACAGACCCTGCTGAGTTGGCAAATAAATTTGTTGTTTCCACAGAAATGATGATATATCGGTTGAAAAATTGTTTCAAAGACCTCAATAGAGCAGCGAGGTGAAATGTCGTAGTGGAACATACCAATGAAGTGTTAAATCACTGGCTAGAACAGAGATACAGTTCCGAAAAAGGACCTACAGAGAATACCATTTTCAACGAAGCTGCACAACTAAAAAATAAGGAAAACGAATATCAACTATTGATGGTATGGCAGGCTTTTGGGATATGGAAATTTGGTGAGAGAAAACGAGAGAAATGGAGAGCAAGGCTATTATATGGGTTTGGGGTACTATCCATCATTCAAACAATGTTTATAATGGCAATGGTAGTTTTGAACGCTCTGTATAATAAGATCTACATAAGTGAGGGTGTTTTTATCAGCGTTATTTTTGGAACCCTAGTGCAGATTATTAGTGTTATTATGATTATTACTAAAAGTGTGTTCAACAACAAAGATGATAAAACTCTTGAATTTATTTCACGATGGATAAAACGTGCGTAAGGAAAAAAATAGAAATAAAAAACATCCCTGCGTTAGCCATTTAATTGACTGGTGCAGGGATGCTTGATTTTTTACCACTATCGCCTAAAACTCCAACAAGCCCGCGTCCATGAGCCGCACACGCAATTCCAGCTCCGCACCGTTCCGCGCAATCGTCAGCGTTACCGTGTCCCCTGCGATGTGCGTCAGCACCTCGTCCCGCAGCTCGGTGGAATTTGTAATGCGCGTGCCGTTTACGGCCACGATGCGGTCATCTATACGGAGGCCCTGCGCATAGGCGTCGGTATCTGCCAAGACACGTTGGACGTAGACACCCGGCTCTATGCCCTCTTCGGCGGCTTCGGCGGCGTCTACGTTGCGCACAACAACCCCCAACGCGGGGCGGCCGACGACGCGGCCGTGTGCGATGATGGAGTCCACCACGGGCTGAATCTGTGCTGTGGGGACGGCAAAGCCCATGCCCTCGATGGTGGAGCCGAAGAAGCCGCCGCCGACCAGTTTCATGTTTGTGATGCCCACGACTTGGCCGTAGAGGTTAATCAGCGGGCCGCCGGAGGTACCCTCGTTGATGGCGGCGTTGGTCTGAATCAGGCGCATGGTGATGCCGTCGTAGACCACATCTCGGTTTAAGGCGGAGATGATGCCTGTCGTCATTGTGTGGGTGTGGCCTAAAGGATTGCCGATGACGGCGACCTCCTCGCCGACCAAGAGTTCATCCGAGCGGCCGAACACGGCGGGGATGAGGTCATCGGCATCGACCAAGAGGACGGCGATGTCCGTGTTCTCGTCCATGCCCACAATGGCGGCGTAATAGCGGGTGCCGTCATAGAGGGTGACGGTGACTTGCCGCGCGTCTTCGATGACGTGCGTACTGGTGATGATATAGCCGTTTTCAGACATGATAACGCCGGTGCCGGAGCCGGTGCCGAAGCGGAGCCGTACCTCAATCAAGACCACGGAGGGGCTGCATTTTTGATAGATTTCCTGAAAGCTGAGGCGGGGGGATTCCTCGTCTTCGTCATAGACGGGGCGGGGCTGAAGTTCCAGCGTGGTGCCGTCTCCCAAGGTTACTACGGGCATATCGGAGTAGATGTCATCGTTGACGGGGTAGTTGTCCTCGTAATATACCCCGTCATCCGGGAGGTAGATGGGGGGGAGGGGATGGTCGGGTTCCGGGGCGGGGGCTTGGAGGATGTCGTCTATGGTAATGCGCGGCTCCAACTCCACACGCAGGCCGCCGGGGGTAGCGAAGATGCGCACCTCGTAGGCCGTAAACAGGTTCGCAACGGCGGTGAGACATATGATGAGCAGGACACAGAGGGTGATGATAAGAATCGCCTTGCGGGCGGGGCGGGATGATTTGGTGTTTTGCATGTGTGTTTCTCCTGTTTAGTTGCCGGTTGCCAGTTGCCGGTTAAGGGCGTGTAGGGGGCGGCGTCCTCCCCGACGCCCCGTGGTATTGCATATAATGAGATGCGGGGCGTCGGGGAGGACGCCCCCTACAACGCACAAACAAGGTCGAGCGCGGAGCGGATAAATCCGGTCCCTACGATTTTTTCTTCGGTGCCAGCGTGAGTGTGAACATGAACTCCGTTGTGCCGTTTTCGCTGCGGACGTAGACGTCTTCGTGGTGGGCGTTGATGATGGTTTTTACGATATACAGACCCAGACCGATGCCGTCTTTGTCGTGGCTTCTCGATTTATCGCTCTTGTGGAAGCGGTGGAAGAGGAGCGGCAGCTCTTCTGCGGGGATGGGGTCGCCGTGGTTTTTGACGGTGACATATGCCTTGCCGCCCTTTTGCGCCAGCGTGACCTCGATTTTGGTACCGGGTGTGGCGAATTTTGCGGCGTTGTCTAAGAGGTTATAGATGACTTGGACGATGGAATCCTCGTCTCCCAGCACACGGACGGGGTGGTCGGGGAGGCCCAGTTCAACATCTAAGTTCCGCTCCGTGATTTTGGTTTCCAGTCCCAGAATGCCGCGGCGGAGGATTTCCGTCATGTCGAAATCGTGGGTGGCAAGTTCTCTGATATCCATGGACTGAAGACGGGAGACCTCTAACATCCGAAGTACCAAGCGGGAGAGACGTTTGGTTTCACCGGCGACGATATGCAGATAATCCGCCTGTTTTTCCGGCGGGATAGTGCCGTCCAACATGCCCTCGACGAAGCCCGTGATACTGGTCATGGGGGTTTTGAACTCGTGGGAGACGTTGCCCACGAATTCACGGCGCATATCTTCCGATTGCTCAATGGCATCGGCCATGGCGTTGAAAGCGAGGGTGAGTTCGCCGATTTCGTCCGTCCGACCTCTGTCTTCCACGCGCACGGAATAGTCGCCGTGGGCGAACTTGGTGGCGGCCCCGGACATTTCACGAAGCGGCGCGGCCTGATGACGGGCGACTACCATCGCTAAGATGATGGCCATGAGGATGACCAGCGCGGCCACCATGAGAAACCAAGAGAGCATTGCCCCCCAGGCCTCCATGACGGCATCTGCGCCGGAGGCCGCCAACACGTAACCGCCGTGGGAGCCGTCTGCCCAGTCTAAGATGGGCTGCGCGTGCACATAACTGGTTCCGTCTACCAAGCCGGAGATTGTGGTCAGGGCAGAGAAAGAGCCGTAGTGGTTGAGGAGATATCGGACATCCGGGGGAATTGCCAGACCGATGTGCTGACAGAGGTAGTACCGCTCGGAACAGGCGATGACAATGCCGTCGGAGTTTGCCACCACCATACGATTATGCGGCAGAGTGACAATAGAGACCACGAGGTTAATCATCTCGTGGTCGCTCTCTCGGTTGGGATTAAAGTTGGCGACGTGGTTGTACATGTCCACGACGGAGTTTACATTGGCCTCCAGTCCCGCCCGTTGGTCTGCGATGGTCTGGTTGCGCAGGATGAAAGCGAAAGCCCCCAAAAACACAAGGAAGCTCAAGAGCACCATCCCGGCGAGGAGGAGACAGTTTTTTAGGTAGACACTATTCATGACATAACCTCTGACCAGGGGGTGTTGCAATCCGCCCGTTGTTTGGGGTGTGTTATTGTAGGGGCGACCGACCCCGGTCGCCCGTGCCTCAACGTGCGAGGAAACGTGCGGGCGACCGGGGTCGGCCGCCCCTACAAAGGGTAAAGGATGCCCTTACGGAGTGTCTAACAGTTCAAATTTATAGCCCACGCCCCAGACGGTTTTGAGGTTCCATTGGGGGCTGACGCTTTCCAGCTTTTCACGGAGGCGTTTGACGTGGACGTCTACGGTGCGGCTGTCGCCGAAGTAGTCGAAGCCCCAGACCTCATCCAGAAGCTGGTTGCGGGTGTAGACTCTGTTCGGCGAGGCGGCGAGATGGTAGAGCAGCTCCAGCTCTTTTGGCGGGGTGTCTACCTTGCTGCCGTCTACCAGAAGCTCGTAGGAGTCCAGGTTGATGGTGAGCTTGTCGAAGGTCAGGCGTTTTTGCAAATCTTCCGGGCTGTCACCGTAGCGGCGCATGACGGCGTGGATTCTTGCAATCAGCTCCTTCGGCTCGAAGGGTTTGACGATGTAGTCATCCGCGCCCAACTCGAGGCCCGTGACCTTGTCGAAGGTCTCACCTTTGGCCGTGAGCATGATGATGGGCACCTTGGAGGTGCGCCGAATCTCGCGGCATACGCCCCAGCCGTCCAGCGAGGGGAGCATGATGTCCAAGATGACCAGATTGGGCTTGAATGCCGCCGCCTCCTTGACACCCTCGGCACCGTCGGCCACGATTTTCAGGGTATAGCCTTCCTTTTCCAGATAGAGCCGTAACAGTTCTGCGATGTTGCCGTCGTCCTCAATGATTAAGACTTTTGCCATAGTGGAATCCCCCCTATGTATATTTGCATTACATTATATTATAAATCGACCCGTTCGTCAAAGGTTGAACAAAATGTGAACGATTTGCGTATTTGTGTGGGAATTGTTGGGGGAGGGGGATAACCCGCCCCATTAAACCGAATTTTTTTGCTGTGCAAAAGAATTTATGCTATACTGATGGAACAAATGGGATGTTTTTGTCGTCTGATGTTATATAGATAGGGAAATGGGGGAAGCGTTCGATGAAAAAAACGAAACTTATATTGGCAGCGGCTTTGTTCCTTATGTTGTGTTTGGTTGCGGTTACCTGCGTTTTTGCAGGGGAAGATTCCGCGCCTGAGACGGAAGACCTCGGCTATGAGGCGGAAGAAGTTGCCCCGCCGGAGGAAGAAGATGGCTTGACGGGGGAGGAACCTGATGCCTTGACAGATGAGCCTGATTCCGAATCCGAGGAGAATCGGATGGGGCAGGCGGTGCAGTCGGTACAGCCCCCGCAGGCTCCGCATACCCCGCTCTCGGCGGAGGCGGAGTTTTTGAGCCAATTTGTGACGCTCTTTAGCTTTAGTTGGGAAAGGAATGGCGGTGCGCTGTATAACCTTGATTGGGTCGGCGGCGAGCCGTCATGGTTTGACCGCAACGGGAACCCGATAGGTTGGCCGTCATTTGCAAGCGACGAATGGTTTATCCCGGTCCGGTATCACTTGTACGATTTAGATAACAATAGCGTGTCGACCATTTTCATTCACTTTAATTCAATGGGTTCCTCGGAAGGTGCATATGTTATATATCGGCTTATAAACGGGACATACCAAGAAGTCGGGCGGCTCCCTTATATGGGGCTCAGTTTATTCAGGGACAGTAGCGGGCGGCTTGTTGCGCTTTATCATAGTCCTTACTATGAACACTATGCTTATTATTACCTCACATTCAGCGGCAACGTGTTGCGGAAAGAAGTTATCGTTGATACGCAAGCTTACTATCTTGCAGGAGAAGGTTGGCAGCAGTACTTTTTCAACCACATAACCGGAGAGAGAACACCCTTTGAAGAGCGGTCACCATGGGGGAGTTGTTCGGCTTGGGAGGCGCATTATGCACAGGGGAGTCCGACCATCTTCGGAATGCCGGATGAGCGGTTGACGCCCATTCGGCCGATGACGGAGTTACAGGAGAGTATAAATGCGGCGGTTCGGGCGAGGTTGGGGGTTTGAGGGAGAATATAAGTGAGGCGGTTTTACAGAACCGCCTCCTTTTTGTTTCATATTGAAACTCCCGCCCCAATATGATATAATCCAAACAAGCAAACACACACAGAGGAGAACCAACCATGATACCACACGCCACGGAAATCAAAATCTTTAGCGGCAACGCCCACAAGCAGCTTGCAGAGGACGTCTGCCGCGCAATGGGCATCAAACTGGGAGACGCAACAGTTGACCATTTTGCCGACGGGGAGGTGGCGGTCTCGCTGTATGAGACCGTGCGGGGACGGGACGTGTTTCTGATTCAGCCCACCTGTAAGCCGGTGAACGAGCATTTGATGGAACTGCTCATTATGATTGACGCCTGCTCCCGCGCATCTGCCGGGCGGATTACGGCGGTGATACCCTATTTTGGCTACGCACGGCAGGACAGAAAGGCCAAATCCCGTGACCCCATCTCGGCGAAGCTTGTGGCGAATCTCATCTCCAAGGCCGGGGCGGACAGGGTGCTGACGATGGACTTGCACGCCGCGCAGATTCAGGGCTTTTTCGATATCCCCGTGGATAATCTCATGGGTGCGCCCCTCTTTGCCGACTACATCCTCCAAAAGTTCGGCGCGGAGGGTTTGAAAGATGTGATGGCTGTCAGCCCGGATGTGGGCAGCGTGACCCGCACCCGTGCCTTTGCGCATCGCTTGGGAATTGACCTCGCCATCGTGGACAAGCGGCGTCCGCAGGCGAATGAGAGCGAGGTTATGAACATCATCGGTAAGGTCAAAGGCAAGCATGTTATCCTCTTTGACGATATGATAGACACCGCAGGCAGTCTCTGCGCCGCCGCCCGCGCCTTGGTGGACATCGGCGGGGCCAAGGACATCTACGCCTGCGCCAGCCACGGTTTGCTCAGCGGCAAGGCGTTAGAGCGAATTGAGAAAAGCCCGATTAAAGAGGTCGCATTGCTCGATACGATTCCCTATCCGCAGGACAAGCCGATGTGTGATAAGATTAAATACATCTCCGTCGCGCCCATGTTCGCCGAGGCGATTGACCGGGTGTATGAGGAAGTTTCGATTTCGACGCTGTTTAAATAATCAAATCGAATGCAAGCATTCGATTTGGGGGAACCGCCCTGCGGGGCGGGCTCTGCGGAGGTTATGGAGTTTTTTTCGGAAATGAATTCCGAAAAAAGACGGATTCTATTTTTTCACCTCTGTCGCACACTAACATGCACTCCGTCGGCGAAAAAGTTTTTCGCTAAAGCGAAAAGGACGGGGGTGCGAAAAATTCTTGATGGTTGTTAGAGGGTACTATGTTTTTTTCAAACAAAACACTCGACTGGTTGGTTGTTTTCCTCGGCAATCCAGGGGAGCAGTATCGGGATACTCGGCATAACGTGGGATTTCTCACGGCGGATGTGCTGGCGGAAGAGCGGCGGATTTCGATTAAGCGGGCGAAGTTTAGTGCGCTGACGGGCGTTTGTACCATAGGCGGCAAAAAAGTGATGCTGATGCTGCCGCAGACTTATATGAACCGCTCCGGAGATGCTGTCTACATGGCGGCGCGGAGTTATAAGGTGCCGCCGGAGCATATTTTGGTCGTGGCGGACGATACCTCTCTTGACCCCGGGCGGCTTCGGATTCGGCGGCGGGGTAGTGCGGGGGGGCATAACGGGCTGAAGAGTATCATTATGCGTCTGGGTAGTGAGGATTTTCCGCGTATTAAAATCGGCGTGGGCGGGCCGCCGCATATGGATTTTGACCTCGCTGATTGGGTACTGGGTAAGCCGAAAGGCCGTGAGTTGGAGGCCGTGCAGTCGGCCATCGGCGAAGCGGCGCAGGCGGTGGAGCTGGTGATTACCGCAGGCATTGAGGCGGCGCAGGAGAAGTTTAATTGACCTTGTAGGGGCTGACCGGCCCCGGTCGCCCGTGCCGCGGCGTGATGGGAAACGTGCGGGCGGCCGGGGCCGGTCGCCCCTACGATGTTCTACCGAGCGGTGTTTGTTTAAGCACAATCTTGTTCGGTAATGATTATACTGATTTTGACTGAAATTTCTTGCTTTGGAGGCGGAGAATGACGATAGCAGACTACATGCGGCCCGGGTGCCGGGTGCATTTGATCGGGATTGGCGGGGTGTCTATGGCACCTCTGGCGGAGGCTTTGCTCGGTGCGGGACTGCGGGTTTCGGGTTCCGATATGGCCGAGAGTCCGACAACGGAACGGCTTCGCGCAATGAGAATTCCCGTTGCCATCGGACATGATGCGGCGCACAGCGGGGATGCGGATTGTATCGTGCGCACGGCGGCGGCACGGGAGGACAACCCGGAAGTTGCGGCGGCGCGGTCTAAGGGTATTCCTCTTTTCGAGCGGGCGGAGGCTTGGGGGTATATCATGCGGCAGTACCAAAACGCCGTTTGCATTGCCGGGACGCACGGGAAGACGACGACGACCTCAATGACAACACATATTCTCCTCGCCGCAGGGGTTGATCCCACGGTGATGATTGGCGGGACGCTGCCGAAACTTCGGGCCGGCCATCGGGTCGGCGGCGGAGACACGATTGTGCTGGAGAGTTGTGAGTATTATGATTCGTTCCACAACTTTTTTCCGACCGTGGCGGTGGTACTCAACGTGGAGGAAGACCACCTCGACTATTTCAAGGACTTGGCGGGGATTCAGGCCTCGTTCCGTACCTTTGCGGCACTCGTGCCGGAGGACGGGTGCATTGTGGCCAACGGGGACGATGTGAATACGATGGACGCACTCCGTCCGCTGGGTCGCCCGCTGATGACATTTGGGCTGCGTGCGGGCAATCGGGTGGGGGCGATTAACATCGTCCATCACACGACGCACACGGTGTTTGATGCGACCTTGGACGGGCGGGTTTACGCCCATATTACGCTCAAAATGCCGGGGAATCATAATGTGATGAACGCGCTGGCGGCGATTGCCGCAGCGATTTTCTTGGAGTTGCCGAAAGAGGCCGTGGAAGAGGGCCTCGCCGATTTCACAGGGGCGGGGCGGCGGTTTGAGTACAAGGGCGAGCTGAACGGGGCGAAGATTTACGATGATTATGCCCATCACCCCAGCGAGTTGCGTGCGCTTCTGGATGCTGTTGCGCATTTGGGTTATGAGCGGGTTATCATCGCGTTCCAACCGCACACCTATACACGGACGAACGCCTTGTTCCACGATTTTGTCCGCGAGTTGCGGCGGCCTGATTTGGTTCTGGTGGGCGAGATTTACGCCGCACGGGAACAGAACACGGTGGGCATCACGGCGGCCGATTTGGCGGCGAAGATTCCCGGTGCGCAGCACTATGCGACCCTGTCGGAGATGTCGGCGGCTCTGCGGGAGATTGTGCGGTCGGGGGATTTGGTGCTGACGGTCGGTGCGGGGGACATTTTTAAGGTCGGGGAAGCCTTATTGAGTGAATAAACACCCCCTACGCGGGCAAGGAGAGATTTTATGCCAAAAGAAGCAGTACTGAAACTCCTGATGCAAGCGGAGGACTATATCTCCGGCGAGCGAATGAGTGAGACATTAGGCGTGTCTCGGGCGGCGGTTTGGAAAAGTGTTGAATCTCTTCGAGGGAAGGGGTACACGATTGAGGCCGTGCGCAATCGAGGGTATCGGCTTTTGGATGTGCCTGATGTTCCTCTGTCGGAACGGGTTTGGTCGTTGCTTGCGTCCGATGGGTTTTGTCGGGAGATTCGGTATTTGGATAAGGTGGACTCTACCAACTCTTACTTAAAGCGGCAGGCGGCGTCCGGGGCTTTACACGGGGCGGTGGCCGTTGCAGAGGTGCAGACCGGCGGGCGGGGACGCATGGGTCGGGGCTTTGTGTCGTCTGCGGGCAAGGGGCTTTTCTTTAGTGTACTTCTGCGCCCGGAGGGAGTGATGGCGCAGTCGATTACGGCACTCACGGCATTTGCCGCTGTGGCCGTCTGTGAGGCGATTGTGGCTGTTTGTCCCGTGGAGCCGAAGATTAAGTGGGTGAATGATATCCTCGCGGGAGACCGTAAGTTGGCGGGCATCCTTTCGGAGATGGGTATGGATGAGATGGGACGGGTGGACTATGTGGTCATCGGTGCCGGGATTAACGTGCATTATAGTGCAGAGGACTTCCCGGCGGAGATTCGGGAGCGGGCGACCTCATTGGCGATGCTCTGCGAGAATCCTGTCAGCCGGGTACAACTGGCGGCGGCGATGATTGACTCTTTTGCCCGGATGTATGAAGCTTGTTTGACATCGCCGAAGGACTATGTCGTCCGCTATCGTGCGCTGTCGGCCACGGTGGGGCGGGAGATTTTGGTACTACGGGGGGAGGAGCAGCGTCCGGCATATGCGGCGGGACTGAGCGATGACTGCGGGCTTGTGGTACGGTATGCGGATGGGTCGGAGGAGACCTTGCGGTATGGAGAGGCCTCGATTCGAGGGGACGATGGAGGGTATATTTGACATGGAAACAAATAGGCAAGATCGCACAGTAAAACCGAAACGTAATACTTCAACCATACTCATGATGGCAATATTCCTCGTCCTCCTGCTCGGCATGATAGCGCAGCTTTATCCGCTGATTGTGGACATTGTCCGAAGCGGCGGGAATGATGCCGGTATTGCAGAGCAGATTGACGCTGTCGGTTGGCGGGGGGTTCCTGCGCTGATTGGGCTGTCTGCGATTCAGGTAATTATTCTCATTATCCCCGCGCCTGCGGTGGGGGTTTTGACGGGGGTTACTTACGGCATTCTTTGGGGGCCGTTGATTTATCTGGCGGGGATTACCCTGGGACATCTGTTTGTAATGGTTTCCATGCGGCGATTGCACGGCTTGCTTGCGTCGAGGCGGAAGCATAAGCCCGAACGCAAGAAGTCGCAGATGAAAGAAAAGCTTGAAAACATGCAGCGGCCGGAGATTGCGGCGTTCTTTTTGGTGTTGATTCCGTGGGTGTCCAGCTTGGGGCCTTACTTATTTGCGGAGACGAAGGTGGTGCTGTGGAAGTATATCGTGGCGGTGCTTTTGGGGAGTATTCCGTTTACGGTTGTCTATGTGTTCTTGGGCGACCGGATTGCGCAGGGGAGTTGGACGGCGGTGATTATTACCGGGGCGGTTGCGGTGGCGATTTTGGGGATTGCCTTGGTGTTTCGGAAGAAAATCATGGCGAAGATTATGGGGGAGTAGCGGCGCATACGTTTCCTGCGGGAGACGTATAAGTCCGCCTGCGGCGGACGATACGCCTTCGAAGGGTGACTAGTCCCCCTTCGACCTTCCCCCTAGCCTCCGGCGGGGTTAAGGGCAAGGGAAATTTTAATCAGCTTCGCTGATATGGCTCTTTTGAAAACAGTTTGTGCGTTATTGTAAGGGCGGCCCCATGTGGCCGCCCTTGCTGCCCTTATTCCCCTCCTTGGAGGGGTGGCAGGCGCAGCCTGACGGGGTGGTTTCGCGGGACGCGTATGTCGTAGGAGCGGGGTTCCATCCCCACCCGTGCCTTCGGCACATGTTGACACGACGGGCAGGGATGGAACTCCGCCCCTGCGATGTGTTGGTGCAGACCGAAACGTGCGGACGCGCAATGTGCGCCCCTACATTTTGGCTAGACATTGGGACGAGCTTTTGAGATAGAAAACCCCCGCCGAATTTTTCGGCGGGGGTTCGTTGCATATCTACTTTTCGTCCCGTGCTTTGGTATCCGCAATTACCTTCTCCTGCACGTTCGGCGGTGTTTCTTCGTATCTCGCAAACTTCATTGTAAACGTCCCGCGCCCTTGTGTCATTGAGCGCAGATCAATGGCGTAGCTGCTCATTTCGGCCATGGGGACTTCGGCTTCGACGATCTGGTCGCCGTCGTCCGAGGGGTTCATGCCTAAGATGCGGCCGCGGCGTTTGTTGAGGTCGCCGATGATGTCGCCCATGTTGGCGTCGGGGATGGTGACTTCCAAGGTGCCAATCGGCTCTAAGAGCACGGGGCTCGCTTCGGGGAGGCCCGCTTTGTAGGCGAGGTAGGCGGCCATCTTAAAGGCATCGCCCGAGGAGTCTACGGAGTGGGAGGAGCCGAAGTCCAGCGTGGCTTTCAGGAACACGACGGGGTAGCCCGCCAGAACGCCCGCACGGGTGCTCTCTCTGAGACCTTTTTCGACCGAGGGGATGTACTCTTTCGGGACACAGCCGCCGACTGTTTTGTCTTCAAAGGTCATCTCTTCCGTCTCGCCCGGCTCGAAGATGACCCAGACATCGCCGAACTGGCCGGAGCCGCCGGATTGCTTCTTATGCTTGCCCTGCACTCTGCACTTCTTGCGGACTTTCTCGCGATACGGTACCCAAGCGGGGGAGAGCTCGACTTCCACGCCGAAGCGGCTCTTGAGCTTGGCACGGAGTACATCGAGATGTACATCGCCCGCGCCGGAGAGTACCATCTGGCGGGTCTCGGCGTTGTTGACGATGGAGAAAGAGGGATCTTCTTCTCTGAGACGGGTGAGACCCGCCGCGACCTTATCTTCCTGCCCCTTGACTTTCGGGGAAATGGCCATAGAGTAACACGGCTCCGGGAAAGCGATGCCGTCCGCTGCAATCAGACGCTTCGGATTACAGAGACTGTCACCTGTCTTGGTGTCCGTGAGTTTGCCGACCGCGCCGATGTCGCCGCAGATGACTTCGGAGACCTCTTCGCTCTTTTTGCCCTGCATGGCATAGATGCGGTTCATCTTCTCCGATGTGCCCGTGCGGACGTTGGTGAGCGTCATATCGGGCGTGACCTTGCCGGAGAGGACTTTGAAGAAGGAAAACTTGCCATACTGGTCGGACACGGTCTTGTAGACCAGTGCACAGGTTTCGCCGGAGGGATCGCAGGCGATTTCGACAGGCTCGCCGTTTAATGTACCGTGTTCGACTGCCACTTCGCAGGGGCTGGGGAGCAGGTCACCGATGGCGCGGAGCATACTCTTCACGCCGAGACCGGTCAAGGCACTACCGGTGAAGACGGGGAAGAGTGTGAGGTTACGGATACCGGCCCGCAGACCCGCAATTTTTTCCTCTTCGGTGAAGGCCTCGCCCTCAAAGTATTTTTCCATGAACGCTTCCGAAGTTTCGGCGATGGCTTCGTTCACGGCGGTGTAGAGTTCTTCCAGTTCCGCTTCCATCTCGGCGGGGGGCGCGCTCTCGGTGAAGTTGCCCTTGGCGTCGATGGAGAAGGCCTCACGGGTGATGAGGTCTACAATACCCGTGACTTTGCTGTCGGCATCGAAGATGGGTGCAATCATCGGGCAGACGCCGTTGCCGTATTTTTCGCGCAGGTCAGCGAGGGTTTTCTTGTAGCGTGCGTTTTCATCGTCCACCTTGGAGATGAAGAACATACGGGGCATTTTACGCTCGGCTAAGTATTTCCAAGCCTTTTCGCCGCCGACACCGATGCCGTCTTTGGCGGTGCCCACGATGACACCGGCATCCGCCGCACGCAGTGCTTGGAACACCTCGCCGACGAAATCGAAAAAGCCGGGTGCGTCAATCATGTTGATCTTGATGTCTTTGTACTTGGCGTACATGGTGGTCGCAGAGATGGAATTTTGCCGTTTGATTTCCTCGGCGTCATAGTCGGAAACGGTGTTCCCGTCTACGATTTTGCCCTGACGGTCAATCATGCTCGTGGTTTTGAGCAGAGCTTCTGCCAGGTCGGTTTTTCCGGATCCGCCGTGCCCGAGCAGGCAGATATTCCGAATGTTCTTTGTTTCATAGCCCATGAGATGTGTTCCACTCCTTCGCAGTTATATGGTAAGAGCAGTATACATGAGTCTGTGTCGAATTACAACAGGTTTATTCTCAAATTTGCTTTAGAAAGCATGTTTTTCTTGCGCAGGACATAGACATGGAGCAAGACGAGCTGATGGGAGGGGTATATTGTGCGCAGGACGAAGGAAAAAAAGCCGGAGCCATTGGGATTTGCAGCCAATGCGGGGTTGGGTGCGCTGATTGCGTTGGGGGTGGCATTTGTACTCTTATTTATCGCATCCATTTTGGTAGTTTCCGGGCGGTTGCCGGAGCGGGGGATGGGTACGATTACCGTGGGAGTACTGTTCGTGAGCAGTCTCGCAGGGGCATTTGCGGCGGTGCGGCGGCATCGGTCACGAGCCCTGCTTATGGGGCTTGCCGAGGGGGGGATGCTATATGCGATTACCCTTGTCGGCGGCATTTTTGTGGAGATGCCGATGTTTTTCGGGGGCTTGAGTGTGTTTTTATTTGCGGCGGCGGTGTCGGGCGGTGTTGTCGCGGGCCTGATTGGGGTGCGGGGAAGAAAGAGCAAAGGGCTTCGCTGAAAGCGAAGCCCTTTGTGTGGGTACTATTAAGTTCCTTGCCTTTTGCCCTTGACCTTAACAAAACAACGCGCCTGCTTTGCGTTGTTTTGAAGCGAACGACGGGGTTGCGTAATGCAATTTCCGGCATAGGCCGTAGGCTGTCGCCGGAAACGGAATGTAGCATCCCGGCAGAAAGCTGGCGCGAGTGTTGTTACAGGATTCGAACCCCCACGCCTTGAAAAATCTATGTTTTTACTGATTAGCCAAGCCAGCGTTTGCAAAATTGAAAAAGTGCCCCAAAAAGCATCGGCAATCAGGATTTCTTTGAGTGTTTTCTGGAATTGCAATGTTTAGAATGCGACATTACAATGTTATAGCAGTATATATACTTGCAAAAATATTTGGAGATACTAAACATGAGCAAAAAGTATAGTGAAGAAATTACCAAAGCCGCTATCGGCCAATACGCCATCAGGCAAACTGCCGCACGCCTAAGTGCTGAGTATGGCATTCCACGCAGCACAACCTATTCCTGGATCAAAATGACATCAAAAACTCAAATCTACAATCGGCACAGATATCTTATATCAAGGCTACTACAATCTGAGATGACGAGCGGACAAGATGGAAGAAAGGCTGGAAGTCATCAAAAAATCTCCCAAAGAGTTTGCGGGGTCAGCATACAGGGCCTACGCCCTGTTTACATCGTTTATTATAGCTCCACTAATGTTGCAAAATTTATTGCACTATACATTATATATTTGACAGAGATCTTCAATCGTGATAGGTTTCTTCAAAATAGAACATATCTCTTTTTCCCTGGAGAAAAATAGCTGCGAGATGAGTTTTCGGATATCTTCTTTCGTTCCGTAATGGACTTGGTTATGGCAGTTGCTGCAGAGCGAAAAAATATTTTGCTCCCTATCTAGAGTTACATCAAAATGATCAGTCATCGACATCGGGATTAGATGATGTGGCTCCATATATAGGTTCGGAGAATGTTTACGTTGAAAAGATGCGTGTGTTGGATCTAGTTCGCACTTGTGGTTGGCTCTGAATAACGCATTTCGTGAAGTCTGTGGGTTCCGTATATAAACATTCCGATTTCCGTTACGAGAAGCGGAGCCTTTCGGGAGGGGTGTACCTGGAACGATTGCAAGTAAATCCTCCGAGGACGTGTCTGAGCGACAAATCTGCTCAAACAATAATTGGTCGGCGGCTTCCGGAAGCATTTGTTCTCGAAAGAGCTTGTCTAGAAAGGTTTCGGTAACATGCTCCAAGTCAAGGTTCCTAGCCTTCTTGGCAAGTTCGAGATAATAACTTCGCCCTTTCTTCGTTATACGCCATACATCGTGCAGCCCTTTTTGCATATAGCCTCCTTTGACTAGATGCGAACGCTCAAATGCAAAGTCATTCCTCCATCGGAGCTCTGGCCGAGATGGCAGAAAATCATCGTTTTGATCGCTTTTATGCCAGTACCCCTGCACTTGTATATGGTTTAATACTTGTTGCTTAGTTCCTCCACCATCCAATTCGATTAAAGCATAGAGCATGATCAGCCATTTTTGGTCTTTCTTATTCACCTGCTAGGCCTCCATTATCTAAAAAATATGCAATCGGATAGCTGATATATTGCTCAATCAACAAGCGTTCGAATTCCGTAAGCAGGGTGTGGTGTCCGGCATCCGGATTATTCTGCCTGTACTGAAAAAACGCAAACAGAGTATCGCCAATCTTATACTGCATATTCCAATCAGGATAATAAACAGATACTCTGGAAAGTTCCGCATTATCAATGCTTGCGCGGGTGGTAAATACGGTGGATGCACGTTCAATTTCAAGACGATATGCTTTACTTTGAAAATAGCCTGCCGCATAGAGAGGATAGATTGTCTGCTTACATATCGGACGGAGTCGCTTCGTAAAGCTAGTGTAAACAGCCTCAGTATCTTTTGTCGAGACACAGCAACAGGCAAGCTCCTCAATTGTTTCACTAGTTCTATTTAGCAATACATCACCGCATTTTATGCTGTGCTTTTGAGCTTCTGCCTCTGTGGCCTGGACGTATAAACTCAAATTATCGGGAATAAAAGGGTGACGTATGATTGTTTTCATATCTAGTGCTGGTCGGCCTTGTCCAAACGATTCCTTGCTCTTTGCCAAACCACCAAACACTTTATACAAGTCTAACAATGCCACCTTCGCCCATACTGAAGCCATATCGGCTCTTTCCCATTGTTTTATATGAGAAAAGATTTCTTTGCCAACAAATAACATCTGTAGCTCTTTGATGCATGCATTCAAGTGCTCTGAATTTGCCCGCATGGTTGTTAAGTTTACAGAGCGGGGAACGGTAAACCAATTTGGGCTCAGAATATAGTCTTTTTGCGCAAGTTCCTCTAAATCCACCACCGCATATTCTTCAGTTCTTCCACGCAATGTCCCTTCTCGATAGCCATTTACAAGTTTTTCTATCTTTTTGGAGCTTTCTGCAGTTATGGCTTTTTCTATTTTCGGCTCAAGTCGTGTGGCATCAATTATTAGTATTTTGCTGCGTTTTTGCGGTCGGTTCAACAACCAAGCACAAAATGGAATTTTTGTGCCGCAAAAAAGCCCCGCCGGAAAGGTGATGATGGCTTCCACCGCACCATCGCAAATTAGCTGTTTGCGTATATGATTTTCATAGTTCCTGCGGGAAGTTAATGTTCTGTTAGGCAAAAGAACAGCGGCGCGACCATTTTCTTTTAGATGTCTGAGTATGTGTTGTACCCAAGCAAAGTTTCCGCTTCGTTTGGGCGATGAGTCATGATGCCATTTCTGGTCCATAAAGTTAGTGTAGCCTTCATTCTCATTAGAAAGGTTGAATGGAGGGTTTGCTAAAATATAATCAAATATCTGATCCATATGTTGGTCAGACGTTAGCGTATTGGTAGACTGGTTTCCTAAATTGGGTGCTAATCCATGCAGTACAAAATTTACACAGCACACTTTGTAGTCGTTCACGTCCTGTGTCTGACCGTAACATGTCAAATCCGAGTGCTGTGAGGCGATTTGAGCCGCTCCTATGAGCATAGCCCCACTTCCGCAGCAAGGATCATATAGGGTTCCGCCCTTCATATCTAGCAACGTACCAATACATCGCACAATTTCTCTAGGTGTATAAAAATCGCCGCTTGTTGCTTTTGAAAATACTGGAAGCTCCTTGCACATGAAATCTTCAAATAGCGAAGATAGAAAAGCCTGATCAGCGGGAAAAGCAGATAATAGGTCAATGAGTTCTTGCATTGTCGACTCATCAACTTCATGATGCTTATTTTCATCAATGAATACTCGAACAAAGGGAAACTTCGGCTCCAATATTGTCATAGCATTTACTAGGGCTGTGGCGTAGCTATCGCCCGCTTTGCGCTCTAATAAGTCCCAAGGCGTTATTCCGATAGTGCTTTTATCGACTATCTCTTCGAACGTAAATTGGTGTAATGGGAGAGGGTATGTCTCTGAAAGATATCGTATAAGCAGTAGGATCATAAACACATCTTTTTCTAAACGCATACCAAGTTGCACTATTCTATGCCGTGCTTTCTGTAAATCCGCAGTTAATATTTGCCATGACAATTTAAATTACCTCAATTCTAACAGCAGTCAAAAATCCTATCATAGAATGATACCACAATGACAGGAAAAATTCTATCTTTCGGTAGCGCATCTCCATTTTTACGCCCAGCGAAAAAACAATTATGCCTTTACACAAAGTACAGTTGCCCTCCCCAAATATCCTCTGCTGGAATTTGAAAAATCGTATAAATTTTATGTAGTAAATTTTTTAAAATTTTGGAACTAGTGACCAAAACATAATCTGCTGCAGGGTTACACTCATTTAGGTAACGACACATGGAAATATTTTCAAATGCTTATCATTTCTTTGAGATAATACCCGTGCCTTCGCAAAAAAAGGTGCTACTGCATTTACACAGCGGCATCCCCTTCGTCTCATACATCTGCTTATAAATTTAATTTTGTGTAACATGTTGCGGCTGTAAGATTTCCGCACTTATTCGGTTGTTCACGTTTCGGCGAATCTATTGCACATAAACAAGGTTGTCCAAATTTTTGACATTTTTGGAATCAGGGAGGTTGGATATGCAAGCAAATGGGGACTCTATGAAAACATTGAAATATAAGGGTTTGGAATAAAAGAACGGACTTCAAATTTTGCATAGTCCACTAAAACTGTTCAAAATTTGAAGTCCGTTCAACTGGTGCTGGTGGCCGGAATCGAACCGGCACGGGATTGCTCCCACGGGATTTTAAGTCCCGGGCGTCTACCTGTTCCGCCACACCAGCGTAGTGCTTCCGTATCGTACCATTTTTGGAGGGCGATTGTCAAGTAGGGGCGGCAGAATGCCGCCCCTACAATGTACGCCTACATCCTACCGCACCGCCTTAAACCGTTCCGTCGTCTCCCGTACGCCGACCTCAACGGGGAACCGCTCGGCGGAGGAGCCGCCCATGTAGCCGTCGCATTGCGGGCAGTTGTCTACCACATACTGAAGTTCCGTATGTCCGGAAATCGGCCCGCCGTGGCTGATGATCATCGCTTCGGGATGTGCTCGTTTTACCGCGTCGCAAATATGATTGACCCGTTTGCAGGTCTCATCGAGCGAAATCGCTGTCTTGTTGCCGATGCTCCCGCCGACGGAGTTACCCATACATGCCACAATCAGCGGAACGCCGACATCGGCCATGCGTCTTGCTTCGTCCGCTGTGGTACAGGCGGCGTGGGTGAAGAGGTCATGCTTGACCGCCAGCTCCATCATGTCGATTTCCTTTTGGAACGGCAGCCCCGTTTCCTCAAAAGCAGCCCGCAGGCTTCCGTCGATGGCACTCATGCTGGGGCTGTTGTAGATGCCGGAAAACCCGAGCGATTTTACACGATCTAACAGCCGCTCCATGTCCCGTGTCGGGTCTGCGCCGAGCAGTCCCGCGCAGACGGGGACGTCTTGCACAATCGGTAAAATCTCCCGCTCGCCCAGCTCCAAGGTCAGGGCGTTGGAGTCGCAGATGGGCAGGTAGCCCGCCATAGAGCTCAGCCCCGCCATACGGAACTTGGCGAGGGGGTAGGTCGAAATTAAATCCGCGCCGCCGCGCTCTACGAACTTTGCCGTGATGCCCGTTCCGACACCGACCGTGTAGAGGTATCGCCCTGCTGCACGTTCGGCTTTGAGGCGTGCGAGGACTTCGCTTGCTGTGTATTGTTTTGCCATACTATTTCCCTCCTAGAGCACTTTTTCAAACCGGCGGAATGCTCTATCGCAATTCCAACAAATAAATCCGTACCCGATTCTGAATAATCCGCGCCGTATCCGCCGCCGTCCTGTCACCTGCGAAAAATGGCAGCAGTTCTTCCAATGCCATCTCCCACAACTCGGGCGCGTAGCGTCCGCCCGGTTGGGCGGTGTCTATAATCGCCCGCAGGCTTTGCGCCTCTGCCGTTGTCATGGCGTAGAGTTCGATTGAGAAACCGAATTGTTGGATTGTAAGCGGAACCTCCGCTTCGTTGCCGTCCTCATCCTCGCTCATCCGAGGTGTCATTGCCTCGGCGATTCCGGCTTCGTACAGGTCAATGCGCAGGGGGAAACGGTATTCGCTGACCTCTGCCGCGGGCAGAAGCAAACGGCGCACAAACGCCCAAGCGTCTTCCGCGCGGTCAGATGCGACGTTGATGCCTACACGGTTCATATCTAAGTGTATCATATGCGCACCGCCCGCATCCGTGGGCATGCCGAGCGTGGTGATATTTTCCAAGGCGGCGGCATAGACCCGATACGTCTCTATGCCGCCCAGAAATGCCATAGAAAGTAACTGTTCTCCCTGCGGAATATGTATAAACGCACTAACAACTCCATGCACCGCCTCCGGCGCAGAGGCGGGCAAGCGGCTCGCAACTTCCAGCAGGCGGATGAAAGCCTCACTATCCAAATTTGCTTCCATCCTGTGCCAATCGATGAATGCGGGCATCATCTCCATGATAAAACTTTGACCTGTCACCCAAAAGCCCAGCGGATAAGGCGCGGGTGTTTCCATCAGAGCGAGGAGGTCTGCGTGTGTCCAAGTATCGATATGCCCCACGGTTTCCATCCGGCCTATCATTGTCCGAATGGAAAATTCATTTGTAATCCAAGGCAGAGTGCCGTCAGGCGTCTCCATGGCGTTTAGTACATTCGGGAAAAAGTCTGCCCGATTCAGCTCCGGGTCGGTGACGAGGAAGGGATTCAAATCGACCAACAGGCCGGCATCCGCCATGATTTCACCGGCTCCGAATATGATATCGGGGCCGCCGCCCGTGAGCAAATCCATCTGAAAGCGGGAGAAACCGATTCCATGGTCTGTTTCCGTGTTGTACCTGTTATAATCAATCAATTCAATGCGATGCGTGCGGCTCTCTCGATTGAACGCTGCGATTTCCCGCATGATATCGGAGGAGAGCCAAAATCCGCCCAAGGTGATGGTGACACGCTCGGGCAGATCTGCCCTCGGGGTGGGGGTGAGGAGGATCATCGCGGTCTCAATGTGCCACCCCTCCTCGTCTCCAAGCCAATCTTCCGTTTGCATCAGGACGAAGATGCGGCCGTCGTCCAAGAAAAGGACATGCGCGCTGCTCATATCGGTAAATCCGGTTTCGAGCCAGTTCAGGATGAGGGTACGCTCCCCGCTTTGCAGATTATAGCCGAAGAGATAGCTCCCGTTGTCCATTAAAAGGTCAAAGTCGGCGTCTTCCCATGCCGAAAACAGGCGCAACACACCGGGTGCGGTGACGGGGATGTCTTCGTCGTTCCACTCGCCCGTGGCGGGGTCAATCTCCCGCAGGGTGGGGTTGCCGGCATCGTCCCACAACATGCCCACGATGCGTCCGTCCCGCAGCATTGCGGCGGTTTGGCGGGGGAGGCGGTGTTCCCGGTCGGGGAAGAGCGTATTGAGCTCGTCTTCCACAGTCTCGAAATCACCGGGTATTGTTCGGCGTTCCGCATCGCTGCCGTCCGGCAGGAAGCTGGTGAAGACAACCTCGGCACCGTGTATGGCATTATTTTCGATATCCCACGCAGTATAGTAGAAGAAAATCCGTTCGCCCGCTGTCCATGCGCGCTCTACCCGCTCTGTAATCACAGGAGATTCCAAGTGTTTGGGGAGGTAGGCGTAGGTGTCGAAGCGGGTGGTGTTGAACAGGCCGCCGCTGGATACGCGCTCGTTGTTTTGGCCGCAGGCGGTGAGGGATAGGGGGATGAGGAGGAGCAGGAGCAGAAGGAGTCGTTTTTTCATGGCGCGGGTTCCGTTTCTGTAATGTTCTTGGTGTTATTATAGGGGCTTCAGTGTGGTGTGTCAAACGGGGTATGGTGCTGTAGGGCGGCCGTTGGCCGTCCGCGCCCCTGATGATACGTTTTGCGGCTTGGGAAACGTGCGCCCCCCTACTCTCCGCTTTCCGCCACAGGCAGCACAACCAGCTTCGGCGCATCATCTCCCTCATACATCTCCTCCGTTTTAAGCTGTGCCTCCTGCAAAATATTGATTGCGTCCGTCATGGCGTTGAATAGGGTGAAATACATTTTTTTGTAGTCTGTTGCCATGCTATTGCTCTCCTTTAGTCGTCATGTGTAGTCTATCAATAATATAATGTTTGTCAATAAACGTCAATATACGTTTATTGACAGATGTATTTTGAGCATTCTGAGAGATACACTTTTGCTGAGGTGATAGTGTATGGGACGCAGTTCAAAAGTTTCGATAGAGCATAGAGACAAATATTTTGAGATTGGCTTAAATGTTGCATTTTACCGTAAAAAAGCGGGAATGACGCAAGACCAACTTGCTGAAAAAATAGACATGAACCGCTCTTATCTGGGGGAAATTGAGGCACCAAATATGGTGACAACTCTATCGTTGGAGATGTTATTCAAAATTGCGGATGCCTTGGAGATTCCCGCATCCAAACTCTTGGAATTTCGGGATTAGTTGACGGGGCAAGCGTGATTTGATATACTTCCACTGTAGGGTGCGATGTCCTCATCGCACCGTGCATATGCGGCGCGATGAGGACATCGCGCCCTACAAAGGACTTTTTGGGAGGCTGTGCGTTTGCTCGTTGTCATCAAAGGGGCGGGGGATATCGCGACCGGGGTCGCCGTTCGATTATGGCGGGCTCGGTTTCAGGTTGTCATGACGGAAGTGCCGCAGCCTACGACCGTGCGGCGGACGGTAAGTTTTTCGCAGGCGGTGTATGACGGAGCCGCCAGAGTGGAGGGCATCGAAGCCGTGCGCATCTCGTCTGCGGACGAGGCGGAGACGTTCTTGCGGATAGGGCGGATCCCTGTGCTGGTGGATGCCGAGGCGGCCTGTGTGCGTTTGCTTGCGCCGGATGCGGTGGTGGATGCGATTTTGGCCAAGCGGAATCCGGGGACGGCCATCTCGGACGCCCCCGTAGTAGTCGGTGTCGGTCCCGGGTTTACGGCGGGGGCAGATTGCCACGCCGTGGTGGAGACAGAGCGGGGGCACGATTTGGGTCGTGTGATTCTCGAAGGTTCCGCCGCGCCGAACACGGGTGTACCGGGTGAGATTGGCGGCTATGATTTGCAGCGTGTTTTGCGGGCGGGGTCTGCGGGCGTGTTTCGGCAGGTGTTGGAGATCGGAACACGGGTAAACGCGGGCGATGTCGTCGGGACGATTGACGGTGCGCCTGTGGTTTCTGAAATTAACGGTATCCTCCGCGGTGTGTTGGCATCCGGGATTTCCGTGAAGCCGGGGATGAAGTGCGGTGACGTTGACCCGCGGTGCGAGCCGGGGCATTGTCACAGCGTGTCGGACAAGGCGCGCGCCGTCGGCGGCGGGGTGTTGGAGGCGATTTTGCGGCTCTGTCCCGGTACGGTGACGCTTCGATGACGGGCATGATGTATTCGGATGCGCTGGGGCTTGTCCCCGGCGATGTAGCGGCGATGATTGGGAGCGGGGGGAAGACCTCGCTGCTGTTTCGGCTGGCGGATGAGAATCGGGGGCGGCGGGTGCTGGTCTCGACGACGACGAAGATGTTTATGCCCCATGTAGGGGTGGGGTCATCCCGTCCGTGCTCCGCCGCGGGGGCGGTTGATTGGGATATTTCCGATGCGGGAGACGGCGGACGGCCAATGGCCGCCCCTACAGCAGGGATTCATTTATTGCACGGCGGAAAGTTGGGTGAGAAAATTATCGCCCCGCCGCCGGGACAACTTGCGCTTGCCTGTGCGGACGCGGAACTGGCTCTGCTGGAGTGTGACGGGTCAAAGGGTTTGCCGCTCAAGGGCTGGGCGGCGTATGAGCCTGTGGTGCCGAATTTTGTGACGGTGACGGTCGGTGTATTGCCGCTCTGGGCGGTTGGGCAGGCTGTCGGCCCCGAGCTTGTGCATCGGGTGGAGTTGTTTTGTGCGCTGACCGGGGCGGAAATCGGGGAGCCTGTGACACCCGCGCATTTGGCCGCCGTGATCGGGCATCCCGCAGGACTCTTCCGGGAAACGCAGGGGCGGCGGGTATTGTTTTTGAACTATCGGCAGGGCGAGCCGGGGCCGGAGTTGGCTGAAGCTTTGGTGAAGATACTGCCCCCCGCCGTGCGGCAGGGTTTGGATGCCGTTTTGGCCGGGGATGTGCATAGCGGCACGGTGCGGAGGATAGAACTATGAGGGCGACAACTGCCATCATCTTAGCTGCCGGGCTGTCGTCCCGCATGGGGGCGCAAAAACTACTGCTTCCCGTGGGCGGGAAGCCGATGTTACAGCATGGCTTGGATTTGGTGGAGTCGATGGACTTCACCCGGTGTGTACTGGTGACGACACCGGAGGTCGCGTCGGGCGTAGGCACGGGGGCGGAGATTGTCATCAACCCCGCGCCCGAGGCGGGGCAGAGCGGTAGTGTGCGCTTGGGTGTCCTCGCCGCCGCGCCGGGGGACAGCCTGCTTTTTCTTACGGGTGACCAGCCGTTTTTGGATGCGGCGACCTTGGCGGCGATTTTGGCGGCGGATGACGGCGAGAGCATCGTCTATCCCGTGGGGCCGGACGGGATGCCGAGGAGTCCCGTGTTGTTCGGGGCGAAGTTTCGGGAGGAGTTGCTCTCGCTGCAAGGCGACGAGGGCGGTCGGCAGATTCGGCGGCGGTATCCGGCGGCCTGTCGGGCGGTGCGAGTTACGGATGAGCGGGTTTTGGCGGATATTGATACGCCGAGGGAGTATGACAGGGTCAATTCCCCTCCTTCGGAGGGGTGGCAGGCGTAGCCTGACGGGGTGGTCTTGCGGGGCGCATATGTTGTAGGGAGCGGTGCCCTCGACGCCCCGCATACCATACACGCAATACCACGGGGCGGCGAGGATGCCGTGCCCTACACAAAGGTCAAGGGTACCACCCTACCCCTTCGGTGAGGGGAATTTGCACGAGACGATGCGGGTAGCATTCTACAATGTACAACGTGTAGGGGCGCGCATTGCGCGTCCGCGGACGGCCAATGGCCGCCCCTACAACCAACACCGTAAATTTCTGCTGTTATACGGGATACCGGAGGACGCCGCCCCCCACAAAGGCAATGGGCGCACAAAGCCTCCCTCGCAAGCGAGGGAGGTGGCCGCCGTAGGCGGTCGGAGGGAGTACAGGCGCATACATTTTCTGCGGAAAATGTATAAGTCCGCCTAAGGCGGACGATGTGCTTTCGAAAGGGGACTTGTCTCCCTTCGACCTTCCCCCCGGCCTCCGGCGGCACCAAGGTCAAGGGCACCACCCCACCGCCTGCGGCGGCACCCCTCCAAGGAGGGGAATTTGGAAAAAGACGGGCGGGATGACCCCGCCCCTACAATGGAGGAAGCGCATCATGAATACATTTTTTGTCAACAACCAAAAAGTCCAATGCGAGGACGGCACCAAGCCCCTGCTCGACTTCTTGCGGGACGACCTCGCGCTCACGGGCACCAAGCGGGGCTGTGACGGCGGGGCCTGCGGGACTTGTATGGTCAACGTGGACGACAAGGCGGTCAAAGCCTGCGTCCCGAAGGCGGCGAGCCTCTTGGACAAGCGGATTGTCACCATTGAGGGGCTGTCTGACCGGGAAAAAGCGGTGTACGCCTATGCCTTTTCCAAGACGGGGGCGGTGCAGTGCGGATTTTGCATCCCCGGCATGGTGATGAGCGCGCGGGCTTTGCTGCTCAAGACGCCCGATCCGAGTTCTGCCGAGGTGCGGCAGGCGATTCGGGGCAATATCTGCCGCTGTACGGGCTATGTGAAGATTGAAGATGCCATCCGGTTGGCCGCCCGCCTGCTTCGTGACAGAACGGAAGTGCCGGAGACGGTGTTCACCGGACGTGTGGGTGAGGATTTCTTCCGTGTAGACGCGGTGGAAAAGACGCTCGGCACGGGCATCTATGTGGATGACATGACGGTAGACGGCATGGTCTATGCCGGGGCATTGCGCACAAAATACCCGCGGGCAAAAGTGCTGTCGATTGACGACACACGGGCGATGGCGCATCCCGATGCAATCCGCATCATTACGGCGGCGGATATCCCGGGGAAGAACACGGTCGGGCATCTGGTGCAAGACCAGGACACGCTCATCGAAGTCGGCGCGGTGACTACATATGTGGGCGACGCCGTGGCAATCGCCGTCGTGCGGCGGCAGGAGGCTTTGCAGGAAGTGCTCGGGCTGATTGACGTGGCGTATGAGGAACTGATCCCGATGGCAAGTCCGACGGAGGCTTTGGCCGACGGCGCGCCCTTGGTGCAACCTCGGATGGGGAGCAACATCCTGCGGCAGGAGCAAATCCGCCGTGGGGCTCCGGACGCGGCACTTGCGAACTCGGCGCATGTGGTGACACGGCAGTACTCCGTGCCGTTTACGGAACACGCCTTTATGGAGCCGGAGTGTGCGATTGCCATGCCCGAGGGCGAGGGCGTGCGGCTCTACACGGGCGGGCAGAGCATCTACGATGAGCAGCATCAGATTGCGATTGTGCTGGGGCTGCCGGAGGAGAAAGTCCACGTCATCAGCTGCTTGGTTGGCGGCGGGTTCGGCGGCAAGGAGGACTTGAGCTGTCAGCACCATGCGGCTTTAGCGGCGTATCTGACGGGCTTGCCCGTGAAGATTCGCTTTTCCCGTGCGGAGAGCCTCATTGTCCACCCAAAGCGGCACGCGATGGAAATTGAAATGACCACTGGCTGTGATGAAAATGGGAAAATCACCGCCATGAAAGCGAAGATCGTCTCGGATTCGGGGGCCTTTGCGTCCCTCGGCGGGCCTGTGCTGCAACGGGCTTGCACCCACGCGGGCGGACCGTATAATTTTCAGGATATCGAAGTGCAGGGCACGGCGGTGTATACGAACAACGTCCCCGCCGGGGCGTTTCGCGGCTTCGGCGTGACGCAGTCGGCCTTTGCGATGGAGGGCAATCTGACGCTTCTCGCCGAGATGGTCGGCATCTCGCCTTGGGAGATTCGTCACCGCAACGCCATCCGTCCGGGGCAGGTGCTGCCGAACGGGCAGATTGCGGACGAGTCCACCGCTCTTGTCGAGTGCTTGGAGGCCGTGCGGGAAGTCTACGAGGCGGCACCCTATGCGGGGATTGCGAGTTGCTTTAAAAATGCGGGCCTCGGCGTCGGTGTGCCGGACATCGGGCGGTGTATCGTCTCGGTGGAGGACGGCAAAGTCCGCGTGCGCTCCAGCGCGGCCTGTATCGGGCAGGGGATGGCCACGGTGCTCGTGCAGATGGCCTGTGAGACGCTTGCAATGCCGCCGGAGATGATAGTCTGCGAAGTGCCTGACACGGCACGGACGCCGAACTCAGGGACGACGACGGCATCCCGCCAGACGGTGTTCAGCGGAGAGGCGGCTGTGCGGGCGTGTCAGCTTTTAAAAGCAGAGCTGGACAGCGGCCGGAGCTTGGCCGATTTGGAGGGCAAAGAGTTCTATGCCGAGTTCAAGCCGGAGACCGACCCCATCGGCAGTCCGAAGCCGAACCCGGTGAGCCATGTGGCCTACGGCTTCGCCTGTCAAGTGGTCACGCTTGATGAGACGGGCAAGGTGGAAAAAGTCACCGCCGCCTATGACGTGGGGACGCTGGTGAACCCCCGTGCCGCCGAGAGCCAAATCGAGGGCGGCATTGCGATGGGCCTCGGGTACGCGCTTACGGAGGATTTCCCTGTGGCGGGCGGGTATCCGCAGACGGCCTATGCCAAACTCGGCATCTGGCGGGCGACGGATGTGCCGCCGATTGACGTGACTTTCGTCAAAGGGCCGGAGGTGAACGAGGCGGCTTATGGGTCTAAGGGCGTCGGTGAACTTGCGACGATTCCCACGGCTCCTGCGGTGGCGGGGGCGTATTATAAGTTGGACGGCGTGTTTCGGCAGAAGCTGCCGATGGACGGGACGGTGTATCGGAAAGGGAAGTAGAGTAGGGGCGGCCATTTGGCCGCCCTTTGCTTTGCTTCGTAGGGGCGACCGGGGTCGGTTGCCCCTACGACGTACGTCGTATGTACCGCATATGCACCTCAAGTCGCGAAGCCTCCTTTTCCAAAGGAGGTGGCAGGCGTAGCCTGACGGAGGATTTGTAGGTTCTATTGCCGACATTGCAAAAATGAGAATCCTCAGTCGCCTGCGGCGACAGCTCTTTCGGAGAGGGAGCCCAAGGGCAGGGGCGGCCACACGGAGCCGCCCCTACGCCGGACAAAAAACAGGGCAGACACAAAGTATGCCTCTGCAACATGCGATTCCTACTCCACCAACTGCTTCAGCCCCGGTGTGCGCTCAAACAGCCCCAGCAGCACGGCGACGAAGTACACATACACGGTGTCCACCAGCAGCGACGCTACGGCCCGCGGAATCCATACGGTGACTATCGGGATGGCGGGCCAGAAGATGGGTTGGAGGACGAACGTATTGAGCGTTGATACGAACAGCCCCGACACCAAGATGGTGACGGTGAGCGGCAGGAGTTTTTCAAACTGTCCCTCTTTGACAAGCCATTTGGAGAAAGCCAGTTCGATGCCAATCAGGAGCAGCGCAAACCCGGCGGCGGCCAGGAAGCCCCAAGTGACGGCGGCTCGCATTCCGGCGAGGGCGTCGTTCGGGGAGCTTGCGCCCTGTGTGCGCTCGACCAGAACACGGCTGATGAAGTGCATGTTGCTCGTGTCGATCGCTTCGGGGTCAAGGCCGTCATAGAAAGTGGCACCGAGGCCGTCGGCACTGAGAAAGGCCATGTTTGCAAGTCCGAAAGCGAGCAAAATGACGGCGAAGGTCAGAATGCAGATGCGCAAAACAAGGCGGCTTCTGCCTTGCAGGCCGCGCCAGAGGAATCCGCGCAGCAGACCGCCGACGGTGACGACGACCGTCATCCACGGGAGGAAAGTACCTGTCGACAGTAGGAAGAAGCCCAAAAGGTCAAACAATCCGGCGGCGATTGCGCCGTAGACGGGGCCGAAGAGAATGGCGGGCAGGATGGCGAAAATCGTGCCGGGGTTAATGCGGTGGCCGTTTGCGCCGTAGATGGGGAGATAGAACGTGGCGGCGAACCGCAGTACCAGCGCGATGCTGAGGAGAATTGCCGTGATGGTGATTCGGCGGGTGTGGAGCGATGACTTGGATAAATTGGACATGAAAAAACCTCCTGTTATGCAGGCACGGCTACATAACGGGAGGCATGCGGAAATATCGCATGACTGCGTATGCAGCAGCGGGATGCGAACCTTGCACCGTGCGTATGTTACGCTTCGTCCCGCTGACAACTCCCCGTTCAGCGGACACTAGAGCACCGATTCGGTGCAACGCACAAAGTTCTACTCTGCTTTATTGTAGGCAGACACAGGGTCTACTCCTACAATCAACTCTAACATGGACGCTTTGGGATGTCAAGCATATGGCGTGATTTCATCGCCGATTTTTTGGTAGATAGTGTCAATCGGTACATCTGCGGCTTGGAGGGCCGCGTTGGCCGTCTCCAACTGCTGAGGCGGGAGGCGGAGGACGATGCCGCATTGGGCGGACAGAGCTTCGGGCATGGGCATAACTTTGGCGTCCAGCCCTGCGGTGAGCAAGATGCGCTCGGCCTTGATGGCGGTGCGGGTGGAGAGGAAGGTGAACAGCACTTCTTCGGACATGGTTGCTCCTTTGGTCGCAATGTAGGATTTAGAGTTTAGAATGCAGAATGAACGGTCAAGGGCGGGGGGCTTGCAATCGTTATAGTTGGATTAGGTTTTCGGACGCTTGCATCGTTTTGACAATCTCCGGCATATTGGAGATTTCACCCACGGCGGGGGTGATGCCGTAGTAGTTTGTGCAGGTACCGCAAGATAGGATGCGAGTGCCGCGCTCGGCCAGAGTTTGGAGGTCGCAGAGCGTGTTTGTATCGGGGGCGGTCAGGGTTACGCCGCTGTTGAAGAGGAGGAGGGTGTGCGGCGGCGTGTCTGATTGGGTCAGGGTGTGGAGGAAGCTTTTTAGGAGGATTTCGCCGAGGCCGTCAGAGCCTTGGCCCATGGTTGTGCCGCCGATGGCAATGGTGGTGGGTGGTGTCATGGGGATGATTCCTTTCTATGGTTCATTGCCTGCCAGTATAGCATATTTCCCCCGTTTTGTCCCATACTATCCGAAAACGGAGGCCGGAAACCATGAGAAAAATTTGTATCTGCTTCGCCATCATAGGGCTTTTGCTATGCACACCTATCCTCGAAGCGCAAGCCGTACCTGAGAACGTCCAAGTACCCGTCATCATGTACCACAGCCTTGCCGGGGCGGGGGCGAATACGTCTATCAGCGGGGCGGAGTTTGAGGCGGATTTGCAATATTTGCAGGAGATGGGCTACCAGTCGGTGACGCTTGCGGATTTGGCGGGTTTCGTACACCACGGCACAGATTTGCCAGAACGGCCTGTGGTGCTGACCTTTGACGACGGGTACTGGAACAACTATTCCGTCGGGCTGCCCTTGGCGCAGAAGTATAGTATGCCCATCGTAATCTCCGTTATCGGCAAGGACACGGAGATTTGGAGTGAGATTCCGTCTACGGATTTACAGCACGGGCATGTGACGTGGGATCAGATTCGGGAGATGGCGGCATCGGGCCTTGTCGAGATCGCCAACCACACTTGGGATTTGCACAAACACGCAGACGGACGCAAAGGCGCGGCGATTCGGCCTGGAGAGGATGCGGCGGATTATCGAATGGTGTTGCAGGAGGACGCGGGCAAATTGCAACGGCTCCTCACCGAGCGGTGCGGGGTTATGCCGATTGCGTTTGTGTACCCCTTCGGCCGGATGTGCGACGAGGCGGAGGCGATTTTGGGGGAGATGGGCTTTTTGGCGACCTTGTCTTGTCGGGATGGGGTGAATGCGATTGTGCGGGGGGACGGGGCGTGTTTGTTTGGGTTGCGGCGGTTTGAGCGTACACCGGGACGGGGCGCGCAGGGGATTTTGGAGGGGGTGTAGGGGTTGGTTTTGCTTGAGGTGTAAAGTATCAGAGTTCACTATGACTTTAAGAAAAACGAATCTGATGAGAAGAAACCGAGCGAAAGCATTGAGGCAGAGCAACAGCGTGTGCAAAATTAAGTTTCCGGCCCGGAAAACCCATAAATTTGTGCAAATAGGTTATGCCGTCCGCTTACGGACGGCATAATTCTTTGTGCAAAATTCCCCTGACATTTTCCGTGAAAACATGGTATTCTATTACTCGATTGTATGATATAAGCAGAACGGAGGAACTTATGAACCCTATCATTGAAGTGCAAAACTTCACCAAACGCTACGGTAAATTTACTGCCGTGGACGACATCTCTTTCCAAGTGGAAGAGGGGAGTATCTTTGCCTTCCTCGGCCCGAACGGGGCGGGGAAGAGTACGACGATTAACACGCTCTGCACCATCTTCGAGAAGACGGAAGGTACCCTGCGCATTGACGGCAAGGACGTGAGCACGCAGAAGAACGAGGTGCGCAAGAGCATAGGCGTGGTGTTTCAGGACTCGACGCTGGACAAGAAGATGACGGTAGAAGAGAACCTGCGTATGCACTGCGTGTTTTACCGTGTGCCGAAGCGGGAAGTGGAAGAACGGATTGCTTTTGTGCTGGAACTGGTAGAGCTGTCCGAGTGGCGGCGGAAACGGGTGAGTGCGCTCTCTGGCGGGATGAAGCGGCGGGTGGAGATTGCCCGCGGGCTGATTCATTTTCCGAAAGTGCTTTTCCTAGACGAACCCACGACGGGTCTCGACCCGCAGACCAGAGCGCACATCTGGGAGTACATCGTGAAGCTGCAAAAGGAGAAGAACATCACCATGTTCCTCACCACGCACTACATGGATGAGGCGGAGATTTGCAACCAAGTGGCCATCATGGACGGCGGAAAAATCGTCGCCAACGACAGGCCGTTTGAGCTGAAGAAACAGTACACCAAAGACAGAGCCTATATCACAACGGAGCGGCCGGAAGAGCTGGAGCGTTTGCTGCGGGCGCACAACTTAGAGTTCGTGCAAAAGCCCAAGTATTACCGTGTAGACGTGGACAGCGTACCGGGGCTCTTGCAAGTGTTGGGCGACCAGAAAGATGTGATTACGGACTTGGAAGTCAAAAAGGGGACGCTGAATGATGTGTTTCTTGAGATTACAGGCAAGGAAATTCGGGAAGGGGGAGAGTCATAATGAAGACAGTATTCGCGCTTTGTCAGCGCAATCTAAAAGACTTTGTACGGAATAAGCCGCGGCTGATTTTGTCGATTATTTTCCCTTTCTTTTTCATCTATGTGTTCTCGTCGATTTTCCAAAACGAATATATCGAAAACCCCATTTCGCTTATGCTGGCGGGTATTGCGATTGCAACCGTGTTCGATGTGACGCTTCGCATCTCGTCTTCGACGATTGATGACATGTCATCGGGCTTTATGAAAGAGGTACTGGTCTCACCGGTGTCGCGGCTTTCCATTGCGGGCGGACAGTTCTTGTCCGGTGCGGTGATCGGCACGATGAACGGGATGATTATCCTCTTGGGTGGTGTGCTTCTCGGTTTTCGGGTGACGAGCCCGCTGACCGTGCTGTACATCATTGCCGCTATGGTGTTTGTGGGCTTTGTTTTCGCCGGGTTTGGACTGTTTATGGCGACGACGACAAAGAGCACGCAGACCTTTCAAGTTGTCTCAATGGCGATTACCATGCCCATGACCTTTCTCTCGGGCGCATATATCCCTGTGGGCGATCTGCCGAATGTCTTGCAAATTATCACGCGATTCAACCCGCTTACTTATGCGGTGGCAATGTTTCGGAGTGTTTCACTGGAGTGGGGCGGTCTGCCCTTAGAACAACAGATTCACTTGGGCGTGTCGATTGAAATCGGCAATTTCGTAGTTACGCCCATGATTTCTGCGCTGATTTTGCTTGGATTCGGGGCACTATTCTTGCTCCTTTCGACATTGGCATTCATGCGAACGGATTTTTCCAAGATGAGCCGCAGCGCGGGGGATGCGGTGGATTGGGGATGATGGCGGTTAACGCCGAACAAATGGGGCCGACGCAGATTTGCGTCGGCCTTTTGCTTGTTTTAGGGGCGGAGTTCCATCCTCGCCCGTTCGCACCAATCGTGTGTTGTAGGGCGTGATGTCCTCATCACGCCGCGCGCTACCCCTGTGTGAGGCTGCGGCGCGATGAGGACATCGCGCCCTACGTATGCCCGCCCCTGCAAAGGGCAAGAGCCGGACGGCCAAAGGCCGCCCCTACAAAAAATGAAAAATCCCTCTTGACAAATTTTCCCATCGAATATATAATGATGATATCAATTTGATATCACGAAAGGGGAAAACACATGAACACAAACGAAAGAATCGTCATCACAGAGGAGGTCAAAGCTCCCGTGCGGAGCGGGATGGTTTGGCTTATCTTGACTACGCTGCTCTATCTGGGCGCAGGCGCGCTTTTGGGGATCGCCATTTGGCAGTGGTGGGTCGTTGCCATTGTTGCGGCCGCCGTTTGGCTGACCTTGGGGTGGATTCCCTATTGCGGGCTGAAAGTCCTGCGGCCGAATGAGGCCTATGTACTTACCCTGTTCGGAAAGTATTACGGTACGCTGAAAGGGCCGGGGTTTTATTTCGTAAATCCTTTCACCTCGCCGATTAACCCCGCCGGGGGGAAAGAGGACGTGTCGGGTGCGGAGATTGTGGTCGGTGATACGAAAGTGTCCACGGGCGAGTTGTTCGAGAACAAACGGCTCTCCCTCAAGACGCTGACCTTAAGCAATGAGAAACAGAAGATTAATGACAAACTGGGCAACCCCATAGAGATTGGCATCGTGGTTATCTGGCGCGTGGTGAACACGGCGCAGGCGGTGTTTAACGTGGATAATTATGCCGAATTCCTCTCTATCCAATGTGACAGCGCATTGCGCAACATCGTGCGGCTGTACCCCTATGACGTGGCGGACGATGCGACCTTGGGCGAGAAGTCTCTGCGGGGGAGTAGTGTGGAGATTGCAGAGGGATTGCAAAAGGAGATTCAGTCCAAAGTGGAAGTCGCCGGGTTGGAGATTGTCGAGGCGAAAATTACGAGCCTTGCCTACGCGCCTGAAATCGCCGCCGCCATGCTCCAGCGTCAGCAGGCGAGTGCGGTTGTGGATGCGAAGCAGTTGATTGTCGAAGCCGCCGTCGGCATGGTGGAGCTGGCATTGAGCAAGATGTCCGAAAACGGCGTTGTTCACTTGGACGAGGAGCGGAAAGCGACGATGGCGAGCAATCTTTTGGTCGTGCTATGCGGCAGCCGTGATGCGCAGCCGGTAGTCAACAGCGGCTCTCTCTACTAGATGCCGATGGAAAAGCCGGAAGATAAGAAAAAACAAGTCCCCCTGCGGATTTCCGACGCATTATTCACAGAGCTTGCCGCTTGGGCGAAGGACGATTTTCGCTCGGTGAACGGGCAGATTGAATATCTGCTGACGGAGTGTGTGAAGTGGCGGAAGCGTAAAGGGAAGACGGAGAACGGAGAGAACCCGCCGGAGTGACGGCGGGTTCTTTTTATGGAGTTTTGACGTAAAAAGATACCCATCAAATATTGAGGAGTATCTTTAATATTAATAAATGTAATTTTATTATTCCATACAATTACTTGCCGATTTAGCAACTCATTTCAAGAGAGTAAATGGTGCTTTTGCAGGTGCCAAAGTTAAGAAATGAGTAGAACTTTTCAGCTAATTCATTTCTATTTATTTGTGACGATTCCAAAAAAACATTGAGATGCGCCATCGTTTCAAACGTTACGGAGTCTACCCATGTATCGCCTTCAGCAAGTAGCTGAAATGAAATATAGCCCTTTTGCTTAGAAACATACTCTTTGATTAGTTTTTCTATTGCATGTAAAAAGTCCGGAGTAGATACTCCGTCTTTCAGCTTGTAGGTATTGGAAAAAACGACATTAGACATAACTAAATTGTTCCTTTCTTTTTTATATTTTGTTTTGCAAGCATAATCATACCACAGATAATGTGACAACTGTACGGCATATTATAAATATTTTTGCGAAACTTTTTCTGTTTCATTTTTTATAATGTTTTTAGCAAAAAAATATTCCTTTGAAACTTGAGTTTTAAAGGAATATTGGTGGGAATGGTGATACAGGATTTCTTGGAAAAAGAAGTGTTTCCAATGGCTTCAGTTTCTCGTAAGGTTATCTTGTTTACTCTTTCGTGCAATTTATGCGCAGACCTTTTCTTCAATTTCCCGACACATTTGCTTTACTATGATTTCCTGCACCATATATTCTTCAAATGCCACTCCTGATCGTAACGATTGTGACGAATGGGCTTGAAGTGCCTCGATTGTTTCTTTAATGCGACTATCTACACTATCATTATTTAGTATTTCTCTCGTTGTTTCATAGAGTTTATGGGCATTAAGCACACCTTCCGTCGTATCAATTTTTCGTATTGCAATCATGGAGCTTATATGTCCAATTAGAGGAATAAAATACTGGTTCCCTATAAATTTATCTGCAATATCAGCATAATCATTTTCGCCCGGTAATAGCTTTGCACCGTTTGCTAATGTAAATTCGCTCTGCTTGAGAGAACGCAAATTATCAATTGCGTTTCTGCTAAGACCAGTCTCATCTTCTACGGCTCTAAGATTCGGGTTACCGCCTTTGAAATAAGAAGTCCTGCCCAATAAGAAGTCCACAGAAACTTCAAAATAATCAGCTATCTTACATAGTTTATCCATGTTTGGTGCAACAGTACCATTTCGGTATTGTGATACCGCTTGACGTGTTGCACCTATAGCCGTTGCTAAGGTGTTTATGGATGTTGGCATACTAAGACCATGATGTAGTATGTCGCCGTCCATTATTCCACGCAAGTTTTGAGCAAAAGGGCTATTGTAATTACTTATATTTACTTTTGGCATTGAATCTCCTCCAATAGTGTATTTTTATTTACATTTTACCACATTGAGTGCAGTTTGCTTGACATTATTTTTTGTTTACATTATAATCGAGCTGAAAGCAAAAAGCAATGCAGAAATAAAAAATTAGGAGGATTTCTTATGTCAAAGTCCAAAGTCACGTTCAAGTCAGACTTGCGCAATGTTCAAGCAGAGGCGATTAAGCAAGTAACACAGCATTATAAAAACGACACAGGCTTCCCGACAAAATGCCCTAGGTGCTCAAGAGTGATTGCCATTTCTGACGGTATAAATCTCTGTCCCTTTTGCAAAGCAAACATAAATTTTGACCTAAAGGTTGAAAAGAGCTAACCCAAACGAAGCACAAAGACCTCTGCCGCATGAGTAGAGGTCTTTGTTGCATCTGTTAGCATTAGAGAGGTGCGATTTCGCCCTGATTGTTGTAATAAGCGCACACGAACATACAGGTACAGATGGTATCCGCCTGCGCGGAGCATAAGGGCGGAGTTCCGCACCCTGCGAAGCAGGGGGAAGTTGTATGCCTAGTATTACATATAACTTTAACGTCGTGTGTCAAAAATTAAGCAAAAGAAAAGAGTGTTCCTACCTCAAATGCGGTAAGAACGCTCCGACTGGTCGAGGCGACAGGATTCGAACCTGCGGCCCCCTGCTCCCAAAGCAGGTGCGCTACCAAACTGCGCTACGCCTCGACGGCCAATGAAAACTATTATAGCTCATTTGTTTTGCGTTGGCAATCACTTTTTTTTGTGGTATGATAGAAAGCGTATGTTTGTGACAGGAGAAACTGACCTATGCGCTTACGAAAAAAGAAAAACCTTACCCCCCGCATGGAACGCTGCGGGGATATTTGGGTAAAACAGCCCGACACACGCCGCGGCCAATGGCTCCAAGACCGCACAGAGACCGAACTCCACCTCGAAATCGGCTCCGGGCGGGGACGGTTTACTGTGGAGACGGCGGCTTCTGTCCCGTCCGCGCTTCTCGTGGCGATTGAGCGGGAGCCGAACGCGACTATCGTCGCCATGGAGCGGGCGCGGGGGATGGAGTTGGGCAACATCCTTTTCGTGGACGGCGACGCGGCGAAGCTGACCGAGATGTTTGCGCCCGGGGAGGTCGCACGGATTTACTTAAACTTCTCTGACCCGTGGCCGGCGCGGCGGCATGAGAAGCGGCGGCTGACATCGCCCGGATTCTTGGAGATGTATCGGCGGATTCTGACATCGGATGGGGAGATCCACTTTAAGACGGACAACCGCCCCCTGTTCGACTACTCCGTCCGCCAGTTCCCGGCCTGCGGATATGCCTTGGACGAGGTGACCTATGACCTGCACGAGCAGGATATCGTCGGCGTGATGACGGACTACGAGGCGAAATTTCACGAGCTGGGGCTGCCGATTTGTCGGTGTGTCGCTCGGTTGGAGGCACAACATGATTAAACTGATTTCTTGGAACGTCAACGGCATCCGCGCCTGCGTGACGAAAGGGTTTTATGAGTCCTTTGCGGAACTGGATGCCGACATTTTCTGCTTGCAAGAGACCAAATTGCAAGCGGGACAGATTGAGATGCAGCTCCCTGAGAGCTATCAGGAGTTTTGGAACTATGCCGAGAAAAAAGGCTACTCCGGCACGGCGGTGTTTACGCGGATTCCGCCGCTGCGTGTCACCTACGACATGGGTATCGCCGACCACGACGCCGAGGGGCGGGTGATTACGGCGGAGTTCGAGGACTTTTTCCTCGTGACGGTCTACACGCCCAACTCGCAGGATGAACTGCGGCGGTTGGACTACCGCATGACCTGGGACGACGCCTTCCGCGCGCACGTGGCGGAGCTGGATAAGCAGAAGCCCGTGGTCATTTGCGGAGACTTGAACGTGGCGCATCAGGAGATTGACCTCAAAAACCCCAAGACGAACCGACGCAACGCCGGGTTCACGGACGAGGAGCGGGGCAAGTTCGGGCTGCTCTTAGAAGCCGGGTTCACCGACACCTTCCGTGCGCTCTATCCCGATTTGACGGGGGCCTACAGCTGGTGGTCGTACCGCGGCGGGGCCAGAGAGCGGAACGCGGGGTGGCGGATTGACTATTTTCTCGTGTCCGACCGTCTGCGGGATAAGATTACGGCGGCGAAGATTCATCCCGAGGTGTTTGGGTCGGACCATTGTCCGGTGGGACTGGAGTTAACGCTGCAGCGAATTTGATACGAGGGCGGCCACGCGGGGCCGCCCCTACATGAAGCCCTGCGTAGAGGTGGCCCCGTGTGGCCGCCCTGTAGGGGGTGGGGGGATTCGATTGTGAAAATTGGTAACATCGAGATAAAAGGCAAATTGGCTTTGGCACCGCTGGCGGGGGTGTCAGATTTGCCGTTTCGGACGATTTGCCGGGAGCATGGGGCGGCACTTTGTTATACGGAGATGGTGAGTGCCAAGGCTTTGGTCTATCAGGACGGCAAGACGAAGGGCTTGCTCGCCGTTGACGAGGGCGACCACCCTGTGGGGGCGCAGATTTTTGGGAGCGACCCCGGGGCGATGGGTGAGGGGGCGGCGAAAGCGTTGGCGGTCTCCGGGGCGGATTTTATCGACATCAACATGGGCTGTCCCGTGGGGAAAATCGTCAAAAGCGGGGACGGCAGTGCGCTGATGAAGACGCCGGAGCTCGCGCGGGAGATTATTGAGACCGTGCGGCGGAATGTGAACGTCCCCGTGACGGTGAAGTTCCGCAAGGGTTGGGACGGCGGTCATGTCAACGCCGTGGAGTTTGCGCAGATGGCCGAGGCGGCGGGTGCGGCGGTGTTGACGGTACACGGCAGAACCCGTGTGCAGATGTACTCCGGGCGGGCGGATTGGGATATTATTCGTCAGGTGAAAGAGGCCGTGAACGTTCCCGTCATCGCCAACGGGGATGTATTCGAGCCGAAAGATGCCGTGCGTATCTTGGAGCGCACGGGGGCGGACATGGCGATGATTGCGCGGGGGTCATTCGGTGACCCGTGGCTGTTTCAGCAGGCGAACGCATTACTCGCGGGGGAGCCGATGCCGGACAAGCCGCCGCTGTCCGAGCGGGTGAAAGTCGCCCTGCGGCAAATTGAGATGGCCATTGCCCAAAAGGGCGAGAAAATCGGCTGTTTGGAGGCGCGGAAGCATTTGGCGTGGTATCTCCGCGGGGTGCGCAACGGGGCGAAGATGCGGACGCTGGTGAACACGATTGCCGTCCGAGACGATATCTATCGGGTGGCGGAGACGATTTTGTGGGAGCTGGAGAGGGAAGAGCAGTGAGTACGGGGCTCAAACTATCTCAGGAACAAGAGCGGTTCGTCCGTATGGCGCGGCAGGGGCGGAATATCCTTGTGGATGCGTGCATCGGGAGCGGGAAGACGACGGCGATCCAGCATCTCTGCAACGTGTTGCCGGGGCATCTGCGCATTTTGTATCTGACGTATAACAAACTGCTGAAACTGGACGCCAAGGCGAAAATCAAAAACGCAAACGTCACCGTCACGAACTATCACGGGCTGGCATATGCGTACATGGGTTCCGGGGTGGGCATCTCGGATTTGATTCAGACCTTCAACCGGCAAAAGCCGCTCTTAGAGCACTATGATGTGCTGATCATCGACGAGTATCAGGATATCGAGCAGGAACTCGCCGAGATGCTATGTTATATCCAATCGACGAGCCCCGATATGCAGGTTATCGCCGTGGGGGATATGGCGCAGAAGATTTATGACAAGACCACCCTGCATGTGGCTGAATTTATCGAGGGCTTTTTGGGGACGCACGTCAAGTTGGAGTTTACGCAGAGTTTTCGGATGCCGGCTGAACATGCGGCGATGTTGGGACGTATTTGGGGGAAGCGTATTGTCGGGGTGAACCCGATTTGTCGGGTGGAGACTATGTCGAAGCGAGAGGCGGTCGCTTTCTTGGCGGGGTGCAATCCGCAGGATGTGCTGTGTCTCGGCGCGCGCACGGGGGCGATGGCGGATACGCTGAACCTTCTGGAGCGGGAACACGGGACGAAGTTCAACAAGAAGACGGTGTATGCCAGCATCTCCGAGCAGGGCTCCGGTAGTGCGAGGCCGAGCAAGACCTCGGCAATTTTCACGACATTCGACAGCAGCAAAGGCTTGGAACGCAAGATTTGCGTGGTGTTTGATTTTAACGAAGGCTATTGGCAAAATCGGGTCTCAAAGCCGAATCAGCGGTATGAGATTTTGCGCAATGTGTTCTGCGTAGCGGCAAGCCGCGGGAAAGAGCGGATTATTTTTGTCAGCGACGGACAGGGTTTGGTTAGTGAGAAGACTTTGTCAACCAAGGTTGCTTCGAATATAAATTTCGGTAGTGTTAGCATGGCGGATATGTTTGATTTTAAGTATAAGGAAGACGTGGAGGACTGCTACTCTTTCTTGGACATCAAGCAAATAGACACGGGCGAGGACACCTCCGAAATTGAGATCAAATCCTCTGACGGTCTGATTGACTTATCTCCCTGTATCGGGATTTACCAAGAAGCTGTGTTTTTTGAGGGCTATGAGATAGATCAGGCAATCGAATTTGAAGTGAGGATAAACCACGTACTGAAATCTCAATGGACGGATGCGGTGCGGCAATCGTCTTTGGATGAGAAGATCCTGTTTCTCACGTCGCTTGAGACACGGCAGAACCGTTATCGGGAGCAGGTGGAGAAGCCTTTTGTGGACGAGACGGAAAAGCAAGCAATCATTCGCAGGTTGGGCGAGGTTTTTACGCCGGATGAGGACGTTCAAGTGCCTTGTCGGATTGACTTTGGGAAGCCGTGGCTTGGGCGGCTCCAAAAGAAATCGGCAGCGTTTTCCGCGTTGGGGCTTGCGGATGTTGTGAAAGATGATGTGGTATATGAGTTGAAGTTTGTCTCGGAACTCAGCCATGAGCATTTTTTGCAATGTGCGTGTTATGTGGCGGCTTTGGGCTTGGAGCGGGGCGTGTTGTGGAATGTGCGGAAGAATGCGCGGTATGAGGTGCGGGTGGGGGAGCGGAAACGATTTTTGGACGCGGTTGCGCGGGCGGTGACCAAGGGTGTTGTGGGGCGGTATTACGCGGTGAATAGTTCGTCGGCGGTGGAGAAGGTTTCGGCGGTTAGGAGCAGGCCCAGTTTGAAGCCGTAGATTAGGTTTTCCGTGGCGGTGAGGTGGGTGAAATCCATATGGGCGTCAACCAGTTGTCGGAGGATGATTTTTTCTTCGGTGTTTAGCCGGTCGGAAAGTTTTTCTTCGATTTCGGAGAGGGCGCGCTCTGCTCGGCCGCTTGGGGAGCTGGGGTCGTATGGTTGGTTGTCCGGGGTGATGTTGCCGAGCGCGAATTGTTCGAGGATGCTGTGCATTTTGGTGGCTCCTTCACGCAAAACAGTTTTTTATTTGCTTTAAGCATATATTAAACTGTTTGAAAAGTCAAGACTTAATTTTTTAATTGATTTTTAGAACGAAAGAATATAGAATACTCGAAAGCGAGGAAAAAGAAATGGGACTAGCAAAAAAAGTGAAGATGTTACTTGCTGCCAGAGGTATGACAGCAAAAGACTTGGCGGAAAAATTAGGAGTGACAGGACAGACAGTTACGGCGAAATTGCGTCGTGACAACCTATCCGAGGAAGATTTGCACAAGATTGCGCAGGCTTGTGATGCTACGTTTGAAGGTGTTTTTACCTTGAATGATACGGGGAAAGAGATTTAGGGGTGCGTAATAAAAGCGGCACATGCCCCCAAGTCGCAAAGGCTCCTTTTCCAAAGGAGCTGTCGGCGCAGCCGACTGAGGATTGCACTTGCCCTTGTAGGGCGCGATGTCCTCATCGCGCCGTGCGCTGAACCTATGAGGATAGTGCGGCGCGATGAGGACATCGCGCCCTACGGAGGGGCGGCTGTAGAACCTACAAATCCTCCGTCAGGCTTTGCCTGCCACATCCTTTGAAAAAGGAGGCTTCGCGGCTTATGTGCGTTTGCCATATCGGAACAGCGGTGTGATTTAAAACGTGCGGACGGCAGAATGCCGCCCCTACGGCATATGCGCCCCGCAGAACCACCCCGTCAGGCTTTGCCTGCCACCCCTCCGAGGAGGGGAATTAAGGGCAAGAGGATTCCCCACACAACAATCAACATACCCCCAAGGAGGTGAGGACGTGACAAGAGAAGATGAGCGAGACATTATTTGCCGCGTCCTGGACGGGGATGCTTCGGCGTTTGAGGTTTTGGTGTTGGCGAATCAGCGGCGGGTGTACAGCCTCTGCCTCCGTATGACGGGCAGCCCGGAGGACGCCGAGGACTTGGCGCAGGACGCGTTTGTCAAGGCGTATCAGAACCTCGCGGGGTTCAAGGGCGAGAGTGGGTTCGGGCCCTGGCTGTACCGATTGGCATCCAATGTCTGCATTGACCATCTGCGGAAAGCGAAGCGGCGGGACCAAGTCTCGATTACCTACTTAGACGAAGCGGGCACGGCGATAGACATGGAAATCCCAGACGAACGCTGCCGCCCGGATGACGAAGCGGAGCGGCGAGAGGTACGGGACACCATCCAGAGGGGGCTGAACGAGCTTCCCGAGCTGCATCGAACCATCTTGGTTTTACGGGAGATTAACGGGCTGTCCTACGAGGAAATCGGTGACATGTTGGACATCACGGCGGGGACGGTGAAGTCCCGCATTTCAAGGGCGAGAGCTGCACTCAGCAATTTTTTACTGCTTGACGGGAACTTTTCCGCGCGAAATTCGTCTAAGAGATATACCGAATGAAAGGGGGTACGGCTGAAATGAACTATTGTGAGCATTATTTAGAGCAAATCAACGCCTATATTGACGGCGAACTGGACGCAGATGAGACGGCGGATTTGCGGCGGCATATCGAGGCCTGCCCCGATTGTAAACGGGTGCTCATGGCCTGTCGGAACGTGTCTTCGGCCTTTGCGGCTGCGGAGGCAGAGCCGCCCGTCGGCTTTGCGGACGGCGTGATGGCTCGGATTGGGACGAAGCCCGCCAAGCGGTCACATGCGTGGCGGTTTTTGGCGGCCGCGGCGGTGTTTGTTGTCGTGGGCGTGCTTGCGTGGGCGGCCGATTGGGGCGGTATCGACGGCGACGCGGATGAAGCGGGACTGACGGTTGATGGCGGCGGCTCCGGCGCGTACCATCAGATGGCTGAGGCAGAGGATACGGCGTCTGCGACCTTTCGGGGGCGGACTACGGGGGCCTCCGAAGAAATAGTCGAGTTCTTCGCCGCGCCGGAGGACATGGAATTGTGGCTCGATAATTATGCTGAGATTTTTCGAGTGGAAACGTTTCCGGATGGTAGTGGACTGTCTGCCTTCTGGATTGCGGACATGACCTTATTTGACTTGGCTACGGTGGGCGAGCAATGGAACTGGGCGGCATTCACGCAAGCATTGGCGGCGGAGGGGTTTGCGTATCAGTTTGACCGGGGCGGTTTCCGCGTGGCGGATAGAAACAATCCCGGTAGTGTCCTCTACGGGTGGTTGGAAGAAGATGTTTCGCGGCCCGAAGAGTTTGTTGTTTCACGGATTGAATATCATTTCCACTTGGGAGATGTGAGCCGCAGGGTAGAGATTCGCATACAGGACGGCGTAGTACGGTATTATTTCGGCACACAGGCGGATGCGGTCTCCGCACCGAGCTTGGAGCGTATTTTGCATTATATCTTGACCGGGAATCGATAATTTGTATAGGGGCGGGGTCATCCCGCCCGCACCCACCTACAAGACGGACATCCTCATACGGGTGTCCGTTTTTTGCATACCTGTCCACGGATAATCATAGCTTATACCAGTAGCAGAAACTATATTTTTTGTGTTTCCCCCGCCGCGGGCGGGGGAAACACGGAAAATCGTTCTGCTGTTGTCACCGTAAAGGGGGGGCCTATGGACTGGTATACGCAAAGTGTGCGGGAGACGATTGCGCAATTAGATACAGACGGTGTGCGGGGCCTGCGGACGAAAGAGGCGGCACGGCGGCTTGCGGAGTACGGGCCGAATCGGCTCACAGGCAAGCGGGGCAAGGGGTTTTTGCAGAAGTTCGCTGAGCAGTTTTCGGATTTTATGGTGCTGATTCTCATCGGGGCGGCGGGGCTGTCGCTGGTGATTTCGCTCTGGGAGGGCGAGACGAATTTCCTCGACCCGATTATTATCATGGCGATTGTACTGCTCAACGCTGTCATGGGTGTGATGCAGGAGGCGCGGGCGGAGCGGGCGATTGCGTCCCTGCAGGCCCTCTCGGCTCCGAAAACACGCGTCGTGCGGGACGGAACGGAGATGACGATCGCCTCCGAGGAAGTCGTGCCAGGGGATTTGCTGGTGTTTGAGACGGGGGACGCCGTCACGGCGGACGCACGGATCGTGGAGAGTGTCGCTCTCCGTGCAGAAGAGGCGAGTCTCACGGGGGAGAGTGTGCCTGTGGGCAAGGACGCCGCTGCCACGGTCGCCCCTAATGCGCCCATCGGGGAGCGGCGGAATATGGTGTTCTCCGGCAGCACGGTGGCGCACGGGCGTTGCCGTGCGATGGCGACCCACACGGGCATGGCGACGGAGGTTGGGCAGATTGCCCGACTGCTCGACCAATCCGAGACGCCGCAGACGCCGCTCCAGCGTCGTCTTGCACGCACGGGTAAGACGATGGGTTTGTTTGCCCTGCTCATCTGCGGCGGAATTTTCCTCTTGGGTGTCGTCCAGCGGACAGATATCATGGACAGTTTCATGCTGGCGGTGAGCCTCGCCGTGGCGGCGGTGCCGGAGGGGCTGCCCGCGATTGTGACCATCGTTTTGGCTCTCGGCGTGCAGCGCATGGCGTGGCGGAATGCCATTGTGCGCAAGCTCCCTGCGGTGGAGACGTTGGGGAGTGCGACCGTCATTTGTTCGGACAAGACGGGTACGCTGACGCAGAATAAAATGCGGGTTGAGCGGCTCGTCCCGGCGGCGCGGGGAGAGGAGCGGAAGCTGTTGCTCTACGGTTCGCTTTGCACCAACGTACGATTTGCGGAGCGTGGGGTGGCGGGTGATCCGACGGAGACGGCAATTGTCGAAGCCGCCATGAAAGAGGGGCTTGACCTCAAGGCGATGCAGGTCCGTTATCCGCGGCGGGGGGAGGTGCCGTTTGATTCGGGGCGCAAGCGGATGAGTACCCTGCATCGTGAGGCTGAGAGCGGCTTGCTCGTGGTTAAGGGTGCGCCGGATGTGCTCTTGGGGCTGTGTACGCAGACGGACGGCGTCGGCGGGGCGCAGCTGCTGACCGATGGGCGCCGGCGGGAGATTTTGGCGCAGAATGCACAGATGGCCGATGGTGCGCTGCGTGTGATTGCGGTGGCGTATCGGGCGGTTTCGGATGGCGGGCGGCAGAATGCCGTCCCTACGGAGCGGGATGAGCGGGAACTTACATTTTTGGGGCTGATTGCCATGCAAGACCCGCCACGCCCCGAGGCGAAAGAGGCGGTGCGGACGTGCAAGCGGGCGGGGATTCGGCCCGTGATGATTACGGGCGATCACGCGGCGACTGCGGCGGCGATTGCGCGGGAACTGGGGATTTTGAAAGGTAATGCAGAATTAGGAGCAAAGGGCAAGGGCGGCGGGGTGCTGACAGGACAAGAACTCGCCCGACTCTCCGACAACGAACTATGTAAAGCCGTCAAAACTACTTCAGTCTTCGCCCGTGTATCACCCGAACACAAAAGCCGTGTTGTGCGGGCGTTTCAGACGAACGGAGAGATTGTGGCGATGACGGGGGACGGGGTGAATGATGCGCCTGCTTTGAAAATTGCCGACATCGGGTGTGCCATGGGGAAGACAGGCACGGATGTGGCACGAGATGCGTCGGATATGATACTCACAGACGACAACTTCGCCACCATCGTGGACGCCGTGCGGGCGGGGCGGGGGATTTATCAGAATATGGTAAAGTCTGTCCACTTTCTGCTCTCGTGTAACGTAGGAGAGATTTTGACGGTACTGGTGGCCATTCTCATTGGGATGCCGCCGCCGCTTTTGCCGATACAGCTTTTGTGGATCAATCTGGTGACGGATTCGTTCCCCGCCCTCGCCCTCGGGGCCGAGCGGACGGAGCGGGATATTATGGAGCGGCCGCCTGTGAATCCCAAGGCCGGGATGTTCACCGGGGGGCTGGGGTTTGATATACTGCTCCAAGGGATGCTGATTGGCGGGGTGTCGCTCTGGGCGTTTTTCCTCGGCGTGCGGGCGGGGGATTATACCACGGGGCGGACTTTTGCCTTCGCGGTGCTGGCCTTGTCGCAATTATTCCACGCATTCGGCGTGCGGAGCCGGGAGGGGCTGCTCAAAGTGGGCGTGTTCTCCAACGGGAAGATGGTGCTGGCGTTTGTGTTGTGTGCGTTTTTGCAGGTGGTGGTGATCGGACATCCGACGCTGGCGGGGGTGTTCAGGGTGGAGCCGCTGACGTTTGTGCAATGGCGGACGGTGGTGTTGATGGCACCCTTGCCCTTGGTGGTGGTGGAGTTGACTAAGGTTTTGCGGAGAGAAAGAAGGGCAATTGAGAATGCAGAATGCAGAATGCAGAATTAGCAACGAAAAGGCCGCCGAACCGGGCGGTCTTTTTCTTGTGTTGTGTAGGGGGATTTGGTATACTGAGGGCAAGAAATGTCGAAAGGCGGTGGGTGGTTTGCGGAATATGAGTAAGTGGACGGCCGGGTTTTTGATTTTGTTTGTGGTTTTGTTGTTGATTGTTGGGGGGATTATTCTGTTTGATGTGCTTGCGATGCGGAGTGCGGAGCGGGTTGATGAGGCGGGGTATGTTTCCGAGGTGGTTGACGGTTATGTGGAGAAGGACGATGCGGATGAGGAGCAGGCTCCGAATGAGGTAGCTTTGATGATAGAGGGAGACGTTGCAGCGTTTTATGTGCAAGGGGGTTGGATTTATTATGCCATTGTGCAAGATGTTACGGAGGACGAATCTTTTGCCATCCTGGTGGGGCAACTTACAGCATCCGGTGAGCGAGGACAAGAATTATACTTTCCAATTGAAGCGTTGGAAGCTGAAATTGTGCATTTTGAGATGACAGCCGACGGAGACTTCCGCTTCCTTCTTCGGCTGCAAAAGGAAGAGGGGCCGCAATTTGTCCATGTTATGTTTGATGAAGCGGGAGATGTGAAGACGCAGACTACTCTGGAGTTTCCCTTTGAGAGAGGTCAGGTTCAGGACAGCAGCGCGGTATTTGCGCCGAATGGCGAGATCGTGATGCGTGCGTTGGTGCTGGAAGCCGCTCTTTACACCTTTGCCCCCGACGGGACGCTTCGGAACAAGTTGGAGGTAGGCTTTGACTATTATTTAGCCCGGATGCGGGACGGCAGAGTGGTTGTACTTTTTGAATCTATGGTCAGCGCGCATGCGATTCGAGAGTTGAATCTCGAAACAGGGTATCTCGGAGATGTGGTTTTCGAATTTGAATTCGGGCTTTTTCAAATGCGTTCGGCTCCCGTGTGGAGTGAGTTCGACCTGTATTTCAATGGTCTTTGGTTCGAACCACAGAGATATTCCGGCATAGTGCTTTTGGGCTATGACGCGGACAGCGGGCAATTCACGCCCTTGCTCAGTTGGTTTGACGTTTGGGGTGAATTTGAATTTATGAATGACATGATTGCATATATGGTTTTTCTAGAAGATGGCCGGATTGCGATACCTCGCAGAGAATGGGAGGGGCAACACGTCATCGGAACACATTTGATTATTGTTACATCGGAGTGAGTAAAACAAAGGGGCGAACACAGTTCACCCCTACACAACACAACACAACGAAAAGGCCGCCGAATCAGGCGGTCTTTTTCTTGTGTTGTGTTGCGTGGGGAAATTTGGTATACTGAGGAGAAGAATTGTCGAAAAGGTGGTGCGCGTTTTGCGGAAGATGGATAAGTGGACAGCCTGGTTTTTGATTTCTTTTGCGGCTTTGTTTTTGATTGTCGGGGGAATTATTCTCTCGGATATGCTTGCGGTGCGAAATGTGGAGCGGCCGGATTGGGGATGGTGGGATGAGGAATGGAACATTACTGAGGTATGGAACGTCTATGAAGAGTGGGGCGAGTGGGGCGATTTGCCGACCAACCCCGCGCCGCCGGAGACGGTCTTGGAGGTAGAGGGGACGATTGACAGGCTGTATGCACGGGGCGATTGGATTTATTATGCCATTGTGCAAAGGCCTGCCGATGACAACCCGCTTACCGTTTTGGTGGGACAAGTGAAGCCGGACGGGACGCAGGGGGAGACAATCAGCGTGCCTTTTGACGGCTTGGGCGCACATATTGTAGACCTCCATATGAGCGAGGCCGGACACATTCGCCTTCTTATTTGGATTCGCGGAGAAGCGGAAAATCAATTGCTCCTTGCCGAGCTTGACGAGACGGGGGACGTGCAGACGCAAACCGAGTTTGAGTTCCCGGTTGTCGGTGCCATGAGCTGGGGCAGGGCGGTGTTTGCGCCGAATGGTGAGGTGATCGTACAGGCACATGTGCTGGATGCCGCTATCTATACCTTTACCTCGGACGGAAGGCTCGGAAACAAGCTGGAAGTGGGGTTCGGAGATTACTTGGCTTTGACACGAGATGGTCGGGTAATTGTTGTGTCCGGTGCGGCCAGATTCTCTTGGGGTGGCGGGTCGGCTACGTTTCGAGAGCTAAATCCCGAAACAGGGCTTTTGACAGGTTCGGCGTCCAATCTCATGATATCGGTATCTAACGCGCGATCGGCTCCTGCGTGGAGCGAGTTTGACTTCTATGTCAGCGGTAGCTGGGGGCGGGACCATAGGGGCGGAGCGGTACTCTTCGGATATAACTTAGAAAGCGGGCAGTTGACGCCGATATTTAGCTTGGTTGAGGCGATGCCGCTACTTAACTTGGTTGGGACTAGCTTAGTGTGTGATGACATAGTTTTTTTAGAAGATGGTCGAATTGTGATGCTCGGTAGCGTATGGGAAAGAAGCCGCCGTACAGGAAGAACAGAACTACTCATTTACGAACTCATTTCAGAACCACCGGAGATCCCATGAAACAAAAAATCGCAAAACTAAATCAAAGACTGGGCGGCGCACTCTATTCCGGTGCGTTTATCGGCCCCAGCTTTGTTGGTGTGATGATATTTTTCATCATACCTTTCTTCGTTGTGGGTTACTACGCCCTCATTGACAGCCCCGTGGGGCAGAACTTTGTGGGTTTGCAGAACTTCAGCCGTGTGCTGGGCAACCACGCCTTTCAGACGGCGACAGGGCATACGCTCTTGTTCACGGCAATCGCTGTGCCGGGGGCGGTGCTTTTGGCCTTGGGGCTGGCGGTGCTCCTGGAGCAGAAAATTCCGCTCAAGAGCCAGTTTCGGACCTTTTTCCTCTCGCCCATGATGGTGCCTGTGGCCTCCATCGTGCTGATTTGGGAGGTGCTCTTCCACCAAAACGGGGCGATTAACGACACGCTCGCTAACATCGCCTCCGCCACAGGCTGGTTTTCCTACGACAGAGCGGCGGGGGAGTGGATTGACTGGTTTACCTCGCCTTTTGCGCAGGTGCCGATTATCATTCTCTTTTTGTGGCGGAATTTGGGGTATAATATGATATTATTCATGGCGGCTCTCAATAACATCCCCAAAGATTTGCTGGAAGTGGCGGATATGGAGGGGGCCGGCCGGTTTTATGTATTCCGAAAAATTAAACTGCGATTTTTATCGCCGACGATTTTATTCGTGTTCATTCTCTCGATTATCAATTCCTTCCGCGTGTTTCGGGAGGTCTACCTGCTGACGGGCAGCCATCCCTACGGGCGGCTGTATATGCTGCAGCATTATATGAACAACATGTTCGACAATCTCGACTACCAGAGCTTGGCGGCGGCGGCGATTATCATGGCACTTTTCATGGTCGCGCTCATCGGGCTGCTCTTTGTGATTGAACATCGGTACGGAAAGGATGTGGAGGGGTGAAAAAACGGAAACTGCCAGTCCTTATTATCCGAACCGTATTCATAGGTTTTCTGGCCTTAGTGTTCCTCCTGCCCACCGTGTTGACAATCAGCAATTCCTTTATGAGTCAAGCGGAGATTTCGGCGAACTACGGCGTGGTATTCGGTACGGCGGCCGAGGGGGCGTATATGGCCGAGCGGGTGAATCTGAAACTGATTCCCGACCTCGTGACCTTCCAGCAGTACGGCACGGTGCTGGTGCAGACGCCGGAGTATCTGGAGCTTTTCTGGCGTTCGGTTATACTGGTCGTGCCTATCGTGCTGGTGCAAATCTTTGTGGCATCGCTCGCGGCGTACAGCTTCACCCGTTGGCGGCCGAAGCGGAAAGAAATCATCTTCTTCACCTATATCATTATCATGCTCATGCCCTTTCAGGTGACGTTGGTGCCGAACTATCTGATGGCGCAGACTCTGAATCTTATAGACCGCTATTGGGCGATTTTGCTGCCGGGCTTCGTGGCACCGTTTAGTGTGTTCCTGCTGACGAAGTTCATGCGGCGGATTCCAATCTCCTACATCGAGGCCGCCAAGTTGGACGGGGCGGGGGAGTGGCAGATTTTTACCCGCATCGCCATCCCGCTCTGTAAAGGGGCCTTGTACGCGGTGGCGATTCTGGTGTTTATCGATTACTGGAACATGGTAGAACAGCCGCTCATTATGCTCTCTGACCGGAGTATGTACCCGCTGAGTGTGTTCCTCTCTCAAATTAACCAAGCGGAAATCGGTGTGGCCTTTGCGGTTGCGACCTTTTATATGGTACCGAGTTTGTTTTTGTTTTTGCACGGCGAGGAGCATTTGATTCAGGGGATTACGTATTCGGGCGGGATTAAGGGGTAGGTGTAGGGGGCGGCGTCCTCGACGCCCCGCATCACGGATATGCAATACCACGGGGCGTCGGGGACGCCGCCCCCTGCGAAAACGATTTATAAAGAGACAGCCAATCGGCATTAGGAGGCGTTTGTTATGAAAAAGCTAAATCGCGGGTGGGTGAAGAATGCGGTCATTATCTTTTTGCTTGTGGCCTTGGCACTCACCTTTTTCTCGAATCACATCTTGAATTTCACCTTGGAGGAAGTCGAGGTGGAACGGCCGACTTCGGGGACGATTACAAACGCCCTGCGCGGGACGGGCACCGTGGAATCGTTGGGGAGCTACAGCATAGAGGTGGACTCCGTGCGTCAGATTCTCGCCGTCTATGTGCGGGAGGGGGACGAGGTGACGCAGGGGATGCCGCTCTTTTTGCTCGAAGAGGGGGAGAACTCGCTCCTTGATGAACTCAATGCCCTGCGGCTTCGCTACCAGAGCATGTTGCTGGAGCTCTCGGGGCCGGACTATGCGGCGCAAAACGAGAGCATCCGTCAGGCGCGAGAGGATTTGCAGCGTGCTCAGGCGGAGCGGGCGGCACTCGGCAACGCGGAGATGACAGAGACGGCGGCCCAGCGGCTCGTGGACGAGGCCACCGCGACTTTGACCTCCCGGCAAAATCGGCTTGACCAATTGGAGTTGGAACTGACCTACATTGACGGCTTTGACAGCCGTTCGAGCTATATCGGCACGCAGGTTGTCGCTTACGAACAGGCTTTGGCGAATTTCGTGCAGAACGTGGGCATGACTTATGATGACTGGGTGGCGGCGAACCCCGGGGCGTCCAACCAGTGGAGTTTGGCGGTAGAGGCGGCCGAGACGGCCATGCGAAACGCTGCCGCTACGCAGCGGGTGGTGGTCGTACAGGCGATTAGCACACAGGCGGGTCTCGTGACCACGGCGCAGAACGCTTTGACCACGGCGCAGAACACCTTGGCCCGTATTGGGCGGATTGCTGCCGCCGATGATGCGGTGCGGAACGCACAGCGCGCGCTCAACGCGGCACTCATTGCGTTGTCATCTCAGCAGACGCAGGATAATATTGCCCACTCCCAACGGATGTTGGAGCTGAATGCTCTGGCCGATGAAATTACCGATTTAGAAGACCGCATCCGCCGTCAAGAAGGCGGCTTGGAGGGCGGCGACACCACGATTACGGCGCGGTATGACGGCGTCATCGTCGGCCTCACCGCCGTGGCGGGGCAGAGTGCATCACCGGGGATTCCGCTTGCGCGCATTGAAGTGGCGCAGATGGGTTATGTGGCGGAGTTTTCCGCCGATGCCCGTCAGGTGCAGGAGGTGCGGCCCGGTATAGCGGCAGAGGTGAACTCGCTCAATTGGTTTGCCAACCTCGTCGGACGTGTGACGAGTGTGCGCCCCGATCCGGATAACCCCGCCGGCCAGCGGATTATCGCCGTGGAGATTGAGGGCGAGATATTCGCGGGTGAGCAGGTGCAAATCAGTATCCCGCTCTCCTCGGCACGGTATGAGACCATCGTGCCGCGCAGCGCAGTACAGCAGGACGCGCAGGGATATCATGTCTTTTTGCTCGAATCGAGAAGCTCGCCCTTAGGGACACGCTTCACGGCACGGCGGGTGGATGTGACCGTAGAGGCCCAAGACGACACACGCGCCGCCATTCGGGGCGATTTGACCAACTGGTCAGATATCATCATACGGTCAAGCGGCCCGTTGGCGGACCGAGATTCGGTGCGGCTTGCGAATTAATGTAGAATGAAGGGGCTGTAGGGGCGACCGACCCGGTCGCCCGTGTCTTCTTGCAGGATTGATACGGCGGGCGACCGGGTCGGTCGCCCCTACAAATGCGTTTGAGGAATGTACACCATATGAGGACTGATAAAACAAAACCGATACTGCGCCGGGGGAGGATGATAATTTGCATCCTGCTCCTGCTTTTGGTCGGGGGTTTGGGTTTGTTTTTTCGACATACGACTACGATGCTCCCCGGGCAACAGGCGGCGGGGCGTTGGGGCGGTGACGCGGGGCGGTTTGCGCAGGTCACGGTCTTTTTGCCGGAATACGGCGGGCTGACGCAGGGAACGGTAAACGGACTGCTGTCCGGCATCTGGGGTGAGCTTGTGACAGAGGGCTTGGAGCCTGCTACGCCTGCGGGTTCGCCTGTGTTTGCGTATAGTGCGGAGGGCGTTTTGCAGGTCTCATCCCGTGACCGCGGGCCTGTGACTGTGTATGCCACCGGGGTGGGAGGGAACTTTTTTCTCTTTCATCCCGTCCAATTAGTAAGCGGGTCAATGCTGCCTGTGGAGAGCATCAACCGAGACCTTGTGCTGATTGATGAAACCGTGGCCTGGTGGCTCTTCGGCGCGACCGATGTGGCGGGGATGGAGCTTATCATCGGCGGCAGGACGCATCTCATCTCCGGCGTCTATCGGCAGAATGGTGACTTTGCCAGCCGAGCGGCATCGGGTGATACCCCGCACATGTTCCTCTACTACGATGCCATGGAGGGGATGCCGCCGATTACGGCGATTGAGGCGGTGCTGCCGAATCCCATCTCCGGGATTGCGGAAGAAATGTTTGAGAACGCCTTGGACGGTGCCGATATGGAGGAGGGCGATTTCGTGCTCGTGAACAACACCGACCGCTATCGGGTTTTCTCTCTGCTGAGTGTGGCGCGGGATTTCGGGCAGCGTTCTATGTATCGGACGGGGCTGCGGTTGCCGTATTGGGAGAACGCGGCCCGCATGGCGGAGGACTTTGCGGCTTTGACCTTGGTGCTGATGTTGCTGCTTTTGGTCTATCCCGTTATCACGGCGGTGACGGTGCTTGTGCGGCTCTGGCGGCGGCGTAAGTGGCGGTTCTTCCGCGGGGTTTACAGGCGAGCCGATGCAAGACGGGAACGGAAGCGGGAGGCCATCTGGCAGGAAACGCATCCGCAGTCCGGAGAAGATGTATCATTTGACGTGGACGATATTATCCGGCAAGTCCGGGAAAGTGAGGAAGAGATATGAGACAGAACATGAAACGTGGTATGGCATTCTTATTGGCTCTGTGCCTGATGCTGTCGCTGGCCGCATGCGGCGGCGGGGGCGGACGGCAGACGCTTGACCCGGCGGACGGCATCGGCGGGGCATCTTTAAGCTCATTGCGGGACGAGGGCTATGTTTTTGTGCGGGAGTTTATTGACCTTTCTATCCCGGGCCGCTGGCCGAGGCTGCTTGGCATTTCCGGGGAGACCTTGTTTATCAACTACAGCACAGAGACCGCGCAGGGTGGGATGGCTCCGACCGTTGCTACCGTGCAAACTGACGGGTCGGGGTTCACCAGATTCTGGATCGGAAGAGGAGAGGCGAACGAAGAAGACGGACGTTTTGAGCAGATATCTCAAGGCATTACTGCCGCAGCCGTTCGGCCGGACGGCGGGCTTTTGGCGATTATTGAGGAGACCAGTCACATTAGTGAGGGGGACGATTGGGAATTTGAGCAAAAATTCGACCTCATAGCTTTCGGTTCCGACGGGATTATTGAACGAGAGGAAGATCTCTCGCAGATTCTGCCCATTGTAGAGGGGATGGGGCTTGGGGTCAATCGGATACAGGCCCTGGCGGACGGCCGCGTGCTGCTCTCCACTTGGGAGACGCTGTATGTCCTTTCATCCAACTGGACTTTAGAGGCGGAGTTCACCGAGGGTTGGCAGGATGTGCAGAGCATGTTGGCCCTGCCGGACGGTAGCGTACTGGTGTCCACTTGGGATGTAGAGGAGGAGCAGAAATCCGCTTGGTATTTTGACCTCTCTACGGGTGAACTCCAAGACGGGGGCGAGCCTGTACTGGCGGCGGATTTCCAAACGGCTGTGACCGGCACGGAATATGAACTGTATGTCGGGAACAATACGGGTCTGTTTGGTTTTGACCTCAGTACGAGACACGCCACGCGGCTTTTGGAGTGGGCGGATTTAGATTTGCAAATTCCGCCGGTTTTCGCCGTTTCGGATGCAGGAGATATCTTCTATTTTGAAGAAAATTTCGGCGACGAGAGCGCACAGCAGCAGACGACCTTGGTGCGGCTCGTCAAGCAGGACGCTTCCAATATAGTAGAGCGAATTGAACTTATTTACGGCGGGATATTTATCGATTGGGATATCCGGCAGGAGATTGCGGAGTTCAATCGGCGGAGTGCGACGCACCGCATTCGCGTCGTCGAGTACGGCGATTGGATGGCGATGGACCAGACTGAGGCGATTCGCCGTCTGAACACGGATATCATCACGGGAAATGCGCCTGATATCTTAGATTTCGGCCGTGATTTGCCCTTTGAGCAGTACGCCCGCCGCGGTTTCCTCGCCGATATCGGCGCACTCATTGATGCCGACAGCGAGCTGAATCGGAGCGACTTCTTGGATCCTGTCAAGGATTTGCTCGCCGTTGACGGGACGCTTTACACGGTCATGGCGCAGTTTAACGTTCAAACGCTGGTCGGCAGAGCCGACCAAGTCGGCCCGAATATGGGTTGGACGATGCAGGAGTTTTTAGCCGCAGTTGATGCTTTGCCTGCGGACAGCACGGTGTTTGACCGCTTCGTTACACGTCAGGGGTTCTTGAACAGCGTGTTGGGTGTAAACTTGGGGCTGTTTGTTGACCGTGAGACGGGGTTGGCCAATTTTGACAGCCCGCTGTTTACGGAGTATTTAGCCTTTGCGCAGACCTTGCCGACGGATGCAGACGTCTGGGGCGGCGAGGGAAGCAGTCCCGGTGACTGGACACGGCCTGTGCCGATGCCAATGATTGAGCCTGCGTTTATCGACATTGCACCGCCCATCGGCGAGCTGCCGGGCGGGTGGGATGACCCATTTGCCGCGGTGATGCTCTCGGAGCAGGTTTTGTGGGGCTTTAACATCGGATTTATAGAAGAGCAGTTCGGCGGGCCGATTACGTTCAAGGGCTACCCCAGTGAATACGGTATCGGTAGTGCGGTTGTACCGCAGTCTATGATGGGAATTTCTGCCAACAGCCGGCATCAGGAGGCCGCTTGGAGTTTCGTACGCACCATGCTGACCGAAGGTTGGCAGCGGGATAATGTGCTTGGCTTTGCCACGAACCGCACCATTTTAGAAGAGCAGATGCAGGCCGCCATGGTGGATCAGCGGGAGACTATTGAAGACGAGGAGATGGGTAGTTGGATGGCCGGGGAGGCACCCGCCACACAGGCGCAGGTGGACCAGGTCATGGCCTTGCTGAACCAAGCAGATTTGCTCGCCATGCGGGACTCGACGGTGCTTGTGCTGATTAATGAAGAACTCCTGCCGTTTTTCGCAGGGGATCGGAGCATCCAAGAGACGGTGCGGATTATTCAGAGCCGTGTGCAGACGTATTTGAGTGAACGCGGCTAACCAGGCGCATACATTTTCTGCGGAAAATGTATAAGTTCGCTTCGCTCACGATGCGCTTTCGAAGGGGGACTTAGTCCCCCTTCGACCTTCCCTCTGGCCTTCGGCGGGGTTAAGGTCAAGAGCAAAAAGCTTTTCACTAAAGCGAAAAGGACGGGGAGACGAAGGGCTTTAGGTTTTGGACGCGATTTTGTATTGACATTTTGGTCGAATGATGGTACTATAGCTTTCGTTGACCGACCCACCCGGGCGCGAGTGGTGGAATTGGTAGACTCGCTGGCTTCAGGTGCCAGTGTTCGCAAGGACGTGGGGGTTCGAATCCCCCCTCGCGCACCAGCTCACTACCGGGGTTGCTACATTCCGTTTTCGACGATGGGTTTTGCCCTTTGCCGAGAACTGCATTACGCAACCCTGTCGTTCGTTTTCCGAAGCGGGCGAAGACCCATCTGCTTCGGGACGGTCAAGGGCGAAAGTCAAAGTTAATAGACGTGGAGAAGTACCCAAGTGGCCGAAGGGGCTCCCCTGCTAAGGGAGTAGCCGGTGTTGAGCCGGGCGGGGGTTCAAATCCCCCCTTCTCCGCCACCAAAAACAAATCCGAACCCCATCTTTATCGGTGAGGCGTTCGGGTTTGTTGTTTTATTATGATGAATACAATAAATCCCTGACATTTGTCTCTAAATGTCGGGGATTTACGCCCTTTCGGGTGGTCTGTGACCGTTTACACTCTCTGCCCCTGCTCGCTCTCGAAGTAGGGTGGAGATTTTTGTGGTCTGTGCAAAAATGTGACCCGACCTTGACAACGCTAGATAATATCTTATATTGTACGATACGGAAACTAATGGGTTCCGTTACTATGATTGCCCATTTTAACCCGCTTTTGTAAACCTGATAAGTCTATTTCAAAACGAATATTGTCTTTGATTTCAAATGGATACACTTGTTCATATTGATTATTATAAATATCATAATAGTTCAAAATAATTTCGTATTTTCTACCGACATTTTCGTTAAATTTTTCAATGTAAATATAAAACTTGGCTTCTTGCGACGGCATTATAGTAAAGCCTCTTGAAAAGCATCCCTTATTATTTATTGGATTAACTTCAATGTGAAAATTAACTGCCGACCCCAATCCAATATTTTTTAGCTTTATCGGAATGTGCATAAAATCGGCAAACAGCCACCCCCATGTACCGCTTTGGTCATTTCTTTGTACCTCTACACCACAGTTGCTGATTGTGCTTTTTTGCTCATCAGTCCAACTTGAACGAACCGAAATGTTTTGACCATCTATAGTAAAATAAAACTCTTGAACACTATATTCCTCATAATATTTGCCGTTCTCATTTATAGGAGACTCCTGCGGTAATAAGTCCGCTAAACCAAAACCTCTTGCTCTAACTAACAGGCGATCCATCGTAAAAAATGGCAAAACCCGATTTCTTACATCTTCACGGTAGCTCTCCTGAGCGTACCGAATTGATAAAAATACACCCCAAACCGCCACTCCGGCACCCAATAGAACACTATAAAACGCAAGAGCATCACTAGCCCCCCACTCCGCAGCCAAAAAACCAAATGGGGCATTTATCTGAAACATTAGAGAAATGCAAATCGGGATTACTATTACACCGATTACAAAAAATACAATTAACGCTTTCCAATATTTTTTAATAAACCCAATCAAAAGAAAATCCTCCATTTAACCCATAATCCAAGTAACCTCTCAGAATTCACATTTAGATAAAAACTGTTCGCTAACTTTCCTCTCCAATTATACACCACTTTCCCGCCCAAAACAAGGTCGCAGGCCGCCACTTACCTTGGGGAAACTTATCCCGATGTGTCAGGTTTGGGGAATCCCAACAAGCAGCAGCAAATGGCAAGCCATTTGCATACCCCCCCCCCTTTGCGTCATGATATTAGAGAGGTTTTATTGTTTAATTGGCATCTTTGCTGTATAATGATTGGCAGTATCATTCCCGGTGCAATAGCTTGCGTTGGGTCGGTCGGTCTGCAGCATTTTCTTTATTTGCAATGTGCGAATGCAACCAGAAAGAGAGGATAGCATGTTTCACGGTTTTACGTCCCATACGATTGATTTTATGTGGAATCTCCGCCTGAACAATCGGAAAGATTGGTTTGAAGCAAACAAAAATGTGTTCAAACAAGAGTTCCAAGACCCAATGAAAGCCTTGGGCAGAGAGGTGTTCGAGCGAATCACGGCAGATTACGGCGACCACGGTTTTATCCATAAGACTTCGCGTATTTACAAGGACGCACGGCGTGTGCGCGACGGAGAACCGTACAGGTGCAATTTATGGTTTTCCATCGAAAGGCCCGGCGAGGCGTGGACGTCTGTGCCGGTGTTCTGGTTTGAGTTGTCTCCCGAAAATTGGAGTTATGGTTTGGGATATTATCAGGCAAGGCCGATAACGATGGCAAAACTCAGGGCGCGTATTGACCGTGCTCCCAAGAAGTTTGAGCAGTTCATCGCCCCGCTGGAGAAACAGGACGAGTTTATCCTTGACGGGGATGAATACAAGCGTAAAAAAGAGGCTCCGTCTCCCGAAACGGCCGCTTGGTATAACAGGAAATCCTTTTCACTCATCCATCAGCAGCAAAACGGAGAGGAACTGTTTTCTCCTGAATTGGCAGACCGCCTTGTCAAGGGCTATCAATTTTTGATGCCGTTTTACGACTACTTTATCACATTGGATTCCGACCCTGACCCCGGAGAAGTGTAGTCTGCGCATTATCCATATGCCTGCAGGGGGGCGTTGCAATCTGTTGCAATCATAGAAAGCGGGTTGAAAGGGGAGAAATTACGTTGCTGAAAAAACTGCCGGCCGCCATAAGGGCGGCATTTCCCCATACCATACCCGTACTGACCGGTTTTCTCTTTTTGGGCATCGCATACGGCATATTAATGAGCGGCAGGGGATTTGGTTGGCCTTGGATTTTGCTGACCAGCGTCGTCGTTTTCGCGGGTGCCCTGCAATTTGTGGGCATCAGCCTGCTTACGTCCGTCTTTGACCCTTTGTATGCGTTTTTGATTGCGCTCTCTGTCAACGCCCGTCACTTGTTTTACGGCATATCCATGTTAGAAAAGTTCAGCGGAACGGGCAAAATAAAACCCTATCTCATCTTTGGCATGTGCGATGAGACCTTTTCCGTTCTCTGTTCAACCGAGCCGCCGCCAAATGTGGACAAGCGGGCATTTATGCTTGCCGTCACCTTGCTCCATCAAAGTTATTGGGTGCTGGGCAGCATTGCCGGCGGACTGATCGGACCGCTTTTGACATTCGATACTTACGGCATAGATTTTGTGATGACCGCTTTTTTTGTGGTCATATTTTTAAATCAATGGCGCGCGCAGAAAAAGCATTCTCCGGCTCTGATTGGCCTTGGAGCCTCAGCGGTCAGCTTATTCATTTTCGGTGTGGACAATTTCATCATCCCCGCAATGGTTTTGATTGTTGCGTGTTTGACCATATTCCGAACGCGGCTTGCTCGTACCGGCTCTTCTTAAAATATCTCAAAAGATATGCTTTAGAAGAACTCATATAGACGTGTTTTGCGCGTTTTTTGCGCAAAACCGGCCTGCAAAGCAGGCATATTTTCGATAAGTTTCTATCGAAAATTAGTATCAGGGGGTGGATAATTGATGCCGACTACGGTGCAGGCTCTTATTATAATCGCAATCCTTGCTTTGGGTACGGCAATCACGCGGTTTTTGCCCTTTGTATTATTTCGAAGCGCGGCAGCGGCACCGCACTATGTGCATTATTTGGGAAAACTACTGCCTCCGGCGGCAATCAGCCTTTTAGTTGTCTACTGTTTGCGTTATATTTCATTTGCAGCAGCCCCGCACGGCATACCGGAGGCGATTGGCATCCTTGTGGTAGCGGCATTGCATATTTGGAAAAAGAACACCTTACTGTCCATCGCTGCGGGAACAGTAAGTTATATGTTGCTTGTGCAGTTTGTGTTTTGAAGCCTGAAAAGCAGTAATAACCGGCTGTTTTTGCTCCGATTCCGCCGACTTCACGATGGTTCACTTTTTTGCGGACCATCATTTTTGGGGGGTACACGGAGCACCTCCGCTTGTCTAACAATTAACACCCATTGACGGTTCTGTTTGCATTCCTATATAATATCCTCATACCCAAAAGCGGGGGACATTACGTTCTGCAAAAAACGTATATTGTGCAGATGAGGGGATATGGTGCGCCGAGGGTATCGTATCCTGCGAGGGGCGAACAGCCATATATCCAAACACAAACGAGGTATCAAACAATGCTGGGACTAAACTATAAGCTTGCACAATTAGAACAAGACGGCGCGCCTATATTCGTCGGCATCGTCGGTGCCGGACAGATGGGGCGGGGCATGGTGGGACAAATGATGTCTATGCAGGGCATGAAGCCCGCCGTGCTGACGGACGTTGTGCTCGATAAGGCACGGCTTGCCTACACGAACGCAGGGCTGACCGAGGGCAGGGACTTCGCTCATGCCGAGACTGTGGAAGAGGGCGGCCGTCTCTTAGCGGACGGCAAATTTGTAATTTCAACGAACAACGAACTCGCAACCAAATGCGCCGCCGTCCGATGTGTTGTAGATGCTACGGGTGAACCCGAAGTGGGGGCGAAGGTGGCGGTTGATGCCATTGACCATAAGAAGCATATCGTTATGCTCAACGTGGAGACAGATGTCTGCATCGGCCACATCCTCTACAGAATGGCGACGGATGCGGGCGTGGTCTATACAGGGTCGGCGGGGGATGAGCCGGGAGCGGTGATGGAACTCTATGACTTTGCGATGGCGCTCGGATTTGAAGTCCGCGCAATCGGCAAGGGGAAGAACAACAAGATTGACTACGACTGCAATCCCGACACCGTGGCAGAGGAGGCGAATCGCCGCGGGGTGAGTGCGAAGATGCTTTGCTCGTTCAAGGACGGCACGAAAACGATGGTCGAGATGACGGCGATGGCGAACGCTACGGGTTTTGTGCCCGATGTCATGGGCGCACACGGAGCCGCAGGCGGCGTGAAAGACTTGCCGGACTTGCTCAGTCTCAAGCGCGAAGGACGGGGCGGAATCCTTGACAAATACGGCGTTGTAGAGTATATTGACGGGGTAGCACCCGGCGTGTTTTTGATTTTCACCACCGACCAACCGGATATCAAGCACGAGCTGAGCTATCTCTGCATGGGCGAGGGGCCGAATTTCTGCCTGTACCGGCCGTATCATCTCTGTAGTTTGGAGACGCCGTTGTCTGTGGCCCGTGCCTGTATTGAGGGCGAACCTACTATTGTACCCCGTGCGGGTTTGGTGGCGGAGACGGGGACTGTGGCGAAGATTGACCTCAAAGCGGGTGATACGCTGGACGGTATCGGCGGGTTTACGATTCGGGGTACGTTCATCTCCGCAGAGGAGGCCAAGGCGAAGCGCGTTTTGCCCATGGGTCTCGTGAATAAGGCCACGAAAATGCGCCGTGACGTGAAGCGGGGCGAGCTGATTACTTATGACGACGTGGAATTGGATGAGAACTCGCTTATGCTTCGGCTTCGGCGTCAGCAAGATGCGATGTTTGCATAGTCATCCGGGAGTAATGCAATGCACACAAGACGAGTGACAATCACAAACCAAACAGGTCTGCACGCACGGCCTGCGGCGGCGATTGTGTCGCTGGCGGGTCAGTTTTCCTCCGAGATTACGCTCTCTAAGCTCGATGCCGCGGGGGAGGTAGTGACCTCGGCTCCGGCGAAGTCTGTCATATTTGTGCTGTCGATGGCTCTGACGCGGGGGACGATGGTGGAGATTTCAGCTGAGGGCGATGATGAACGTACAGCGGTGGATGCTTTGGCGGGACTGATTGCGTCCGGCTTTGAGGAGGGGTAGTTTATGCCTTGCAAGGCGATTTTTTTTGATATGGACGGCACCTTGACCAGTCTGAACGGCCATAGCGTGTCCGACAGCACGTTGGAGGCTCTGCGGATTGCAAAAGAGCAGGGTGTGAAGCTGTTTCTGGCCACGGGGCGGCATCATTTGCTGCTGCTCAATCCGATGGTGAATGCGATTCCGTTCGATGCGCACCTCACGGCCAACGGGCAGTTTTGTTATAAGGGCAAAGAGGTCATTCGCCGCCATCCCATACCGAAGACGGATATTGCGGCTCTGGTGCGGCATTTGGAGACGGCGCGTAATCCCGTGATGTTCCAGACGGAGCATGAGATTTTTGTCAACATGGAAGACCCGCTTATTGATGCGGCCTTGGAGCTGATTGATGTCCCGCGGTTCCCGATCAGGCCGCCCGAGACCTGTTTGGGTCAGGATGTGTTTGAGCTTTTGCTCTTCGGTGATGTCGAGGTGGAAGAGCCTGTGATGCGAATTATGCCCGGCAGTAAAGCTGTGCGCTGGGTTCCGCTGTTCACGGATATCATCCCCGCAGACGGCGGCAAGGATGTCGGCGTTGCGGCGGTACTCGGCCACTACGGTATAGACCCCGCGGAGGCGATGGCGTTTGGAGACGGACATAACGACATTTCCATGCTGCGCCATGTCGGGTTGGGTGTGGCGATGGGGAATGCGGCGCAGGCGGTGAAAGACGCCGCCGACCACGTGACGGACAGCGTGGATGCGGACGGAATCTACAAGGCATTGAAATATTTTGGGGTTATCTGATTGCCCTGTGATATAAATCTATGAAGCGATGGAGGTAACACGGATGCAACACAACAAACCATTGGCCGTCTTAGCGGCAAAGGGGCGTCTGCTGGCGATGGAGGCTGTGTACACGGCGGCTTCGGGTCATATCGGCGGCTCCTTGTCTGCGATGGATATTTTGGCCACGTTATACGGGGAGGTTATGCGGGTTGACCCGCAGAATCCCGCCGACCCAAACCGGGATCGGTTCGTACTCTCCAAGGGGCATTGCACACCGGCCCTGTATCCGATTCTGGCTCTGCGGGGCTTTTTCCCCACGGCGGATTTGAATCTGTTCCGCAGCGTGGAGGGACACATGTCCGGCCATGCGGAGATGCGGCACGTAAAAGGTGTTGACATGTCCACAGGCTCTTTGGGGCAGGGGATATCTGCCGCTGTCGGTATGGCGATGGCGGGCAAGCTGGACGGAAAGGACTATCGGGTCTACGCGCTTCTCGGCGACGGTGAGCTGGGCGAGGGGCAGGTCTGGGAGGCCTCCATGGCGGCCTCCAAGTACAAGCTCGACAACCTCACGGCCATCGTGGACGTGAACGGTCTGCAAATCGACGGCCCGACGGCTGAGGTCATGCCCGTGGAGCCGATTGACGCGAAGTTTGCGGCCTTCGGCTGGCACGTAATCAAGGCGGACGGGCATGACTTTGACTCGCTCCGTGCGGCGTTCAAAGAAGCATCGGAGACGAAAGGTTCTCCTGCGGTTATTCTGGCCAAGACGGTAAAAGGCAAGGGTGTCTCCTACATGGAAGACGTCGCCGACTGGCACGGCAAGGCACCGGGAGACGAGGCATATGAAACTGCACGGGCAGAGCTTGAAGCCGCCCTTGCGAGATTGGAGGCGTAGAGATGGCTGAGAAAATGGCGACCAGAGAGGCCTATGGCCGTGCGATAGCAGAGCTGGGCAAGACAGACCCCGACATCGTGGTGCTGGATGCGGACCTCTCAAAGACGACGATGACAAAGTTCTTTTCCGACGCCGTGCCGGAGCGGTTTTTTAACATGGGCATCGCCGAGTGTAACATGACAAGCGTGGCGGCGGGCATGGCGGCCTGCGGGAAGAAGCCTTTTGTCAACACCTTTGCCATGTTCGCCGCAGGGCGGGCTTGGGAGCAGGTGCGCAACTCGATTTGTTATCCCGAACTCAACGTGAAAGTCATCGGTTCCCACGGCGGCCTGTCCGTCGGCGAGGACGGAGCCACACACCAGTGTGCGGAAGACTTTTCGCTTATGCGCGTGTTGCCCGGGATGACAGTCCTCTGCCCCTGTGACGCAAACGAGATGCGGGAGGCGGTCAAGGCACTCGTCGCCTATGACGGCCCCGCATACATGCGCCTCGGGCGGCTACCGGTGGAGACGGTGACGGACACATTCCCGCACTACAAGTTTGAAATCGGCAAAGGCGTTGTCCTGAGGGACGGCACGGATGTGACCATCGTAGCCTGCGGGATGCACGTACAGATGACTTTGCAAGCGGCTAAGATTTTGGCCGAACAGGGTGTCTCTGCGCAGGTGATTGATATGCACACCATTAAGCCGCTGGATGAGGCTTTGCTGGTCGAAGCGGCGAAGAAAACCGGGGCCGTTGTGGTCACGGAGGAGCACAATGTCATCGGCGGCTTGGGTGCCGCTGTGGCCGAGTGCCTGAGTACACAGTATCCCGTGCCTGTGATTCGCCACGGCGTACAGGACGAGTTCGGACGTTCCGGCAAGGCCATGGCGGTGCTGGAGGCGTATGGGCTTACCGTAGACGTGTTGGTGGAGCGTGCGTTGAGGGCTGTAGCGGCGAAGAAGTAGATTGAAACAGAAAAAACAGACCGGGACAGGTTATCCGGTCTGTTTTTTGTTTGTCGTTCCCCACCCCGTCTGCGCGCGGGGGAGAACATCCGGGCAGTCTGCCCGCAGATGCCTGTAATCGCGGGTTGCCGACGTAATAATCAGGCGTGCATGGCGCGTAATACCTATACCGCATGAGTGCGCCGTTTTGTCCGACGTAGATACCCGCAGCGGGTTCTTAGGGGCGCAGCCCATAAGTCGCGTTTTTGGTTCTTTTTGGCGAAACAAAAAGAACGCCGCCGGCAGGCATAACCAACGTAGTAACAATAACCGCACAAGCTACCAAACCAACCCAAACACCCCCCGGCGGAACGCTGGGGACAAGCGTCCCCTACGAACCCAAAAACCGCTCATGCCAAAGCAAAAAGCAATACACACACCAAATCTTCTTCATATTCGAAGCCGTCTTGTCCCGATGCGCATTCAACAGCCGCATAATCTCATCCGTGTTAAAATACCGCTTCGCCGTCTCCGATTGGAACGCATCCCGCACAATGTTGTAATACGCGTCCTGCCGGAGCCAGTCGGACAAGGGTACGGGGAAGCCGAGTTTTTCCTTGTTCGCCGTTACGGCGGGTAATTCCCGGCCTGCGGCACGGCGGAGGGCGATTTTGGTGTCGTTTTTCGTCACGCGGAAGCGTTTTGGAATCCGCATGGCGAGGTTTAACACCTCGTTGTCCATGAACGGTGTGCGGAGTTCCAGCGAACTCGCCATACTCATACGGTCGGCTTTGAGAAGGATGTCGTAACGTGCCCAGGTGTAGAGGTCGGCGTATTGGGATTGGCTCACCTCGTCTAAGTGAGCGGTTTTGTCGAAGAGAGGCTTGGTGTAGAACTCCGGGGGTTTGGCGGGGATTGGTTTAGCCAAAATCCGTTCCCGCTCGGCGGGGGTGAAGACGTAGGTGTTGCGCACGAAGCGTTTGTAGAGCGGCTTTGCGCCGTTTGTAAAGAATCGCTTGCCGGGTGCTTTCGGTACGGCTCGCACAACCCCGGCCGCCATGCGGCGCAGGGGGAGGGGGACTTTTTTGTAGTTCTCATAGCGCAGATTCTGCGAGTAAAACGGATAGCCCCCGAACAATTCGTCCGCACCCTCGCCGGAGAGGACGACTTTGACGTGCTTGGCGGCGTTTTGGGACAGGAAATAGAGCGGCACGGCGGAGGGGTTGGGGAGGGGTTCGTCCATGAGGTATTGAATCTCCGATGCCTTGCCGAAGAACTCCTCTGCGCCTACGGTGTTGCTGATGTTTTCCACGCCGATGGTGTCTGCGAAAGTTTGGGCGTAGGACAGCTCGCTGTACTTTGTCTCCGCGTAGCCTACGCTGAATGTTTTGATGTCGCCGCTGCTTTTGCGCATCTCGTTTGCGACGTAGCTGGAGTCCACGCCGCTGGAGAGGAAACAGCCGACTTCCACGTCGCTGACCTCGTGTGCTTTGACGGCTTCGGTGACGGTTTCGGAGATGGCGTCCGCCCAACTGTCGAGGGTGCCGCTGTCTTCGATGTTGAACGTGACTTCGGCGTACTGTTCGAGTTGAAAATCGCCGCCTTGCATTGTGAAGCACTCGCCGCCTTGCAGGCGGAACACGTTGCGGAACAGGGTTTCGTGGGTGGGGAGATATTCAAAGGAGAGATATTCGGGCAGGTGTTCCTCGAACAGTTCGGGTGTGAACTGCGGGTGGTCCAGAAACGCCTTGATTTCCGAGGCGAATAGGAATGTCTCGCCGGACTTGTAGTAGTAAAACGGCTTGATACCGAATAAATCCCGCGCGCCGAATAGGGTGCGGGTATTTTTGTTCCAGATGACAAAAGCGAACACGCCCCGCAGACGACCGAGTACGTCCTTGCCGAACTGCTCATAGCCGTGCAGGATGACCTCGATGTCGGATTGCGTTTTGAACGTGTGGCCGAGGGCAATCAGTTCTTCCCGCAGGGCTTTGTAGTTGTAAATCGTGCCGTTGCAGACGATGACGAGACACTCGTCCTCATTGCTTATCGGCTGGCCGCCTGTTTCGAGGTCAATGATGGCAAGGCGGCGGAAGCCGAGCGAGATGGCGGCATCGGTGTAGTAGTCCTCGCCGTCGGGGCCGCGGTGTTTGATGCGATCGGTCATTTGTTTGATTATCGTCTCGTTGTTTGCTTCGTTTGTGTGGAGATAGCCCGCAAATCCGCTCATAGTGTTACTCCTTTTAAGGGTTTTCCGCTTAGTCGGACGGTTGTTTTGGCCAACAGTTCCAACGAATCGAACACATCGGCTCCGAATGGGCCGTGGTCTCGGTTGATGAGGGACAACTCGGTGCAGCCGAGAATTATGGCATCGCACCCCGCGGCTCTCATGCGGCCGACTACGGCGGTGAAAGCCTCGATATTGACGGAGAGACCCGCTTTGACCTGTTTGTAGATAATGCCTGTGATGACATCTTGGTCGTCCGCCGTGGGAATACAGAAATCAAGCCCGCGCTTGGCGAGTTCTGTTTGATAGGCTCCCGCGCTGATGGTGCCCTCCGTGGCTAGGATGCCTACTTTTCGCAGGTCTGATACCGTCTCGGCTACGGCGTCCGCCGTGACTTCGAGGATGTTGATGACGGGAACCGTCACCGCATATTGGACTTCGGAGTAGAAATAATGCGCCGTGTTACAGGGGATGACGATGAAGTCCGCGCCCATTTGTTCCAATCTACGGGCATCCTCCACCATGACGGGGAGGGGGTTATCGTCGGACTGCCCCAGAATATACGCTGTTCGGTCGGGCGTGGTGGCGCGGCTCATGACGAGCATGTCTATATGTTCTTGGTCTGTTTTGGCGGCGGTCATGCGGAGGAGCATGTCCATGAAATACACGGTCGCCGCAGGGCCGAGGCCGCCCAGTATCCCGGCTGTCCTACTCATTGCTGCCACCGTACTGCTTAAATTTCTTATGATAGTTGAACTGCGCCGCCGCCACGTAGAGACAGCGTTTCAAGGTGCGGTCTTTTTTATATTTCAGCGGGTGGGAGACTTTTTTCTCCCGAATCAGCCGTCGCACTCTCGCCTTAGTCGCTTCGTCTGTGATGTAGCGGAAGAGGATGGATTTCGGGATGCTCAGGTAGAGGTGTTCGGTGCTTGCGATGACGCAGTCCGTAAACTCCTTGCCGTTCACATACTCCTCTACCAGATATGTTGCGACGTTATGTCCGCCCGCCGTGACGTAGAAGTGACTGCGGCCTAATCTGATGTTGACTTCGAAGAACTTGAGTTTGCCGTCTCTGCTGTCGTATTTCAAATCGAAGTTGGAGTAGCCGACGTAGCCGACATGCTCCAAGAACCGCTTGGCCTGCGCCATGACTTCCGCATCCATGCTGTCGCAGATGATGCCGACGGGGTTACCCACCGCGCCCGGCGTGCGCTCTTCCAAGAGCGCGTGGCCGAAGGACATGAAACGTACCTTGCCCGCGCGGTCGCTGTAGCAGGTGAGGACACGCATATGTTCGTCCCCGCCGGGGATGCAGTCTTGGATGAGGAACTTATAGTCATAGCTCGACGCGCCGAGATGCCCCAGCATTTCTTCCAGCTTGTCCGGTGCATGGAAGCGGAACACTTTGCGCTTGCCGGGGAAGTTTGCGTAGTGGTACATGGCACTATTGGCGGGCTTTGCGATGACGGGGTAGTCAAAGGGGAGCGGGAGGGGGAAGGCCTGCCCGCGTTCGTAGACGTAGGTTTTGGGGTAGTCAATGGCAAGTTCTTCGCAGATTTCGTAGAACTTGTCTTTCATTGTGACACGGTTCATCAGCTCCTCGCTGATGTAGGGGATGATGTAGCACGGCTCCAAGGCGGCACGGTTTTCGATGATGCCGCGGACGTACCAGTCCCCGCAGCCGATGAGGAGGAGTTTTTTATCAGTATGTTTCTCCGCAAAGGCAAGCAGCGCGGTGCGCAGGGTGTCGGGTTGTTCGAGGTTTTCGACGTAGACGTTGTCGATGATTTTACTGTTCGCCGTCGGCCCCGCTTTGGACATGGAAATGACCGTGGATTTCATGTTGTACGCTTCATGAAATTCACGGGCGAGACTGTAAGCGCAGATGTCGCCGCCGATGATGACCGGGAGGAAGTTGTGGTTTGTGAATTGCAAAAGCTCATCCCCTTTTGTATGGGTTTGTTAACGATTTAGAATACCATATATTGTGTGGGAATGTCAAATGAGGTGTTGCATGGGGACCACTGATACGGACATCAATAACGCAAGCGGCTTTACAAAAAGCCGCTTGTGGTATTGACTGATGTTCAACATAGAGGGAAGCAAAAACGGAGACGGTCTGCCGAATCCCACCCCACGGTTTGTGGCGGAAAGGGGGGAGGCATATGTCAATTTATGAGGTAATCGCATTAGCCATTGCCATTGCGAACTTGACTATCAACGTTTGCATTTACATAAAAGACAACCGCTCCTCCGGACAAGAGTAAAGCGGTTGCCTTTTTAAAACCATTTAGGCAAGCCGTCTCTCAGCTTCCCTCTGTGTCATTATTATACAACATAAATGAGCCTTTTGTCAACCCGCTCTGTATGGAGCGGGTTATTTTGCGCCCACGCATAAACACCCCGTCCTGTTCGCATACTACACCCATCCCAAACCAAGGAGACCGCACATGGCAAAAGCAGGTATGCGCCGCCCTGACCCGAAGGAGCCGCACGGGACGGAGAGTAATAAGAAACAGAGATTCCCCAAAAACGATGCGCCCCCTGTGCCGGAGTTACAGGGGAAAGAGAAAACGGGCAAGAAAAAAGTGGTGGAGCCTTTGTAGGCTCCGCTGTTTTTTGTTGGTTTGTTTTTTTTCTGCGGCTCAGGATGGAAGAGGGGGGTAGGGGGCGGCGTCCTCGACGCCCCGTGGGGGTGGGGTTTGGCGGACGTTGTAGGGGCGGCCATTGGCCGTCCGCGTTCTTACTCTTGCATTGTGCAAACCGGAACGTGCGGACGCGCAATGCGCGTCCCTACATTGGGTTGGTGGGGTTTTGCAGGGGCGAATTGTGTTTGCCTGTCCCTACAGGCGTAACCTCCGTTTAGCAGGATTACAAATCAGCCGCCCGCCCTCTTCAAATCGTGAGCCGTGGCAGGCGCAATCCCATGACCCTTCGGTGGTGTTCTTATGCAGCTTACACCCCATGTGCGTACACCGCGGGCCGCCGAGGGACAGGAGGTGCGCCGCGGCGGTGCCGAGGTTGGCGAAGAGTTGGCAGGACAAGATGTTACGGCGGGGGTTGTAAAGGGCCTTGTACGCACTCTCTCCGTGGACAAGCAAATCGGCAATCACCCCGGCGGCGGCCATGGAACCTGTCATGCCCCATTTGTTGAAACCGGAGGCGACGTAGAGATGCCCCGCACCCGCTTGGTGGCGGCCGATGTAGGGGACGCTGTCGAGGCTCATGCAGTCCTGCGTCGCCCAACGATGTTTGACCCGCGCGTCGGGGTAGGTTTTGGCGGCGAATGCCTCCGGCTCGGCATAGCCGCCGCCCGATTTGCCCGTTCTGTGACTGCCGCCGCCGACAAAGAGCAGGTCGCCGTAGGTGCGGAATGACAGGCCGGTTTTGCGCTCATCGAGGTACATGCCGTCCGGTTGCGGTGCGCCCTCCAATGCGAGGACGTAGCTGCGGTGTTGGTAGAGCTTTACGGCGTACAGGCCGGGGATGTTGACGAGCGGATAGTGCGTGGCGAGGATGATATGGCGGGCGGTAATTTTCCCTTGCGCCGTGTGGGCGGTGCGGCCTTTGATTTTGCGGACAAAAGTGTGTTCGTAGACTTCCAGCCCGTCAGCGAGGGCGTACAGGAGTTTGAGCGGGTGGAACTGGGCTTGGTTTTCGATGGCGAGTGCGCCGACGGTGGGGATAGGCAGGGGCGGGGATTCCACAAATCTGCCGGGGATGCCGAGTTTATGATAGGTGTCGGCTTCTCGGTCGAGTTTTCGTCTGTCGTCTGTGGCATAGATGTGGGCTGTTTTGGTCTCCAAGTCGCAGGGGAATTGCTCTGCGAGGGTACGGTAGCGGTGGATGGCGGTAGTGTTGGCCTCGTAGTATTGCCGTGCCGTCTCGGGGCCGAAACGCCTAATCAGGTCAGCATAAATGAGGCCGTGTTGGGCGGTGATTTTTGCTGTAGTGTTCCCAGTAGTGCCCCCGCCGACGGCTTTGGCCTCGACGACGATGCAGCGCAGGCCCGCCTCGGTCAGCGTGTGTGCGGTGAGGATGCCCGCCATACCGCCGCCGATGATGAGGACATCGGCGGTGCGGTCGCCGGCGAGGGGCGGGCGGGGCTTATGAGTTGCGGTGGTAGTCCAGATTGAGGGCATGGAGACGCTCCTTTTGTGAGGTTTAGCGTAGGGCGCGCCGCCTCGGCGCGCCGAGGGCATCCGCCTTACGTTTGTATTAGCGTTTCCCGTTGGGGACGGGAGAATACGTGTAAATGCAAAAAAGCGGCTGCCTATAGACAGCCGCTTCCGCTTTTACAAATCGTTAAACTTATCTTTCAAACTCGACATTGTACCCGAGAGGTCGCTTGTGTTGACCGCGCCGAGGATGCCGCCGCCGGCTTTGTAGTCCACGCCGGTATTGTTTGCCCCTTGCATTCTGGCGTTGCGGAGGCCTTTCAGGCGGCGGACTAATCGGTCGGTCGGTTGGACATTGGTGACGTTTGTCTTGGTATCTTTTTCGTGTTGGAACCTCGCGTTGACGTTGCGGTACTTCAGGTAGAAGAACAAATAGTACGCAACACCGGACAGGGCAAAGATGAGGCCGAACTCGCCGTACTCATCGAAGGAGAACAGGCTCAAAAAGGCGAGGAGCAGGCCGATGACTTGCGCAATGGCCGCAAAACCGAGCAACTTCGGTTTGTTGACAGGAACGCTGCCCATCGTCTTCTTTGTGCGGGCGTTGACTGCGACATAGTGCAAAAGCTGTCTGCCGCCGCTGAGGAGTTGCTGGTAGCTGTAGAGCCAAATCGGCAGATAGGCGGCTTTCCATTGCTGGCCTTTGATATCCAGTTGCTCTTGCGACCAGCGGACGCCTCTGTCGTACTGCTTGATGGTGTCATTGGCATTGTGTCTTGCGATGTCTTTTGCCTTTGTGACGACGGGGCCTTTCAGGTCATCGATGTTCGTGTCTCTTTTTTCGGAGGCGAAACCGCGCAGGTAGTTTGCATTCCATTTTACGCAATTCTCGTTGTCGAACGGCTTGATTGCGTTGATGATGTTGTTCGTGCGGCCCGCGTCCGTGTCCAGTTTGTCGGAGCTGGAGATGATGGTGAGGCCGTCAATGGTCATGTCGAATTTGCGCTCGACATCGTACAAATCCGCATCGTAATAGGTCGTGGTTCTGCGGTTTTTGCCTGTGCCCGTGCTGACGGTGTAACGGCGAATGAGACGTTCGCCCTGCCCGGCAAAAGTCGCTTGGGAGTTGATGCCCACGACCATATAGGGGAGGTAGACGCCCATGATATTGTCCGTGCAGAATTCTTCTTTGAACTTGGGGTGGGCGAAGAAGCGTCTTTTCTTGACGAACTGTTCGATTTCCGCTTGTGCCTCGTCCTGTGTGACGCTGAACGGCAGCACCATGTCCGGGATGCTTCCGTTGGGGATTTGCCCGTTAATCGACAGCGTGTTGCGGCACCAATGGCATCTCGCCTGTGCGGATTCGTTCGTGTCGATGACTACCTCTGCGCCGCAACTGGCACATTTGAGGGTGACGATGTCCTCGGAATCAGCGGCGATGTTCTGCGTGCCGGAGCCGACGACTTTGCCCTCCAGTTGGCTGAGGTCTGTGTCCAGTCCGATGGCTCGCTCCGGCTCGAACTCATGGCGGCAGAAGTTGCACCGCAGTCTGCCCGCGCCCGTGTTGAGCGCGATGCAGGTCGCGCCGCATTTTGGACATTTGTTTTGACCGTCTTCCGAGCCTGTCTCTACGATTTTGATTTCAGGCGAATCGTTTGTTGTATTCATACTTACAGCCCCAACGCCTTGTCTTTGGCCTTGTCGAAATCCTCTTGGGTGATGATGCCCTGGTCGAGCAGGGTTTTCATCTGCCGCAGTCTTTCAAAGGGGTCTTCCTGTGCCGGTTGTACGGGTTGGACAGGTTGCTGCAGGCCGCCCATCGCTCCCGCGGCCGCGTTTGCGCCCATGCCCATGAAGGCCATGCCCATGGCACCGCCGCCTGCCGGGTTCTCGCCCGCCGCCTGCATACCACGCGCCACGGACTGCTGCATAAAGGCGTTGCCGCGTGCGCCGGAGAGCGCATCGGCTTTTTTCACGTCGCTGAGCAATGCTCTTGTGTCCTCGTCGTATTCGATGGCTTGGATGGCGACCTTTTCGATGACAAGACCGCGGTCTGTACGCCATTGATACGCATCTTCTACTGCCTGCGACATGGCTTGCGCAAAGCCGATTTGGTCACCTTGGATTCTGGCCATGCGGTTGCCCTTGCTCGGGTCGTTCGTGTAGTTCGAGAACGCGGCGGACAGACTGCCGACAACCTCGTTGAACAGCTGCGAGCCTGCGGCGTTGTCCATGTCCGCGAAATCGAACAGGGGTGCATTCGGGAGTAAGTAGTTTGCGGGCATAAAGCTCTTAACGAAGAGGATGGGGTCAACGATTTTTAGGGTGTAGGTACCCCGCGTGATTGCGCCGACCTGTGTGCCGAGAAAGGCGTCATCCCAGTAAATCTCTGCCTGCGTGCCGAAGCGGTTGTTGGGGATTTCTCTGAGGTTAACGTAGAAGGCTTGCTGTTGCGAGCCGGGGATGCCGCCGAATTTGAAGCGTTGCCAAGATGTCCCCAGCGTAGATGCCAAGATGCCGTCGCCCGAGAACATGGAGCGGGAGTTCGGGTCGTCGGATTGGTAAATAAACCCGCCCGGCTCGGCGACAAAGCCTGTGACCGCGCCGTCCTGCAGCGTGATGAGTGCCGTGCCCTCGGGGACGACTATCTTACTGCCGTTGGTGATGATGTTTTCTGAGCCTTTGGTGTTTGCGCCGCGGCCTGCGTTCGTGCCCCGCTGGACTGCGGGGAAAACTGCCGTTGTTGCGGTGATGTTCGGACTTGGAACGAGAAAATCTTTCCACTGGTCAGCGAATGTACCGCCCAGCGCGCCTGTGAATGCTCTGATGAATCCCATGTGGTACCCTCCTAAAATGTTATCTATTTATAAATGTATCAATTTTTCGAGGGAATGTCAACTGTGGGAGTGAGGTTTGTGGGGAACGGATTTACCCGTTCCGTGATTCGGGTATATGCGGGGCGTCGGGGACGCCGCCCCCTACAACGAACGCCCCGTAGGGCGCGATGTCCTCATCGCGCCGTGTGCTGAACACATAGGGGGTGCCGCGGCGCGATGAGGACATCGCGCCCTACAAGTGCCGGTGAAATGCGAAACGCGGGGCCGCCCCTACATGCGTTCACCCCTTGTGATTCCACCGTCAATATGGTAAAATACACCGTTGCCTCACGGCAACAAAGGAGTGTGACATTTTGATTCGAGCAATTTCCGTCCTGCGGGATATGTCTTTCCGCCAAAAACTTTGGGCGATTGCTATCCCTGTGGCTTTGCAAAATTTAATCAACTTCGGCGTTACTGCCGCTGACACGATTATGGTGGGGCAGTTGGGAGAGGTGCAGTTTTCAGCTGTGGCGGTGGCGAATAAGTTTACGTTTTTGTATATGGTGACATCGTTCGGTGTGGCAGGTGGCTGCGGTGTGCTTGCGGCCCAGTATTGGGGCGGGGACGATAAACAGCGGGTGCGGGAGATTATTGCGTTCATGTTCCGTGTGATGACCGTTGTCACGCTCGTGTTTGCGGGGTTGGCGTTTTTCGTGCCGCAGCATGTGCTGCGCATTATCATCGACGACCCCGAGGTCATTGCCGAGGGCGTGCGGTATCTGCGGATTATGGCCGTGGGATTCCTCTTCTTCGGGTTCACTACGGCGGTAATCGGCGTGCTCCGCTCTACGGGGACGGTGAAGATTGCCGTGGTGGTGTCATCTGTTTCGCTTGTGGTGAGTGTAGTGCTGAACTACGGTCTCATCTTCGGCAACTTCGGCCTGCCTGCTTTGGGGGTGACGGGGGCGGCGATTGCGACGAGTACGGCGCGGGTGATCGAGTTTGTGATTTTGTCCGTGTATCTCTTTCGGGTGGAGAAACGAGTTGCGTTTCGGCTTCGGGACTTGGTTCGGCGCAGCGTGGGGGTGGGGCGGAGCTTTGCCGTCCACTCCTCGCCTGTGATGGTGAATGAGATTGGCTGGGCTTTGGCGAATTTTACAATCGGCATCATCATAGGACAGATGGGGCGGGAGTTTGTGGCCGCCAACGCCATTGCTACGCTTCTGGTGCAGTTTGTGGGGGTTGCCATCCTCGGCCTCGCCAGTGCGGCGGCTACGATTGTGGGCAACAGCATCGGCGCGGGAGCGCAGGGGGAGGCGAGACGGTATGCCAACGGGATGCTGGTGTTGAGCGTCCTCGTCGGCCTCGCCGGGTTTGCGGCGATTCAGGCGGTGCGCTTGCCGCTGATCGGGTTTTATGAGATATCCGAGACTGCACGGGCCTACGCGCGGCAGATTACGCATGTGGTTTCGGTGAATACCATCTTCCACTCGGTGGCTCTGGTGGGCGTACTGGGGACGCTGCGGGGCGGAGGGGATACGAAGTTTGCCATGTTGGTGGACGTCATATTCGTGTGGCTGATTGCGGTGCCGCTGGGGGCAGCTGCGGGGCTGTGGATCGGCTTGCCGATTTGGGTGGTGTATTTGGTGTTGCGGAGTGAGGATTTGTTTAAGGGCTTGGCGGTGTTGTGGCGGATTCCGCGGGGGCGTTGGTTGAAGGATGTGCGGGATTGAGAGGCAGATGGCAAACAACACCCATAAATCCCTACATAAATCGGCTCATCTCCCGTCCCAGCCGCTGAATAATCCGTTTTTCTAAGCGGCTGATATACGACTGCGAAATTCCCATCCGGTCCGCAACTTCTTTCTGCGTCTTTTCCTGTATCCCGCCCAGCCCGAAGCGCATCACAATAATCTCCCGCTCCCGCGCCGAGAGCTTCTCCAAAGCCTGCCGAAGCAAGGTGCGGTCAACGTCCTCTTCCAGAGCCCGCATGACGGAATCGTTATCCGTTCCCAACAAGTCGGAGAGCAGCAGTTCGTTGCCGTCCCAGTCGGTGTTAATCGGTTCGTCGAAGGAGATTTCCGTCTTTTGATTGTTTGTTTTACGCAGGTGCATCAAAATCTCATTCTCAATACAGCGGGAGGCATAAGTCGCCAGCTTGATATTCTTATCCGCCCGAAACGTCCCTACCGCCTTGATGAGCCCGATGGTGCCGATGGAGATTAAATCTTCAATATGTATCCCCGTATTCTCGAACCGTCGGGAGATATAGACCACCAGCCGCAGATTCCGCTCAATCAGCACCTGCCCCACGTCCGGGTCGCCTGAGGCCAGACGGCTGATATAAAATGCTTCTTCCTCTCGCGAGAGCGGCGGCGGGAGTGTCTCGCTGCCGCCAATGTACATGAGCGTCCCCGGCAGCTTGAGGCCGAGCCGATGCAGTAGAGTTTGAAGTTTGACATAGAGTGCGGGACTAAGTTTCATGATAAAAACCTCCGGTTTTTTCAATTAACAAAACAACGAACATTTGTTGTGCCGTCTGCAGTCATAATTTTAATTTGCCTGCGAAGCAGGCCGCATTTATCTGTTAATTGGAATCAGGGCTGAATACCGCCCGCCGTCAGATACTCGGCTCGGCGAGAGTGCGATGGCTGTGCCGCGGACTTCTTTGCCGTCAATACGCACGCTGTCCGGCCGAAACGCCAGTAAAAAACCGCCCCGTGTTCCGACTGCCGTGTAGGGGAGGAGGTAGAGGCCGATGCCTCCGAGCTGCGGCAAAAGCTCCACAGGTTGGTCTGCCAGCGGCCCGCTGAGTAAGGCCGCTGCCGCCGGGTCGAAGAGGGACGATACCGATTCTGTTTCCGCCACCAAAACCGCTCCGCCTGTGATGGGGTCGACCAGAGAATTGCCCGTGTCCACCAGTCCTGTGAGCGCAGCGGAGCGTTCCCGCCGCGTAATCTCCACTTGTACCGGCTTTGTCCCCGTGTCACGTCCCAGCCGGGCGAAGACCAGGCTCAGTACGCCATAGCAGAGCGCAAACGCCGCTATCAGCACCGTCAGCGAAATCGGCAGCACATGATGCCCGTCATAAATCGGGCCGCCCGCCATCAGTCCGAAGGCGTAAATCGCCCCTCCGAATGCGGCGGAAACGGCGAAGAAGATGAGCGACAGCCGCAGAACGCCCCGCTTGCCGCCAAAGACCAAGAGCACCATAGAGACCCCGGACACCACCCGCATCGGTCCGGTGAGCAGAAATCCAAACAAGGGAAACACCGCAGCAACGGCATACGATGCCCCGAAAATCGCCCCCAAGCCAATCCGTCGGCGGGAGATATGTACAGCCCCAATCTTTGCCGTAGCCAACAGGAGCAGGTAGTTGACAAGGAGATTGAGGAGGAACAGGGTGTCGATGTAAATGATACGCATAGCTCGGCCTCCGACAAGCTCTATTGCGAAGCAACAAGGCTCCGAGGTGCCCGCTCGCTGCCTTTGACGGCGTTAGCGGGTGGTTCTTATTATAGGGGAGCGGACAGGCGAAAAAGCAAAAAACCAAGCCGTTTCCAAAGGGGGAACGGTTCGGTTTTTCGGTTGACAAGTCGTATTATGCGGCGTACAATGAGACAAGCACAAGCGTGCGTTGCCATTACGGTAGGCGGTTAGCCGATATTCCTCCGAGGGGGGGTGTTATTATTTTGAGACCGTGCTACAATACAAAGCTAAGATGTAATATAAATTACATTTAAATAAAAATGAATTAAGGGAGAAGGCCAGAGAATGAAAAAGGTATTGGTTTTATTATTGATTGCACTTATGGCGTTTGCTTTGGTAGCTTGCCGGGGTGGTGAGACTGAGGAGCCTACAGAGCCGGACGATGTTACTGAGACCGCAACGGTGGCTCCGCAAGAGGATGATCCTATGTTTGCGGAGGAAGTCGTTACTGTTACCTATTTTGATGTTTCTTTTTCTGCCCCGGCGGATGCCACAATCATAGGTGGTGGTGACCTTGGCTCTGCGAAGATGGTCATTTATACGGTACCGGACACAGGTCAAAATGCAACGGCGATTTTGATGGGTGCAGCAATTGAAGCCGATATGTTGGAAGTCTTGGGCGAAGATGCAATGTTAGAAGTGCTGTTGGCTGATGATGGTGAAATGGTGGAAATGTTCGGCAGAATTGTTGTGCGTAACCCAAGAGAGGAAGGTGGATATCAATTCTGGTTCTTTAACAATGATGCCACCGTTTCCTATTTACTGACGGTTGGCGATTCCGCAGATGACTTCTTTGGACTTATTCTAAACACATTGAGCGTTTCGGGTTAAAAGCCTGATAAACTTATTATATCCAAGCACTCCGCAGGGCTTTGTCTTGTGGGGTGCTTGGTATTTTTTGTGTTCTTGTGTGCATTTTCCGCCCCCCAACTAAAAATTTTTTGATTCCCCTAAAAAATAGTTGAAAACTGCGAAACAGTATGATAAACTTGTGGGGCAAGTTTCCTCCACCATCCGATACATAGGTACACAACATGGAAAACGGACATCTGAGACAATTTTTAGAACAGCTTGCCCGTGGGATTGCCGCCCAGTTCGGGCCGCAGTGTGAGGTGACGGTACACGATTTGACGGGCGACCTTGACGGCACCATCTGCGCCATCGAAAACGGCCACGTCACGGGGCGCAAAGCGGGTGACGGTGCCAGTGAAATCGTACTGGAAACCCTCAAAGAACCGGGGCGGGTAAAAGACCTCTTGGGCTATCAGACCCGCACATCGGACGGGCGGGTGCTGAAATCGTCCTCCATTTTCATTCGGGACAGGCAGGGGCGGTTGGCGGCCCTGCTCTGTATCAACTACGACATCACGGCCATCTATCAGGCCACGGGAATGCTGAGCGAGTTCATTGCAACGGCGGAGGGCCAGGCGGCAGACCCGACGGACACGGAGATGATTTTCTCCAACGTGGACGATTTGCTGGACAGGCTGATTGAAAAGTCCTGCGACTACATCGGCAAGCCGGTGGCGGTGATGACAAAAGAAGAAAAGGTGCGGGCGATTCAATATCTGGATGCCAAAGGTGCCTTTTTGATTAAGAAAGCAGGGGATAGGGTGTCGAAATTTTACGACATCTCCAAATATACCTTATATAATTACTTAGACGCAGAGATTGCAGAAAACTAACAAAGGAAAGGTGACGAGACAGATGGACTATCAGAAAGTGTTAGCGGCGGCGGAGGGCTACCGGGCGGACATGACCCGGTTCCTGCGTGAGATGACCAAGTTTCCGGGCGAGAGTGCCGGGGAGCGCGAGAAAGTAGAGTGCGCGGCGGCTGAAATGCGCAAGCTCGGTTTTGACAAAGTGGAGATTGATCCCATGGGGAATCTCCTCGGCTACATGGGTACGGGTAAGACCCTGATTGCATTTGACGGCCATATTGACACCGTCGGTGTGGGCGAGCTCGGCAACTGGACGTTCGACCCCTACGAGGGCATGGAGGATGATGAAGTCATCGGCGGCCGCGGTGTGTCTGACCAAGCAGGCGGCATCATCTCGGCGGTCTACGGTGCCAAGATTATGAAAGACTTGGGGCTGTTGAACGACAAATACACCGTTCTGGTCACCGCTACGGTTCAAGAAGAGGACTGCGACGGTCTTTGCTGGGAGTACATCATCAAAGAGCTCGGCATTCGTCCCGAGTTTGTAGTCTCCACCGAGCCGACGGACGGCGGTATCTATCGCGGTCAGCGCGGGCGGATGGAGATTCGCATCGACGTGCGCGGCGTATCCTGCCACGGCTCCGCACCCGAGCGGGGCGATAACGCGATTTATAAGATGGCCGACATTTTGCAGAACGTCCGCTCGCTCAATGAGAACGATGCTTCCGACGCCAACGAAATTAAAGGTCTCGTGAAGATGCTCGACGAGAAGTACAATCCGCAATGGAAAGAGGCGAACTTCCTCAGCCGCGGTACGATCACGGTAAGTGAGATTTTCTACTCTTCCCCCAGCCGTTGCGCTGTGGCCGACGGCTGCTCGGTGTCCCTCGACCGCCGCATGACTGCGGGTGAGACTTGGGAGAGCTGCCTCGAAGAGATTCGCAACCTGCCCATGGTTAAGAAGTACGGCGATGACGTAAAAGTCTCCATGTACAAGTACGATACGCCCTCCTTTACGGGTCTCGTGTACCCCGTGGACTGCTATTTCCCGACTTGGGTCATCCCGGAGGACCACAAGGTGACGAAGGCTTTGCAGAAAGTCGTTGTTGACATGTACGGCCCCGAGCGCGTCGGGCCGGAATCCACGATGAAAATCCGCAAAGGCCGTCCGCTGACGGATAAGTGGACATTCTCCACCAACGGCGTGTCCATTATGGGGCGGAATGACATCCCCGTCATCGGCTTCGGCCCGGGTGCGGAGAGTCAGGCACACGCGCCGGACGAGATTACGTGGAAAGATGACCTCGTGCAGAGCGCAGCCGTGTACGCGGCACTGCCGACGATTTATACGGAGATGTAGGTAAATTCCCCTCCTTGGAGGGGTGCCGCCGCCAGGCGGTGGGGTGGTCGCCCTTGACCTTTGTGTAGGGGGCGGCGTCCCCGACGCCCCGTGGTATTGCGGTGGCGGAATGCGGGGCGTCGAGGACGCCGCCCCCTACAACAGATACCCTCGTGTGACCACCCCGTCAGGCTTTGCCTGCCACCCCTCCGCGGGAGGGGAATTATGCGAACAAAGAAACAAACACATATAAGGAGACACAACCATGCTAAACATCAAGCCCTTTATCGAGAAACTGAACGGCCTCAAGTTCGACGACATGTACCTCAATGACTTCCTGCTCACATGGGAGAAGACAGACCAAGAGATTGACGCTCTGTTCACCGTGGCGGACGCCCTGCGTCATCTGCGTGAGAACAACGTGGATACCAGCATCTTCGAGAGCGGTCTGGCCATCTCCAACTTCCGTGACAACTCCACGCGGACACGCTTCTCTTTCTCATCCGCCGCCAACATGCTGGGTCTTGCCGTCCAAGATTTGGACGAGGGCAAGAGCCAAATCGCACACGGTGAGACCGTGCGTGAGACGGCGAACATGATCAGCTTCATGGCTGACGTCATCGGCATCCGTGACGACATGTACATCGGTAAGGGTAACACCTACATGCGTGAAGTGTCCAAGAGTGTGCAGGAAGGCTATGACGAGGGCGTTTTAGAGCAGCGTCCGACGCTGGTCAATCTCCAGTGCGACATTGACCACCCAACCCAGAGCATGGCGGACATGTTGCACATCATCCACCACTTCGGCGGCGTGGAGAACCTCAAGGGCAAGAAACTGGCCATGACTTGGGCGTATTCCCCGTCCTACGGCAAGCCCTTGTCCGTACCGCAAGGTATTGTCGGCTTGATGACACGCTTCGGCATGGAAGTCACCTTGGCACATCCCGAGGGCTACGAAATCATGGGCGATGTCGAAGCAGTCGCGGCGAAAAACGCGGCGGCGACCGGCGGCAAGTTCACGAAAACCAACAGCATGTGTGAGGCGTTCAAGGGCGCAGACATCGTGTACCCGAAGAGCTGGGCGCCGTTTGCGGCCATGGAAAAGCGCACCGACCTCTACGGCAAGGGCGACATGGACGGCATCAATGCGCTTGAAAAAGAGCTGCTGGCGCAGAACGCAAAACACAAAGATTGGGAGTGCACCGAAGAGCTGATGGCACTCACAAACGGCGGCAAGGCTCTGTACATGCACTGCCTCCCGGCGGACATCACAGGTGTCTCCTGCAAAGAGGGCGAGGTCTCCGCTTCTGTGTTTGACCGTTACCGTGTGCCGCTCTACAAGGAAGCAGGCTTCAAGCCCTACATCATCGCGGCTATGATGATGATGGCAAAATGCGAGAATCCGCAAAAAGTGCTGGAGATGCTCGCGAACAAGAACGCACAGCGTTGGATGAAATAAATTGATTTTGTAGGGGGCGGCGTCCTCGACGCCCCGTCCGTGGTTAAAACACGGGGCGTCGAGGACGCCGCCCCCTACATCTATACACAGAAGGGACGAATATAACATGAAACAAGAAAGAATTGTAATCGCACTCGGCGGGAATGCGCTGGGGGACAATTTGGTTGAGCAGATGGAGGCCGTCAAGGGTACGGCACAGGCTATCGTTGACCTCATCGAAGAGGGACATGAAATCGTCATCGTCCACGGCAACGGGCCGCAGGTGGGGATGATTAACCTCGCTCTCGAAGCCGCAGGGAAGACGGAGGCGAAGACGCCGCCGATTCCCATGAGCGTCTGCGTGGCGATGAGCCAAGGGTATATTGGGTATGATTTGCAGAACGCATTGCGGGAAGAGCTTGCCAATCGCGGTATCAACAAGCCCGTGGCGACTATCGTGAGCCAGACCGTTGTAGATGCAAATGACCCGGCGTTCAAAGACCCGGCGAAGCCCATTGGTGCGTTCTACTCCGAGGCTGAGGCCAAGGAGATGGAAGCGAAGGGCTACACGATGAAAGAGGACGCGGGCCGCGGCTATCGCCGTGTGGTGGCATCGCCGAAGCCTGTTGACATCGTGGAGAAAGACACGGTGGATGCCCTGCTCAAAGCGGGCCAGATTCCGATTGCCGTCGGCGGCGGCGGGATTCCCGTGTGCAAAGACGGCAACAGTCTGCACGGCGCGTCCGCTGTGGTGGATAAGGACTTTGCATCAGCCAAGCTCGCCGAGATGATAGGCGCGGACGCGCTGATTATCCTGACGGCGGTGGAGAAAGTCGCCATCAACTATGGCAAGCCGGATGAGAAGTGGTTGGAGCAGTTAGACCAAGAGACGGCGAAGCAATACATCGCCGAGGGGCATTTTGCACCGGGGTCTATGCTGCCCAAGGTGCAGGCGGCACTCGCATTCGTTGCCTCCGGGCCGGAGCGGCGGTCGCTTATCACGATGCTGAGCAAGGCGAAAGAAGGGATTGCGGGTAAGACGGGGACGGTTATTGTTAATTAGCGCATTATGTAGGGGCGACCGTCCCCGGTCGCCCGCATGTTTTATCGCGTGTAACACGAAGCACGGGCGACCGAGGACGGTCGCCCCTACAAGGAAGGCAGGAGGTGTTTCCATGTTAATCAAACAGGGCCACGTTGTGGCCGAAGGGTTCTCCGGGGTTGCGGATGTTCGGATTGAGGGAGAGGTAATCGCTGAAATTGCGCCCTCTTTGGAGCCGAAGCCGGGAGAAGAGGTTATTGATGCTGCAGGCCAACTTGTCCTGCCGGGCGGGGTGGATGTGCATACGCACATGAGCCTTGACTTGGGTTTTGTGGTGGCGACGGATGACTTCTATACTGGTACGGTAGCCGCCGCCTGCGGCGGGACGACTACCATCGTAGACCACATGGGCTTCGGTGAGCCGGGGTGGACGATTTTAGACCGTGTGCGGCACTATCAAAACATGGCGAAAGGCAAGACTGTCATCGACTACAGCGTCCACGGGTGTACGGACAAGGTGGATGTGTCCGTGTTGGATGAACTGGAGGCCTTGATTGCAGAGGGGGTGACCAGTCACAAGGTATACACCACCTACGGCGGCAAACTGCCGGATGAGGACATCTTCGCCATCTTAGAGCGCACAGCACAGCTCGGCGTGATGATTTGCGTCCACCCGGAGAATGACGGGGTGGTCAACTATCTGCGTGCGAAGTTCGTTCGTGAGGGCAAATTGGGGCCGGAGTATCATCCGCTCAGCCGTCCGGCGGAGGCGGAGGCGGATGCGATTCACCGTATTGCGCTGATGGCGCACCTTGCGGGGGACGCACCGCTCTACATCGTGCATCTGACCTGTGCGTTGGGGCTTGACCTCATTCGCTGTCGGCGTGAACGGGGGCAGAAACATCTCTTTGCGGAGACTTGCCCGCAGTATATCACGCTGGACGAGACGGCATACGCTCGGCCTGACGGGCTGAAGTTTATCATGAGTCCGCCGCTCCGTGCCAAGGAAAATCAGGATGCGTTGTGGAAAGGCATCATGACGGGTGAGATTCAGACCATGGGAACCGACCACTGTCCGTTCTTCTACAACAAGGAAAAACAGCTCGGCAAGGACGACTTCACCAAAGCCCCCGGCGGTGCACCGGGTGTGGAGGCGCGGATGGCGATTACTTTCTCCGAGGGCGTGAGCGCGGGACGGTTGACCTTGGAGCAGTTCGTTGACCTCACGGCGACAAATCCCGCGAAGCTGTTCGGGATGTATCCGAAAAAGGGCGTACTCAAACCCGGTAGTGACGGGGACGTGGTACTGTTTGACCCTGAGCGGGAGGACGTTATCACATGGGAGAAGCTGCACGAAAACGTGGACTACACGCCCTATGAGGGGCTGAAAGTCAAGGGCGTGCCTGTTTTGACCATCTCTCGCGGGAAAGTCGTGGCGAAAGACGGTGCGTTTGTCGGCGAGGCCGGTGCGGGGCAGTTTATCAAGCGCGGATTGCCGATGGTGGACGGTTGGGAGATGTAGCCATGTGACGTAGCTATGTAGGCGGCCAATGGCCGCCCCTACAACGAACAGGAGGAAACATATGAAAATTCTTGGAAACGGTATCGTCATCACCCTAGATGACGCAACGGGCGTGATTCAAAACGGAGCAGTAGCCTACGAGGGCGGTAAGATTGTTCATGTGGGTGAGACTGCGGCGGTTCGGGCGGCTTATCCTGATGCGGCGTATACGGATGTTGGCGGGAAAGTCATTATGCCGGGGCTTACTAACGCGCATACGCATATTTATAGTGCTATGGCGCGGGGAATGTTCCTCAATAATGCGAAGGTGAGCCATAACTTTAATGAGGTGTTGGAGAATCTCTGGTGGAAAGTTGACCGGGCTTTGAGCTTGGAAGATGTCCGTTATAGTGCGTACCACACCTATATGGAGAGCATCCGTTTTGGTGTGACGACTTTGTTTGATCACCATGCGAGTTTCGGGACGGGAGCCGTGCTTGGTTCTCTCGACGAGATTCTTGCGCCTGCGCAGGAACTCGGTGTGCGTACCAGCCTTTGCTTTGAGGTCTCTGACCGCAACGGGGCGGAGCTGTCTCAGCAGTCGGTGGAGGAGAATATCCGCTGTATCAAAGCGGTACAGGCTTCGGGGAACCCCTTGCTGAGTGCCATGTTCGGTATCCATGCGTCCTTTACGGTGAATGAGGACACGATGAATCGGGTCGCCGAAGCGGGGCATGCTTTGGGTGCGGGTTTCCACGTCCACACCGCAGAGGGCCCTGCGGATGCGGCGCATTGTAAGGCGACCTACGGCAAGCCGATTGTCAAGCGGTTCTATGACCACGGGCTACTGGGCGAGAAGTCCATCGCCGTGCATTGCATCCACATTGATGACGAGGAGATTGCTTTGCTCGGCGAGACGGGGACTGTGGTTGTCCACAACCCGGAATCGAACATGGGCAATGCCGTCGGGTGCTCGAATGTGCCGAAGATTTTGAAAGCGGGCGTTTTGGTCGGTCTCGGGACGGACGCTTATACGCAGGATATGTTTGAATCGCTGAAAGTGGCGAATATCATCCACAAACACGTGGCGGGCGACCCGTCTGCTACGGGCGGGGAGATTCAGGATTTGCTTTTGCGGGGCAACCGCACCATCGTGGGGCGGCATTTCGGGACGCAGACGGGCAGGCTTGCATCGGGCTGCGCCGCCGACCTCGTGGTGGTGGAGTACACCCCCAACACACCGCTCGACAGCGTGAACTACACGGGGCATATGACCTTTGGGTTTAGCGGTGCCATGGTTTCCGGCACGATTATTGCGGGCGAGACCGTATATTGGAACCGCCGGTTTACGAAAGTGGACGAAGAGAAGATTTACGCCGAGAGCAGACGCTGTGCGAAGGGGCTTTGGCAGAGGCTGGAGGCGGAATAACTGCTCGGCATTGATTTGTAGGGGGCGGCGTCCTCGACGCCCCGTATACCAAATACGCAATACCACGGGGCGTCGAGGACGCCGCCCCCTACACAGACAAGGAGGAGACAAAATGGGTCACATTATGCACCCCATCCCATTTGACAAGTTAATTCTATGGGCGAGACAAGAACTCGCCGAGCAGGGTTCGATTTTCGGCATCCGCCGCGGCAAATTCTACGCCGCCGACGGGGCGAAGCAATGGTTTTCCGAGCGATTGGGGACGGTTATCGGTCCTGCGGCGGGGCCGCATTCTCAGCTCGCGCAGAATATTGTGGCGGCCTATTTGGCGGGGTCACGGTTCATGGAACTCAAGACCGTCCAGAAGATGGACGGGGAAGAGCTCAGAGCCTGTATTCCGCGTCCCTGCATCAATGCGCAGGACGAGGCTTACAACGTGGAGTGGTCCACGGAACTGACCGTGCAGGAGGCCTTTGACGAATATCTCAAGGGCTGGTTTGCTTGCCATGTATTGCAGGCGGAGCTTGGCTTCTCTGCCGAGCGGGACTTTGTGTTCAACATGAGCGTGGGCTATGACCTCGCCGGGATTCAGTCGCCCAAGATTGACGGGTATATCGAGGGGCTGAAAGATGCGTCTCAGACACCTATCTGGGCCGAGTGCATGGGCTGGTTGGAGGCGAACATTGATTCCTTTGAAAAGCTGACGAAAGCCGATTTGGCAAAGATTTCGCCGAAAGTCTGCACGTCTATCTGCCTTTCCACGCTCCACGGCTGTCCGCCGGAGGAGATTGAACGGATTGCACGGTACCTCATCGGGGAGAAAGGGCTGACAACTTTCGTCAAGTGCAACCCGACCCTGCTCGGCTATGAGACGGCACGGGGTCTGCTTGATGAAATGGGTTACACCTATCTCACTTTCGATGACCATCACTTCAAGGCCGATCTCCAATTCTCCGATGCCGTGCCGATGCTCGGACGGTTGCAGGAGACGGCAACGGGGCTGGGGCTTGGATTCGGTGTGAAGCTGACCAATACTTTCCCCGTGAAGCAGAAGCGCGGTGAGTTGCCGGGTGAGGAGATGTACATGTCCGGCCGAAGCCTCTTGCCGCTGACTTTGACGGTCGCCAAGCGGCTGTCCGAGGCCTTTGACGGCAAGCTCCCCATCAGCTATTCCGGCGGGGCGGACGCGGGGAATATTGACCGCATTTTCGCGGCGGGGATTTTCCCCATCACCGTGGCGACTACTTTGCTTAAGCCGGGTGGCTATGAGCGTTTGACCCAAATGGCGCAGATGTTGGAACCGTTGATGGCGCAAGTCGGCAATACCGTAGACGTGGCCAAAGTTGCGGCTCTCGCCGAGGGCGTGACGAGTGAGGCCCCGTACTGCAAGGCGGCCAGAGAATATGAGTGCCGCAAGACGGACAGCAAATTGGGCTTGTTTGACTGCTTCAAAGCCCCTTGCAAAGACGGCGGCTGCCCCATCGAACAGCAGGTGCCGGAGTATTTGGGCTTGGTCGGTCACGGGAAGTTTGACGAGGCGATGGAAGTCATTGCCATCGACAACGCCGCACCGGCGATTACGAGCGTGATCTGCGCGCATACCTGCCAGAGCAAGTGTACGCGTATGGATTATGAAAGCCCCATCCAAATCCGCGGCGCAAAGCGTGTTGCGGTGGAAAAGGCTATGGACGCGCTTCTTGCCAAGACGGCTCCGGTTCCGTTGAAGACGGACAAGAAAGCCGTGGTCATCGGCGCGGGGCCTGCGGGCATCGCCGCGGGCCTGTATCTGC